>NZ_JBZDPU010000006.1:104107-225196 GCF_058270075.1 Mycobacterium shunyiense | reverse complement strand
GCAACTGAAAACGCGACACACCCCAAGTCTGGACCGCCACATCCAAAATGTTTGTCAGACACGCCCTAGACACCGAACGCCTTGGACAGCCAGCGGGTCGCCGCATCGACCAGCACGGCGCGGTTCTCCCGTTTGACGATCTCGTGGCCGTCGTCGTCGAAGATCAGCAGTTCGGCGGTGCGCCCGAGTGCCACCAGCGCCTCGTACATCTGACGGGATTCGTCGGGCAGCACGTTCGTGTCGTTGCCGCCGTGCACCAGCAACAGCGGGGCGATCACGGCATCCGCCCTCGGCAGCGGCGAAAGCCGTTCCAGCAGATCACGATCCGCGACCGGGTGGCCGTACTCGGGGTAGGAGGCGGCGGCGATCCACTGCTCGGTGGTGTGGTAGAAGCTGTTCAGATCGCTCATCCCGCAGATGCTGATGCCGGCGACGAACAGCTGCGGATGGAAGGCCAGCGCCGCCTGGGTCAGATAGCCGCCGTACGACCACCCGGTACAGGCCAGCCGATCGGCCGGCGCAACACCCTGGTCCACCAGATACTTCGCACAATCGGCGACATCGTCGATCGCGGCGAACCGCAACTCCTTGTCATCGGCGTGCACGAAAGCCCGACCGAACCCGCCCGAGCCGCGCACGTTCGGCGCCAGCACCGCAAAACCGGCCTCCAGCAGCGCCGGGAAGATCTCGTTGTATTCGGGCCGCGCCTGTCCCTCAGGGCCACCGTGCAGGAACATCACCGCACCCACCGTCTCCCCCTGCGGCCGGTACAACCACCCGGTGAGCTCCAACCCGTCGCGTGCGGTGATCCGCTCCAGCGTGGGCGCCGCAGTCAGGGGCCCGCTGCTGGGTTCCCGGTCGATCCGCTCCCATTCCAGTGAGCGCGGATCGACGAGTTCGACGGTGCGCGGCAACGACGGCCCCTGCACGGTCACCGCCACCATGGACCCGCCCGCGCTGATGCTGAGCTCACCGGCGACCGGGCCGGGCATGGGAATCGGTGCCGACAGCGATTCGTCGGCATATTCCAGGACCTGCAACTCGCTGCGGCCGTCGATGTTCCACAACAATGCGACGGTGGACATATCGTCACTGACCACGAACTCGTCGAGCTCATAGCCGGCCCGTTCGGCGACAACGTGGTACGTCACGCCCTCGGCGGTCACCGTCACCTCCAGCAGACGGGCGTGCGCGGCGCCGTTGTCACTGCGGATCAGGGCCCGCACGAAGCCTTCGGTGCTGCCCGGCTCATAGGTGCTGGCCGGGTAGTACAGGGTGGTCTCACCTTCGACGCCGCTGCGGAGCCGTCGCGGGGTGTGATCGTCGAGGATCACACCGAAATCGGTGACCGACCCGGGATCCGATGGCAGCAGCGCGATCTCGGTCAACCCCCACAGCATGATGAGCTCCTGGTACCCACGCGGTCCGACCCGCACCAGCGAGGCGCCCGCCCACGCATCGACCAGCCGCCCGCCCGACCGTCGGTCGAGAATGAGGGTGCCCCCGGTCGCCGGGTCGATCAGGCACGAGCTGCCGACACCGTCCTCTCCGGTGAGGATCGCCGCGACCTGGCTGCCGTCCCAACTGATCAGTTCGGCCGTGCCCTCGGCGTTGGGCGGCCAGTAGTCGATCCGGCGCGCGTCACGGTCGTCGGGATCGGTCGTGACCACCCAGATCTGGCTGCGGGTCCCACCTTCGGGGGCCACCTGGCACGCCAGCCAGTGGCCGTCGGCGGAATGGATGACCTTCGTCACGGGCCCGACCACGGGCAGTTCGACGTCGCGCGAGGAACTGGCCCGCCATCCGCGCAGGAAGCGCTGCACCGCCCGCGGATAGCCGCCATCGTCGACCAAGTGGGCAAATGCCGTCGCATCCGGTGACAACGACGCGCCGTAGTTCACCCGCACATGCCGATCTGCGGCCACCTCGCGTCCTCCCGTCACTTGCGCAGTCCACTCCAGCATCTCTCATCACCACTCGATCCCTGGGACCTCGGCCGCAGCGGACTGAGCGCCCGCACAGGTACCCTCGCAGCCATGAGGTGGGCATGACAGATTCACCACGCCGCGACACGTCCGAGCCGACCCAATCGTTCGGTAGCGGCTACCCCGTGGACTATCCAGATCCGGCGTACTCGAACCAGCCGCCGTATCAGGGTGCGTACCCGGCTGTGCCCGGTTCGGCGCCGCAGCCGGGCCCGAATCCCACCCAACAGCTACCGCCATACTCTCCCTACGGGTACGACGCAGGCGCAACCGGCCAGCCGCCGGGCGCACCCACTCCGCCGCCGGGTACCCCGCCCGAACCCGACGGCCACGAGCCCCGGCTCTGGTTGTGGATCCTTGCCGCCGTGGCAGTCCTGGTCGCGCTCGGCCTGGTCGTCGCGCTGGTGATCGCCAACGGCTCCAGCCAGGAGACCGTGGTCGCACCGCAACCGATCACCCCGCAGCCCAACTTCAGCACGTCACCGAAGACACCCACCACGACCTCGCGGGCGCCACGCCCGGTCCCGGCACCCACCACGGCCCCGCCCACGGAGACCACGCCCGGGCCCACCGAGACCGTCACCTATGAGGTCGCCGGTGAGGGCCGGGCCATCAACATCACCTACCTGGACACCGGAAACGTGCTGCAAACCGAGTTCAACGTCATGCTGCCCTGGAGCAAGCAGGTCGAATTGGCTCAGCCGGCGACCGAAACAGCCAGCGTGAGCGTCGTGAATTTCGGCCCCGAGGTGGCGTGCACCGTGACCGTCAACGGCGTGCAAACCCAACATCGGACCGGCTCGGGAATCACCATCTGCGTCGGTACGGCCTGAGCCCGGCTCAGTGCGCGGGCACGGCGGGGCTGGGCTGCCGGGCTGGCACCCGCACGGCCAACATGCCCGCCAGCCCCAGCGCCAGCACCAGCACCAGTCCGCCCATCCCGGCCCGGTCGGCGCCGAACACATTGATGAAAATGGAGAACAGCAACGGCGCCAGGGGGGACGCTGCGCGTCCGACGGTGGTGTAGAGCCCGAACGCGACGCCCTCCTTTCCGTCCGCGGTGATCCGCAGCATCAAGGTGCGGGCCGAGGCCAGCGTCGGCCCGATGAACAGACACAGCAACAGGCCGCACACCCAGAAGGCCACCGGTCCTGACAGCACCAGCAAGGCCAGCCCCACCGCGATCAGGGAGACCAGCGATCCGACGATGACGGACTTGGAACCGATCCGGTCATCGAGCTGCCCCCCGATGACGGCCCCGAGCGCGGCGATCACGCAGGCACTGATCCCGAACAACAGCACGTCTGCCTCGGAGATGCCGTAGACGCTGACCCCCAGCACCGCGCCGAAGGTGAACACCCCGGCCAGCCCATCGCGGAACACCGCGCTGGCCAGCAGGTAGTAGACCACGTTGTGGTCGCGTTGCCACTCGCCGCGGATCTCGGACCACAACTTGCGGTAGGCGCCGAAGAAGCCGACCCGCTCAACAGGGGGCGCATCGGTCACCGGCGGCACCATCACGAACATCGGCAGCGCGAACAACGCGAACCAGACCGCGGTGAGCAGCATCACCGCTCGCACGTTCTGCCCGTCTTCGGTCTGGATACCCAGCGCGCCCCCGTCACCGGCCATGAATCCGACGTAGGCCAGCAGCAACAGCACGACGCTGCCCCCGTAGCCCATCGCCAGGCCGAGCCCGGAGATCCGCCCTGACGTCTCCGGGGTGGACAGCTGTCGCAGCATGGCGTTGTAGGGCACGGTGGCCAGCTCGTTGCAGGCCGCGGTGCAGGCCAACAGGATCAACCCCGGCAGCAGGTAGCGGTGGTCATCGCGGATCAGGCTCATCGCCGCGGTGAACGCCACGGCGGCACCCGTCATCACCGCCAGTACCCGACGCCGCCGCTGCGGCGCGTCGACCCAGATCCCGACGGCGGGCGCCAGCAGCGCCACCGCGAGACCGACGGCGAACATGGCCCAGCCCAGCCAACTGGCCGGCGAGGTGTCGCCGGGCAGGTCCGATCCGACGCCTTTCGTCAGATACACCGAGAACACAAACGTGATGACGATGGCGTTCAGCCCAGTCGCGCCGCAGTCCCACAGTGCCCACGCGAGCACCCTCGCCCGCCGGGGGTTAGTCATGACCGACACCTTATGGGTTCGGACGCCTTCTAGGATTGGCCGCATGCCAGTACCCGCACCCAGTCCGGATGCCCGTGCCGTCGTCACCGGCGCCTCGCAGAACATCGGCGAAGCGTTGGCCACCGAACTCGCTGCCCGCGGCCACCACCTGATCATCACCGCCCGACGGGAGGACGTACTGACGTCACTCGCGCAGCGCCTCACCGAGCGTTACGGGGTGACCGTCGAGGTGCGCGCCGTCGACCTCGCCGACCCCGCGGCCCGAGGCGTCCTGTGCGACGAACTCGCCCAGCGCGAGATCTCGATCCTGTGCGCCAACGCGGGCACCGCGACCTTCGGCCCGGTCAACGACCTCGACCCGGCCGGGGAGAAGGCACAGGTGCAGCTGAATGTGCTCGGTGTCCACGATCTGGTGTTGGCGGTGCTGCCCGGAATGGTCAAGCGCGGCTCCGGCGGCATCCTGACCTCGGGCTCGGCGGCCGGTAATTCGCCGATCCCCAACAACGCCACCTACGCGGCGACCAAGGCGTTCGCCAATACCTTCAGCGAGTCGCTGCGCGGCGAGCTCAAGGGCGCCGGCGTGCACGTCACGGTGCTGGCGCCGGGCCCGGTGCGTACCGACCTGCCCGACGAGTCCGAGCAGTCTCTGGTCGAGCGGCTGATCCCCGACTTCCTGTGGATCTCAACCGAATACACCGCCAAGCTGTCGCTGGACGGTCTGGAGAAGAACAAGATGCGGGTGGTGCCCGGCGTGACCTCCAAGGCCATGTCGATGGCCAGCGGATACGCACCGCGGGCCATCGTCACCCCGATCGTGGGCGCTGTGTACAAGAAGCTCGGCGGCGGCTAGTTTCTCCCGCTTTTCGCCGAAATGGCATTCCAGCAGCGAAACATCGAGTAACGCCCTGCCGGAATGCCATTTCGGCAGGGCGTGGGGACTACCGGCGGCGGCCCGTCCCGAAGATGCTGCGGGTGATCTCGCGACCGATCACGGTGCCCGCCGACCGCATGGCGCTCTTGAATGCCGAGCTCTTGAGCACCTGCTCGAGCATCCCCGGCTCGGCCGGTTGCGCCGGGGCCGGCATGGCCTCGATCTCACCTGACGCCTCGATACCGCCAAAGCCGCCCGAATCCTCCGGCGACGGCGGTGGGGCCAGCTTGGCGGCCAGCTGCTCGTAGGCCGAATCCCGGTCCACTGTCTGGCCGTACGTCGCCTGCAGCGGGCTGGCCTTGGCGGCAGCCGTGATCGCGTCAGTGCCGATCGTGTCCATCAACGACCGCGGCGCCCGCATCCTCGTCCACGCCACCGGTGTCGGCGCACCCTTCTCCGAGAGCACCGTGACCACAGCCTCGCCGATACCCAACGACGTCAGCGCCTTCTCCAGGTCGTAGACATCGGTCTTCGGGTAGGTGCGCACGGTCTTCGACAAGGCCTTCTGATCGTCCGGGGTGAAGGCGCGCAACGCATGCTGCACCCGGGCACCCAGCTGTGAGAGCACATTGTTGGGGACGTCCGTGGGCAGCTGCGTGCAGAAGAACACTCCGACCCCCTTGGAGCGGATCAGCTTGACGGTCTGCTCGACCTGCTCCAGGAACGCCTTGGACGCGTCGGTGAAAAGCAGATGGGCCTCATCGAAGATGAAGACCAGCTTCGGCTTGTCGATGTCACCGACCTCGGGCAGCGACGTGAACAGATCCGCCAGCACCCACATCAGGAACGTCGAGAACATCACCGGGCGCGCGGCCTGCGAACCCAACTCCAGCAGGCTGATGATGCCGCGGCCCTGCGCGTCGGTGCGCAGCAGATCCTTGGGCTCCAGCTCCGGTTCGCCGAAGAACGAATCGGCGCCCTCGGCCTCCAGGTTGACCAGGGCGCGCAGGATGACACCCGCCGTCGTGGTCGACACCGCGCCCAGGGCCTTGAGTTCCGGCTTGCCCTCGTCGCTGGTGAGGAACTGGATCACCGAACGCAGGTCCTTGATGTCCAGCAGCGGCAAGCCCTTCTGATCGGCCCAGTGGAAGATCAGGCCGAGCGTGGACTCCTGAGTTGTGTTGAGCCCCAGAACCTTTGACAGCAGGATCGGCCCGAAGCTGGTGATCGTGGCCCGCACCGGGACCCCGATCCCTTCGGTGCCCAGCGACAGGAATTCCACCGGGAAGGCGGTCGGCGTCCAGCTGTCGCCGGTGTCCTTGGCCCGCTGCGCGGTCTTGTCGTTGGCCTCGCCGGCCTTCGACAGCCCCGACAGATCGCCCTTCACGTCGGCCATCACCACCGGGACACCCGCCGCGGACAACTGCTCGGCGATCACCTGCAGCGTCTTCGTCTTGCCGGTACCGGTGGCACCGGCGATCAACCCGTGCCGGTTGACCGTGGCCAGCGGAATGCGGACCTGCGCGCTCGGGTCGACAGTGCCGCCTGTGTCGTCGGGGACGAACACAGTTCCCAGCTCCAACGCCTGGCCTTCGACTGCGTAACCGGCAGCAATCTGCTGCGCGGGCGTGGCTGTCGATTCGGTGGTCATGCCGCGGTCCTCCCAGTTTGCGCGAACGAGCCAATCGGGGTCTGACACTACTTGTCAGGCGGCGCGCGCGGTGGGTGTGACGGCTCGTTGTCACGTGTAGGAATACTGTGGATCTTCGTGCGAGACGAACTGGTATGGATCGACTGCGAGATGACCGGCCTGGACCTCAAGTCCGATCGGCTGATCGAGATCGCGGTTCTGGTCACCGACGCTGACCTGAACATCCTCGGTGACGGCCTTGACGTGGTCATTCACACCGACGACGAGGCGCTGTCCTCCATGGTCGACGTGGTCAAACAGATGCACACCCGGTCCGGGTTGATCGAGGAAGTCCGGGTGTCGACCGTCGACGTGGCCACCGCCGAGCAGATGGTGCTCGACTACATCCGCGAGCACGTCAAGACGGCCAAGGCCGCTCCCCTGGCCGGCAACTCGATCGCGACGGACCGTGGCTTCATCGCCCGCGACATGCCCAAACTCGACGATTACCTGCACTATCGGATGATCGACGTCAGCTCGATCAAGGAACTGTGCCGCCGCTGGTACCCCCGGATCTACTTCGGCCAGCCGGAGAAAGGTCTCGCACACCGCGCCCTGGCCGACATCCACGAGTCGATCCGCGAACTCAAGTACTACCGCTCGACCGCGTTCGTCGCCCAGCCCGGGCCTTCTACCAGCGATATCGCTGCGATCGCCGCCGAGCTCGGCCCGCCGAAGAACGACGCGACCGAAACCGATTCGGCGGTAGGACACCCGAGCAGTTAGTATCTACGAGCCGCATACGCCGAATGGCAGCGCGGCGATGGTGGCTGTAGTTCAGTTGGTAGAGCACCAGGTTGTGATCCTGGCTGTCGCGGGTTCGAGTCCCGTCAGCCACCCCGATATCGGGGACGCCGTCTGCGCAAGCAGGCGGCGTTTCTGGTTTCGGGCCTCGATGAAGCTCAACTCGGTTGTGGAAGCCATTCCAGTGGATGCAGGCAGAGCCACGCGCTGAACGCCAGCGTCGTCGCGGCGAACACCAGCACGGGGAGCCGGCTCAGCACATTTCGCCGCACTGCGATGACGACGAGGCCGAACATCACAGCCGCCTGAGCGTAGACCGCGAACGTCATAGGCCAACCGTCGTCGAAGACCCGCACCACCGGCCAGTAGAGCAGCAGGGCGAAAAACCCCACGTACAGTGCCGTCACGGCGGCAACGACCGACAGTCCGCCGATCATCAGAACCCTGGCCGCCACCTGGAGATCAGGCGCATCAGGGCCGTAGCGGCGCAACAGCCAACCGGCCAGAGTGCACACCAACGCACCTAGCAGCAACCAATCCCAACGCACGCACAGAGTCTGGCAGCTGCGTCAGCGGTGTTCGGCCGACACAGCCCCGCCGCCTCACTCCTTCGAGTCCGGATCCCAGGTGGATGGCAACAGTGGCACCGTCGAACCGTCGCCGAACTCGGCGCCGCCCAGCGTCGCCAAGCCGGTTGTCGTCGCTTCCGGCTTGTCGAGCACTCCGGAAAAGCCCAGCGGCCCCGCACCGCGGCCCGAGGCCGTCGGTGACGTCTCCGGTGCGGTGTTCCCGTCCGGATCAGCTTGCAGGTCCATGTATTCGTAGCCGTGGCCCTTCTCGCGCATCGCTGCGCAGCGCCTGCGGCGGGCCCGGGCCTCGCGGGCCGTTTCGCCGGCGGCGGCCGCAGCGGCATCGGGTTCGGTGGCTTTCCTCTTGGCGCCGGCCGCGGCGTTGGCCCGCGCCGCAGCCGGGACGGCGGCGCCCGGCGCGCCGATCAGATAGGGCGGGAAGAATCCCGGTCCACCACCCGGAGCAGCCGAGGGCGCCGATGCGGAGGCGACGGGTGCCGACGCCGACGCGCCGGTCGAGGGGGCCGCGGGAGCCGACGGCGCAGCCGAAGCCGGCGTTCCGCTCGTTACCGTCGATGCGCCCCCGGCCGCCGGCCATGATTGAGGATCGGCGCCGGCCGGAATTTCCGCGCCGACCAAGGCGGGCGGCTGGATTGCCGCCAGGCCGGTGATCGCCCACCCCAGGTTGGCAATCACGACACTCAGGGCGGGCTGGATCAGGGCTGGGGACAACTGAACGACGACCTGCAGCAGCTGGGCCGCATGGAAAGCCATGTCGGCCAACACCATCGGTAAATTGGTCAACAACGCAGCAGGGTCGTTCAGCAGGTTGTCGATCAGCAAGCCGATGTTCTCGATCTGCTCGTGGCCGACTTCCAGCCACCACCGCGGGTCGAGCGGGCTCAGGTCACCGTGGCCATGGTCGTCGTGGTCATGATCGTGGTCGCCGTCATGGTCATGGTCATGGTCATGATCGTCGTCGTGTTCGTGGTCGTCCTCGTGGTCGTGGTCGTGGTCGTGGTCGTGGTGCAGGATCCGCGGCGCCGCCGGGGTGGATGGCGCGGATGCCACAGACGTCTCGGAGACCCCTTGATAGACGGTCATCGTCGTCGCAGCCTGAATCCACATCCGCACGTAGTCGGCCTCGTTCACCGCGATCGGGATGGTGTTGATCCCAAAGAAGTTCGTGGACACCAGGACCGCCTGCCGAGCATGGTTGGCGGCCAGCTCGGCCAGGGTGGGCATCGCTGCCAATGCACTGGTGTAAGCCGCGGCCGCGGTTTCATGCTGGACAGCGATCGCCGAGCTGTCGGCGCTGACCTGCTGCAACCACGCCAGGTACGGAAGGTGAGCAGCCACGTACTGTTCGGCACTCGGACCCTGCCATGCTCCTGCTTGCACCGCACCCAGCACTGCAGCGAGTTCTGTTGCCACCGAGGCATATTCGACACTCAAGGACGACCATGCGCCGGCCGCGGCCAACATCGCACCAGGACCCGGGCCGCTGGTCAGCAACGCTGAATGCACCTCCGGCGGCGAGGCCATCCATACCGCGACCACGAGAAACCCTCCCTGTAGACCATCTACCCGAAGGGTCCAAGTTATTGAATACGATTGTCGTTATCAATCAATCCATTTGAAACTCATAGAAAGCCGTCCGGAAGCAGCTTCAAGGTCTGCAGGATCGCCACGGCACCGTGCCGAGAACTGCGAGATCTACTACCCGGCGTGTCGCTCGGGCACAGCGATGAACCCGCCGACGAAGGCCACTACGTGACATCGCGGACATCATGCGTCGCGGAGTGCACAGCGCAGGCACACAAAGGACCCCAAAGGCCGTGTGGCCGAACGGCCCTCACACCCTTCGAGGTATCGCAGCGACCGGAGTCACCGGCCGCGAGATCGCGTTGCGGGCTACCGCGGACTACTTCGTCGCGTCGACCGCGTCCGTCTTCTTCCTGATCCGCGGCGCCAGTTGCACGATCTCGGGCACCACGGTCGGATTCTCGTAGGCGGTGGTCACCAGCGACACCAGGGTGTTGGCGACGTCGCCCAGGGCCGACATCCGGGCCGGCAGGGCGCCCTGGGCCACCCACGTCTTGACCAATTGGTCCAGCAGGTCGCGGTCCGCACCGCGCAGGATCTCGGTGTCGTCGGTGGGGCCGACGCCCACCCGAATCAGCGACAGCTCGGGATGCTCGATGCGCCAGGAGTTCAGGATCTCGTCGAGCGCGGCCTTGCTCGCGCTGTATGCCGCCACACCGGCCCGCGGACGGCCCACGTCATAGCTCGACGCGACCAGCACCACACCGTTCTCGGACAGCCGCGGTGTCGCCGCCCGCAATACGTTGTTGGCACCCACCGTGTTGACGCTGAACGCGTGCAACCAGGTGGCGACGTCGGTGTCCTCGATGTAGGCGAAGGGGATCACGGTGCTGGTGAACACCACGGCGTCCAGGCCGCCGAGCGCGTCCGCTGCCTCGTTGACCACGCGACTGATGGCCGAGGAGTCTTCGACGTCGAGCTCGAAGGCAAATCCGCCGATGGCGTCTGCCAGGGAATTCAGCAGATCGACGCGTCGCGCGGCGACGGCGACCTTGGCGCCGCGTTCGGTGGCACTGACCGCAACAGCGTGGCCGATGCCCGAGGAAGCACCGACGACGAGGAGACGCAGCCCTGCTGCGTCGGCTCGCTGACCGCTCATTCTGGATCAACCTCCATGGTTCATCTCGAGGTGTTAGGTCACCCTTCGCTCGTCGGACATTACCGGGTGCGATGAATTCCGGACGCTCGGTGGGTCCACTTAAGAGAACGAGATTCTCCGAGCAGCAGTCAGGAGCCCTTCATGACGACAGGAAAACCGCCGATAGTCGACCAGCAGGCGTGGCGCACCGCGCTCGACGACCTGCGGCGCCGGGAGAAGGCCGCCACCCGGGAACTGGACGCGATCGCCGCCGCACGCCGCCGGCTGCCGATGGTGGAGCTGCCCGAGTACACACTGATCGGTGCCGACGGCCCGGTGCGCCTGGCCGATGTATTCGACGGACGCGCTCAGTTGATCACCTACCACCACATGTGGACCGACGGTGCCGAATGGCAGTGCGGCGGCTGCACCGGCTTCACGTCGCAGTTCACGCGTCTCGACTTTCTGGACAACTACGACGCCCGCTTCGTCATCGTCACCAACGGGCCCATAGAGGAGGCACTGGCGTACCGCGAGAAGGTCGGCAACCGCATGGACTGGTTCTCCTCATCGGAGAGCTCCTTCGGGTCCGACGTCGACGCCGCGCCTGGCGAAGGCTTCGCGGTCAACGTGTTCTTTTGTGCGACGGCGCCATCGGGTGAAAAAACCGTCTACCGCACCTGGCACACCAATGGCCGTGGCACCGAACAACTCAGCCACTCGTTCGCGCTGATCGACCTGCTGCCGTGGGGCCGGCAGGAACAATGGCAGGACTCCCCCGACGGCTGGCCCAAACAGCCGACCTACTCGGGCTGGCTCGACAGCCCCGACATCGCCCAGCTGTATGGAAAGGACTCCCTGTGACTTCATCTACCGACACGACGGCAACCGACAGCCAGCGCTACGTCGTCACCCGCACCATCTCCGCCTCCCCCGCGCAGGTGTTCGCCGTCCTGGCCAACCCGGCCCGGCATTGCGACACCGAGCCCGGCGACTGGGTGCGCGACGCGATCGACCCCGAACCGATCACCGGGACCGGCCAGATCTTCGCGGTCAACATGTTCCTACCGGCGGCCGGTGGCCACTACGTCATGCACAACCTGGTGACCGAGTTCGAGCAGGACCGGACCATCGCCTGGTTGCCCGGCCAGCTCGACGAGCAGGGCCACCATGCGCCCGGTGGCTGGTGGTGGCGGTACGACCTGGCCCCCAACGGGGACCAGACCGACGTCACCCTCACCTACGACTGGACCGACACCCCGCAGAGCTTCCGCGACCAGATCGGCGGGATGCCACCGTTCGGGTCCGAATTCCTCGACGAATCGCTTGCGGCACTGGATCGTTCATCGAATTAGTCAGGCCGGCACCTGATCCAGGAACCCGAGCACGGTCTGGATCCGGCCCTCATCGTCAGTGGCGAGTACGTCGAATCCGACCACTATCGGGTCGGCGTCGCGCGGACCGAGCCCCCACTGGAAACGCGCCTGCCGGTGGTGGGTGTCGGGCCCGCTGACGAGGGTGAATACGAATCCCGGAAACTGGGAGTGGACCGCTTCGATGGCGGCGGACACCCCGTCGTGTCCGCTCACCTCAGCCAGCGGATCGGTGTAGGTGGCGCCGGCCGACCAGTGCCGTTCCAACAAGGCCCGTCGGTCGGCGGCATCGGTGGCATTCCAGGTACTGAGGTACGCGGTGACGGTGTCGTTGAGCTCGGCCATTTCGCCTCTTTCACGGTAATCGACTGGGACTCAGCCAGATTCACCGACTCGAAGCGAGATGTCGATTACCGCAGGGGTAATCGGGTCAGGTACTGGCGTTGCCGGTGCGCCACTGGTCCCACGGGATGTTCCAGTCCCCCAGGCCCTCGGTGCCCGGCAACACCGAGCCCACGGTGTTGACGACCTCGACGATGTCGCCGCGTTTGGTGTTCTCGTAGAACCACCTGGCGTTCGCGGTGCTGACATTGAGGCAGCCATGGCTGACGTTGCTGTAACCCTGGCTGCCGACCGACCACGGGGCGCCGTGCACGTAGATGCCGCTGTAGGACATCTGGGTCGCGAAGTCGACCTCGGTGCGATAGCCGTTCGGCGAGTTGACGGGCACCCCATAGGTGGAGGAATCCATCACCATGTGGTCGAAACGGTCGCCGACGATGTAGACGCCGTTGTTGGTCGGAGAACTGTTCTTGCCCATGGAGATCGGCATGGCCTTGACGACCTCGCCGTTGCGCCGGACGGTCAGTGTCTTGGTCGTGTCGTCGGCCTGCGCGATCACCTCATCGCCGATCGTGAAGTGGGTCGTGACATTGCCCTGACCGAACAATCCATCGCCCAACTCGACACCGTAGGTGTTGACCGTGACGTCCACCGAGGTGCCGGGCTTCCAGTATTTCGCGGGGCGCCAACGTACTTCGCGGTTGTTGAGCCAGTAGAACGCACCTTCGACAGGCGGATCGGTCTTGACGGTGACGGCACGTTGGGCAGCCAGTCGATCGGAGATGTTCTCGTCGAACCGGATTGCCACCGGTTGCCCCACCCCGACCACTTCCCCGTTGTTCGGCAGGACGTACGGCATCGTCAAGTTGGCCGGGGAGTGCGTCTCGAACCGCAGTCTGCGGTTGGCGACGCCACCGAGGCCCAGAGACTGCGCGTTGAGGGTGTACTGCTCGTTGTAGTCGAGTGGGTCGGTGGTGGACCATGTCAGCCCGTCGGCACTGAACTTGCCTGCGACGGTGGCGCCTTCTTCGTTGGTCATGGTGACGCCGCCGAGCACACCATTCTCCGCGCTCACCGTGACCGGCGCGTCGACGGTTACGCCGACGGCGCCATCGGTCACCGACGCGTTGACCCTGGGCACCAACAAATCGCCGTAGGGAGTGCCCTTGTCAGTGATCACCGGAGTCGGCCCCTGTGGGTCTTCACCCCCGCACGCGGTAAGCCCCAACATCATTGCCGGCACCATGGCAACCACTGCCCGCCGGAACACACCCCGATACGGACGGGTCACCGTCTGGGCCTGCCCCATGGTCGTCCTACCCCTCGCATGGTCGATAGCAAATTCTTGGCAATAGTCTAAGGGTTCTGGCCGGATCGGGCCGACCAGAAGCGCGTCCCAGGCCCGCCACCAGCGGATTTCACTGTTGAGAGAAACTCCTGTTATTGTCTCTCTCGCGCGCCGTTAGCTCAGTTGGTAGAGCAGCTGACTCTTAATCAGCGGGTCCGGGGTTCGAAACCCTGACGGCGCACCAACCAAAAACCCTGCCTCGGCAGGGTTTTTGCGTTTCAGGGTTTCGGCGTTACCGGGATTGCTCATCGTCTGTCAGGCTCGGTACCTCTCGGCCAGTCGGTCGCCGATGCTGGGTTCAGCCTCTTCCAACAACATCTCCACGGCCCCGGCCAGATGTGCGGCCGCATAACCGCGATCCCGGTACTGCTCGCTCTTGAAGCGGTCGAGCTCCCTGCGCAGATCGCCCAGGGTCTCGTCGCTCACATGCGCCATATGGCTACCTCCCGTCGGTGTGACCACGGCCCACATCGCCTTACAGAAGTTCGACATGAGCCATTGGGTGTCGTCAGCGAATCCCGACGATGAGCCCGCCGGGATCGGCTCGACCGGCGATAGCCCATGCAGCGATCCTGGCAAACGGAAAATAAGTTAGCTGCAACGCAATACCCCCTTGTCACACGATTGTCCCGTGTTGCGGTCGGGATCAATACCCAGGGTCGCCTCCCCGATCCTGACCCGACGTCGACCTTAGCTGGACACCTATGCACTAGCAACCGGTTCGACAAGAAAGAGCCGTTCCCACCCTGCTATGCAGCAGATTTCAGCTATCGCGCCCGCTCGACACCGAGTTGCACAGAGACCCGGCGATTATCAGACCGATACGTGTTTGCCAATCGTTTTCCCCACCAAATCAGCGTGGATCAGGACAGAACGGCTGACCACGCGTCACGCGACGCCAACATGCCAGCAAACTTTTCTGTGAACCGATCCGATTCCATCCCGCGCTACGCAGCCACTCTCCATCTGCCACCAGAGGGCCCGGCCGAATTTGCGGTGAACGGTACCCGTAACAGCCAGAGGCCCGTCGACGACATACTTCGATAATGTGCTGATAACCGTGACGCAACCCGACGAGTCACGGCAACACTCTGGCGTTGACGTAGTCGTAAGTTACTGCTTAGAATTCAACTCCAGCGCTTCCGCTGGTCAGACGGCAGAAACCGTGTTAATCTCAAGTTAGCTGATTAATTGCGATCCGGTACCGCGTGGCGATTGCGCCAAGATGAGGGGTGTTAGCTGATGCCTGCCGTAGGTGGCGCCGATCCCACAGCTGCATCGACCGCCGCATTTGTTGCTGCGAACCAGCCCGTCATGGTGTATACGTGTAACCGCCTGGGCCGGATCGCCAATCCGCCGAGTTTCTCGTTGGCGGACTGGCTCCTGTTCCGCCGCCGCTGAGCGGCGAATGGGCCGGGGCCGCTGAACGCGGCATCTCCGCAGGGCGCACAACGCGCGCCCTGCGGATCTACACTCAGCGCCGCTTGATCCGTCGCACGACGACGAACACCACCAGCACTCCTGCACCGGCCAATGACGCCGTCACGGCGGGCTTCTTGATGAAGCCGATCACAGCCGACTTGAAATCGTCGGCCAGGCGCTGCGGGTTGGCCCGCTCTGCCAGGGAGTCGACAGTCACCGCCAGCTGATCGCGAGCCTGATCGATATCCCGCTTGATGCTCTCCGGGTCCCGGTTCGCCACTGTTTGCTCCTCCAAGCCGCTCCATGTCGTGCTGCCCTGCCGCACTACCCTAGATCAGCCGGCGCCGTGACGACGGAACCGGTCGACAAGAAGGGATACCCACGAATGCCGCAAACCCCGCGCCTCGAGGTGGGAGACACCGCCCCCGCTTTCAGCCTGCCCGATGCCGACGGCAACGTCGTCAAGCTCTCCGACTACAAGGGCCGCAAGGTCATCGTGTACTTCTACCCCGCGGCATCGACACCCGGCTGCACCAAGCAGGCGTGCGATTTCCGTGACAGCCTCGCCGAGCTCAACGGCGCCGGCCTCGATGTCATCGGTATCTCCCCCGACAAGCCGGAGAAGCTCGCCAAGTTCCGCGACAAGGAGGAACTCACCTTCCCGTTGCTGTCCGATCCGGACCGTGAGGTGTTGACGGCCTGGGGCGCTTTCGGCGAAAAGACCATGTACGGCAAGACCATTCAGGGTGTGATCCGGTCGACGTTCCTCGTCGACGAGAAGGGCAAGATCGCCGTCGCGCAGTACAACGTGCGGGCCACCGGCCACGTCGCCAAGTTGCGCCGCGAACTGTCGGTCTGACACTGGTCACAACTGGGTCGTCAGCAGGAACATCAGGTAGCCGAGGTAGGCCGCGATCATCGCGGCCCCCTCCGCTCGGTGCACCCGCCGGCCCGAGACGAAGATCGGGATGCAGGCCAGGCTCGCCGCGACCATCAGTGGGATGTCGATCCACACGAGGTTGTGTGTCAGCTCCAGCCCGTGCGCGGGTACCAGGCACGTGATGCCCAGGATCAGCAGGATGTTGTAGACACTGCTGCCAAGTAGGTTGCCCACTGCGATGTCGCGTTCGCCGCGCACCGTCGAGACGATCGTCGTGACCAACTCCGGGGCCGAGGTTCCGATCGCCACGACGGTCAGGCCGATGAGCGCGTCCGACACCCCGAATCCGCGGGCGATCCCCACCGCCCCGCCTACCAGCCATTCGGCCCCGAGAATCACCACGGCGATACCACTTACCGTCATGACCGTATCCTGAAGTGCGCCGCCGCCAAGCGGTTTCGCCGCGGCACCGCTTGCCTGTCCCGACGGGAAGGCTTCGGCGTACCCGGCCACAGTTGCCCGGCTCTCCCGCCGCGACATCCGGATCAGCACAGCGGTGTACACGATGGCTCCAGACACCAGGATCAGCCCGTCCACGCGCGACAGCACGCCGTTGACGGCCAACACCCAGAGCAGGACCGCGGCTCCCGCCATCACTGGCAGGTCGAAGCGCAAGGTGCGCTGTTGGATCGCCAGCGGACGGATCAACGCACTGAGCCCGAGGATGAACAAGATGTTGACGACGTTGGTGCCGGCGATATTGCCGACGGCCAGTTCGCCGCTGCCGGTGGTCGCGGCGGTGATGCCGACAGCCAGCTCGGGAAGACTGGTGCCGATCGACACCACGGTCAGTCCGATCAGGATCGGGCTGATTCCCAGGCGCGCAGCAAGTTTCGCACCGCCGCGGACCATCACCTCCGCGCCGATCGCCAAGGCGATCAGGCCGACGACGAACCAGCCGACGCTGCTGGCCATCTCGGGCTAACTGCCCAGTGCCTCGAGCAGTAACGCTTCGGCCGTCGCCGCTTTCTCAAGCACCCCGAGATGCAGGCTTTCGTTCACGCTGTGCGCCTGGGTTCCAGGGTCCTCCACGCCGGTCACCAGAATCGTCGCGGCCGGGAAGGCTTCGGCGAACTCGGCGATGAAGGGAATCGATCCGCCCATACCCATGTCCACCGGGTCGGTGCCCCAGGCGGTCCGGAACGCCGTGCGGGCCGCGTCGTACACCGCACCGGAGGAATCGATCGCGTAGGGCTGGCCGACATCGCCGGGAGTCACGGTGACCTGGGCTCCCCAGGGCACATGGGTCTCGAGGTGGCGGGTCAACGCCTCGAGATGCGCGTGGGCGTCACCGCCGGGCGCGACCCGCATGCTGATCTTGGCGCGGGCCCGCGGGATCAGCGTGTTCGACGACTTGTCGATGGATGTGGTGTCGATGCCGATGACGGTGATCGCGGGTTTGGCCCACATGCGTTGCACCACTGAGCCGGAACCGATTTCGGCCACCCCGTCCAGCAGTCCGGATTCCTCGCGGACCCAGTGGGCGCCACGGTCGACGTCGGCAGCGGTGGCCTCGTGCAGGCCGGCGACCGCGACGTTTCCGTCGTCGTCATGCAGGCTGGCCAGCAACCGCACCAGCACGCTCAACGCATCCGGCACCACCCCACCCCACAGGCCCGAATGCAGGCCGTGGTCCAGGGTGGCCACCTCGACCACACAGTCGGCCAGGCCACGCAGGGTCACGGTCAGCGCCGGGATCTCGGTGCTCCAGTTGTCGGAGTCGGCGATGACGATGACGTCGGCGGCCAGTGCTTCCTTGTGGGCAGCCAGGAGTGCACCCAGTGACGGAGAACCGGATTCCTCCTCGCCTTCGACGAACACCGTGACGCCGACCGGAGGCTTGCCGTCGAACGCCCGGATGGCCGCCAGATGGGTTGCGATACCAGCCTTGTCGTCGGCGGTGCCGCGGCCGTAGAGCCGGCCGTCACGTTCGGTGGGCTCGAACGGTGCGGAATCCCACTGGGCCGGATCCCCTTCAGGCTGCACGTCGTGGTGGGCGTACAGCAGCACCGTCGGTGCTCCCGCAGGTGGCGGGTAATGCGCGATGACGGCGGGCGCACCGCCTTCGCTGACGATGCGGACCTCAGGAAAGCCTGTCTCGGCCAACAGCTTTGCGACGGCCTCGGCGCTGCGGTGCACCTCGTCACGGCGGGCCGGGTCGGCCCACACCGACTGGATACGTACCAGATCCTCCAGATCCGACCGCACCGACGGCAACACCTGCTGTACCCGCTGCACGACATCAGTCATGGTGTCGACACTAGCCGCACTCTCGAATGCTGCGAACGTGCACGAAGTGCCGCTCGATCACGGCGTGTCTGGCAGCAGACACGCACGCTCGCGGAGCAACGCTAGAGCTCCTCGATGATCGCTACCGCGGCGGCGGTGTCGGCCTCGTGGGTGAGCGAGACGTGAATGGTCACGGTTTCGAGGTGCTTGGCGATCTCGCCGGACAGCCGCACCTTGGGCCGACCCCACATGTCGGTGACCACCTCGATATCGCGGTGGATCCCCTCCGGCAGGGCCGGCCGCTTGGAGAACCGTGAGCTGGACCAGGCCTTGATCACAGCTTCCTTGGCCGCCCACCGGGCCGCCAGGTGCCGGGCCGCCGACGAACTCTTGTCCGCGGCGTCCCGGCGCTCACCCGGCGTGAACGTCTCGGCGAATACGGTTCCCGGCCGGTCCACCTGCTCGGCGAAATCAGGTATGGAAACCACATCGATGCCTATGCCCATAATCGCCATGGAAGCGAACCTAGCTCACCTCTCCGTGCCCGCACTCACCGCACATAGAGATCGTCCTCACCGAGCCGGGCGTCTGCGTTCAGCAACATCGCGGCT
The DNA here is from genome assembly GCF_058270075.1 of Mycobacterium shunyiense. Taxonomy (NCBI): domain Bacteria; kingdom Bacillati; phylum Actinomycetota; class Actinomycetes; order Mycobacteriales; family Mycobacteriaceae; genus Mycobacterium; species Mycobacterium shunyiense. The sequence continues at coordinate 206,250 of NZ_JBZDPU010000006.1, read as the reverse complement.
TCCTGACGCTTCTCCGGCACATCGTGGTCGAAGCGGCGGTCGGCGGGCTTCTCGTACATGGGACGCCCGCCGGCGATCGCTCCGGCCAGGCGGCGCTGACCGGCCAGCGTGCGCTGCTCGGCACGCTTGCGGTACTCGTCGCGCTCGACCGGATCCAGCGACGCGATGAACGCCTCCGGATGCACCAGGGCAACCAGACCTGACACGTGACCGAACCCGAGGCTGGTGATCAGACCGGCCTTGAGCGGGAACTTCCCGCGCAGGTCGAGAGTCTCGCGCACCCAGACGAAGTGGCCGGAGGTGGCCAGCTCGTCGTCGACGCAGTCCAGGCTGCGGTTCGGCGGGATGACGCCGTCGCGCAGGATCTGGCACAGACCCATCATCTGGAACACCGCCGCACCGCCCTTGGCGTGTCCGGTCAGCGTCTTCTGGCTGACGATGAACAGCGGGTTGCCCGCCGAGCGACCCATCGAGTCGGCCAGCCGCTCGTGCAGCTCGGTCTCGTTGGGATCGTTGGCCAGCGTCGAGGTGTCGTGCTTGGAGATCACCGCGATGTCGTCGGCGCCGACACCCAGCTTGGCCAGCGAGCGGGCCAGCTGCGAGTCCTTGCCGCCACGTCCGGCACCCAGGGCACCCAGGCCCGGAGCCGGGATCGAGGTGTGCACACCGTCGGCGAAGCTCTGCGCGTAACCGACGACGGCCAGCACCGGCAGACCCATCTTGGCGGCCAGATCACCGCGAGCCAGCAGGATGGTGCCACCGCCCTGGGCTTCCAGGAAGCCGAGGCGACGACGGTCGTTGGCGCGGGAGAACTTCGAGTCGCTGATGCCCTTGGCCCGCATCATCTCGGTGTCGGCGGTGGCCGCCATGTCACCGAAGCCGATGATGGCTTCCAGGGTCAGATCGTCGAAGCCGCCGGCGATCACCAGGTCGGCCTTGCCGAGGCGGATCTTGTCCACACCCTCCTCGACCGAGACGGCCGCGGTGGCGCAGGCGCCGACCGGATGGACCATCGCGCCGTAGCCGCCGACATAGCTCTGCATGACATGTGCCGCAACGACGTTGGGCAGCACCTCCTGCAGGATGTCGTTCGGCTTCGCCCGGCCCAGCAGGTTGCCGTGGTACATGGTCTGCATGGAGGTCATGCCGCCCATGCCGGTGCCCTGCGTGGAGGCCACCAGGCTCGGGTGAACCCAACGCATCAGCTCGGTCGGGGTGAAGCCCGAGGACAGGAACGCGTCGACGGTGGCGACGATGTTCCACAGCGCAACCCGGTCGATCGAGTTGGCCATGTCCGGGGTGATGCCCCACACCGTCGGGTCGAAGCCCGTCGGGATCTGGGCACCGACCGTGCGCGACAGCTTGGTCTTGCGCGGAACTCGAATCTCGGTGCCCGCCTTGCGGATCACCTGCCAGTCACTGGATTCGGGAACCGGCCGGGCCACTGTGTGCTCGGGGTCGAAGGACACGAACGCCCGAGCGTCGGCCTCACTGGAGACGACGAACGAGAAGTCCTTGTCCAGGAACACGCTGACCAGCAGCGGCGAGGCGTGATCGGGATCGATCGCACCGTCGTCGACGAATTCGCGGATGCCACAACGCTCTACGACAGCGTCGTGGTAGCGCTCCACGATCTCCGATTCGGGCACCAGGTCACCGGTGGTGGTGTCATACCAGCCGGCCTTGGGATCGTCTTCCCACTTGACCAGACCGGTCGTCCAGGCCAGTTCCAGCACACCGGCCGCCGACAACTCGCCGGAGACCTCCATCTCGAAGCGGGTACGCGACGAGCCGTACGGCCCGAGCTCGGCACCACCGACGATGACCACCAGGTCGGCCGGGTCGACATCCAGGTCGGCCCACTCCGGCGCAGGCGCCGGGTTGTGTCCGCGCGGCGGAGACGGCAGCGCCGCAACGGTGTTGCTACCACCCTCCTCCTCGGATTCGCCTGCGGCACTGGACATGTCCTCGCGAGCCTTGGCAGCCAACTCAGCCATGTCGATCTTGATGTCGCCGAGACCGCCGGTCAGGTCGGCCTTGATCGGCGCGTTGGCCGCGGCCACCTTGGACTCCACCGTGCACAGGTTCAGCAGCATGGCCGCCATCTCCGCGGTGCTGTAGGTGGTGACGCCGGCCTCCTCGACCGCGCTGACAATGGCGTCGTTGTGACCCATCAGCCCGGTGCCCTTGGTCCAGCCGATCAGCGCGTGCGCGAGGCTGACCCGCTCGGCCCACGAGCTTTCCGCGCTCCAGCGGTTCACCAGCGCGTCGAGCGCCGACTTGGATTCGCCGTACGCGCCGTCGCCGCCGAACATGCCGCGGTTGGGCGAGCCCGGCAGCACCACATGCAGGCGCGAGGCGATGTCACGCTCGGCGCCGATCGTCGACAGGCCGCCGATGAGCCGCTGCACGGCCCAGAGCAGGACCTTCATCTCCATCTCGGCGCGTGAACCCGCTTCGGAGAGGTCCCCGGCCACGCGTGGCGCGGCGAACGGGAACAGCAGCGTCGGGGTCTGCGCATCCTTCAGGTGGATCGACTGCGGCCCAAGGCTTTCGATCTGCTCGCTACCGACCCACTCGACCAGCTTGTCGATGTCGGAGTAGGACGCCATGTTGGCCGGGACCACCCACAGGGTGGCGCCGAAGCGGGCGTTCTCGCGGTAGAGCTTCTTGTAGAACGCCAGCCGGTCGTCGTCCAGACGCGAGGTGGTGGCGATGACGGTGGCACCGCCGTCGAGCAGCTGCCCGACGACCGATGAGGCGATGGAGCCCTTCGACGCACCGGTCACCACGGCGACCTCGTTGGTGTAGCGACCCTTGCCCGGGTTTTCAGCACCGGCCGCGATGCGACCGAACAACGACGCGTGGATGGTGCGACCGGCGGCGAGCGCCTTGCCCTGCCACCAATTCGCCTGCGTGGCAACGGCATGCCCGGCACCCTCGAACCGCTCCGACAGGTGCGGCCAGTCGGCGTCGATCTCGCCCTCGTCGGCCAGCCACAGCTTGACCAGGTCCTCACGTGCGCTGGCCCAGCGGTCGTCGAACACGACAGCCTTCTTGGCATCGAACGCCGGAGCCACCAATCGCGGCCAGTCCGAACCGAGTTCGGTGGTGACCAGGTCGATCAGCTCGGCATCGGTGGCAGCCTCGGGGGCGCCCACGGGGGCATCCAGACCAAGCTGACCCAGGATCGTGCGCGCGGCCGAGGCCAGCACACCGTCGGCACCGGTGACCTTCTCGGCGAACTCGTTCAGCGCGGCCGAATCGACCACGCCGCCACCGGCACCACCGCCGGCCGAGGGCAGGCTCACGGGCACACCCTGGCGGGCACCCACCGCGGCGACCGCGGCATCGATGACCTTGTCGACATCGGCGGCACTGGCCAGCGCACCCGGGTGCAGACCGCCCAGGTCGCCGCCACGAACACTGCTGCCCTCACGGGTGCCCAGCGCCACCTCGACGGTGACGTGCTTGGCCCAGCCCGGACCGAGCTCCCAGGTCTTGGTGACCCGCTCGGCGATGTAGCCCGGGCGCTTGCCCGACGGGCCGAACACCGTGCGCAGCTGATCGTTGATGGCGTCCGAGAGCACCGGACCGAACGGCTTGTATGTCCGGGCCAGCTTGCTGACCTGTCCCTTGAGCGCACCCAGATCCGCTTCGGCCGCACCGTCGATGGCGCCCAGGTTCAGCTCGGAACCCAGATCGACCAGCAGCTGGTTGCGACGCGAGGACGCACCGTCGGTGATGGACTCGATGGAGTCCAGCGCCTCGATCTGGTCGATACGCATCTTGGCGCTCAGTGCGATGAGACCCACTGTGGCGTCGGCCGCGTCGAACGTGATGTCGTCGGGCCGTGGGCCACCGGACGGAGCCGCCGGGGCGGCTGCCGGTGCCGGGGCGGCCTCGGCCGCAGGTGCGGCCTCAGCGGACGGGCTTGCCGAGACCTCTTCAGCCTCCGGCTCCGGCTCCGGATCGGTGTCGCTGGCGAACAGCACCGCGGCATCGCGCTCGGCGTTGAGTACCTCGACGGTGCTGTGGGCGTATTCGGGCAGCTTGAGCGTGTTGGTGGCCAGACCGGCGACGGTCGGCGCGTTTTTCACGCCGATCTCGACGAACCGCTCCACCCCGAGTCCGCCTGCGGCCTCCTCGATGAACAGCAGGTCCTGCGTCTCGATCCAGCGCACCGGGCTGGCGAACTGCCAGGCCAGGAGCTCGATGACGATCTTGCGGCACAACTCGATCGGACGCTCGTTACGCCAGGTGTCGTAGTCGGCGAGGATCTCGTCGAGCGGCTCGGCCGGCACCAGATCCCGGATCTCCTGGATGAAGTCGCGGTCCAGCGTGAACGGCCGGGGCACCAGGTTCGGGATGTAGCGGCCGACGACCAACTCCGGGTCGCGGTCGCGCGGCAGGACGCGTTCCAGGCTGCGCCGGAAATCGTCCACGCCCACCCGCAGCACGCTGGAGTGGAACGGCACATCGATGCCGGGCACCAGGATGAACGACCGCTTGCCGCCGCTGATCTCGCGACGACGCTCGACCTCTTCCTCCAACGCCTCCAGACCGCGCACCGTTCCGGCGATCGCGTACTGCGAACCACGCAGGTTGAAGTTCACGATCTGCAGGAATTCACCTGTGCGCTCGGCGATCTCGGCGACGAAGGTCTCGACGTCATCATCGGCGAGGTCGATCTGCGACGGCCGGATCGCGGCCAGCCGGTAGTTGGACCGGCCCCGCTCGTCACGCGGCACGATGTCGTGCATCTTGGAGCCGCGGTGGAACACCGCCTCCAGCAGACCTTCGAGCTCGATCACCCCGGAAACGCAAGCCAGCGCGGTGTATTCACCGACGGAGTGGCCGCAGGCGATCGCCCCTTCGACGAACGCACCCTGCTCGCGCATCTCGGCAACCTGGGCCGCGGCCGTCGTGGCCATGGCGACCTGGGTGAACTGTGTCAGGTACAGCACGCCCTCGGGGTGCTCATAATGCACACCGGAGGCGATCAGCGACGTCGGGTTGTCGCGGACCACGTGCAGCACCGAGAAGCCGAGCGTCTCGCGGGTGAACTTGTCGGCCTTGTCCCACACCTTGCGGGCGGCCTTGGACCGGGCCCGGACCTCCATGCCCATGCCCTTGGACTGGATGCCCTGGCCGGGGAACGCGTAGACGGTCTTGGGTGCGGCGAGCCGCGCGGTCGCGGCCATCACCAGCTCGGAGCCGATGCGGGCCTGAACCTCGACAACCTCTGCGCCGACGTCGATTCCGACCCGGTCGACCCGGAAGTCGACCTCGTCGCCCGGCTTGACCATGCCCAGGAAGCGGGCGGTCCAGCCGACCAGCTTCGCCGGCGGAATCGGCTTGCCGTCGGTGGCGGTGACGACGTGCTGTGCAGCAGCCGACAGCCACATGCCGTGCACGATGGGCGATTCCAGACCGGCCAGCAGTGCGGCGGCCCGGTCGGTGTGGATCGGGTTGTGGTCACCGGAGACCACGGCGAACGGCCGCATGTCCACGGGCGCGCCGACCGTGACGTCGCGACGGCGACGACGCGGGGTGTCGGTGGCGTTGTCCGAGATCGCGCCGCCGGCTCGAACCGGGTCGGTCAGCTCGGCCTCGCCGGTGCGGCCGCGGATCGCGAACCGCTCCTCGAGCTTGGCCAGCTCGGTGCCATCTGCACTGGTCACGGTCACCGAAACCGGCACAACGCGGCCAACTTCGGTGTCATGTGCGGCCGAAGCCGTTGCGGTGACGGTCAATTCGGCAGGCTCGGTCGGCAGCGCCGACAACAGGTGCGCGGCGTGGTCCAGGTGCACCAGGCTCAGCAGACCCTCGACGACCGGGAACCCGGAGTCGGTGGCGGCGGAACCGATCGCGGCGAAGACCGCGGGCCAGCAGCGGCCGACCAGCGCGTCGGGGACGACGGTGAGCGTCGGCGCCAACGGGGCACCGAACGTGGCGGTGACGCCGGTGTGGTCGGCGACCTGCTCGGGGTTCCACGCGACGGTGACCGTTGCGGCCCCGTCGAGGACGGGAGGCAGGGCGTCCGGTCCGTCGACGCCGGCAGCGATGGCGAGCACCGACCGCATCGCGGTCGCCGCGTCCTCGACCTCGACGACGGGTGCGCCGCCGCTGCGGACGGCGTCGGTCAGGGTGAACCGGATGTCGATCCAGGTACCCGACAGCGGCACCGACAGCACCACGTGCTGATCGTCGGCCACCTCAAGCCGCGCACCCGTGGAAGGGTGTGCGGCCGAACGGTTCTCAGATCCTTCACGCACCTGCCAGTCGGCCGGCGCCGCGATGCGGTGCACCGGGTTGACCGAGGTGCGCCCAGCCCACAACACGTCGGGGGCGTCGAGCAGCACGGCCAAGGGGCCGGTCACGTCGTCGCGGCCCTGACGGCGCGACAGCACGGCCTGCGGCTGCGCACCGGCGGCCAGCGCCTCGTCGACGGCGGTCTGCTCGAAGCGGTCCAGCAGTTCACCGACGGGCTCGTCGACCCGGGTGATACCGGCCACCGCTTCGGTACCGGGGATGACGCAGACCTGATCGGCCGCGTAGCGCGCATCGTGGGCCTGCCACAGTGAGTCACTGCGCCACCAGCGGCGCACGTCCTTGTCGATCACCGGGACGAAGTTGACCGGCTTGCCCAGCGTCTTGCACAGCTCGACGAAGAACGGCACGTCGGCCGGGTGCAGCTGCACCGAAGCGGCGTCCGGGTAGGCCGAAACCAGCGCGGCCAGAGCGGCCTTCGGGTCCTCCAGCAGTGCCTCGCCGTCGCCGGCGGCATCGAACAGCGTCTCGATGGGGCCGAAATCCTGTGCACTCAAACGCGCTTCGGCGCGCTTGAGCATCTGCTCGAAGCGATCGCGCCAGGTCACGTCCAGCCACGGCGAGTGGTCACGCTTGGTGTCGGCGGTGCTGTTGCCCTCGCCGATCGCCAGCTCGATGTAGCGGCGCAGCCACTGCAGGTAGGTCATGTCGGCGACGTCACCGAAGTACGGCTTGGCGGTGTCGGCCATCGCGGCGATGATCTCGTCGCGGCGGGCGGCCACCGCATCGGCGTCACCGGCCACCTCGTCGAGCAGCCGGCCGCAACGCGACGCGGTGTTGTCGATCTCGTGGATGTCGGCGCCGAGCTGGCTGCGCCCGGAGGCCATGCCGCCCGAGGCCTTGCCGGCCCCAACCCATGCGTCGGTGCCCTTGGTGTCCACCAGCAGCTGCTTGACCTGCGGACTCGTGGTCGCCTCAAGGGTGGCCATGGCGGCGGTGCCGACCAGGATGCCGTCGATCGGCATCAGCGGGTAGCCGTGGGCGGCCGACCAGCGGCCGGACAGGTACTCGGCGGACCGCTCGGGGGTGCCGATGCCGCCGCCGACGCAGATGGTGATGTTGGACCGGCTGCGCAGCTCGGAGTAGGTGGCCAGCAGCAGGTCGTCGAGGTCCTCCCACGAGTGGTGGCCACCCGCGCGGCCGCCCTCGATGTGGACGATCACCGGCTTGGTGGGCACCTCGGCCGCGATCCGGATGACCGAGCGGATCTGCTCGACGGTGCCCGGCTTGAACACCACGTGGCTGATGCCGAGGTCGTTGAGTTCACCGATCAGCTCGACGGCCTCTTCGAGGTCCGGGATGCCGGCACTGACGATGACGCCGTCGATCGGCGCGCCGGACTGGCGGGCGCGCTGCACCAGACGCTTGCCGCCGACCTGCAGCTTCCACAGGTACGGATCAAGGAACAAGGTGTTGAACTGGATGGCCCGGCCGGGCTCCAACAGCTCACCCAGTTCGGCGATGCGATCGTTGAAGATCGGCTCGGTGACCTGTCCGCCACCGGCGAGTTCGGCCCAGTGGCCGGCGTTTGCTGCGGCCGCGACGATCTTGGCGTCCACTGTGGTGGGCGTCATACCGGCAAGCAGGATCGGCGAACGCCCGGTGAGACGGGTGAACTTGGTCGAGAGCTTGACCGAACCGTCGGGCAGGCTGACCACGGTCGGGGCGTAGCTGGACCACGGGCGGGCCACCTCGGGCACCGCGCCGATGGTGAACAGGTTGCGCTGGCCACCGCGGGTTGCGGCGGGCACGATCCCGATGCCGAGTCCGCGGACCACCGGGGCGGTCAGGCGGGTCAGGATGTCGCCGGGGCCGAGGTCGAGAATCCATCGAGCGCCGGCGTCGCTGATCTCGGTGATCTCGTCGACCCAGTCCACCTGGCTGACCAGGATGGACTCGGTCATCGCGCGGGCGAGTTCGACGTCGATGCCGACGGCCTCGGCCCAGCGGGCGACGATCTCGATGCCGTCGGCCAGCCGCGGAGTGTGGAAACCGACCTCGACCTGCACCGCGTCGAAGACCGGGGCGAAGACGGCACCGCCGCGGACTTTGCTCTTGCGCTCGGCCTCTTCCTTCTCAGCGATCTGGTTGCAGTACAGCTCGAACCGCGACAGCTGCTCGGGCGTGCCGGTGATCACAACCGAACGCCGGCCGTTGCGGATGGACAGTACCGGGGGCAGTACGGTGCGCACGTCCTGGCTGAACTCTTCGAGCAGCTCGTAGATGCGCTCGGGTTCGGCATTGGTCACCGACACCATCGGCGGGCGGTCACCCAGCACGGTGATCCCGCGACGACGGGCGACCAGCGTGCCAGCTGCACCGATCAGCTGCGCCAGCGCCAGCAGCTGCACGTCCTTGGCGCCCTTGGCGGCCAGGGCCTCGACGGCCAGCACACCCTGGGAGTGACCGGCGACAGCCACCGGCGGGGTGGCGGCCAGGTCCATGCCCTGACGGGCCAGTGCCCGCACGGCGGCGATCTGGGTGAGTAGGACGCCGGGCACCGACACCGCGGCAGACGTCAGCTGCTTGTCAGAGGGCACCGGCTCCTCGGCGGCCAGCGCACGGACCCACTGCAGGGGCTCGAACCCGATGGGCCGGACCACGACGAGCTCGGCGGCCACGGGCTCGAGCAACAGCTCGGCCTCGCCGGCCAAGGTCGCCAGTTCGGCCTCGATACCGGCCGAGGACACCAACTCCTCAAGAGTCTCCAGCCATGCGCTGCCCTGGCCGCCAAAGGCGACAGCGTAGGGCTCACCGGCGCTCAGCCGGTCCACGAGAGCGTGGGTGGAGTCAGCCTGCCGACCGTCGGATCCTGAGTCGTCGTTGCGACCGGCGGACACCCGGTCGTGTTCATAGATCGTCACTGGCGCTATCTCCTCGGTGCTGCTGTGGTTCTGCGGTGAATGGTGTCGCGTGTGGCTGTCGCGTGCGGTCTTGGGTATCTGTCTGCATGTCTGGGGCGGTGTGGCTGCCCGGCGACAGGTCCACGGCGATTCAGCGTCGAATCAGGCGAGGAACGCGGTGCCGCCGGAGCCCTCCGGACGGTGTCACGCACATTCCCGCCGTACTAAGAGTGTCATAAGAGGTGGTGGGCTTTTTCCGCCCAGATTGGTTACTGGCGAGTTCTACGCATGGGTAACCGCCGGTAACGTAACGCCGCGTCGAGTGGCGCCCAAAGACATTCGGGACAAACGTCCTGTTGGCAGGTGGTTACGGTCGAGTAGGGATAACTGCGCAGATCAAGGCAGTATTGTTATCGAATCGTTATCTAAATTTTCCGCCGCATCCAGGCCCGCGAACCGGCCGCGAACCAGCAGACAATCGGGCCGATTCTGTCTAGCGAATCACACTCATCCGAGCCGAAAGTTTGCTGGAATATCTTACTCACCGGTAACTATTCAGTCCCGCTGACCGAATCTCGGCTTCAGGACGTGGTTGATGTCCACTCCGATGCCTCCGACATTGGGCGACCCGCCGGCACCGTTGGCTGTGGGTGGACGATCACTCAGCGGTGGCCGCGCCCGCACGCAGGGCCTGGCCCACCCCGGCCGAGACCACCGCCCGGGCCAGCTCGGGCAGGCCCGCATCCGAAGGTCCCTCCTGGCATTCAGCGACAGCAGCGGCAGCAGACTCGGCCAGACGATGGATCGCCGGTCCTGTCACCCGGGCGAGGTGGGCCATGCTGCGGACGAGGCGCCGATGGTCCTCGGCACCGTTGATGAGCGCGGCCAAGGCGGGATCGGTCACCTCGACAGCACCGTCCACGATGCGTACCAACCCGAACTCCACAAGCGTGTGGACGTCAGCTCCCGTCGGGTCCACGTTCAAAACCAGCGTCGCCGGCCGGCACCAGTCCGAGGCCCGAATCCCCAAGGCGTCGGCCAGATCCTTGCCGCCGCGCAACGCCACGAAGAATTCGGCGATGTGTGCCGAGTTGAAACCCTTGGCCAGTAGCTGGCTGATCGCTGTCAGCTGATCCAGGTGCCGCTCGCCGTAATACGCCGAGCGCCCGACGCGCCGCGGCGAATCGAGCAACCCGCGTTCACGATAAGCGCGGATATTGCGAGCGCTGACGCCGGAAATGCGCGCCAGGTCTTCAAGACGGTACTCAGCCAAGCCGGCGTCCTCCGCGTCGGTTTGAACAGCGATTCATGCCGACACCCTACTCCCCAGTTATTGGCGCGAGCGAATTCGCAGCTCCAGCATTCCATCACCCGATGGCAGGATCGGCAGCCCGATCAGCTGCGGATATGCCCTACACCCTCCCTCAAGTCGTACATGAGAGTGCATTTTCAGCCAACTTGGTGAATCGGTGGGAAGCCGGGTTGGAGGCGAAATTCACAACGGCGACAAACAGGCCCTGTCGCTCCGACGCCTACGGTGAGAGACGATGTACCCCTGCCCCGCGAAACACATTTGACGAAAGGTGCCCGCGTGCGTCCCTGGATCGTTTGGGCCACCGGGCTACTCGCGTACATCATCGCCGTTCTCGACCGCACCACGCTCGGCGTCTCGGGCCTGCAGGCAGCCGACAGGTTTGCCGCGAGTCCGGGTGTCCTGTCCACATTCGTGGTGTTGCAGGTGATCGTCTACGCCGCGTCACAGGTTCCCGCCGGACTACTGTTGGACCGCTTCGGTTCCCGAGTTCTCATCGTCTGCGGGGCCGCGCTGATGACCGCCGGGCAGCTCGTGCTCGCGCTCAGCGAGTCGTTACCGGCCGCCATCGGTGCACGGGCAATCGTCGGCCTCGGCGACGCACTGACCTTCATCTCGGTTCTCCGCCTGGTGCCCCACTGGTTCGAGCCGGCTCGGGTCCCGTTGGTGGCCCAGTTGACCGGCATCTGCGGCCAGCTCGGCCAGGTGCTCTCCGCGGTCCCGTTCCTGGCGATCCTCACCGGTAGGGGTTGGACGCCCGCCTATCTGTCGGTCGCCGCATTCGGCCTGGTGGTGATCGTGTTGGCACTGGCGCTGATCCGCAATACACCGCACGGTTCGGCGATGACGCCCGAGCCGATCTCGATGCACACCACGCTGTCTCGCATCAAGACCGTCTGGCTCCGACCCGGCACCCGACTCGGGTTCTTCACCCACATGGGCACCCAGTTCTCGGTGACGGTCTTCGCGTTGATGTGGGGGGTGCCCTATCTCACCGTGGCGCAGGGGCTTTCGGAGACAGCGGCGGGGTCGCTGCTGACCGTCTCGGTGGTGGCCGCCATCTCCGCCGGGATCATGATCGGTATCTTCACCGGGCGCCATCCACACCGCAGGTCGCGCCTCGTGCTCTGGATCATCGCCAGTAACGCCTTGGTGTGGACCGTGGTGCTGGCCCTGCCCGGCCCGGCGCCGGTGTGGTTGTTGGTGGTGCTCATCGTGGTCATCTCGGTGGGCGGCCCCGGGTCGATGGTCGGCTTCGACTTCGCCCGCACGTTCAATCCGAGTCACAACCTCGGCACCGCGCAGGGCATGGTGAACATGGGCGGTTTCCTGGCGGCACTGCTGGTGATGCAGGCCATGGGACTGATCCTGTCCGGCACCGACAGCTACTCGTTCGCCTCGTTCCGCGTGGCATGGTCCGTCCAGTACGCGGTGTGGGTCCTGGCCACCATCGGAATCCTGATCACCCGCCACAAGACGCGCCGCCTACTGGCTGCCGAGCAGGAACGAATGCTGTTGGAAAGCTTCGAAACTCACCCCGGTCGATGAATGTCCAGACGCCGACTGACGATCGCCGCGGCATGCCGGTGCCCGACGGCCTCGAACCCGACGACGACAACCACGGGAGCCGCGGTGACGATCAACAGACACACCGCCATCGACGTTCCGGATGCGGCCAGCGCCACCGCAGCCACCAGCGCAGCCCCGGCGAGCACCAGCAACAGCGCGTGGAGCAGATCGGCCTCGCCCACCAGACATGAGTAGATGACGAACATCGACAACAGGTAGATGCCCACCGGGATGGCCACCGCCAGCACGGTGCCGACGGAATCCAGCTTCGACTGGCCGTCGACGTAGTAGGCGGCCACATGGAGTCCGGCGCCAGTCGCGACGATGGCACCGAACACTGCCACGTGCAGATAGCCGTACCAGAACGACAGTTGGCGCCTGGCGTGCAGCAACTCGCCGGCCGGAATCAGGAAATACACCCACCACATACCGAACGTCAGCCCGGTGCCTGCAGCCACCAGCAGGATGGCGTCGGTGGACCAGCCGTGCTCCCCCACCGCTGCCGTCAACGACGCCACGGTGCCGACCACACCTTCGCCCAGCGCGATGATCGCGAGCAGTCCGTATCGTTCCGCGACGTGGTGGGCGTGCCATGGCGTGCCTCCCATGCGCCGCTCGGCCAGCAGCGGACCGCTGATCTCCACCAGCACCAGCCCCAGCGCGGTGACGAAGAAGACCGGAACCGAGGTCTCCACGAAGATCTGGACGATCCAGCCGATCTGGGCGACGACGACCGCACAGGCGTACGTCAGGCAGGCGGACCGATGTTGTCGATCCTGCGCAGCAGCCCGTAACCACTGCCCCACCAGAGCAATTCGCATCACCACATAACCGGCCACCAGTACCGAGTTGTCGACGTGCCCACCGTGTTCGACGGACGCGAACATCGCCGGTATGCCGAGCGAGAGGATGATGACGCCGACCATCTGCAGCATCGTCATCACGCGGTATACCCAGTCGTCGGTGTCATAGGCGGACGCGAACCAGGTGAAGTTCATCCACGCCCACCAGACCAGCCGACACATGCCCCTCGGCCATCAGATGCGCGAACTGTGAGGCGGCCACCCCGAAGGCGATGACGAACGTCAGGTCGAACAGCAATTCCAACGGACTCGCCACCCGATGCTGCTCGTGCGGGTCGCGTCCGGACATCCTGCTCAGGCGGTGGGATTGAACCGGGTTAGGCGTGTCTTCGTTCAACCTGATGTGTCCCTTTCTCACCACGCTTTCCCGCAATTCCATCGCATCCGGGCGCAGGACAGTGGATTGCCGACGGCGTGGTGGGCAGAAACTCACCGAAATACAAGTAGTCGACTACTGATGCCAGGGCTCCGGCCTCACTCGAGGATGTGTATATGTCCAAGCAATTCAGGCTGAACCTCCTCGGCGAGTTCGCCGTGTATCGAGACACGGAACCGCTGGTGTTGCCGCCCTCGTGTCGCCGGTTGGTGGCGCTCGCCGCGGTGAAGCGCCGTGAGCTGCACCGCAGCTGGGTCTGTGACTTGCTGTGGCCGGGCAGCCCTCCGCACAAGGCGGTGTCCTCGCTACGTTCTGCGCTGTGGCGGTTACGACCGCTGGGCGCCGATGCGTTGCTCGTCGTGCGACACCAGTACGTCAGCCTGGCGCCCGAGGTGACCGTCGACTGGCACGAAGCGGTCGCCCTGCACGAGGCGCTGACCATGATCGAAGGACGGCCGGTGCCTGCGGGCGCTCATCCGACACTGCATCGACTGGTGCGCAGCGGTGACCTGCTCGAAGGCTGGACCGATCCCTGGTGCAAGACCGAGCGTGACCGCTACCGCGCCATCCAGCAGTCTGTTCGGGACATCCCCGACAGCGCCGTGCCGAGGCAGGTAACGCACTACGCAGTCGGTGGCTCTGCGCACCGTCCAGCCGCCCGCGGGGGCCTCCGCCACAGCGACAACGCATGGTGCCGGCCATGAGTGCGTTGCTGCTCGGCCTCGTCGCGGTCAGCGCATTGGCGACCGCATTGGCGGTGCACGAGCTGCAGACGTGGCTGGAGCGGTGGGAGTACGAGCGTCACGCTCAGGATTGACGCCAGTCGGTGGAAGGTCCCGCTACACCGGGTCGAACGACGAGATCAACCAGTTGCCGTCGATCTTGCTCATTCCCACTTTGACCGCGCTGGCGGTGAAGCTCCCGTTGGGGTTCTCGGCGCTCGTGGTGGCCTGGTTGACGAACACCAGCGCCACAGCGGAGTCGGGATGGATCTCCGAGATCGCCGAGCGCACCACCGCTGCGGTGGTCTTGACCGATTTCTGTTTCGCCGCCGGGGCGACGATCTCCTCAGTGAACTGGGTGTAGTACGACAGGAAATCGCCAGTCAGGTGCGTCTTGGCGGCTGTGAAGTCCCGGTCGAGACTGTCCGGCGCGTAGCTCAGCAGAGCCACGGTGCCGTCGCTCGCGGCCTTGAGTACCGTCGCGGACGCTGCCGCACCGGCCTGCTGGTCGGTGCGGAACTGCGCGAAGTACAGCCATCCGGCCAGAGCTGCCGACGCGACCAGCGCCACCACCAGTGCCAGCGGGACCCACAGCTTCGCCAGCTTCTGAGACCACCCTGACGCGGGCTCGTCGGCTGCGGTGTCGGTGACGTCCTCTGCCACGTCGGCCTCCGTCGCGGCCTGCTGCTCGTCGGCCTCGTCGGTGTTCTCGGTCTCGACTGCCGTCTCGGTGCCGTCGATCTCGACTGCCGTCTCGGTGCCGTCGATCTCGACTGCCGTCTCGGTGTCCTTCTCGGTCTTCTTGATGTCCACGGTCACGGCACGAACTCGACTTTCGACAGCTTGATCTGGTCGCCCTCGCGGACCATGTCAACGGCCACCCGCCACGGCCGCGGTTGCTTGTTGGCACCTGTGGTGTTGGTGACCTGGGTGTTGACCGCGACCAGGACCACTGCTTTGTCATCGCTCATGGTGTCCACGGCGGCGGCGGTTACTTTCGCCTCGGTCACCACCTTGGCGTCCTGGGCCAGCTTGACGAAGTCTTTCGACTGCGACTCGAAATCGTCCCGGAACTCGCCCGTCGAGTTGTCGAGAATGTTCTTGACGGCGTCCTGAGCGTGGTTGAAATCCAGCGACATGAGCGTCACGACGGTCTGGCGGGCTGCGGCGGTGTACTCGGCCGCGAGTTGCTGGCGATGCTCAGCTTGGCGGTGGTGCCAGATCATCCAGCCGCTGGCGACGAGCAGGCCCACGATGACGATGATCGTCAGGCAGCTCGCCAGCACCTTCCAGAACAGGCGCGAGACGTGTAGCCGCGGCAGGCGACGCGACGACGTGCCGTCGGCGACCGCTACTGCTGTCTCCGGTTCGGCATCGTCGATCGATTCGGCCTCGACGGCTCCTGCCTCTGCATCTACGCCGGTGGTTTCGGTGATCTCAGGGGTATCGGAGCTTTCGGTGTCCGCCGGATCGTCGGCATCTTCGGCCACCGTCGTGACCACCGCGTCCGCGGCAGCCTGGTTGCGCAGCCGAATGGCGCGGGCCCTGGCGCGTGCGGCAGCCGCTACGGCCTCGGCCTCTGCGGCCTCGGCCTCGGCCAACTCGGCCTGTTCGAGTGCGTCGCCTGGCGACGCGTCATCTTCGCTAGTATCGAGTACCGGCGACGAAGGCTTGCGGGACGGCATGCCGACCTCCTGTCCGTTCAGCAGCCTGCTTAACGCGAATAACGTTATCAGTTTGCGGTAGTGACCCGAGAGTACATCATCGACAGCAGGCACTTAAATGGCCATTTACCTGCGGAAATGATGTTTACGTGCTGTGCGTTCACTTAACCCGGGCTGGCGGTTATCCGGGACTCGAGCTGGTTCTTCATCACCTTTCCGGTGGCATTGAGCGGTAGTTCGTCGAGGAACTCGACATACCGAGGCACTTTGTAGCCAGCCATGCGCTCGCGGCTCCACGCGATGAGGTCCTCGGCCACCACAGGCGAGACCGCGGGCTCGGCCCGCAGCACGACGAACGCCTTGCCGACCTGGCCCATCCGCTCGTCGGCGACGCCGATGACGGCGACCTGGGCAATCGCCGGATGCTCCAGCAGGAATCCTTCGATCTCGGCGGGGTAGGCGTTGAAGCCACCGACGATGAACATGTCCTTCTTGCGTCCGACGATCCGCAGCCGACCGGATTCGGTGAACTCGCCGAGATCTCCGGTGTGCAACCAGCCGTCGGGGTCGATCGCCTCGGCGGTGGCAGCCGGATCGTCCAGGTAGCCCTGCATCACGTTGTATCCGCGCACCAGCACCTCCGCGTCATCGGCGATGCGCACCTCGACGTCCCCGCACGGAAGTCCGGCGGTGGTGGCCACGTCCTCGGCCGAGTCACCGGGTCGCGACAACGTGACGTTGCCCGCCTCGGTGAGCCCGTAGCCGGTCATCAGCGTCTGGAACGGCAGCTCCTCGCGGATGCGTCGCACCAGTTCCACCGGAATGTCGGCGGCGCCGGTCACCCCAGCGCGCAACGTCGCCAGCCGGTCGCGGTCGGCGACGGCCAGCAGCGAGTGGTACAGCGTGGGCGGCCCGGGCAGCATCGTGATGCGCTCGCGCTCAATGAGTTCCACGGCATTGTCGACGTCGAACACCGCGACCGGCAGCATCGTCGCACCGCGGAGGAAGGAAGCCACCAACCCGGCCTTCAACCCGAAGGTGTGGAAGTACGGGTTGATCATCAGATAGCGATCACCCTCGCGCAGATCCGCCAGGGTGGCCCACTCCTCGTAGGCCCGCAGCGTCTGACGATGATTCATCATCGCGCCCTTGGGCCTGCCGGTGGTACCCGACGTGAAGATGACGTCGGAGACGTCCGTGGGGCTCACGTCCCGGGTGAACGGGGTTCCACTTCTCAAGAAGTCCGACTTCAGATCGATCGTCGGAACATCGAGATCGGTCCCGGTGAACGCGAAATCCTGTCCCAGGAAACCCTTTTGAATCATCACCGCCTTGGCGCCGCTCCGCGCGACCACATCGGCGGCCTCGTCGGCCTTGAACCTCGTGTTGACCGGAACCAGGACGCCGCCGGCGGCCATGATCCCGAACGCGGCGATGATCCACTCGGCCGAGTTGGGCGCCCAGACCGCGACCCGGTCCCCCTTGTCGACGCCGAACTCGGCGAACGCACCCGAAGCCCTCCGGATGCGCTCGACGAGTTCGGTGAACGACAGACGCAGCGGACCGTCGACGACAGCTTCGGCCTCGCCGAACCGGTCCGCTGCACTCAAGACCATCTCGGGGATGGTCTGCCAGTTCGACACCCGTTACGTGGTGACGAGGCGACCGAGGTTGCCACCCATGATCTTGGCCTGATCCTCGACAGCGAGGTGCTCAAGCGCAGTCACGTAGTGGGTGGGCTCGGCGAGACCCTCCGGGTGCGGCCAGTCGGAGCCGTACAGCACCTGGTCGACACCGATCAGGTTGATCAGGTCGTCGATGCCTTCCTCGTAGAACGGGCTGACGTAGATGCGGTTCTTGATCTCCTCGATCGGGTTGCCCAGGAAAGCTTCCGGAGCCTTCTTCCAGACCTCGGCCATCGAATCCAGTAGCGGGAACATCCACTTGGAGCCGGCCTCGACGATGCCGACCTTGAGCTTCGGATGCCGGAACAGGGCTCCGTGGATGACCCAGGATGCCACCGCGTCCTGGATCGGGCGCCACTCGTTGAGGATGCCCATCGCGTTGGTCTGGAACGGCAGCATCTCCTGCACGGTGCCGTCCCATTCCGAGGTGTAGCGCGAGTAACCGCTGTCGGAGGAGTGCATGCCGACGAACACGTCGTACTCGACGCAGCGCTCCCAGAAGGGGTCGAACTCGGGCAATGCGAACGAGCGCGGGCCACGGAAGCCGGGCACCGGCGCCGGGCGGACCAGGATGGCGCGGGCACCGCGCTTGACGGCCCACTCCAGCTCCTCGATGGCCTTCTCGACGATCGGCAGGGTGATGACCGGGGTGACGAAGATGCGGTTCTGGTAGTTGAAGCCCCACACCTCGTCGAGCCACTGGTTGAGCGAGTGGATGATGACGTGGATGGCGACCGGGTTGTCGCGCAGCCGCTCCTCGATGAGGCTGGCCAGCGTCGGGAACATGAGGCTGCGGTCGACACCGAGCTCGTTCATCAGCTCCAGCCGCGGAGCCGGCTCGAAGAACGCCGGGATGGACCGCATCGGCTCACCGAACAGCTCACGCTTGCTCTTGCCGTCCGGGTTGCCGAACTTGAAGTACTCCTCCCAGGCGCCGGGCTTGGCGACATGCGAGAACGTGGGGTTCGGGATGTAGTTGCTGATGTGGCCGTCGATCGCGATCTTGGTGCGGCCGTTGACCTCGACGTACTGGACGATGTCCTTGTACTCCTTGGGGAGGTACTTGGTCATCGCCTCCGGCGGCTCGTACAGGTGGTTGTCCGCATCGAACAGCGGAAACGGAATGTCGACCCTATGCGACAGTTGTCCCATGGAAAACTCCTTTGCAATTCACGAGAATCATATTCTCACTTGCTAGCTGCCGCAATGCCCAGCTGGCCCCAGAGGCTGCTCAACGGGCGATTGCAGCAATCTGCTGACGGATGACGAACTTCTGCACCTTGCCGCTGGCCGTGCGGGGCAAGTCTTCGGCCAGATGTAGCTCTTCCGGCCACTTCTGCCGGGCCACCCCGTTGGATTCGAAATGCGACCGGACCTGATCGAGGGTGGGCATCGTGCCGCCGTCGCGCACCCGCAGCACGGCGGCCACCCGCTCCCCCAACCGGGCATCGGGAGCGGCCACCACGATCGCCTCGATCACATCCGGGAGGCCGAGCAGCACCTCCTCCACCTCCAGCGCGCTGATGTTCTCGCCGCCGCGGATGATCAGATCGGTGGTGCGGTCGGTGATCGTCAGATACCCGTCGTCGTCGAGCACCCCGATGTCCCCGGTCCGGTACCACCCGTCGGCGTCGAAATGCTTTGCGGTCAGGGCATCGTCGGTGTAGCCGAGGCACAGGTCTGGTCCGCGGCTGAAGATCTCGCCATTGGGCCCGAGCCTGATCTCCACGCCGGGCCGCACATTGCCGTCGGTGTACAACCGCTTGGCTTCAGGAGCCCCTGCGCCGGACCCGGTGATCGACGGATGCTCGGTGCTCCCATAGGAACGGAAGACGAACAGGCCCAGATCGGCCAGTCGCCGGGTGACGGCCGCCGGCACCGTCGAGCCACCCAGCCCGACGGTGGTGAACCGGGCCAGATGGCGTTCGTTGAACTGCGGATGGTCCATCAGGCTGGTGACGAAATACGGTGGCCCGCCGCCGATCGACAATTCGTCCTGCTCGATCAGCTCCAGCACCTTGCCCGGATCCCACACGTCGCACAGATCGATCGGCGCACCCTCGAGCACCGGGATCAGGAACGCGCCGAGCATGCCGATGAAGTGCCCGACGGGCGTGGCGGTGAGCTGACGGCCCCGGTCCGGCGGGTAGTTCTCCAGCAGCTGGCGGGTTTCGAAGCCCAGCGTCTGGTGACTGTGGATGACGCCCTTGGGCTCACGGGTGGTTCCAGAGGTGAACGCGATCAGGGCCGGCGCCGCCGGATCGGCGGTCAGCGTGCCGCTCATCGGCTCGTCGGCGAGTAGGTCGTCGAAACTGGCCTGTCCGACCAGCCCGACGATCGGCACCTCGGCACACAGGTCGGGCTGGAACGTCATCCGGCCGAACTGTTCGGTGGTGATGAACACCTTCGGCTTCGCCGTGGCCATGATGTGGCCGAGTTCCTTGCGTCCGTAGAAGTGCACGATCGGCACCGTCACAGCTCCGAGGAACGCCGAGGCCCAGAACGCGATCGCAGCCTCCATCCAGTTCGGCAGCTGCATGGCCACGACGTCGCCGGGCCCGACTCCGCGATCACGAAGCCCGGCCGCCAGGCGCCGGGCGGTGCGCTCGACCTCGCCGAAGGTGCCGCGGTACGGACGTGTCGCGGAATGCACGTGGAAGCCGGCATCGGGGCTGGCAGCCAGACCGTCGGCCAGCATCTGGCCCAAGGTTTCGGGCCGCCACCAGCCTTCTTCGACGTACCGTTTGGTCAGCTCAACGGGGATGTCGCGCACAACGGTGATGTTATTCTCATCAAACGAGAATGCCAATCCCGGAACTGGAGAACGTTTGATGGTCGACCTCGAAATCGACGGCGAACTGGCGGTCATCACGATCGACCGCCCGCAGGCACGCAATGCCATCTCGCTGGACACCATGGATGCGCTGAACAAAGCGTTGGACGGCGCCGCCGGCGCCTCCGCTCTGGTGATCACCGGGGGCGGCGACCGCGCCTTTGTCTCCGGAGGTGACCTCAAAGAACTGGCAGCATTGCGCACGGAACTCGAGGCGTCGGAGATGGCCTGGCGGATGCGCACGATCTGCGACCGCATCGCCGGGTTCGACGGACCGGTCATCGCGGCGCTCAACGGCCATGCCTTGGGCGGCGGGGCCGAGGTCGCCGTGGCCGCAGACATCCGAATCGCCGCCGATGACATCAAGATCGGCTTCAACCAGGTCGCCCTGGCGATCATGCCTGCCTGGGGCGGGGCCGAACGGCTGGCCACTCTGGTCGGTCGCAGCCGGGCCCTGCTGCTTGCCGGAACCGGCCGGATCTTCGGTGCGCGCGAGGCGGAGCAGTTCGGCTTGATCGACCAGGTGGTACCCCGCGCCGAGTTCGCCGAGACCTGGCGGTCGACGGCGCAGTTGCTGGCGCGGCGTCAGGCCGGTGAGGTCAAACGAGTGATCAACGGTGTGTCCACCACCGAGGCCGTTTCGGCCTTCGCCCGACTCTGGTGCGCCGACGAGCACTGGGCCGCCGCGGACAAGGTGATGAACAAGGGTAAGTAGGCCTTGCGGGCAACGTCAGGGCACGTGCACGCAGCCCACGCCGGGAACGCAGCCGCCACCGCCACCCGGTCCGCCGCCACCGGTCGGGCCACCCGGAATCGAGCCGCCGCCACCGCCCGGTCCGCCACTGCCGGTCGGGCCACCGGGAATCTCACCGCCGCCACCGCCGGGGCCACCGCCACCGGTCGGGCCACCGGGAATCGAACCACCCCCGCCTTCGGGACCGCCGCCACCGGTGGGACCACCCGGAACGGTGCCTTCGCCACCGGGGGCCGGAGCCGTGGTCTCCACAGTGGCGGGTGTGGTGACGGTGGTGGTGGGCGTGGTGACAGATGTCGTCGACGGGGCAGTGTCCTCACTCGACCCGCAACCGGCGAGTGGCGCCGCGGTGAGCGCGAGGCCCATCCCCACGGTCATCGACCACTTCCGGACACGGACCCAAGGGTCGCCGTTACGGGCCGTCCTCGTAGGCCGGGTTATTGACATGGTGAGACTCCAGTTCAGCCAGGGCACTTTTTGCGCTCGGAACGACTGGGTTCCCACTGACCGCCGGCTTGAATCATCGCCGGCGGGCATACGTCACCGCACCGGGATCAGCCGCCCAATTCCCGGACCGGATCACTGCCGTCCCAAGCGACAGCCTGTTCCCGCACATAGGCACCCATGCCGCCCGAAGCATGGGTCAGCGGCTCTCGACGATCGCCGCCCCGGTCGGCGGTTCGAAGTAAGCGAAGCGCACGCCCTCGCCGTCGCCACCCGACCACACCAGGGGCCAACCGGCCTCGGCGAGCTTCGCCATCGCCGTATCGAAATCGGCTGTCCAATAGGCGAGTTGGTGAAAGCCGCCACCGGTCGGAGCGCCCGCGAGGAACTCGGTGAAGATGCTGGGCGTGTCATCGAGTTGTTGGATCAACTCGACCTGCAGGTCACCGCTGTTGGACAACGCGAGAGACAGCCTCACCTCGCAGGGCTCACCGCGGTAGCTCACTCGCTGCGGCAGGTTGCGGATCACGAACCACGGGCCGACGCCCATCTTCAGCCAGCCCGATATCGCGTCGTCCAGGTCGGTGACCACGTACCCGATCTGGCGGACCTCCCCGGGTAGAACCTCGCTCAAGCCGACTCCCTCCGCCGTCCCGTCTGAACTGCCCACGAGAGCCTACCGAGAAGCGGTTCTCACTAGACGAGAATTGCATTTCCAGTTATCGTCAGCGACGTGTCAACACAGATTGCTCTGGCGCCCGAGATCTCGACGTGGCCCGACGCCGAACCCCAGCTGATCGGCAGCCGTTGCACCGACTGCGCGGCCACCACCTTCCCCGCCCAGGCCCGCTGCCCCAAGTGCTCCGGCGGCAACACCGAACAAGCCCTACTGCCCCGACGCGGCACCGTCATCGCCTGGACCACCCAGGGCTTCCCACCCGGCGCCCCCTACAAAGGCCCCACCGGCAAGAACTTCGTCCCCTTCGGCGTCGGCCTCGTCGAGCTCACCGACGACAACGGACCCGTCATCCGCGTCGAAGGACGACTCACCGAAAACGACCCCGCCAAACTGCAATTCGGCATGGACGTCGAACTCACCATGATCCCGTTCACCACCGATGAAGATGGCAACGAAGTTGTCACCTTCGCCTTCCAGCCGGTGTAGAGAGGCAACAACATGACCAACGATGTAGCCATCATCGGAGTCGGCCTGCACCCGTTCGGCCGCTTCGACAAGACCGCGATGCAGATGGGTGCCGAGGCAATCCAATTGGCGCTCGAGGACGCCGGCCTGGAGTGGAAGGACATCCAGTTCGGATTCGGCGGCAGCTATGAGGTGTCCAACCCGGATGCGGTCACCCGCCTGGTCGGGCTGACCGGCATCACGTTCACCAACGTGTTCAACGCGTGCGCCACCGCCGCCAGCGCGATCCAGCAGACCGCCGACACCATCCGGCTGGGCAAGTACGACATCGGCATCGCGATCGGCCTGGACAAGCACCCGCGCGGCGCGTTCACCGACGATCCGGCGAAACTCGCTCTGCCGCAGTGGTACGCCGAGAACGGCCAGTTCGTCACCACCAAGTTCTTCGGCATCAAGGCCAACCACTACATCCACAAGCACAACATCTCCGAGGAGATGCTGGCGCGGGTGGCCAACAAGAACTTCCGCAACGGCGAGAAGAACCCGAATGCGTTCCGGCGCAAGGAGATCTCGGTCGAGGAGATCATGGCCTCGCCGGTGCTGAACTACCCGCTGCGGCAGTACATGTTCTGCGCCCCCGACGAGGGTGCAGCCGCGGTCATCATGTGCCGCGCCGACATCGCGCACAAGTACACCGACAAGCCGGTATATGTGCGGGCCAGCGAGATCCGTACGCGTACCTACGGCGCCTACGAGGTGCACGGCACCTCGGCTCCGCTGGATGAGGACCCCTCGCCGACGGTGTACGCGGCCAAGGCCGCCTATGAGGCCGCGGGCATCGGACCCGAGGACGTCGACATCGCCCAACTCCAGGACACCGACGCCGGCGCCGAGGTGATCCACATGGCCGAAACCGGCCTGTGCGCCGATGGCGACCAGGAGAAGCTACTGCTCGAAGGCGCGACGGAGATCAACGGCACGATGCCGGTCAACACCGACGGCGGCCTGATCGCCAACGGCGAGCCGATCGGCGCCTCGGGCCTACGCCAGATGCACGAGCTCGTGCGTCAGCTACGCGGTGAGGCAGGCGAGCGTCAGGTACCGGGCAACCCGCGCGTCGGCCTGGCCCAGGTCTACGGCGCGCCGGGAACCGCCTCGGCCACCATCCTCTCGCTCTAGTTTCCCGGGCCCCCAAGTGAACGTCCCCCGCAACCGTGGTTTCGGGGGACGTTCGCGTGCGCTCGGGCAGACTCGGGCCTCAGGCCGGCAGCTCCAGCGGCTGCGGCTCACCTTCCAGACGTCGCAACCAGTCCTCGCAGAACTGAAGCACCTCGGCGTGGCCTGCCGTCATGCCGAGCGCCTGCTCCATCACCATCACCCGCGACACACTGGCCGCGATGAATGTCCACACGATCGGCGGCACCTCGGACGCATCGACGCCGTAGCGCCGCAGCGCCGCCTCGATCGCCTTGGTCTCCGCCTCGCGGAACATCTCGGCGTAGCGGCCGATCTCCGCGCGCAGCACCGGTCGGTGGTTGGCAAGCCCGGTCATCTCCATCGTCAAGCGCGTAGCGCTCGGGTCTGTGCCGAACCGCCACAGCGCCCACAGCGGCTGCGGCGAATTCAGGGCTTCTGCCTGCGCAGCCAACCCTTCGTCGGCACGTCGCACGAACACCGCCAGGAACAGGTCGTCCATCGTGCGGAAGTAGTAATGCACCAGCTGGGGCTTGAGCCCGGCCCGTTCTGCCACTCGCCGGGACGTGACCGCGACGTACCCTTCCTCGATCATCAGCGCCTCGGCGGCGTCGAGCAGCACGATCCGGTTCTTCGCGTCCGGCGCCCCGATCCTTCGCGCCGATGCCATCGGTCCTCCTCACGACAAGTTCCCGACAATGTATGGCTGATCGTAACTTTCACGCAGCCAGGTGATCTTGACCATGACTCTAACGACATGCTAAGCAGGTGCTCAGCAATTTTCGAAAATTCTTCGCGCGGTGCAGCCCGCCGCGAAACCACCGCAGCGCACATCGAATTCGGGAGGCAGCGCACACCATGACCGATTCCGGAACGACCGATTACGACACCATCGACTACTTCACCGACCAGTCGCTGGTACCCGACCCGCACCCGTACTTCGACCACCTGCGCAGCAAGTGTCCGGTCGTGACGGAACCGAACTACGGCGTCATGGCGATCACCGGGTTCGAGGAGGCCACCACGGTCCTCAAGGACACCGACACCTTCTCGTCCTGCATCGCGGTCGCCGGACCATTCCCGCCGCTGCCCTTCACGCCCGAAGGCGACGACATCACCGAGCAGATTGCGGCGCACCGCGCGCAGATGCCGATGTTCGAGCACATGGTGACCATGGACCCGCCCGACCACACCAACGCCCGTTCCCTGCTCAATCGGCTGCTCACGCCGCGCCGGTTGAAGGAGAACGAGGACTTCATGTGGCGGCTCGCCGACCAGTGCCTCGACGATTTCATCGCCGACGGCAAATGCGAGTTCCTCAGCGCCTACGCGAAGCCCTTCTCGCTCCTGGTGATCGCCGACATGCTCGGCGTGCCGGAAGAAGACCACGAAGAGTTCCGGACGGTGCTGGGCGCCCCCCGGCCCGGCGCTCAGGTCGGCTCCCTCGACGGCGACCTGGTTGCCAGCAATCCGTTGGAATGGCTCGACGAGAAGTTCAGCGGCTACCTCGAAGACCGGCGATCAGAACCCCGCGACGACGTGCTGACGGCACTGGCCACGGCGAACTACCCGGACGGTTCTGTACCGCCCATCATCGAGGTCGTTCGGTCCGCGACATTCCTGTTCGCCGCCGGCCAGGAGACCACCACCAAGCTGCTCTCGGCCTCGCTGCGCGTGCTCGGCGACCGCCCTGACATCCAGCAGGCCCTGCGCGACGACCGCAGCCGTATCCCGACCTTCGTCGAGGAGGCCCTACGGATGGACGCTCCGGTCAAGAGCCAGTTCCGCTTGGCCAAGAAGAACACCAAGCTCGGCGACATCGACGTTCCCGCGGGTACCACCATGATGGTGTGCCCGGGTGCGGTGAACCGCGACCCGGTCCGTTTCGAAGACCCGCACACCTTCAGCCTCGACCGCAAGAACGTGCGAGAGCACATCGCGTTCGGCCGTGGCGTCCACAGCTGCCCGGGTGGTCCGCTGGCCCGCGTCGAGGGCCGGGTGTCGTTGGAACGGATCCTGGACCGCATGGCCGATATCGCCATCGACGAGGAGTTCCACGGCCCCGCCGACGATCGTCACTACACCTACGAGCCGACCTTCATCCTGCGCGGACTGACCGACCTGAACATCACGTTCAAGCCCGTGCGCTGACCGCCGCTCGACAGACGATTCCGCGTATCTCGTCTTCGCCGCATTTGCTATTCTCCGATTGCGAGAATGACAATCTCGCTGGCGAAGACGAGATTCCGGTTTCGGCACGGTGGGGCCTGCTCTCGTTCTATAGTCAGCCGACCAGTGCCGATCCGTGGAGGTGCCTGTGAAGTCCAGCTTGATCCGTATGGCGATGAGCGCCGTGCTCGGGTTGGGGACTGCAATCGCGTTGGCACCGCCGTCACAGGCCATGTACTTCGGCAATTACAACCTCAACATGCCCGACCGCAGGGACTTCCACACCTGGATCTGGTCGGCGATCACGCCCTGCCACGAACCGGGGACCGACACCTTCCTGAAGGACTGCATCACCATCCGGACGATCCCGCAACCGGTCGCCAAGGCGGTCCCCAATACGGGAGACGCGAGATTGGTCGACGGTCGCTACACCTTGACGATCGACGAGTTCTACGGATTGCGGTGCGGGGACATCTACTACGGGCCCACCATCCCGACC
The DNA here is from genome assembly GCF_058270075.1 of Mycobacterium shunyiense. Classification (NCBI taxonomy): domain Bacteria; kingdom Bacillati; phylum Actinomycetota; class Actinomycetes; order Mycobacteriales; family Mycobacteriaceae; genus Mycobacterium; species Mycobacterium shunyiense. The sequence goes on along the minus strand of NZ_JBZDPU010000006.1, from coordinate 179,846 downwards.
CACGACGTGTACACGTGGGACGCGAACACCCTCGCGGGCGAGATGGTCTCCACGTTCGATGCCGGCTGCGACGGCGCGCCCGGCGGCTCCTTCACCTACCCGTTCAGCCTGACGAGGATGTGATCGATGCGCCATCTGATGAGCCGAGCCCTGACCTTCGCAATGGCCTCCGCGCTGGCGTCCGGCGCGATCACCACGGCTGCACCGGCATTCGCCGACGATCCGGCGCCGGCCGGTCCGCCGCTGCACCACGTGCAGTACACCGTGACCGCCGACGCTCCGTACTGGGCCCACATCTACTACCGCGACACTGACCCCGTGCAGTTCTCGGATTACAGCCACAACCCGTACGAGTTCAGCCCGCGAGCCGACGTGGACATCGCACCGGACAGGCCGTGGGTGTTCGATGCGATGCTGGCCGATCCTGACCTGTGGGCGATGGTCCTGGTGCAGAGCGGTGAGTCACCCAACTTTCCGACGCCCGGGTTCAACTGCAAACTGACAGTCGACGGTGTGGTGGTAAAGACCAACAGCGGCCCCAAGGGCGCGCTGTGTTCGATCCGGAACTGGTAGACCTCGAACTCACGACCGAAACGTCAAAATGCCTGGGGGCGACGCGAACCGCGTCGCCCCCAGGCATTTCTCGAGCATCCGGCTCAGGCGTCGCCGCGAAGCCAGCGTGTCTCACCGTTCATCGGCACACAGCTCAGGAACAGGCCGTCCGGGGCCTGCGCCACCGAGTTCTGTTCGTTGATGCACAGGCTGTTCTCGTCGCGGATACCCACCATGGGTGGCGACCGGAACCACCGCGGCTCATAGCGCCGGGGCGAACCGCAGAACACCAGCCGCCCCCACCCGTTGCGCGCGTCGACCCCGAACACGAAGTAGGAGGTGTTGTCGCACGGAGCACCGAGCACCGCATTGGGATTGATACCCGGCGTACAGAACGCGTCATTACATGTCTGCGGTCCCGCGTTTGCCTGCGGAGCAGCCAGCATCCCGGCGACAATCACTGAAGCGGTCGCCATCACCGTCACACGCACGTTGCTACTTTCGCATAGCTGGAAATTAAACTCTCAGTTTTGGAGAATATTACTACGAACACTCCACCGCTGGTCCTCCGGCCGGCAGCCAGGGGGGTCACACTGGTCAGATTCATCGTGGACCAGGCTCTGATAGTGATATTCTCCGAAACTGAGAACATGGCTACCGCCTCGACAGGCCGGCCAGAAGGAGCGTTCATGTCAGTCTCCCGGGTAAGTGCTGTTGCGGTGGCGATCGCCGCCGCGACAACTGTCGTCCTCAGCGGAGCCGCCCCGGCCAGTGCGGGCGAGCAGTGGGGCATCAACGGCACCTTTGCCACATCGTCCAATGGCGATTGGGCCAAGGTCAACGACCGTTACGAGAACCAACCCCCGGTACGGAGCAACTGGACCGTCTCGACCCAGTGCGTCTCCCCCACCGAATGCAACGGCACGGTGACCAGCGACGCGGGCTGGTCGGCACCCATCTACACAACGAACGGCCTCTGGTACGTCAAGCGGGTCGTACCCAACTGGCGCTTCTGCGCCGACGGCACCCCCATCGAAGGCATGCAGGTGTACAAGTTCTACCCGGTGGGCTTCGACGGGCATGTGGACCAGGCTTCATCCGAATACGCCGGCGAGGACGTCACGAAGGGCCCCAGCGGTTCGTGTGGGCGCAATCAGTGGCCCGTCGTTCGGATGCCGTTCTACATGCGGCCCGCCTAGCGGCGAGCCGGCATCGGCGCCAAAACCGAACAAAGACAAAAGAACTGGCCCCGGGCTGTTGCCCGGGGCCAGTTCTTTTTGCACGGTCCGCTACGTCGGCATCAGGTCCTGCCACGTCTTCGGCGTCGACACGAGATCCGTCTGCTTGTACAGATTGCCGTCGCTGCCCATGTACTCCCCGGTGCGCGGGTTGTACTTGGCGATCGCCACCGACGGCCCGTTTCCGGCACCGCCCTTGAACGCGCTCGGCGCCACACCCGGTTCCGCAGGCATGGGCAGCTCCGGAGCATCCGGAAATACCCCTTGGCCATGCGGGACGGCTGGAAGCTCGGTCGCTTGCGGCGTGTGCGCCTCAGGCACCGGAACCGCGTTGGGATCGCCTGCCGGGGGCGGTGGCACGCCGGGCACCGGCGGCTCCAGGTACATCGGCTGCCCCGGCAACATCGACCCGGGATTGGTGCCGGCGAAGTTCGGCGCCGGCTGCGGTTCGGGTGCCGCGCCCGGCGGCGGAGCAGTCACCCCCGGAGGCAGAGGGGTGCCACCGAGCGGCCCGAAGATCTTCTCGTCCGGCAGCACCCGCGTATCCGGGGGTATGCCCTGAGCGATCAGGCTGGGGTCGAGCGGGTACGGCCCGAGTGCATGCTGGCGCTGGGCAATGGGCTGAAATCCCTTGGGGTCATCGCACAATTTGACCGTCGGAGCCCGCTTGCCCGGATGCTCCATACACGGGTAGTTGCGCGCGCCACGGACGCCGATCGGCGAATCCTGCGGCAACTTGCAATAGATGTCGTCCGGGGTGTCGATCACGGTGGTGTCAGCCGGGGAGCGCCAGGCCGACGGCGGCAGGAATCCGACCGTACAAGTCGGCGGATCGCCCAGACCCAGTGAGAAGTCCGCCATCGGAAGACCGCTCGTGTTGTTGGTGTGCGCGTAGGTCTGCAGTTGCGCGACGTACGGCGGCAACAGCACCAGCAGTTGCTCGATGGAAGGGTTGTAGGTGACCGCGATCTGGCCGAACGTGCTCAGATTCGCCAACAACACCGGCAAGGTCGGCTTGATCTGATCGAGCAGCTTGGTGGTCTCCTGGGCGAACCCCGGACCGTTGCGCAGCAGCGATCGCACCTCGGGATCGTTGTCGGCTACCTGCCCGGTGATACCGGCCAAGCTGGCCGCCCAGGTCCGGATCGAATCGGTGGTCTGTGCTTGCGCATCGAGGAAGGGCTTGGAGTCGTCGATCAGCGCCCGCGTCTGGTCGGAGACCGCGTTGGAGTCCCTGGTGATCGTCGACGCCGAGTCCAACAACGAGCCGAAGTCGTAGCCGGTCCCGTTGAACGCGTTGTAGGACTCGTCCAGGAGCTGGCTCAGCTTGTCCTTCGGGATGGTGTCCACCAGGGCGCTGAGCTGATCGAGCATCGGGCCGACCTGCTGCGGAATCTTGGTGTTCGACACGGCTATCACCGAACCGTTGTCGAGGTAGGGCCCAGAGTTGGTGCGCGGCAACAGCTCAACGTACTGCTCGCCGACCGCCGACATACTGCGGACTTCGGCGGCCAGGTCCGCGGGTACCTTCGGTGAGCGGTCCAGGGACAGCGTCGCCTCGGCCCCCTTGTCGGTCAACTCGACGGAGGTGACCTTGCCGATCTGGGACCCGCGATAGGTGACATTGCTGAACTGGTAGAGACCGCCGGTCGCCGGCAGTTCCATCTTCACGGTGATGCGACCGATGCCGAGCAGCGTCGGCACCTGCATGTAGGCGAACAGCATGACGGCCACACCGACGACCGACGCGACGGTGAAGAGAATCAGCTGAGTCCGGATGAAGCGGGTGAGCATTTATCCGCCACCCCCTGTCGGTGGAGTAGGTGCAGTAGGTGGCGCCGGCCGTTCAGCTGGAGCCGGACCGCCTTGCTGCGCATAGGGTCCGGCGAACACGGATGTCGACGGACTCGACGGTGCAGCCGGCTGCGCCATGCCACCGGGCATGGTCATCGGCGCCGGAGGCACCACCGGGAGCACCGGGCCGGAATAGGTCGGCGCCGGGAGATCCGGTGGTGGCGGCCCGTCCGGAGCCGGCGGCAACCCTTCCGGCGGTGGCGGAGCGACCCCGGTCTTGAGCGGGTCGTAGGTGTAGTTCAGATAGCTCGGATCCCCCGGCACCGGAACGTTCTGTGCGTCTCCCTGCTCCCACCGGGTTCCCATCATCAGGCTGCGCTTGAGATGTGGGATGGTCATGTCGAAGTACGCATAGAGGTTGTAGTAATCGCCACGGATCACCCGATCCATGAAGCTCTGGGTGAACGGGAAATGTGGCGCATATTCGAGCACCGAATCCAGGTCCGGCCCGACGTTGGCCAATGCCTTCAACGCGGGCTCCAGGTTCTTCAGGTTCCTGACCAGATCAGCCTGCGACTCGTTGACGAACTGGTTGGCGGTACTGCTGAAAGTCCCCAGCTTCTGCAGCGCCGTAGTGAATCTCGGCCGTTCTTTGATCAACACGTCGAGTGCCGGCGGAATCTTCTCCAGCGCACGGGTGATGACATCGCGCTGCCCGGCGAAGGTCGAGGCCAAGCGATTCAGACCCTCGATGGAGGCAACGATGTTGTCGCGCTGGGCATCCAGAGCACCGACGAACGTATCCAGGCGGGTGAGCAGGTCACGGAAATCGGTTTCCCGACCATTGATCGCGGCACTGAAGTTGTGGATGATGTCGCCCATCTGGCCGAGACCGCCGCCGTTGACCACGGTCGCCAGCGAGGACAGCGTCTGCTCCGTCGTCGGATACGTCGACGAGTTGTTCAGCTGGATCGTCGCTCCCGGCTGGAGTTTTCCGTCGGGAGCCTGACCGGCGGGCGGGTTGATCGCCAGATGCATCGAACCCAACAGGCTGGTCTGCCCGATGCTGGCCACCACATTGGCCGGCACCACAACACCAGGTTTCACCGAGAACTCCACGTCGGCGTGCCAATCCTTCACCGAGAGGCTACGGACACTACCGACGACGACGTCGTTCATCATCACCGGTGAGTTCGGCTCCAGCGTTGCCACATTCGCGATCTCGACGTGGTAGACGCTGGAGTCCGCACCGCGCCCCACCGCCCCGGGCAGGGGCAGCGAGTTCACGCCCTGGAAGGCGCACCCGCTGGTGGTCAGCGCAACGCAGGATCCGACGGCGATCGCCACTCGTACCGGGTTTCCCCTGCTCATGCTGGTGGCGTCCCTTCTGCTGGTGACGGTGCCGCAGGCGCGGGGGCTTCGGCCGCCAGTGGACCTGGCGCAGGCCCCGGCGGTGGACCCGGTTGACCGCCAGTGGGATTGAGCATGTCCGACACCGTGTTCGGCATGTTGGGCGGGTAGTACTCGCCTCCTGGCAGGAGCTGCTGAGCCCCTGGTGGCGGCACCCCGGGATCCCGTCCGGTGAACGGCGGAGGCGGCTCGGGGCCCGGGTTGTACGCCGAGATCGTCGGCGGGATTTCGGGCGGGGTGGGCGCCCCACCGTCACCACCGGGTGCCAACCGCGGTTCGGAGTACTCGATCATCTCGGGACTGGCGGACGGCATCAGGTAGGGGGAGATTGGGAACGGCAGATAGTTGAAGTTGACGAGCCGCAATGCCGGGCCGAGATACTGCGAGCACAGTTTCGCGGTCTCCGGTGCGGTGGTGTTCTCAACGGCACCGATTGCGCCGCAGATGAACTCGACCGGGTTGGAGAAGTTGTTCATCACGAACTGACCAACCGGGCTGCCCGAGTCCGGGTTGTAGATGTTGTAGCCGTTCATGAATGCGTTGGGTGCGACGTGAAGCAACTGCTTGATGTGCTCCTGGTTGTCGACCAGGTTCTGGGTGACATTCGCCAGCCGCTGCACCTGCTCGGAGGTCTGATCACGACTTCCCGCGACGAACCGTTGCACGTCGACAACAGCGACCGACAGGTTCGTCAACGCCGCATCGAGGTCTGACCGGCCGCCGTCGACCACGCTGGTCAGGGTCGCCAACCGGTTCTGGAACTGCACGACCTGCTGGTTACTGTCCCGCAGCGCGGTGACGAACGTCTGCAGGTTCTTGATGATGTCGACGATGTTGCCGCTGCCCTCGGCCAGCACTCGGGCCACGCCCGACAACTGCGATATCGTCTGGCGCAGTTTGTCACCGTTGCCGGCCATCGCGTCGGCTGTGCTGTTGATGAACCGGGACACCGACGTCCCGTCGACACCGCTCTGCGGCCCGAGGTCGGTGGACAGCCGCATCAGCTGTTCCTTGACCTCGTCCCACTCGACCGGAACGGCAGTGCGGTCCAACCCGATCTCCGCATCGTCCGGCAATGTCGGGCCGCTGGACCGGTACGCGGGCGCGAGCTGCACATAGCGGGCGGCCACCAGGTTCTGGGCCACGATCACCGCTTTGGCATCCGCCGGGATCTGCACGCCGTGATCGACCTTGAGGGTCACCCGAGTCTGGGTGCCCTCGGGTTTGATCGCCTCGATCGTGCCGACCTTGACGCCGGAGACCCGGACATCGTCACCCGGGTAGACGCCGGTGGCCGAGGTGAACAGAGCAGAGATGGTCTTCTGTCCGAAGAAGGTCTGACGCAGCAGCACTGCCGCGCCGACAACCAGCAGCGCCACCAACGCCACCGCAAGCCACTTACCGAGACGACTGCGGTTCATCAGCGTGAACCTCCGGGAATTCCGTTGTAGGGCAGCGGGAATTCGGCCCGCGGGCCGGCATTGTCAGGCGGCTGACCGGCATTCGTCCCGCGCCGGAACCCGAACGCGTAGTCGAAGAACGGCTGCAGCAGCTGAGCAGGCTGCAGGTTGGGAACATAGGCGTTGTAGTAGGCCCCGTTCGCCAGGGTCTCGGCCTGGGACAACTGGAACTTGTTCAAGTTCGGCAGCGCCTTGCTGATGTTGTCGCGGTTGCGTTCCAGCATCGCAGTCACCGAGTTGAGTCGCTTGAGCGTCGGCGCCAACTGCGCCTCGTTGTCGGCGACGAGACCGCTGAGTTGCTGCGAGACCGCGGCCGTGTTGGCCAGCAGATCGACGATGGCCTGCCGCCGGTCGTTGAGCACGCCGAGCAGATCATTGGCGTTGAGGATCAACGTGTTGAGCTGATCGCTGCGCTGCGACAGCACCACGGTCACGTCGCTGGCGCTCTTGAGCAGGCTGGCCAGACTTTCGTTGCGGCCGTTGATCGATTTCGACAGCCGGCTCAGCCCGTCGAATGTCGGCCCGAGCTTCGGTGCGACCTGGTCGAGGGTGGCGGAAAGCGTGTCCAGGGACTGGTTGAGCGAAGTCGTGTCGGTGCCCGCCGAATTGGTGGTCAGGTCACTGACCGCTTCGGTCAGTGAGTACGGCGACGATGTGCGCGACGTCGGGATCACATCGGTGGTGCGCAGCGTTCCGCTGCCGTCCGACTCCAACGTGAGCACGCGCTCACCCAGCAGTGAACCGGTGCGGATATGCGCGGTGGTCAGCGACCCCAGCGGGTACTTGCCTTCGGTGGTGAAGGTGACCAACGCGTCGCCGTTCTCCAACGACACGTCGGTGACCGCACCGATCTTGATGCCGGACAAGGTCACATCGTTGCCGGCGGCGATACCGCCGGCCTCGGTGAACAATGCCTGATGGCGTACGGAAGAGGCCCATTGCTGCAGCCGCTCAGGTTGTAGCCCGACGGCGATGATGAGCATCATCAGCACGACGCCGATGAAACCTGCCTTGATCAGATTTGATTCGCGGTATTTAAGCATCAGGGCTCAGAGCACCTCCCGCTTTCTTGTTTGATCATCGGGAAGTGCGCAGTGCGCCCCTGCAGATCGGTGACACGGATGGCAAGTCCGCAGATGTAGTACATGATCCAGCTGCCGTAGGAACCCAGCCGGGCCAGCTTGCGGTAGTTGTCGGGGGCCTTCTGAAGGCCCCGGTCGAGGACGATCTGGTGGTCATCGAGCAACGGCGCCAGCCGGTTCATCTGATCGACGGTGCCCTTGAGTGGCGGCCGCGCCTCGGTGAGCAGGCTTGCGAGCGAGGCGGTCCCGCTGTCGAGCTGCGTCACCGCCGTGCCGAGCGGGTCGCGGTCCTGCGACAGACCGCTGATCAACTGTTCGAGCTTGTCGACCGTTCCGTCGAACTTCTTGCCGTCCTTGGCCAGGGTTCCGACCACCGAGTTCAGGTTGTCGATCAACTGCTGGATCACCTGGTCGTTGTTGGCCAACGTATTCGAGAACGACGAAGTCTTACTCAGCAGTGAATCTAAGGTGTCGCCCTGCCCCTGAAAGATCTGGATCAGCGAGGACGTCAACGCGTTGACATCCTGGGGGTTGAGGCCCTGAATCACCGGGCGCAGGCCGCCCAGTAACAGATCGAGATCCAGCGCACTTGCGGTGCGCTCCTTCGGGATCAGTGAGCCGGCCGGCAGGAGCTTGGTCGAGCCGGGGCTGTCGACCAGCTCCAGGTAGCGGTCCCCGACCAGATTCAGGTAGCGAATCGCGGCCTTGGTACTCGTGGTCAGCGCCACGTTGCGGTCGGTGTCGAAGTCGACCTTGACCGATTTATCCGGTTGCAGCGAAACGCTTTTCACCGTGCCGACCCGAACGCCGGCAACTCGCACCGAGTCCCCGGCCTCAAGCCGCGACGCGTCACCGAAGACCGCCGAGTAACCCGAGTAGGAACCGCCGCGGTACTCCGAGAACGTCATGAACAGGAAGGCCGTGAGGACGGCCATCACCACCGCGAACGATACGAACTTGATGAATGTGCTTCTGCCGCGCGTCATCCCGGTTGTCCGATCTGCATGGTGTTACGTGGCGGGCCGTCCAGCGGGCCGAACAACGTCTGCTTCAGGCCGTCGGAGTTCAACAGAATGCCCTGGTTGCCGTACTTCCACGGGTTGGCGTTGGTATCGGTGACGAGGTACTTGGCCTTGTTGCCGAATCCGATGTACGGCAGGCCCATGCAGTGCGGACCGCCCTTGGCCGCCACCTTCGGCAGGTTCTGCGGGTAACGGTAGCGCTCGATGCCGAGCGTGAAGGCCACGTTGACCACGACGCCGGGTTCCGGCTGGGGCGGCGTGTGCGCCATGTAATTCATGCCCTTCAGTCCGCACTCGATACCGGGGGCGTACTCGTTGAGCAGATCGGTGGTGGGTGCCAACAGGTTCAGCGTGGTGCTGAGGGCCTGCCGGTTGCCGCCGATGACGTCGTTGCCGGCGTCGGCCAGGCCGATCGAGCTGACCAGGAAGTTGTCAAGATTCTGCTGCTCGGCCACGATGCTGTCGCTCAGCTTGTTGGTGTTTTCGAAGGTCTTGAGCAGATCGGGTGCCGCGTCACCGTAGGCCCGTGACACCGCAGCCATGCTCTCGATGTCGCCGGTCAGATTGGGGAGGCTGGGCTCGATCTTCTTCAACACCGCGTCGAAGTCGGACAGGGACTGCCCCATCGCCTCGCCGCGCCCGCCGAACGCGGACGACAGCGCGCCAAGGGTTTCGTTGAGCTTCGCCGGGTCGATCTTGTTCAAGACATTGGTCAGTTGCTGGAAGACCGTGTTCATCTCGACGGTGACATGGTCGCCCTGCAGGATCTGGCCGGGGCGGAGCTTGTCCGACGACGGCTTGTCCGGCGCGACCAACTGGACGTACTTGGCGCCGAACACAGTCGTGGAGGCGATGTCGGCCTGAACGTTGTCTGGGATCAGGCCAAGCTGTGACGGGTTCATCGCCAGGTGCAACACGGCCTTACCGTCGGCTCGGTGCTCGATAGAGCTGACTGTGCCGACCTGGACGCCACGCATCTTCACCTTGGCATCGGGGTTCATCACCAGGCCGGCCCGGTCGGAGATGAGCGTGATCGGCTCGGTCTTGGTGAAGCTGCCGCGGAACAGCGCGACGGCCAGGCCGAAGATCAGACCTATCGCGACCACGGTCGCCAGGCCTGCCAACGGCCGCGCGGAGCTCCGCGCACCGAAGCTGCGTCCGGGGCGTGCTGCCACCGGCACAGCGCTACTTGTGGTTTCGGACCGGTGGGCTGGGCCCGGTCCCACGTTTCGTGTCAACTCTTCTCCCTAACCCGACAGGTTGAAGTTTCCGTTGGAGCCGTAGACGGACAGTGACACCAGCAGGGTCACCGAGACCACGACGATCAGTGAGGTTCGTACGGCGTTGCCGACCGCGACCCCGACCCCGGATGGCCCGCCCGAGGCGAAGTAACCGAAGTAGGTGTGGATCAGCAGGATGGTGATGGCCATCAGGACGGCCTGCAGGAACGACCACAACAGGTCGATCGGATTGAGGAACGTCGTGAAGTAGTGGTCGTAGAGGCCGCCCGACTGCCCGAGCAACACCACGGTGGTGAATTGGGAGGCCAGGAAGGACAGGATCACCGCGATGGCGTACAGCGGGGTGATCGCGATCATCCCGGCCACGATGCGGGTGGACACCAGGTACTCGACGGGCCGGATCGCCATGGCCTCCAGTGCGTCGATTTCCTCGTTGATCCGCATCGCACCGAGCTGGGCGGTGACGCCTGCGCCGAAGGTGGCGGCCAGGCCGATGCCGGCCACCACCGGCGCGGCGATCCGGACGTTGATGAAGGCCGCCAGGAAGCCGGTCAGTGCCTCGATGCCGATGTTGCCCAGCGACGAATAGCCCTGGATGGCCAGCACACCGCCGGTGGCCAGGGTGAGGAACCCGACGATGACGACGGTTCCGCCGATCATGGCCAATGTGCCTGCACCCATCGAGATCTCGGCAATCAGCCGGATCAGTTCCTTGCGGTAGTGCAACGCCGCGTGCGGAGTGCCCGCCAGTGCTTTGAGATAGAACAGCGTGTGATCGCCGATCCGACTCAAGGTCGACACCGGCTTGTTGAACTGTCTGCTGACCCGCGGGTAGGTCGACCGCAGGATCGTCATGGTTCCCATTGCGTCCCCTGCCTCAGTGCGCCGTCATGCGGATACCGATGGCCGTGACGACCACGTTGATGACGAACAGGGCCATGAAGGCGTACACCACGGTTTCGTTGACGGCATTGCCCACTGCCTTGGCACCGCCGCCCGAGATCGTCAATCCGCGATAGCAGGCCACCAGTCCGGCGATCAGGCCGAACAGCGCGGCCTTGACACACGAGATGATCACTTCCGGCACACCGGTCAGCAGGGTGATCCCGGCCGCGAAAGCACCCGGGTTCACGTCCTGGATGAACACGGAGAACACGTAGCCACCCAGGATGCCGATGATCACCACGAGGCTGTTGAGCAGCAGCGCCACCAGCCCCGAGGCCAGCATCCGCGGCGTCACCAGACGCTGGATCGGATTGATGCCGAGCACCTCCATGGCGTCGATCTCCTCGCGGATGGTCCGCGAACCCAGATCCGCACACATCGCCGTCGCCCCGGCGCCGGCGACGATCAGCACCGTCACCATCGGGCCCAACTGGGTCACCGCACCGAAGGCAGCACCCGCGCCCGACAGGTCGGCCGCACCGAGTTCGCGCAGCAGGATGTTGAGGGTGAAGCTCACCAGCACGGTGAACGGGATCGCCACCAGAAGCGTCGGTGCCATCGACACCCGGGCGACAAACCAGCACTGCTCGAGGAACTCCCGGCCCTGGAACGGACGCTTGAAGATGAACCGGATGGCGTCCAGCGACATCGCGAACAGCGCCCCGACGGCCTGCATCGGGCCCGACAGGTTGCGTAGCGATACTCCGGTCGACCATTTATCTGCCATCAGAACTCCTGTTCCGGCAAGTGGCTGCCGACGCCGCGGTCGGTGCGCCGATGTTAAGTGCTTCACCGCGCGGGTGCTCGAACAGATCTACTACGTGTGCTGCGGCCCGGAGCCCGAGCCGGGTCATGCCGCAACCTCCGAGCCGGCACATGCCAACCGGCCGGTCGGGCGCTCGGACACATACGAATACGACTGGAGCACATTGCCTTTCACGAGGAAGAGCAGGTACGGGGCGCGTTCGGACATCTGACGCACCTCCTGTTTCCTGCGGACCTCGTGCGCTTCACCGGACCCACCGGTGAAACCGGACAGACTTGCCCCCGTGACCGCCCCCCGAGTGCCTGATGCTATCGGACCCGGTATCTGTCGCGGAGGCAAATAACGTAGAACTTGCTCGGGTAGTTGACAATTGGGACACCCCCGGTCGCATGAAGGACCGCTCGTGTCGTGGGCTGCGGTGGGAGCACCCCACGACACACAGTGCGCGGCGGACGAGACGAGGGGCATGACGGAGGTGGCCTAGGTGACCGCGCCGGCGGTTTTGAGTTCGATGATGCGATCCCAGTCCAGACCGAGTTCTACCAGGATGTCGTCGGTTTGTTCGGCGAAGCCGGGGGCCGGCCCCGTGCTCGGCGCCGTGACGTCGAATTGCACTGGGTTGGCGACCAACTCGAGCTCGCCCGCCTGCACCAGGTACTCGTTGGCCCGGATCTGGGCATCCTGTCCCGCCTGCAGGGTGTCCTGCACCGGAGCCCACGGTCCGGCCAGCGTGGTGAATCGCTCGCTCCATTCTGGCAAAGTTCGCTTCTTCATCGCCTCGGTGAGGATCTCGACCGCGTCGGGCGTGTTCTCTGCGAACGATTCGGCAGTCGCGAACCTCGGATCGTCGATGTAGCTCTCCAGATCCATGTGGCGGCACACGTCAGCCCAGAACTTGGTCGGCTGCATCATCACGAACGAGATGTAGCGGTCGTCGGCGGTGCCGTACAACCCGACGAGCGGATTGATCGGCGACCCGTGCACACCGGGTGGAGGTGTCACCATCAACTGGTTCAGGTGTTGAGTCAGCGCCACGGTGTGGCCCATCGACCAGAGGCCACTGCCCAGCAGGGACACGTCGACCACCGACGGGTCGCCGGTGCGCTCCCGCTTGAACAGCGCCGCCGCGATGCCGCCGGCCAGGTTCGTGCCCGAGATGGTGTCCCCATAGGCCGGCCCGGGCGGTGCGATCATTCCCGCCATGCCGGCGGGGGTGATGGTCGCGGCGGTGCCGGCGCGGCACCAGAAGGCGGTCATGTCGTAACCGCCCTTCACCGACTCCTCACCGCGGGGGCCCAGGGCGCTGCCCCGGGCGTAGATGATGTTCGGGTTCACCGCGCGGATGTCGTCGACGTCGATGCCGAACTTCTGCCGGTGCCCGGGCAGGAAGCTGGTGAGGAACACGTCGGCCTTCTTCGCCAGTTCCAGCAGGATCTCGCGACCTTCCGGCACCGACATGTCCAGGCCGATACTGCGCTTGCCGCGGTTGGCATGCTCGATGTTCGGGTTGGGATCGCCCTCGACGCGCAGCGGCCCGGTCTGGCGCAGACCACGCTGCGGGTCGCCGGTGACGGCGTGCTCGACCTTGATGACGTCGGCACCCCACTCCCCCAGCACGGCTCCCGCCGACGGGACGAAGCCGTACATCGCGACCTCGAGGACGCGGACGCCTGCGAGTGGCCCGCCGGTGCTCATGAGAGCACCCGGGCGAACGTCTTGGACTCCATGAACTCCTCGAGTCCCGCGGTGCCCATCTCCCGGCCGATGCCCGACTGTTTGTAGCCGCCGAACGGACTGTCGGGGCTGAAGTAGTTGCCGCCATTGATGGAGAAGGTGCCGGTCCGGATTCGACGGGCCACGGCCAGCGCGCGGTCCTCGCTGCCGAACACCGCGCCGGACAGCCCGTAGATCGAGTTGTTGGCGATCCGCACCGCGTCGTCATCATCGTCGTACGCGATGACGGCCAGCACCGGCCCGAAGACCTCTTCCTGGGCGATCTCGCTGTCCGGGTCCACATCGGCCAGCAGAGTGGGGGTGTAGAAGTAACCGGGGTCAACCTTCTCGCCACCGGTGACCAGAGTGGCGCCGGCCTCGACGGCGCGCTTGACCATGCCGTCGACCTTGTCGCGCTGCTTCTCGCTGATCAGTGGCCCCATGTAGGTCTTGGGATCGGTGGGATCGCCGTAACGCACCAGGCCGAAGTTGTTCTTGATCAGCTCGACGATCTCGTCCTTGTGCTTCGCGGGCACCAGCAGCCGCGACGTCAGCGCGCAGCCCTGACCTGCGTGGGTGACCATGCTGAAGGCCGAGAACAGTGCGGCGGTGTTGAAGTCGGCGTCGTCGAGCACGATCGCGGCCGACTTGCCGCCGAGCTCCAGGAACACCTTCTTCAACGTCTCACTGGCCGCGGCCATGATGCGCCGGCCGGTGGGCGTGGAACCGGTGAAGGTCACCATGTCGACGTCGGGGCTGGTGGTGAGCACCGCACCCACCTCCGGGTCGGCGCCCGAGAGCACGTTGACGACGCCGGCCGGGATGTCGGTGTGGTTGGCGATCAGCTCGCCGAGCGCCAGGGTGACCAACGGGGTGTCCGGTGCGGACTTGAGCACCACGGTGCAACCGGCGGCCAGCGCGGGCGCCAGCTTGGCCAGGGCCAGTTGGTTCGGATAGTTGTAGGCGATGATCGCGGCCACCACGCCGCCCGCTTCCTTCTCTACCCACCGGTGATGCTGCATGCCGCGGCTCTCGATGTTCCCGAGGTCCTCGGTCAGCGGGTAGGTCCTGAGCAGCTCGGCGTAGTACCGCACGATGTCGATCGGTCCGTCCAGCTGGGCACCGGCGCACAATGCCGCGGTGGCCCCCACCTCGGTGGTGGTCAGTGCGGCGAGTTCGTCGCGGTTCTCGACCAGCGCCCGGTGCAGTTGCTCCAGGCAATGGACCCGGAACTCGGTGTTGGTGGACCAGTCGGTGTGGTCGAACGCCTGCCTGGCCGCGGCGACCGCAGCCTGGGCATCGGCGACCGTTGCGTCCGGCGCGTATCCGAACACCTCACCGGTAGCTGGATTGACGGAAGGAAACGTCCGCGGCGTCTCGCGCAGCTCTCCGCCGATCAACAACTTCCGGTCAGCCCGCTGTTCTGCCGCGATGGTCGGCGCTTCCTGCTGCATCATCCTCCTCAGGCGATTCACTACTGTGATGGAAACTGCATTCTCATCACCGGCGAATCATACATTCGCTCGATGAGAACTCAAGTGAAAGCTAGATCAGCTAGTCATGCCCTATTCGCTGCAGATCCACCATCTCCGCAGGAGGCGCGCACGTTGAGCCCGGATCTTGCGGGGAACACCGGTCCGAGAGTACGGTTCTCATAATCGGAAGGATGATTCTTGACCCCTGAGAAAGTCCGGCCCCGCCCGGCGACCGGAGAACTGTCATGAAGAATGCCGTTGTCACTGGAGGAGGTTCCGGTATCGGAGCGGCCATCGCCGCCCGGTTGCGCGCTGACGGCCTCAATGTCGCGGTTCTCGACCTACAGCCCTCGGATGACGAGTTCGCTCATGTCGCCGACGTGACCGATCGCGCCGCTGTCGACACCGCGCTCAATGCCATTCGCGCCCAACTCGGTCCGATCTCGGTGTTGGTCAATGCGGCGGGCCTGGACTGCTTCAAGCGTTTCAGCGACGTCTCGTTCGAGAAGTGGCAGCAGATCATCGACGTCAATCTCAATGGCGTATTCCACTGCATCCAGGCGGCATTGCCCGACATGCTCGAGGCCGGCTGGGGCCGCATCGTCAACATCTCGTCGTCCAGTACGCATTCCGGCCAGCCCTTCATGTCGCCCTATGTCGCGGCGAAGTCCGCAGTGAACGGCCTGACCAAGAGCCTGGCGCTGGAACTCGGCCCCAACGGCATCACCGTGAATGCCGTGCCGCCGGGCTTCATCGACACCCCGATGCTGCGCAAGGCCGAAGGTAAGGGCTTCCTCGGCGACACCGACAAGCAGATCGCGCAGACGCCGGTGCGCCGGATGGGCAAGCCGGAGGACATCGCCGCCGCCTGCGCCTTCTTCGTCTCCGAAGAGGCGGGGTACATCACCGGCCAGATCCTCGGCGTCAACGGCGGCCGTAACACCTGACGCGCAGGCGCACCCGAAACATCATCAGCGAAAGGACAATTGTGGGAAACAGCGGAGAAGGCAGGGTTGCCGGGAAAGTCGCGTTCATCACCGGCGCGGCACGCGGCCAGGGCCGCAGTCACGCGATCCGACTGGCCGAAGAGGGCGCCGACATCATCGCGGTCGACATCTGTAAGAACTACGACACCGTCGGCTATGCGATGGCCACGGCCGAAGACCTCGAAGAGACCAAGAACTACGTCGAGAAGACCGGCCGACGCATCGTCACCGCACAGGCCGATGTCCGCAACGAGGCCGAACTGCGCAGCGCGCTGGAATCCGGGCTCGCAGAGTTCGGCAAGGTCGACATCGTCGTCGCGCAGGCCGGCATCGCCGCGATGAAGGGGCAGCCTGCGATGCAGGCATGGACCGACGGCATCAACACCAACTTCGTCGGCACCATCAACGCCATCCAGGTCGCGCTACCGCACCTCAAGGAAGGTGCTTCGATCATCGCGACCGCATCTGCCGCCGCGCTGATGGACGCCCACAACAAGCCCAACCCCGGCGCCGATCCAGGCGGCATGGGCTACATGATCTCCAAGCGGTTGATCTCCGAATACGTGCATGCGCTGGCCACCGAACTGGCGGTGCGCGGCATCCGCGCCAACGTCATCCACCCGACCAACTGCAACACCAACATGCTGCAGAGCGAGCCGATGTACCGCTCGTTCCGGCCGGATCTGGAGAACCCCACCCGTGCCGATGCCGAGCCGGTGTTCGGTGTGCAGCAGGCGATGAAGGTCAACTTCATCGAGCCGGAGGACATCAGCAACGCGGTGCTGTGGCTGGCCTCCGACGAGGCCCGGTACGTCACCGGCATGCAACTGCGGGTCGACGCAGGCGGTTACCTCAAGTGGTACGACTACCACGTCTGATTCCGCAACCAGCGGTTCGAAAGGAGTTGTCGTAGTGAAGGTTTCGGTTGATGCCAGTCGCTGCCAGGGGCACACCCTGTGCTCGATGATCGCGCCGGATTCGTTCGTCCTCGATGACGTCGACGGTCACGCGTCACCGGTTTCTGACCTGGTACCCGCGGATCAGGAGGACGCGGTCCGCGAGGCCGCGCACTCCTGCCCTGAGCAAGCCATCGTCATCGAAGATTGACGCAGACCGAAAGGCCAAGGGAGACAACGCCGTGAGTATCGACGATGTCACGACCGACGACGACCGCAAGAAGAACAACTACCACTTCGACCGGCACACGCCGGAATACCGGTTGCAGTTCGAGAAGATCACCGAGGAGATGCAGTCCCGCTGCCCCATGGCGTGGACCGACGCCTACAACGGGCACTGGGTGGCCGCCGACAGCAGGCATGTCTTCGAGCTCGCCCGCTGCCCTGTCGTCTCGAATCACCACGACATCAGTGGCGAGACGCCGTATCAGGGCATCACGATCCCGAAGGCCAGCCGGGCCACCGTGGTGCGGGGCGGCATCCTGGAGATGGACGAGCCGGAGCACAGCGCCTACCGCGGTGCGCTGAACCCGTACCTGTCCCCTGCCGCCATCAAGCGGTGGGTACCGTTCGTCGACGAGATCACCCGCGCCGCACTCGACGAGCACATCGAGTCCGGCGAGATCGACTTCGTCGAGCATCTGGCCAACGTGGTGCCCGCGGTATTCACCCTGGCCATGATGGGCATCGAGCTCAAGAAGTGGAACGTCTACAGCGAGCCCACCCATGCGTCGGTGTACACACCCGAACACTCCCCCGATCGCGAGAAGATCAACGAGCAGCACCGCGAGATGGGCATCGACATCATCAACAACATGATGGAGATCCGGGAGACGCCGCGGCCCGGGCTGGTCAACGCGATGCTGCAGCTACGCATCGATGGTGAACCGGCACCGGACATGGAGATCCTCGGCAATCTCGGGCTGGTCATCGGCGGCGGATTCGACACCACCACCGCACTCACCGCGCATGCGTTGGAATGGCTGGGCGAGCACCCTGACGAACGCACCCGGCTGAGCGACGAGCGTGCCACCCTTCTCGACCCGGCCACCGAAGAGTTCCTGCGTTTCTTCACGCCGGCGCCCGGTGACGGCCGCACGTTCTCCGAGGACGTCGAGGTCGAGGGGCAGCAGTTCAAGCAGTACGAGCGACTGTGGCTGTCCTGGGCGATGGCCAACCGTGACCCGTCGGTGTTCGACCAGCCAAACGAGATTGTCCTGGATCGGAAGGGCAACCGGCACTTCAGCTTCGGCATCGGAGTGCACCGCTGTGTGGGTTCGAACGTGGCGCGCACGGTGTTCAAGTCGATGCTCACCGCGGTCCTGGACCGGATGCCGGACTACGTGTGCGACGCCGAGGGCACCGTGCACTACGACACGATCGGCGTCATTCAGGGCATGCGAAATCTGCCGGCGCGCTTCACCCCGGGCAAGAAGCTGGGCCCCGGCCTGGACGAGACCCTGGAGAAGTTGCAGCGCATCTGCAATGAGCAGGAGCTGGCCCGGCCGATCACCGAGCGCAAGGAAGCCGCCGTCATCGACTGATGCGGACCCGGAGCGGTTTCGCTAGGACGCCTTGTACGTCTGCCGCCTGTTAGCCTCGAGTGAGGTCGGGTCCGGCAAACGTACAAGGCGTCGCCTTCTTGGGCGAACAACATGGGGGTTTCCAGCAGGTGAGCAAGTCTTTCAAGTACATCGCGGCCGCTCTCGGCGGTCTGGCCCTGTCCGTTCCGCTGGTGACGGGAGTGGCATCCGCCCAACCCGATTTCAGCGGTGTGGTCAACACGACCTGCAGCTACGAGCAGGTCATGGCGGCACTCAACGCCCAGCGTCCTGATCTGGCACAGCAGTTCAACGCGTCCCCGTTCGCCCAGGGTGCGTTGCGTAACTTCCTGGCGTCGGGACCGGCCCAGCGCCAGCAGACGGTGGCCCAGCTGCAGGCCAGCCCGGCCGCTCAGGAGTACTTCGGGCCGATCAACTCGATCGCGGGCAGCTGCAACAACTACTGAGATCGCGGCTCGGCGGTAAAGGCCCTCGCTACTTCCGCAGTGTGAACTGATTGACGTCGAGGTATCCGCCGCGGAAGAGGTCCGGACAACCGGTGAGGTACTTCATGTACCGGTCGTACACCTGTTGGGACTGCAGGGCGATGGCCTGGTCACGATGTGCTTCCAGGTTGGCCGCCCACTCTTCCAAGGTCCTCGGGTAGTACTGGCCGATCGGCTGCACCATGGCCACCTCGAACCCGGCTTCTCGGGCATGTTCCTCGACCATCGGTCCCGTGGGCAACCGACCGCCGGGGAAGATCTCGGCCATGATGAATTTGACGAACCGGGCGACACTCAGCGTCAACGGGATTCCCATCCGGACCGCATCGTCCTGAGTGATGCCGCAGATCGTGTGCAACAGCATCGATCCACCGGCCGGGAGCGCGTTGTAGGCCATCTCGAAGAACGCCGGATAACGTTCGTGACCGAAGTGCTCGAATGCCCCGATCGACATGATGCGGTCGACCTTCTCGTCGAATTCCTCCCAGCCCTGCAGTCGCACCTCGACGCGGTGGCCGTTTGGGACCTTGGCCAGCTTGGCCTCGGCGTAGTCGCGCTGCGACCGGCTGAGAGTGAGACCGATGACGTCGATCTCATACGTCTCGACGGCCCGCTGCAATCCCCCACCCCAGCCGCAGCCGATGTCGAGCAACGTCATACCGGGCTGAAGGTCCAACTTTGACAGCGCCAGATCGAACTTCGCGTTCTGCCCCTCGTCGAGAGACATGCCGACGCGATCGAAGTACGAGCACGTGTAGCCCATCGTCGGACCCAGGAACAGCTCGAAGAACTCGTCTGAGATGTCGTAGATCGACTGCAACGTCTCATAATGTGGGCGTAGCGACGCCATGTGTTGCGATGGTAGCCCCCTCGGCTCCGCTACCGCGGTTGATTGGGGACCCCGGGGAACAACTGCTCGGTCGGTCCCACGGTCACCCACCCACCAAGTTTGGTGACCAGATGCGGCGCGAAGACCGAGGCGTAAACCGCGTGCCCGACCACGATGACGGCGATCACCGAAACCACTGCTGACTGCACCCGAGTCTTGGAGATCTTGTCGGCCCACATCTCGATGACGTTGCGGCCCTGCTCATCGGTTCGGCCCAGCAGGTAGGTGAACACCATCATCTGCACACCCATGGCGATGGCGTCATAGATCGGGTACTGGTGCTTGGTCCCCTCCCACAGGCCGAGGCCTTCGATCACGTAGCCGTAGTAGAACAGGCCGAGCCGCGCGCCGATGATCGCGTTGAAGAACAGCGCCCAGCAGAACCCGACGGCGAAGCCAACCAGCAGCAGTGTCTGCGGACGTCGCCAGTGCCACTTCCTGATCGCCCACCGCCCCAGCGCCGCGCCGATGATCGCCGGGAGGACGAAGTACCCCATGTAGCCGACCGGTACCGCCGAGGGCAGCCCGCCCCAGGTCATGTCGAGCGGCCACCACGACGGCATCCGCGGGAGCGCCGGCGGGAACTGGGCGTACATCGCCCAGTCGTAGGGCGCCTCGATCCAGGAAAACGACAGTGCCGAGATGCACAGCAGCAGCAACGGGTGCAGTCGGCCGCGGCGCACGCTCAGGTAGATGCCCACGGCAAGAAAACCCAGACCGGTGACGTAGGCGAAGGCCACACCGGCATTGATCAGGAGCTGCACGTTCACGCCTCGACCTCCGTGCCCGGTGCGGGCCGAGGCTCCGGCGGCGTGCGACGCGCCTCCGGATCGAAATACAGCACCAGACCCACGATCAGGACTATCAAGCCAAACAGGGTGCCCAACATGATGATTGCGCCCACTGTCACCTCCTGGGGACACGAGTTTCGCGACTTTTAATAGGGCTTCCTGCACCGCCCCGGGTGAGACCTACTGAGGTCCGTTGGGCCACTTGAGCAGTGAACCCGCATCGACGCGGATGTGCTGGCCGGTGATGTACCGACTGTCGTCGCTGGCGAGGAACACCCCGAGATTGGCCATGTCCTCCGGTTCGATGTACGGAATCGGCATGGCCTGGAACAGGTTGAACAACGGCTCGGCATCTTCGCGGGTGGCTGTCTTGCCTGCGGCTGTGAGATCCGGACGGAACACCCCGTACATGCCCTCGTTCTGCAGCAGGTGGGTGTTGCAGTTGGTCGGATGGATCGCGTTGACCCGAATCATCCTCGACGCCAGGTGAAGACACATCTCATTGACGTACTCGATCACGATCCGCTTGCTCCAACCGTAACCAGCGCCACCCGGGCCCATGTCGGGACTGGTGGTGGTGCCGCGGATCATGCCTGCGGTGGAACCGGTGACGATGATCGACGCACCGTCGGGCAGATGCGGTATCGCCACCGCGACGGTGTTCATCACGCCAAGCAGATCGACGTCGGAGGCATCGACGAAACCCATCGGATCGGGATTGCCCATCGCCATCGGCAGGATGCCCGCATTGGCGACCACGATGTCGATCTTGCCGAGATCGGCGATACCCGCCTCGACCGCGTCGCGCAGCTCGTGGCGCTCGCGGACATCGGCGACCCGCGCGACGACACGTCGGCCGAGTTCCTTGATCGACCGTTCGGTCTCGGCGAGATCCTCGGGTGTGGCCAGTGGATAGGGATTGGACGGGATGTCGCGGCAGATGTCGACGGCGACGATGTCGGCACCCTCCCTGGCCATCGCGATTGCATGGGCCCGGCCCTGCCCGCGGGCGGCACCGGTGATGAAAGCGACCTTGCCGTCGAGCTTTCCGGTCATGTGGTGCTCCTTTTCTCTGGCGAGTTTGCGTCTGCTTCAGGTGTCAGTGCAGCGGTGTGAAGGTGATGTGCAGCGTGCTGAGCCCACGCATGATGAAGGTCGGTTCGTAGGTGTAGTTGCGGTTGTCCGCCGGGCCGTGGTGCTCGGTGGAGATCGTGATGTCACCCATCCGGTCGAGGATCCGATTGAGCGAGATCCGGCCCTCCGCGCGGGCCAACGGGGCACCCGGGCAGGAGTGGACACCGCGGATGAATGCGATCTGTTCGCGTACGTTGGCACGGTCGGTTCGGAAGATGTTGGGTTCGGGGAACTTCCGTTCGTCGCGGTTGCACGCTCCGGGAAGCACCATGACGGTGGTCCCAGCGGGAACCTCGACATCACCGATGCTGGTGGTCTTGCCGGCCATCCGGAAGTGCGATTTGACCGGACTTTCCAAGCGCAGTGTCTCCTCGAGGAAGGCCGGGATCTTGCTGCGGTCCCCGCGCAGCAACCTCTCGAATCCCGGGTTGTCACCGATGAACCGCACCGCCGAGCTCACCAGCTTGGTGGTCGTCTCCGTTCCCGCGGCGAACAGGAACGTCGACAGGTTCATCACGTCCTCGATCTCGGGCGTCGAACCGTCCTCATATTTGGCCTGCGCCAGCCCGGTCAGAACGTCGTCGCGTGGCGTGCGCCTGCGATCCTCTATGTAGGCGTAGAACTTCTCGTTGAGCCACTGCAGGGGGTTGTGCGTCGTCGGTGCCTCCTTGCCGAGTTCACCGACCGTCTCCAGCGCGAACGCGGCCTTGAATTCCTCGTGATCGTCGGCCGGGACACCCAGCAGATCGGCGATCACCAGCAGCGAGAACGGTTTTGCGTAGTCGGCCAGGAATTCGCAGCCGCCCTTGTCGATGAAGGTGTCGAGCTGCTCATCGGCCAGTCGCCACATGAACTCCTCGTTCTCCTTGAGGCGTTTCGGCGTGATCAGCTTGTTCATCAGCCCGCGGGTGCGGGTGTGTACCGGCGGATCCTGTGAGGTGATGTGCTCGGCCATCGGAACCGCGGCACGGTGCTGCTCGATCAGGTCGGTGACATCGTCACTGTCCCCCGGCCCGAACGGCATCCCCGAGAACGGGCCCGCGACCGACACACAGGATGAGAACGCCGGGTCCCGGTAGACGGCCAGCGCCTCGTCGTAGCCTGTCACTGCCAGGACGTTGAACGGGGTCGCCTGGGCGACAGGGCACTTCGACCGCAGGTGGTCGAAGTAGGGGTACGGGTCGGGCACCAGTGACTCGTCGGTGAAGAAGTCCACCGTCTCGAAGTCGGTCATCTCAGCCTCTCCTCGGGTCACTTTTCCTAGCGCGAGCAGACGCATACGTACCCCGAATCGCGGTGTGTCGGGTACATATGTGTCTGCTCGCCGGGGTAGTCATCGGGCGGCCGCATCGAACAGCACCGGTAGCGCGGTCGGCGACCGGAAGACCTGACCGCGGATGTGCGGATCGTCCCCGTCCGGGTCCAGCCGCAGATTGGGCAGTCGATCCAGCAGAAGGTTGATGCCGGTGCGCATTTCCAGCCGTGCCAGGTGCATGCCCAGACACACGTGGACACCGTGACCCCAGCCGAGGTTTCCTTTGGCGGTGCGGAAGATGTCGAACTCGTCGGGATTCTCCCACCGATCGTCCTGCCGATTCGCCGAGCCGAGCATCGGCATCACCGAACAACCTTCGGGGATGTGCACCCCGCCGAGCTCGGTGTCGCAGGTGGTGGTCCGGGTGATGGTCAACAGCGGAGGATTCCAGCGCACCGCCTCCTCGATGGCCTGTGGCAGCAGTGATCTGTCGGCCCGGATCGCGTCCAGCTGCGTCGGGTCCGAGAGCAACCCGAACAGCAGATTGCCCAGCGACCGGTACGTCGTCTCCACTCCGGCCGGCAACAGCAACCGCAGAAAGGAGAAGATCTCTTCATCGGTGAGCTTCTCGCCGTCGATCTCGGCCTCGGCGAGAAGGCTGATCATGTCGTCCTTCGGCTCGGCCCGACGGGCTTGCAGGATCGGAGCAAAGTACTCGCACAGCGCGGCTGAAGCCGCCAGACCGCGCTCGGGATTCAGGATCCAACTCAGCAGCGAGATGGACCAACGCTGGAACTGGGGATAGTCCGCTTCCGGCAATCCCAACAATCCCGCGATGATCCGGCTCGGATAGTCGAAGGTGAATTCCTTGACCAGGTCGGCCCTGCCCTTGTGCGCGAACTTGTCGATGAGTTCGTTGCCGACCCGGCCGACCAACTCGTCTTCCCAACGCGTCAAGGCCTTCTGCGAGAACGCCTTCGATACCAGCGAACGCAGCCGGCCGTGCACCGGTTCATCCATGCCCAGCATCACGCGCTCGCCGAGCACCGGACCGAACGCTGCGATGACACCCGACGACGAGAACGTCAGGTTGTCGCGCAGCATCTGCTGGGCGTCCTCGTAGCGATACACGATGAACACGGGCTTACCCGCTTCTCCCGGCATCGCGGACATGTCGATCCGCTGGATCGGTTCCTCGCGGCGAAGCCTGGCGAGCTCCGGGAATGGATCCCGGACATCTCCCGAGACGGCGTCGTCGAACGAGCCGAAGTCCTCCAGGTCGTCAAATAGCTGCGACAAAGCTGTCTCCTCCTAGCCGGCCGGGTAGGCGACGGACTTGATCTCGGTGTACTGCTCGAATCCGGCGATGCCGTTCTGGCGTCCGACTCCGCTGTTCTTGTAACCGCCGAACGGGGTGTCCGCGCCGTAACCTGCGGTGCCGTTGAGCCCGATGAACCCGGCGCGCAGCCGGCGCGCGACGGCAAGCGACCGCTCCAGCGAGCCCGACATGACGTTGCCTGCGAGCCCGTACGGGCTGTCGTTGGCGATCCGGACGGCGTCATCCTCGTCCTCGTACGGGATGACGACGAGAACCGGTCCGAAGATCTCCTCCTGCGCGATGGTCATCGAGTTGTCGACATCGGTGAAAAGGGTTGGGCTGACCCAGAAACCCTTTGCATACAGACCGAGAGCCGTCGGCGCCTGCGTACTGCCGACGAGCATCGTGGCACCTTCGTCGACGCCCTTCGCGATGTAGCCCAGGATGCGGGCTTGCTGTTTGGCTGAAATGACCGGGCCGCAGAGGGTTCCGGGATCCTGCGGATCGCCTGGGGTGATGTTCTCGTAGATCGCCTTCAGGATCGCCACGCCTTCGTCGTAACGGGAGCGCGGCAACAGCATTCGGGTGGGAGCTGCGCAGCCCTGCCCGGCGTGTAGCAACGGGCCGATACCGATCAAACATGCGGAGTTGAACGCTGTGTCATCCAAATCTTCCAGCACGATCGTCGCCGACTTGCCACCCAGTTCGAGGAACAGCCGCTTCATCGTCGCGGCACCTTTTTCCATGATTCGCCTACCCACGGCCGTGGAGCCGGTGAACGAGATCATGTCGACCTTGGGTGACAGGGTGAGTTCTTCGCCGGCGAGGTGGTCCGATGCCGTCACGACATTCACCACACCCGCTGGGATGTCGGTGTTCTCGGCGATGAGCCGGCCGAGCCGCGTGGCATTGAACGGTGTGTCGGGCGCAGCCTTGAGCACCACGGTGTTACCCGTCGCCAGGGCCTGCCCCAGCTTGTTGACGGCGACCTCGAACGGGAAGTTCCACGGCACGATGGCACCGACCACGCCGACCGGCTCACGCCACACCTTGCGGGTGGTGTTCACCCCGGTGACGGAGACGACGGTATCGCCGAGATCGGTTTCCCACGGAAAGGTGTCGATCAGTCGGGCCGGGTATTTGAGCCCGTCGGCGAACGGAGCGTCGAGTTGGGGGCCGTGGGTCACGGCGCGCGGCGCACCGACTTCGGCGATGAGTTCCTCGCGCAGCGACTCCAGTTCGCCCTCGATCGCCTCGTGCAATTGTTCAAGGCACCGCTTGCGGAGTTGATGGTCGGTCGACCAGTCGGTCTCGTCGAACGACCGGCGGGCCGCGTCGATGGCCCGGTTCATGTCGGCCTTCGACGCGTCTGAAACCTCGCCGAGCACATCTTCATTCGCCGGGTTGATGTTGGCGAAGGCTCCTGACTCGCCCTCGACGAGCTTGCCGTCGATCAACATCCTCGCTTCGAAGTCAGTCATGGCCTGCACCCTCCCCTCGTAACGCGCCGAACCGTGGGATGCCCATCATCAGCCGGGTCACCTGGTGCAAACCCGCCGCGGGAAGCAAGCGGTTGGCGATCAACAACATTCGTGCGTCCGGGCCGACAGCGGTCTTGACGAAGGGTTTCGGACTCTCGAGGGCCTTGGCCAGACCCGCGGCGAATTTCTCGGGGGGCCGGGCCGCGCGCTTCATCATGGCCCGCCCCCGCTTGTCCATCGTGCGGTGGTGGCGGGCATAGGGCCCGTCGAGGTCACGGACGTCTGTCGTGCCCGCGTCGGTGATGATCTCCGTGTCGTAGGTACCGGTGACCAGAATGGTGACGCCGATCCCGAACGGCCCGACTTCACCGGCCATCGACTCCCCCCAACGTTCCAGCGCTCCCTTGACCGCCGAATATGGTGCGGTGGCCGGCATTCCACGAACCCCGGCAGCGCTGGAGATCAGCACGATGCGGCCCCGTCCGGCGTCTCGCATCGACGGCAGCAGCGCCTTGGTGAGCGCCACCGGGCCGAAGACGTTGGTCTCGAACATGCGCTCCCACAGATCCGGTGGTGTCTCCTCGACCATTCCGGCCGCCGAGATCCCGGCGTTGTGAACCACCGCATGTGGTGCCCCGACGGTTTCGGTGATGCCCTTGGCCGCCGCGGCGATCGAAGCGGCGTCGGTGAGGTCGAGCTGGATGCCGATCAGCCGGTCGTCGTCGTCCCCTGCCCCGGTTGCCTCCCGCAGCAGTGTCATTCCGCGGTCCGGCGTGCGCATCGCCGCCACCACGCGCCACCCCGCGCGATAAAGGTGCGTGGCCGAAGCGAAGCCGAGCCCACGGGACGCACCCGTGATGAGGAC
This sequence comes from Mycobacterium shunyiense, assembly GCF_058270075.1. Classification (NCBI taxonomy): domain Bacteria; kingdom Bacillati; phylum Actinomycetota; class Actinomycetes; order Mycobacteriales; family Mycobacteriaceae; genus Mycobacterium; species Mycobacterium shunyiense. The sequence continues at coordinate 153,426 of NZ_JBZDPU010000006.1, read as the reverse complement.
CGTTCTATGCTCTTCGCGCAAGCGCTCATCGGTCCGCTCAGTCATGCTGGTTCCCCGTTGCGCACCGATCGCTCTTCGAACCCAGCTCGACGTCGAGGTTGCGGGACGGTCCCTGCTGCCAGGTGGACCACTTGCCCACCGAGTACGGCCCCTCGGCACCGTTCGCCCGGTAGTAGCCCTGGGGGTCATAGATCTTGGCCTCGGGATATGGCCACGGGCAGGCGACCGAGGTGGCGAGCCCGCTGGCCTTGATCGCCCAGAACCAGCCACCGTAGGCGAAGTACGAGACGTTGATGATCGCGAACATCACCAGGAACGTGCCGAGTACGGGCTTCGTCGGGAAGAGCCTCGCCTTCGCAGCGAGCTTCTCGGCCACCGACTTTCCCGTGTCGTCGCGATAAACGAGGATGGCCGCCGGGATCATCACGAACGTCACCGAGAGCGATTCCCAGATGAGTGGGAACTGAAAGGTGCTGCCGGGGAACAACGTTCCGAACGGAATCGCCTGCGAGTAGATGTAGAGTCCGGTCCGCACCAGGCTGACTTCCAGTATGGCGTCGAAGATGAACCCGATCACCAGCACCAGGGCGCCCAGGCTGACCAGCGGGTGTCGGGTAACGAACGCTTCAGGGCCGCGCTTGGCCTGCAGCTTGCGAAGAATCCAGATCGCCGGGAAGTACGGTCCGAAGTAGAACAATACGTAGCCGAACACGATGAACGGTTCCACCGTCGGCGACATCATGATCAGGTACCAGTTCTCTGGCCAGTGCAGCAGCATCGGGTTGTACACCGCGTACGGCGACCAGTTCATGATCGGGTCCTGCCAGACGATCAGCGTCGTGCACAGGACCATCAGCAGTACCGGACTGCCGGGGTTTTTCCGCCAGCCGACAATGAACATGACGGTGAACGCCACGACGATGATCACGGCACCCACCTGCGGGATGATCTGCCAGTGGTCGAACGCGGTCAGGAACGCGACGGGACGTGGCCGCCCCTCGACGTTCGGGTTGGCCACCCGCGGGTCGACGTCCGTCCGCCCGACCGCGACGAACAGGCCGAGAAAGCCGAGCCAGGCGAGCAGCGCCACGACCCGGCCCCAGTTCGGCCCTTTGCGCGGCGGCGGCTTGACCTGTGCGTCAGGCGGTAGGGATTCCCTGGTAGTCATGTCATTCCGCCCCGAACCGGTCGACGAGGTGCGAGTTGATGCCGTCGGCATCAAGGGTCCGCGCGACCAGATATCCCGGCCCCATCCATGCGCGTCGCGTCCACTTCCCCAGGGACACCCGGGTTCCCGGCGCGCCGGACGCCGCGGGCATCATCTTCACGCGCTCGAGCGCTTCTTTGACCCCGCGCGGGCTCAACGGATGCGCGTCGGTGAAGGCTCGCACCAGCGTGGCCGCCACGTCGTGGTTGACCACCGAAACGCAGTACTCGGGGCGACTCCCGTTGTACCGCTTCGCATACCGGTCCAGCCAGGCCTGCCCGACGGCATTTCCCTCGTCGTACTGATCGACCCCGACCCAACCCAGAAGCGCGTTCCACATGATCGGATTGACCCACGCGTTCTGGAACGCGGTGGTGGTGAAGCGCGGGGGATCCCAGTTGACGGCCTCAAGTGCGGGATTGATGAAGACAATGCCAAAACCGAAACCGAGGTGCACGATCGCCTCTGCCTTCGCCTCGTGCAGCGTGCTCACCGCGGCGTTGATGTCCTGGGCGGTCTGCGCGATCGCGGCTTCGGCGACAATCCGAATACCCTTGCGGGCACATGCAGTTCGTAGATTCTTCAGATAGCTGTCACCGATGAGGTTCTGCTCCACCAGGACGCCGATCTCGGTCAGGCCCCGCTTCGAGATCAGATCCGCCAGGAAGATGGGTTCGTCGGTCATCGATCCCTGGGGGAAGGCGAACGTCCACTCGCCGAGCCAGTCGTCGGTCCCGGTAACGCTGATCGCGGGCACCTTGAAGCGCTCCTCGATCGCTTCCCGCAGTGGTACGCAGTTGTCGGTGATGTTCGGCCCGAACACCACCAGGCAACCCTCGTCGACGAGCTCACCGAAGGCGTCGATCACTGCCTTGACCGATCCCTTCGGCAGCCCTTCCACCTCGCGGTAGATCATCTGCACCGGGCGATCCATCAGGCCCTGCTCAACTGCCTCCTCGAACACCAGCTCAAACGTCTGGGTGAACGAGGCCATCAGTTCTTCCGGGAAACCCGGCGGCAAGGTGAAATCCATCAAATAGCCGACTTTGATGGGCTGCGCAGTGCTCTCGTACGACATCTGACCTCCATGTTTCGGCACTCATCGCGAGGGCGCCGTGGGCAGACCTAATATTTGTTCAGACACTAATGGCGGCCGGACACACCGTCAATCACCCGATGCGGATCCGCCCAGGTAGACGTCGATCAACTCGTGCAGACCGCGACCTACCGCAACGTCATCGGTGAGCGGTCCCGCGATCGCCACCCTTGCCGCCACCGCGACCGGCAGGCCTTCGGCGATGAGCCGTCCCGCCGCGATCAACACGCGGGTCGATGCGACCTCACGCAGGCCGCCGGTCTCCAGGCGCCGGATCGCCTGGCCGAACCGCACCAACTCGACAGCCGTGGCATGATCCACGCCCGCTTCGTGGGCGATGATCCCCTCTTCGACATCGGGATCCGGAAAACCGAACTCGATGGCCACCATCCGCTGGCGCGTCGAGTCCTTCAGGTCTTTGAGCACACTCTGGTAGCCCGGGTTGTAGGACATGACCAGACCGAATCCCGGTGCCGCATCGAGCGTGATGCCGAGCCGTTCGATGGGCAACTGGCGCCGGTAGTCGGACAGTGGGTGCAGCACCACCGTGGTGTCCTGCCGAGCTTCGACCACCTCGTCCAGGTAGCAGATCGCACCTTCTCGCACAGCGCGAGTCAGCGGCCCGTCCGCCCACACCGTCTCGTCGCCGCGTAGCAGATACCGACCCACAAGGTCGGCGGTGGTGAGGTCGTCGTGACAGGAGACGGTGATCAGCGGGCGCCCGAGATCGTGAGCCATCGCCTCGACGAAGCGCGTCTTACCGCACCCCGTCGGCCCCTTCAAGACCAGCGAAAGGCCCTGGCGGTACGCCGCCTTGAACACTATCTCCTCGTTGCCGACCGGTCGGTAATAGGGACGTGCACTCAGGGCCTGCGAACTGGCGCCGTTCTGGTGAGCGAGCCCGGACTCGTTGGCCATCAACACACCTTTCGTCGTAGCCGCGACGCTGCGGTACGGAAGTGAGCCTATCGTGGAACAGATGTTTGTTTCAACCATTCTTCACAACGCGGCTGCTCATATCCGGTCAGCCCCAAAGACATTCTGGGCCTTCATATCACGACACTCGGCGACGAACCTCGCCGGAACGAATCGCGGAGCGGAACACCGGCCCGATCACGCCGGCGAGCTGATCGGGACTGGCGATGGTGGCGTGAGCGGCACTCCCGAACACCCGACGCAACGACTCCACGTCGGTGCTGGCGCCGATGGTCAGACACACGCAACCGGTCCCCCGACGCCGAGCCTCGGTCAAGGCGCGTCGGGCGTCGGCAGCACCGTAGGCGCGCTCGTAACCATGGTCGTAGGCCAGTCCGTCGGACAGCACGACCAGTAGCCGCCGCGAGGTGCCACCACGCTCCTCCAAGACCGCCGAGCCGTGCCGGATCGCCGCTCCGAGACGCGAATACGCGCCCGGCTCAAGGCTGTTCAGTCGCCGGAACACCTGTGCATCCAGGTGGTCGTCGAACCGTTTCACCGGAACCATCGTCACCGCCGACCGACCCTGGGAGTAGTAGGCGTACAGCGACACCCGGTCACCCAGGTCGTGAAGCGCCACCATCAGATGGGCCACTGCCGTCCGCTGTTGCTGATGCACCGTGCGCCCGACGGTGCCCGGCTCAGCGGCCGAACCGGAGATGTCCAACAGCAAAAGCACCGACAGGTCCCGCCGGCGACGCAGACTGTCCAGGTAGACGGCCTCGTCGGGCACCGATCCGGCCCGAACTTCGACCCGGGCCTCCAGCGCGGCGTCGATGTCGATGTCGTCGCCCTGCGGTTGCCGATGACGCCGATGCAGTCCCATGCCAAGACGCGCCAGGGGGCGCCGCACGCTGATCGCGTCCTCGATCTGCTGGGTCGCGTGTGGCTTGATCTGCGGGTCAGCCTCGCGGACGGTGCACCAGTCGAGTCGATAGACGCGGCGTTCGGCGTTCCATTCCGGATACTTCACCCCGTCGGTCTTGATGTCGACGATTTCCTCCGACGACACCGTGGCGAGCGAGGAGACCGCGTGCACCCCACGTTTCGTCGAGTTGGTTCGGTGTGTTGGCGAATCGGCACCCGGCGGCCCCCCACTGCTGCCACCTGTCTTGCGGGACGACGACAAGAGCTTCTTGAGCCATTTTCCAATGGCTCCACCCCCGCCGACCGGGCTGGAGAACAGATCGGGGTCATCAGAGTCGTCGACGTCGTCTTCATCGAGTTCCTCGAGCTCCTGCTTCTCATCGCGCCGCGGCACATGTGCCACCGACCGCTCATCTACAGGCTTGGCCGCTGCGCACGCCGCCAGGACCTTCCTGGCCTGGATCGCACCGAATCCCGTCGGCGGATCGGGTAACGCACCCTTGCCGCTCGCCATCGCCAGGGACGCTGCGGGTGAATCGCTACCCTCGCAGACCCTCGGGTCCGCAATGGCGCCAAGGGAATTCGGCAGGAGTGCGCGGTTTACCAACAGCGCGCGGTGTCCCTCGACGGCCAGATAACGGCCGGCCAACCGCCGATGACGGACCAGGGCTCCGAGCACATCAGGGTCCAGGCTGCCTGCCGCAATCAGTGATGCCTGCACGGCCACCGATTCGAGCTGCGTACGCGTGGACGCCGACGGATCGACGAACACGGTCTTGCCATCGGTCCACGGCGCGGCCCCCGGGGCGGCCGCCGTCACCGCAACCGGACGAGCTGCGAGGGCGGACGCCAGCATGCCCAGCCCGGCGAACCGGCCGTCGTCGTCACCGCCACCGGGCACTTTCCACCTCCGCACCCCGTTGACCAAATATCTGTTCCACCGTAGAGTTCGGGCCGACCGGAGTCAATCAACCGACCCGGAACATCAACTGGCAAGGGCTACAAAGTGATCGACTTCGACGACCAGGTCGCCGTGGTGACCGGTGCCGGCCGCGGCCTCGGCCGGATATACGCTCTCGAGCTGGCACGGCGCGGCGCCGCAGTGGTGGTCAACGATCTGGGCGGGTCCATGTCTGGCGACGGTTCGGACGTCGCGGTGGCCGATCAGGTTGTCGACGAAATCGTCGGCTCCGGCGGTACCGCGGTGGCGTCCTACGATTCGGTCGACAGCCCCGAAGGTGGCGAGGCGATCGTGCGCACCGCCGTCGAACAGTTCGGTCGGCTCGACGTAGTGATCAGCAACGCGGGCATCTTCAACAGCGTCCCGTTCGACGAGCTCTCCCCCGAAGACTGGCGTCGCATGCTGCGAGTGCACCTCGACGGCGGCTTCTACCTGTCCCAGCCTGCGTTCCGGGTCATGAAGAACCAGGGCTACGGCCGGTTCGTGTTCATCGCCTCGTCGGCAGGGATGTTCGGCCAGCACCTCGAAGCCCATTACGCTGCAGCCAAGGCCGGCCTGGTCGGCCTCGCCAATGTGATCGCGCTCGAGGGCGCGCCGCACGGAATCCTGGCCAACACCGTACTGCCGTTCGGCATCTCGAGGATGGTCACCGAGACCCTCGGCGACCCGAAAGCGCTTGAGGGCAACGGCTTCTTCAAGGCGATCCGGCCTGAGCTGGTGGCACCCTTGGTGGTGTACCTGGCCAGCCGTGACTGCGAGTTCAGCCATCAGAACTTCTCTGCCTGCGCCGGACGGTTCGCCCGGGTGTTCGTCGGGCTGGGTGAGGGCTGGCTGGCACCCACCGGCAGCAACCCGACCGCCGACGATGTCGCCGCTCATCTGTCGGAAGTGGCTGCGACAGAGCCGTTCACAGTGCCGGGGTCGATCTACGACGAGGTATTCGCGGTTACCGAGCGGCTCGGCGTCACCGGGTGAGTCCGGCGACAGCGTTGCCGTCGGCACGTTCGGCGCAAGGCCCGGAACCCGGCCGTGCAGGGTCTACCGGCGTCTTTGGCTTCACGGGATCCCCGGCGCACCAGCGCTGTTCTGGTAGCCTCTAACCAAATATTGGGTCGGAAACCCAAATCGTATGACGGGAGCCAGCAATCATCGTGGAGCCGCTGTGGGCCGTCCCCAGGTAACCCCTGGGGAGCGCAAGACGCTCAAGCGCACCCCAGGTCGCGCAACCGAACCCGGCACCGTAGCGGAGGATCGCACGCGCCGGACCGAGATCCTCGAGACCGCCGCCACGTTGATCGCCACGTCGGGCCTGCGCACATCGCTGCAGGAGATCGCGGACGCGGCAGGCATTCTGCCGGGCAGCCTGTACCACCATTTCGAATCCAAAGAAGCCATCCTGGTGGAATTGCTCGAGCGGTATCACGAAGACCTCGACCGCATCGCCGAGCACGCCCAGCGCCGGTTGGACGGCCCCGATCCGGCATCGCCGTTCGACCGGATCGCCGAGCTCGGCTCGGATATCGCGCGATGCGCCGTCGCACACCGTGCCGCTCTTCAGATGTCGTTCTACGAGAGCCCGAGTTCCAACCCCGACCTCGTCGCGCTGGCACAGCGCCGCCCGACGGCGACGCTGGATGCCATGCAGCAGACGCTGCGAGCCGCCCGATGGGCCGGCTACCTGCGCTCGGATATCGATCTGGCCGTTCTGGCCGACCGGATCTGCCAGACCATGCTGCAGGTCGGCCTCGACGTCATGCGCCACAACGCCGCACCGGAGAAGGTCGCCACCCTGCTGTGCCGGATTCTGCTGGAAGGCTTGGCCACCGGCCGGCCCACCGACACCGAACTCGACAGGTCCGTCCCGTTCATCGCGGCCGACGCCGTGGTGCGGACCTGGATCGAGGAGGCCGCCTCCGAGGCCGATGACAAGACCGCCCATATCCGCGCGGTAGCGCGGGCGGAGTTCGGCCGGCGCGGCTATGAGGGTACGACCGTGCGGGATATCGCCTCGGCCGCAGGTATGGGCACCGGCACCGTCTATCGGCTGATCGGGTCGAAGGACGAACTGCTGGCGGCCATCATGCAGTCCTTCGGGGAGAAGATCGCCGTGGGCTGGACCGAAGTCCTCGGATCCGAGGGCACCACGATCGAAAAGCTCGACGCGCTGAGCTGGATTCACACCAACGCGCTGGACCAGTTCGGAGACGAGTTCAGGATCCAGCTCGCATGGATGCGCCAGTCCCCGCCGGACACCCCCAACCCCGGCTGGTTGTTCACGCAGCGCGTCAAACAGGTCAAGTCACTGCTCGCCGCAGGGATCAGGGCCGGCGAGATCAGCATCGACAGTCCGTCGAACGAGATGCTGGCCCGGTCCGTGATCTGTGTGGGCTGGATCCCCGAGAACATCCTGCGGCAGTTGGGTACCCGGGCGGCGCAGATCCATGTGCGTGATACGAGCCTGCGCGGTGTCGTCGCGCGCTGACTGTGGGCTAGCCGAAGGCGTGTCGCGGCAACGTATTCGGTATGTCGAGTGAGCTCAACAATCCTGCGGGTGCGTCGACGACGTAGGGAATCGCATTGACCACCCGCATCGCGGTGGCCGCCATTGCCGCCTGCCCGGCACCGTGTCCGTCGGCCTCCCCCAGGTTCATCACGCAGTGGATGTCGGGATCTCCCTCGATGTCCACCCGGTAGGTGGCGTCGAATTCTGATGCCGGCCAATCGGGTGCAACGTCGCGCGACATCCGGATGATGTGCTCGATCACGATGGCCTCCCGGCCGTTCACCATGCCGACAGCGCGTGTGCATACTGCACCACAGGTTCCCGCCGGGATAGTGCCGAAAGCGACCTCGATGTCACGCTCGGTGATCTGGCGATCCAGCGAGCCGCGAATCTCGGACACTTCCGCCCCGAACGCATCGGCCATCAGATAGATCGGCGCCTTCCAGGCCATCTCGATGAAACCGGGGGTCTTCAGCATCGGTTCGAAATCCAGTGGACGCCCGAAACCCATTCCGTCCATCATCACGTCGGCCACCGGATAGTGGTCGTTGAGGGACACCTCGGCCACCGTGACGCGGTCGATCTTCTTCGACTGGGTTGCCAGCATGAGTGCCAGTTCGTCCGAGGCGAACCCGGGAAATACGCCCGACGCATAGAACGACGAGTTCCCGGCCTTGGCCGCGGCTTCCAGCTGATCTCGCCATTCTGCGGAGTAGTACGCCGGCGGGTACACCAGTGCCGTCGAAGTCGTTGACACGACGTTGATTCCGGCGTTCAACAGTCGCAGATAGTCCGGCACCGCGCCGGCGTCGCGGTCCGGGCCGCTCGCCGCGTACACCACGCAGTCGGGAGACAACGCGATCAGCGCATCGGCATCGCCGGTGGCGGTGACTCCGAGCGGCGCCCGTCCGGCCAGCTCACCCGCGTCCCGGCCGACCTTCGTCTCCGAGTGCACCCAGACGCCGACCAGTTCGAGATCCGGGCGCTGGGCGACTGCGTCGATCGCGATCGACCCGACACCGCCGGTTGCCCAGACGACGGTCCGTAAGGGTGTCGGCATTCTCGACTCCTTCGTAGTCGGGTCATGTGGATTGGGCGGCCGCGGCTGCCCGCTCGAGGTACGGCCAGGCGACATCCGGAGGCAGCCCGCCGCACAGCGGCAGCAGCGGCAGTGGCCTGCCGTCCCGGAGGTAGCCAGCGGCCTCGTCGATGGTCAGGATTCGATACGGCCCGTCGGCTTGCCGCAGCGCCGCCACATCGTCGGCTCGGGAGATGCTGGCGACCGTATCGTCACCGTGTCGGTAGGACGCCGCGGTGCGTGCATCATGAAGAAGGTAGGGCCCCAACTCATCCCACGCCTGGTCCGGGTCGTCGGCCACGAATATCGCGGTGGGGGTATTCGGTACCGGGAACTGGATCACGCCGGGTTCGTGGCCGTTGGCTCGACATTCGGCCTCGTAGAACTCCTTGAGCCCGGGAGTGGCCGTCTGCGAGATGAACCCGAGGCCGTGCCGTGCCGCGCGTCGCGCTGCGGCCCGGCTACCGCCCGCGATCAGAAGGTACGGTCCGGACGGACTTGCGCACATGGGCGTCACTGTGATGCATCGGCCGTCGTGATCGACGGTCTCCCCCGCCAGCAGTCGTAGCAGCAGCGCCAGCTTCTCGTCGGCCAGCTTGCCGCGAATGCTCATGTCCACGCCGAAATGCTCGTATTCCTCGGTACGGTGTCCGATCCCAAACGCACAGGAGACCCGACCCCGGCTGATGATGTCCAGCGCACAAATCTCCTCGGCGAGGCGCACCGGATCCCAGAACGGAATCGGTACGGCGGCAAGCAGAATCGCCAGACTGCTGGTGCGGGCCGCGATCGCCGAGGCGAGGATATGCGGCGCCGCCAGATGCCCGTCGGCGGTGCCGTGATGCTCTGACAGCACCGCCATCACCGCGCCGCGGGTTTCGGCCCAGGCGCACATGTCGATCGCGGCGCCGTAGAGCTCGGTCGCCGGAGTATGTGGAGCACGCATATCGAAGCGCAGCGTGAACATCACGCCGACTGTAACCTAAGTTTTGTTCCGCGTCACCGGTGCGAATTGATCACCTCGCATTTGTCACGCTGGAGTGACTCCCGGGCTCGAAAGCCACTCCAGCGTGACAGCGCAGGTATGACGACGCGAATTTGCGCCATGGGCCTCAGCGGCGGGGCAACCCCAGCACCTGGGTGGCGATGATGTTGCGCTGAATCTCCGAAGTCCCACCGGCGATGGTGCCGCCGAAACTCCTTGCATAACGCTCGAACCAGCTCGCGAAGTAGTGGTCGAGATTCATGTGCTCGTACGGGCCCGACGTGGTGGGGTGGATCAACCCGTCGGGGCCGGCCGCGGTCAGCGCGTTCTCGAACGCGTTGCGCTCGGCCTCGGAACCGAAGAGCTTGAGCACCGACACAGAGGCGGTGTCCGCTTCGCCACGTGAGGCCTTGGCCAGCGCCGCAGATCCCATGGCGCGCAAGGCCTGATAGTCCATGATCGTAGTGGCGTACTGGTCGCGCTCCAGCTCGGTCTTGGGCTGGAAGTCGGCCAGCATGTTGTCGATCCGGTCGGCGAAACCGAGCCACATCATGGTGCGCTCGTGACCGAGCGATCCGTTGGCCACTCCCCAGCCGCCGTTGAGCGGACCGACCAAGTTCTCGGCCGGCACCCGGGCGTCGGTGAAGAAGACCTCGTTGAAGTCGAGGTTCTCCTCCCCCGTCATGTCGGCGAACGGCCGGCACACCACCCCGGGGGTGTCCGTCGGGATGATCAGCACGCTGATTCCCTTGTGCTTCGGCGCATCCGGGTCGGTACGCACGAACGTCAGCAAGAAATCGGCGTCGTGCGCGCCCGAGGTCCAGACCTTCTGTCCGTTGACGACGAAATGGTCACCATCGAGGACAGCCCGGGTGCGCAACGACGCGAGGTCAGAACCCGCACTCGGCTCGCTCATCCCCAGCGAGGCAGTCTTCTCACCGCGCAGCACCGGTACCGCCCAGCGGTGCTTCTGCTCGTCGGAGCCAAATGTCAGCAGTGATGCCGCAATGATGTTGACGCCCTGCGGGTTGAAGCTGTGGTAGATCCGGCGACGGCACAGCTCGTCGAGGTGGACGAAGGTCTGCACCACCGAAGCGTTGCGTCCACCGAACTCAGGCGGCTGGGCCGGAAGCAAATAGCCGTTGTCGAAGAGCAGCCGCTGCCAATCGCGGGCCCATTGCGGCATGTGCGAGACCGAACGAGGCCGCTCCAAGGTGTCGGCCTCCGACGGCAGGTTCGCATCGAGGAACGCGGAGAACTCGGCGCGGAACTCCTCGACGTCGGAATCGTATGTCAGCTGCATTTACAGTCCCCTGTAGGTCGTGCGGTACTCAGCGGCGATCACGCCTCGGTGCTCGGCAGCGCCGCCCAGCATCAGCTCGCCGGCCTTGGCCCGCTTGAGCGCAAACTGCACGTCGTTCTCCCATGTGAAACCCATCCCACCGAACAACTGCACACCGTGGCGGAACACCACGGTCTGGCACTCCCCGGCGGCCGCCTTGGCCATCCTCGCCGCCAGTCGACGGCGCGGGTCATCGGCGGCGATGGTCAGTGCGGCGAAATACGCCAGCGCGCGGGCCCGCTCAATCGCCACGTGCATGTCGACAGCCTTGTGCTGCACGGCCTGGAAAGACCCGATCGCCACCCCGAACTGCTGCCGCTGCTTCACATGGTCGAGCACGAGGTCGAGCGCCCGCTGACAGGCGCCGACCATCGTGATGGCCATCCCGGTCAGAGCCAGATGGTGTGCCTTCTCGGTGTCGACGTGCAGGCGGTCCGTGTCATCGACAAGAACGTTGTCGAATGACACCTCGGCCACGTGCAACACCGGATCGAACACCGCGCTGCGCTTGGCGGAAACCTGAGCCGCGTCGACCAGGAACACACCACCGTCGGTCACCACGGCGAGGTTCTGGGCGCGGTCGCCGTCGAGGACGTGATGGGCGGTTCCCGTCAGCACCCAGCCGGTGGCATCCCGGTTGGCCGCCACACCGCGGTAGACCGCAGTGCCGGCCCGAGCCGCGTCGAAGCGATCCCCCGCCAGAGGTGCGTATTGCGTCATGGTCGCCAGGTAGGGAGTCAGATCGGTGGCCCGACCGAGTTCTTCGAGCACGATCGCCAACTCGACGGCGTTCTCCGAGTCGGTGAGCTCGGTCCAGCCCTGGTCGATGTAGCTCTGCCACAGCGGTGTCGGATCGACACCCTGCTCGGCCACCTCACGGACCAGCGTGGCCGGGCACTGTTTGGTCACCGCATCGCGCACGGTTTCCTGCCATAGCCGCTGATCGGCATCGAATTCGAGTAGCACCCGTCGCCTCCTGCTGCACTGTCACGTCCGGACGAGAATATCATTCTCTTTCTATGTTGTGACATTCTCCTCTGGCAAGTGGCCGTTCTCGGAAACTCACCGCTAGGCGACCGACCAGCACCGCAGCTACCTGCACGTAAGCCCTGCCGTCATCCGAGAACTATGTTCTTGCAATAGAAGAATATGGATCTAGACTGGCGATACGGTCCGGCGTGAAAAGCACGTCGCCCATCGCGGTGTGCACAGCTCGTTTCCGGACGGAACATCGGAGGACAGTCTTGGCGATCAACAACCCTGCACAACCTGGCAGTGCGCGAACGCCGGTTATCGACGCGAGCGTGCATGTCTTCTTCGGTTCGAACAAAGACCTGCGGCAGAACTTCCTGAAAGAGCCGTTCGCCAGTCGCGGCTTCCCCGATTACGAGATGAACTGGTACGGCGCACCCGGTGGCGAGTACGCCAAGGGCACCAAGGGGCCCGATCGCCAGTACCCGGGCTCCGATCCCGACATCGCCGCGCAGCATCTGTTCATCGACCGCGGCGTCGACATCGCGGTTCTGCACCCGATGACCCGCGGCATCATGCCCGACCGTCACCTCGGAACCGCTCTGGCGGCCGCGCACAACGCGATGATGGTGACCCGCTGGCTTGAGCACCCCGAGCACGGTGAGCGGTTCCGCGGCACCATCCGGGTCAACCCGGACGACATCGTCGGCGCCTTGCGCGAGATCGACAAGTACAAGGACCACCCGCGCGTGGTGCAGATCGGCATCCCGATGCAGTCGCGCGAACTGTATGGCAAGCCGCAGTTCTGGCCGTTGTGGGACGCGGCCGCCGCCGCCGGTCTGCCGGTGGCGGTGCACATCGAGGGCGGGGCGGGTATCCAGTTCGCGCCCACCCCGTCGGGCAAGACCAGGACCTATGAGCAGTACCTGGGTTTCATGGCGCTCAACTACATCTATCACCTGATGAACATGATCGCCGAGGGCGTGTTCGAGCGGACGCCGACACTGAAGTTCGTCTGGGCCGACGGCGCCGCAGATCTGTTGACCCCGTTCATGTGGCGGATGGACTGCTTCGGCCGTCCCCACCTCGAGCAGACCCCGTGGGCGCCCAAGATGCCCAGCGACTATCTGCCCGGCCACGTCTACTTCGTTCAGGGCGCCCTCGACGGGCCCGGCGACACCGAGTTCGCCGGCGAGTGGTTGAGCTTCACCGGTAAGGAAGACATGGTGATGTACGGCTCCAGCTATCCACACTGGCAGCTCAACGAACCGGAGATCCCGAGTGCGTTCAGCCCCGAACAACGCGACAAGTTGTTGTGGCGCAACGCCGCAGAGCTTTACGGGCTAGAGGATGCGGTTGCATCCGGTTCGGCGTCCGCAGTTGCGGCGCAGTAGGTATTCGAGGGAGGCACAGCACAGATGACCGTCACAACCAACCCCCGGGTGCCTGCAGCCGAGCGGATTGCAGTCCGGTGCGTCGACTCCGACGTACACCCCATGCCGCGCCGCGGTGAGCTGATCGAGTACATCCCCGAGCCATGGCGCAGTAAGTATTTCCTGAGCCACAAGGTCGGCGAGCAGATCTACTACGACGCGCCGGATTACGCACACGCCTATGCCATGCGAGTGGACGCTTTCCCTCCCGACGGTGAATTCGCCTGCAGCGATCCGGATATGGCGCTGCGTCAGCTCATCATGGAAGCCGGCTCCGACATCGCCATCCTCGAACCAACACACTCCGAGCACCGACTGGGCGAGGCCACCGCGGCCTACTGCACCGCGGTCAACCTATGGCTGGCCAATCACTGGCTGGATGGTCACAACAACTGGCACGAGCGCTGGCGGGGGTCCATCTGTGTCGCCATCGAGGAGCCGCAGACCGCGGTGGCCGAGATCGAGCAGTGGGCCGAACACCCCTATATGGCCCAGGTTCTGATGAAGGCTGAGCCCCGCCCGTCGTGGGGTGACCCGAAGTACGACCCGATCTGGGCCGCGGCGACCAAGCACGACATCACGGTGAGCTGCCACCTGTCCCGCGGCGAGTACGAGACGCTGCCGACACCGCCGGTGGGGCTGCCCAGCTACAACCACGACTTCATGGTCAGCTACTCACTGTTGGCGGCCAACCAGGTGATGAGCCTGATCTTCGACGGGGTTTTCGACCGGTTCCCGACGCTGCGCATCGTGTTCGTCGAGCATGCGTTCACCTGGATCCTGCCGCTGATGTGGCGGATGGATGCCATCTACGCAGCCCGCAAGGGTTGGATGGACATCAAGCGCAAGCCCAGTGAGTACGTCAAGGACCACATCAAGTTCACCACCCAGCCGCTGGATTACCCCGAGGACAAGACCGAGCTGTCCCGGGCATTCGAGTGGATGGAGTGCGAGAAGATCCTGCTGTATTCCAGCGATTACCCGCACTGGACGTTCGACGACCCGCGCTGGCTGGTCAAGCATCTGCCCGAGCACGCCCGCGAGGCCATCATGTTCCGCAATGGCATCCAGACCTACAAGTTGCCCGAGACCGTTCCGGTCCTCGAGGGACAGGCCCGGGTGTTCTGATGATTCCGGAGGGCAGGAGCGAAGCGACCGGGGAATCTGTGCAGCAGCCCGAGAAGCGCCCCCGACTCGCGCAGGGACGCGAGCATGTCGTCGCCACCGTCGACGAAATCCCGCCGGGCACGCACAAACTCGTACCGATCGGCCGTCACGGCGTCGGCGTGTACAACGTCAACGGCACGTTCTATGCCATCGCCAACTACTGCCCCCACGAGGGTGGTCCGCTGTGCTCGGGGCGCGCCCGGGGCCGCACTGTGGTCGACGAGAAGGTGCCCGGCGACGCGGTGATGGTGCGCGACAAGGAGTACATCTACTGCCCCTGGCACCAATGGGGTTTCGAGTTGGCAACCGGCACCACCGCGGTGAAGCCGGAATGGAGTATCCGTACCTACCCGGTCCGTGTGGTTGGAGATGATGTGTTGGTGATGGCATGAGCGAGCTTGCGAGCGAATCAACGGATCTGGCGGTGACTCGTCCACTCAAGCCGGGCGAGAAGACCATGGAGGTCAACGGCGGCAACGTCGTCTACGAAATTCTCGGCGACAAGGGCGATTTCATCGCGCTGACTCCCGGCGGCCGGTTCAGCAAGGACATTCCGGGCCTGCGGCCGTTGGCCGAGGCCCTCGTCGAGGGCGGCTACCGGGTGCTGCTGTGGGACCGGCCGAACTGCGGCAGGTCGGACGTGCAGTTCTACGGGCAGAGCGAATCGCACATGCGGGCCGAGACGCTGTACCACCTGATCACCGGCCTTGACATCGGGCCGTGCTTCATCCTCGGTGGCTCCGGTGGTGCGCGGGACTCGATGCTGACCACCATGCTTTATCCCGAGATCGTGCGAAAGCTGGTGGTGTGGAACATCGTCGGCGGGGTGTACGGGTCGTTCGTACTCGGCGGCCACTACGTGACTCCGAGCATCCTGGCCGTGCGCGGGCTCGGGATCGAGGGGCTGCTGAACGTGCCGGAATGGCGTGAGCGGATCGCCGAAAACCCGGCCAACAGACAACGCCTGCTCGACCTCGACGCCGACGAGTTCCTCAAGGTCATGCTGCGCTGGCTCAACGCGTTCGTGTCGAAACCCGGACAGACCATTCCAGGTGTTCCCGACGAGATGTTCGACAACATCACCGTGCCCACCCTGATCATTCGTGGTGGCGAGAACGACTGGGATCATCCCAAGCGCACCTCGCTTGAAGTGAGTTGTCTGATCAAGGGTTCCGAGCTGATCGATCCCCCCTGGCCCGAGGACGCCTGGGAGCGTGCGGGCGAGAGGTTCGCCCAAAGCGGCGGTAAGACGTTCTGCCTGTTCGATACCTGGGTGCAAGCTGCGCCGGCGATCATCGACTTCCTGAGGTCCTCGTGACGCCGGTGCCGCCGTACCGTCACACCGTCCGGATGTGCACCTCGCAGTTCAACGAAGCCTCGAGAGCGGTGTGGACGCGGCTTTCCGGGATGCGGGCCAGATCGGCTTTGTCCAGGGTCACCGTCACGACATCCCAGCCTTCACCATCGACCGATCGAACGATGTCGCCCGACAAGCCGAACCCGGCAAGCACACCCCGGACATCCTCATCGGTGCCGCGGCTGACGAATGTGACCACCCCGGCCGCGGGACTGGTGCCAAAGGCCTTGGCGCACAGCTCCATCGCGATGGCCTGTAACTCTGGTGCGTCGTTGCCGGCGATCAGCACCTCGACCTCGCGGCGATGGGCGGGCAGTTCGGCGAGCTGGTTGTCCAGCACCTCGGCGCCCCGGTCTCCCAGCAACTCACGAAGCGTTGCCATGCCGTCGGACAGCTGTTCCGCGCCGAGCTCACCAGCCGGGTCGACTCCGACGCGCACCACCGCAGTTCTCATGCCGGTAAGCCTAACCGGGGACGGGATGTAACCATGACAGCCGAACTCAGCGTCGCGGTATGGCCGGGAATCACCCCGCGTCTGCTCCGCGACCGGCCGGAGAGCTTAGTGGAGTACCAGCAGTCCGGAGGCTATGGCGCCCTTGCCGATCCAGATCACCTACTGGCCGAGGTGCACGCCAGCGGGCTGCTGGGCCGGGGTGGCGCGGCCTTTCCGTTGGCGGTGAAACTGCAGACGGTGCGCGCCAACGGGCGGGACGCGTCGGGCACGGTAGTGATCGCCAACGGCGAAGAGGGCGAGCCGGCCTCGATCAAAGATCGCTGGTTGCTGCGCAACCGCCCACATGTCGTGCTGGACGGTCTCCGGCTCGCTGCCGGGATTGTCGGCGCCGACCGCGCCGTGGTGTATGTATCGGATTCGGCGGCAGCCGACAGTGTTGAGCTGGCGCTCGACGAAAGCCCGCGTGAACGGGACGGTGTGAGAATCGAATTACTCACCGTCGCACCGGGTTACGTCGCGGGCGAGGAGACTGCGGCGGTGCACGTGGTCAACGGCGGACCGGCCAAGCCGACCGACAAACCCCCACGCCCGTTCGAGGAAGGGGTGGACGGGAAGCCGACACTGATCAGCAATGTCGAGACGCTGGCCCACCTGGCCTACCTCCACCAGCACGGCGCGAGGGCGTTCCGGGAGTTGGGCACCGAGGCTTCACCGGGAACCTTCCTGGCCACGATCACCGGTGCCGGACGAGCACCCGCACTGTACGAATTGCCGCACGGTATCGCGTTCGCGGATCTGCTGACGCTGCACGGGGTATCCCCCGACAACGTCCGCGGAGCCTTGATGGGTGGGTACTTCGCCGGGCTGGTCAACCGCGACATCGTGGGAGCCGCACTGGATCACGAGTCAGTGCGGGCGTTGAACAGCGGGCTGGGCTGCGGCGCGATCGGCATCCTCACCGACGAGTGTCCGGTGGCGGTCGCCGCGTCGGTGCTGGCCTACTTCGACCGCGAGAACGCCGGCCAGTGCGGGTCGTGCTTCAACGGGACGGCCGCGATGGCCGCGGTTGCCGTCGGACTTCGCGACGGCAACGCCACCCAGGATGATCTCGATCGGCTCAAGCGGTGGTCGGTGGTGTTGCGGGGCCGCGGCGCCTGCGCGACGCTCGACGGCGCGGCCAATGTGGCAGCCAGCCTGCTGGCCCAGTTCCCCGATCTGGTGCAGCGCCACCTCGAAAATGGCTGTCAGACCTGCCGTTCCGGCGCTTTCACCGCTGCACGGCCGTACGAAGTGGAGTCCCTGGAGGCGGTGGTGGCGGTATGAAGGTCAAGCTCGATCGCACGCTGTGCGATGGCTTCGGATTGTGCGCCAAGCACGCACCGGAGTACTTCCCGCTCGACGACTGGGGCTACGCCTCACTTCAAGGCGACGGCAACATCCCCGAAGCCGACGAGGACGCGGTCCGACGTGCCCTGCTGGACTGCCCCGTGCACGCGATCATCGAATTGAAGGAAACGCGGACGGAGCGCGAGGCGGGTTGACCCGGCTCGGATGCGTAGAGGCTGGATCACCGATCCCGGAAACTGGTAACGTGATTCTCCACACAGAATAACCCGCTTACCACCGGAGTCGAGTTGTCACAGATACCGGGACGTCCGCTCCCGACGGTCACCACGCTCAACGAGTACTTCTGGACCGCGGGCGCCGACGGGGTGCTGCGAATCCAGGAGTGCCAGGACTGCAGCGCCCTCATCCACCCGCCACAGCCGGTCTGCCGGTACTGCCGCAGCCGCAACATGGGCGTGCGTGACGTGTCCGGGCGCGGATCGCTCGCCGGGTTCACGGTCAACCACCGTTTCGGGTTCCCGGATCTGCCGCCGCCGTACGTGGTGGCCGAGGTGGCCATCGCCGAGGATCCCCGCGTCCGACTGACGACCAACATCGTCGACTGCGATTCCGAGGACCTCAAGCTCGGGATGCCCGTCGAGGTCGAATTCCAGCAGATCGAGGATGTCTGGCTGCCGGTGTTCAAGCCGTCGTCCGACACCACCTCCACCCCGCCGGTCGCCGAACCCGTCGCGCCCCAGGACGTCGCCAAGTACGTCCGGCCGATGCTGACCAAGGAGAAATTCGAGGATCACTCGGCCATCACCGGCATCGGGATGTCCAAGATCGGTCGTCGACAGATGGTGCCGCCCCTGGCGCTCACGATCGACGCCGCCGAAAAAGCGGTCGCCGATGCGGGTTTGACGTTCGACGACATCGACGGACTTTCCACCTACCCGGGTCTGGCCATCGCCGGTATGGGCGAAGGCGGCGTGAGCGCCCTGGAGGGCGCACTCGGGCTCCGGCCGACCTGGATCAACGGCGGCATGGACACCTTCGGTCCGGGTGGCTCGGTGATCGCGGCCATGATGGCCGTGGCCACCGGCATGGCACGCCATGTGCTGTGCTTCCGCACACTGTGGGAGGCGACCTTCGGCCAGCTGGTCAAGGAGGGCAAGATGTCCCCTCCGATGGGTGGCCGCAGCGACAACTGGCAGCATCCGTTCGGGTCCACCTCGGCGGCACACACGTTGGCGCAGAACGCCGGCCGTCACTTCGACCGGTACGGCACCACGCGCGAGACCCTCGGCTGGATCGCGCTCAATCAGCGCGCCAATGCCGCGCTGAACCCGACCGCCATCTACCGCGATCCGCTGACCATGGACGACTACCTGTCGGCCCGCATGATCACGACGCCGTTCGGCCTCTACGACTGTGACGTGCCGTGTGACGGTGCGGTGGCCGTCAT
This sequence comes from Mycobacterium shunyiense, assembly GCF_058270075.1. Taxonomy (NCBI): domain Bacteria; kingdom Bacillati; phylum Actinomycetota; class Actinomycetes; order Mycobacteriales; family Mycobacteriaceae; genus Mycobacterium; species Mycobacterium shunyiense. Next base: position 134,235 of record NZ_JBZDPU010000006.1, on the reverse strand, counting down.
CGTCTCGGCTGTGGACGCCGCGCGTGATCTGGCCAAGCCGCCGATCCTGTTCGAGGCCGTCGGCACCCAGATCATCGAACGACTCGACTGGGACCAGACCACGCTCACCCACGAGCCTCAGGTGCTGGGTCAGAGTGCACATATGTGGTCGCGAACCTCGTTGCGGCCCAGCGATGTCGACGTGGCCGAGCTCTACGACGGGTTCAGCTTCAACTGCCTGTCCTGGCTGGAGGGGCTGGGCTTCTGCGGCATCGGCGAGGCCAAGGACTTCCTCGACGGCGGTCACAACATCGCCCGCGACGGCATCATCCCGCTCAACACCCACGGCGGTCAGCTCTCGCACGGCCGTACCCACGGCATGGGGCTGATCCACGAGGCCGTCACGCAGTTGCGCGGCGAGGCCGGCGAACGTCAGGTCAAGGATGTGCGCGTCGCCGTGGCCAGCAGCGGCGGCCTGACCCCCAGTGGTGTGCTGCTCATGCGCAGGGACGACTAGCCGTGACGTCGACGGCGAGCAAGGCCGATCCGCACCCCAGAGTGGTGATGGTCGACGGAGTCCCGATGTCAGCCCTGGTCGCCGAGTCCCCCGACCCGCGCGCCGTCGTCGTCGCATTGCACGGTGGCGCCACCACGTCGGCCTACTTCGACTGCCCCGGTCACCCGGGGCTGTCCCTGTTGCGGACCGCAGTCGACCAGGGGTACACCGCAATCGCGCTGGACCGCCCCGGCTACGGTGCGTCGGCGGCCTACCCGGACGCCATGGCACGACCCGAACAGCGGGTCGCGTTGGCGTTCGGGGCAATCCAGCGGATCACCGGTACGGCTGACCTGTTCGTCCTCGGCCATTCGATGGGCTGTGAGCTGGCCCTGCACCTGGCCGTCCAACGGCCCGAAGTGCTCGGTGTATCCCTGGCCGGCACCGGCCGTCGGTATCACCCTGCCGCTCAGGAGTTGCTCAAGGACGCCTCACCGGTGAACCGGCCGCGTGGTCTGCGCGAGCTGCTGTGGGAACCGGCCCGGCTCTATCCGCCGGATGTTATCGGCGCCGGACTGTCGGCGGGCGGCACCGCCTACGAGGGCGATGTCGTCAAAACCTGGTCACGGCAGGAGTTTCCGGCACTGGCCGGGCAGACCACCGTTCCCGTGCAGTTCCTCGCCGGCGAGTACGAGAACGTCTGGGAGTCCGATGCCGAGGCACTGGCCGGGATCGCTGCGATGTTCACCGTCTCGCCGCGGGTAGAGACCGGCGAACTGGCCGACAGCGGACACAATCTCAGCGTGGGACTGACCGCCGATACCTATCACCGCAAGGTGCTGTCGTTCGCCGATGAGTGCGTGGCCAACCGTGGCCCCGAGCCGGCGAAAGGCACTGTGAATACCGAACTGGAAGTGGAGGCAGGTTGATGCGAGTCGGATTTATCGGGCTGGGCAGCCAGGGGGCGCCGATGGCGCGGCGGATCGTGGAAGGCGGGTTCGAGACCACCCTCTGGGCCCGGCGCCCGGCCTCGCTGGAACCCTTCGCCGACACCGGCGCCAAGACCGCGGGCTCCCCTGCCGAACTGGCTGCCGCCAGCGATCTGGTCTGCTTGTGCGTCGTGGGCGACGACGACGTCCGTCAGGTGCTCGACGGCGAGACGGGCGTGCTGGCCGGACTGGCCCCGGGCGGCGTCATCGCCATTCACTCGACCGTGCACCCCGACACCTGCCGCGAGCTTGCGGAAAAGGCTGCCGCCCAGGGAATCACCGTCATCGACGCCCCGGTGAGCGGTGGCGAGCCCGCTGCCTCCGCCGGCACTCTGCTGGTGATGGTCGGCGGCGACGAGGAGGTCGTCGAGCGCGTGCGTCCAGTGTTCGCCACCTACGCCGACCCGATCGTGCACCTGGGCGGCGTCGGCGCCGGCCAGGTCGCCAAGATCCTCAACAACCTGCTGTTCAGCGCCAACCTGGGCGCGGCCATGAGCGCGCTGGAACTCGGTGAGGCACTGGGAGTTCCGCGTCAGGCACTGTGCGAGGTGATCTCGCGCGGTTCGGCCACCAGCAAGGCGCTCAACAGCATCGCGATGTTCGGCGGGACGCTGGACAACCTGGCACCGATCGCCGGCGCGCTGCTGCAGAAGGACTGCAGGCATGCCGCCAGCCTGGCCGACGATGCCTCAGCTCCCCAGGGGGCAGTGTTTGATGCCGCCGACAACGCCCTGGCGATCATGAACCATCCCCGCTGATGCGCGTCGGTTTCATCGGAGCAGGCCGGATGGGCGCACCGATGGTGCGCCGCCTGGCCGGTGCCGGGCACCAGGTACGGGTCCTGGGCCGCGACGACGAAAAGCGCGCTGCGGTGGCCGAACTCGGCGCCGACCCGGTGAGCTCACCACTAGCGGCGGTCACGGGCGCCGACGTGACGATCGTCTGTGTGTTCACCGATGATCAGGTCCGGGACCTCTGCCCAAGCCTGATCGACGAGATGCCGGACGGGTCGGTGCTCGTGCTGCACACCACCGGCAGCCCTCGCACCGCCGAGGCCCTCGCCGAGCGCGGGGCCGCGCGGGGCATCGCCGTCGTCGACGCTCCGGTCAGCGGCGGACCGCATGACATCGCGGCCGGCACCGTCACGGTGTTCGCGGGTGGTGACGCCGACGCGATAGCCCGCGCCCGTGAGGTGCTGACGGCCTATGCCGATCCGGTACTGCACGTCGGCCCGGTCGGTGCCGGGCAGCGGGTGAAGCTGGTGAACAACGCGCTGTTCGCCGCGCAGATCGGCGCCGTGGCCGAGGGAGTGCGCCTGGGCGATCGGCTTGGCATCGACGAGGCGACACTGCTGACCGCCCTCACGCACGGCAGTGCGGCAAGCCGCGCCCTCGGCGGTATCGCCGCCACCGGCTCGGCCGACGCCTTCATCGAGCGGGTCGGCGAATTCATCGGCAAAGACGTCGCCGTGGTGCGCAGGACAGCCTCTGAACTGGACAGCGACCTTGGCCGGCTTGAGGGACTCCTCGACGCCGCCATCAGGTAACCCACACGGACATCACGACCTGATCAGCACCTATTTTGTGCTTTTCAAACACTCTCAACAGAGTTACTGTTAGCGTTACAGTTCAACAGTTTCCCGTAACGTGTCACGAAACTTCCGGCCCAGCCCGCCGCGAAGGAGGAGCCAGCCAAATGACCAAGGCCCAGGTGATCTTCGATCCGTTCTCCGAGGAGTTCTTCAACAACCCGTTCGACATGTACCGCCGGATGCGCGAGGACGCACCGCTGTACTACAACGAGGACTCTGACTTCTATGCCCTGACAAGGCATGAGGACGTGTCGGCAGCATTGAAGGACCACGAGGCGTTCTCCTCGTCGCGTGGCTGCGATCTGGCCATGGTGCAGAGCGACGAACCGCCGCAGAAGTCGATCATCTTCATGGACCCACCCGATCACCGGCACATGCGCAGCCTGCTCAACAAGGCGTTCACCCCGCGCATGATCCAGTCTCAGCGCGAGACTGTCGTCGAACAGATCGACCATCACCTCAGCCTGATCGACTCCGACGAATTCGACGTGGTCCAGGATTTCTCGGGTCCGTTCCCGGTCGAGGTCATCACCCGGATGGCCGGCGTCGACCCGGAATACCGCCAGCAGGTCCGGCACTGGATCGACACCAGCCTGTCGCGTGAGCCAGGGCAGATCGGCTACTCCGAGGCCGGCATGCAGGCCAACATCGACACCGGCATCTACTACTACGGGCTGGTGCAGAAGCGCCGGGAAAACCCGCAGGACGACATGATCAGCCGGCTCATCGCCGCGGAGATCCCCGGCGAAGACGGCCAGATGCGTCGTCTCGACGACATCGAGATCACCGGCTTCGCCACCCTTCTGGGCGGTGCGGGTGCGGAAACCGTCACCAAGCTCGTCGGCACCGCGATGGTGCTCTTCGCCCGTAACCCCGAGCAGTGGCAGAAACTGCTCGACGACCGCGAGAAGGTCGGGGCCGCTGTCGAGGAGTTGCTGCGCTACGAGGGCCCGGTGCAGTACAACGTCCGCTACACCCTCAAAGAAGCCCACGTGCCCAGCGGCACCATTCCGGCGGGCAAGGCAGTCTTCCTGATCAGCGCCGCGGCCAACCGCGATCCCGATGCGTTCACCGATGCCGACACCTTCGACATCGAGCGCGACCGCACCGAGGCCCAGAACCTGGGGTTGGGCTACGGCATCCACAGCTGTCTCGGTGCGGCGCTGGCCCGCATGGAGAGTGCGGTCGCCCTGGAGAAGCTGCTCGATTTCATGCCCCGCTATGAGGTGAAATGGGATGAGCTGCAACGGGTTCAAATGCAGAACGTGGCGGGTTATTCGCATGTGCCGGTAAGGGTGTTGAGGTGATGGCGAAAAAGGTTCACGTCGATTTCGAGATCTGCGAGAGCAACGCGGTCTGCATGGGGATCATCCCCGAGGTGTTCGATCTCGACGATCAGGATTACCTGCACATCCTTCAGGAGGACGTGACGCCGGAGAACGAGGCACAGATCCGCGAAGCGGTTCGGCAGTGCCCCCGCCAGGCCATCTCGATCGTGGACGAGTAGGCGTGCGGTTCGTCTTCGTACACGGCGGCTTTCACGCCGCCTGGTGCTGGGAGCGCACCATCGCCGAGTTGCAGAATCTGGGTCATGACGGCGTCGCGGTGGATCTGCCCGGGCACGGCGCCCGGGTGGCCGAAGAGTCCACGCTGGCCAATCGGTGCGCCGCGATCCTCGACGTGATGCAGGCCGGAGATGTGCTCGTCGGACACTCTGGCGGCGGGTTCGACGCCACCCTCGCCGCGGACGCCGCACCGGAACTGGTGGGCCACATCGTGTACCTGGCCGCGGCGCTGCCCAGGGAGGGCCGCACGTATCCCGAGGCCATGGCCATGCGTTCGGCCGATGACGAGTTGGGCGGCGAGTTCGACGGTGACGTCGGCGAGATGCTGGGCTATCTGCATTTCGACGACGAAGGTGCGATGCACTTCGCCGACTTCGATGGAGCGTGGCGCTACTTCTACCACGACTGCGACGAGGCAACGGCCCGCTGGGCTTTCGATCGTCTCGGGCCGGAGCGGTTCGGCGATACGACGGTCACGCCGGTGTCGGTGCCACAGTTCTGGGCCGCCGACCTCCCCCGCAGTTTCATCCGCTGCACCCAGGACCGCTCGATGCCGCAATGGCTCGCCGACACCGTGACCGAACGTCTCGGTGTCGAGCAACTCACGATCGACGCGTCGCACTCGCCGTTCCTGAGCCGACCACGTGAACTGGCCGAGTTGTTGGTGCACGCCACCACGACGACGCCGATCGCGGCCTTGACGTCTGCTTGAGACTGTCGACTCTGCGCTGAGGGCGCGAAAGTGCGAGTGCGCTGAGCCCTCACCGCAGAGTCAATGTCGCTAGGCGGCGATTACCGACTTGCCGAACTGCTCGGTGGCCTCCAGCGCGTGGGCCAGGCTGTCGCCGGGCAGAGTGACGTGCAACCAGGTGACCCCGAGTGCGGCCAGCTTGTCCACACCGGCCAGGTAGGCGTCGGCGTCGAAATCGTCGCTGCCGGGGTTACCGCCTTCGAAGTTGTTGAACACGATGTCGACTCCGTCGGGATCGCGACCGGCGGCGGTAAGCCGGGCCCGCAGATCCTCGATGCCGGCGGCCAGGGCGTCCAACGAGTCCATCGCGGCTGTTCCCGCGGTCTTGGCCAGGCCCGCTGGTGCGGCGAACGGGCACCAACCGTCGCCGTGCTTGGCGACCCGGGCCCGCGCCGCGGAAGTGTTGCCGCCGATCCAGATCGGTGGATGTGGCGTCGCCGCCGGCCGGGGGTGCGCGGTGATACCGCGTGCGCTGAAGTTCTTACCCTCGAAGGTGTAATCATCAGTGGTCCAGATGCCGCGGATCACCTCGAGGGCCTCGTCGAACAGTGCAGCGCGCTCGTCAAAGGAGACGCCGAGCGCGGCGAATTCCCGCTTGAGATAACCGACTCCGACGGCCAGCGTGAACCGGCCACCGGACAACAGGTCCAAACTCGCACCGGATTTCGCCACCACGAAGGGATTCCGATACGGCAGCACCACGATGTTCGGCACCAGACGCAGCGTCGTGGTGTGCGCCGCGGCGAAGGCCATGGCCACGAACGGGTCCAAGGCGTCGTGGCCGCCGGCGTCGAGCCAGCGCTGGGACGGAGCGGGATGGTCGGTGAATCCGAAGCCGTGGAAACCCGCAGCCTCGGCCGCAGCGGCCATCGCGGCAACTCCGCTGCCACTCACCAGATCCGGATGGTACGGATGAGTGTGCATCGGGTACGTGATGCTGTAGCGCACTGCGGCCGCCCGATCAGGAGGGGAAGCCGGAGAGGATCACGCCGTTGCACTCGGCGGCGCCTTGGCGGACCTTGGCGGCCGCCTGGTAGGCGTCGGAGTAGTACCACTCACGGGCGGCGTCAACGGATTCGAACTCGAGCACCACGGTCTGAGTTCCGTGCCAGGCGCCCTCGATCACCTCGGGCTTCTGATCGACGGCCACGATGGTCGCGCCACCCATCGCCTTCGACGCCAATTTGGCGTACTCACCCATACCGGCCGGGTCTTTGATGTCCTCGGTGATGATGACGTAACCCTTGGCAGATGCCATTGCGAATCTCTTTCTCTAGTTGTCGATTTCGCTGATCGCCCGTTCCGGGCAGTTCTGTATCGCTTCGCGGGCGGCGTCTTCCAACCCGGACGGAACTTCTTCCGGGTCGGCCACCGCCCAACCGTCGTCTGACATCTCGAAGACCTCGGGGCACAGAGTCAGGCACATGCCGTGGCCTGCACAACGGTCCTCGTCGACCCTCACCTTCATCAGCTGTCGAACTCCAGATGCAGCTCGGTGAGCCCGCGCAGGATGAAGGTCGGGATGTAGTTGTAGCGCCGGTCGCCGTCCGAGCCGTGCTTGGCCTCGGAGATGCGGATGTCGGTGGTGCGGTCCAACAGACGCTCAAGGCCGACCCGGGTCTCGGCGCGTGCCAGCGGGGCGCCGGGGCAGCTGTGGATGCCACGGCCGAAGGCCAGGTGCTGGCGAGCGTTCTTGCGCGCCGGGTCGAAGGTGTCGGGATCCTCGAAGCGGCGAGGGTCGCGGTTGGCCGCACCGTTGAGCACCATCACCGTGGTGCCGGCGGTCAACTCGGTCTCGCCGATGGTCACCGGGCAGCGCGACAACCGGAAGTCACCCTTGACCGGGCTCTCGATCCGCAGCGCTTCCTCGATGAAGTTCGGGATCAGGCTGCGGTCGGCGCGCAGCCGCTGCTGGATTTCCGGTTGTTCAGCGAGGACCTTCAGCGCGGTGCTGAGCAGGCGCACCGTGGTCTCCTGCCCGGCCGAGAAGACGTTGGTCGCCACCCTCGCGACATCGCCGACGTCGGGGATGCTGCCGTCGGGGAAGGTGGCCTCGGCGAGACCGGTGAGCACGTCGTCGCGCGGGTTGGCTCGACGGTCCGAGATGTAGTCAGAGAACTGACCGTAGAGGAACTCCAGCGGGCTGTGGGACAACGACTCCTTGCTGGTGCTGCCGATGCCGCCGCCGGAATTCTGCTTGATGCCGTTGACGAACGCTTCGCGATCCTCGTCTGGGATACCGAGGAGATCGGCGATCACCAACAGGGTGAACGGACCCGCGAAACCCTTGATGAACTCGCCCTGGCCGGGCGCGAGGTAGCTGTCGAGTACTTCATCGGCCAACTGCCACATGGCGTCCTCGTTCTCCTTGAGGCGCTTGGGCGTGATGAGCCGCATCAGCAGCGAGCGGTGATCGGTGTGCGTCGGCGGATCCAGCGTCGGCAGCTGATCGCTGAACGGCAGTTCGTTGCGATGCTTGTCGATGAGCGCGGTGACCTCTTCGGCACTGCGCCCTTCCAGCGGGACCGGGAAACCCGGGAAAGGTCCGGTGACCGACAGGCATGACGAGAAGGTCTCCTCGTCGTTGTAGACCTGCACGGCTTCATCCCAGCCGGTCACCATGGTCACGTTGTAGTGGTCTTCAGGGCTGACCGGGCACTTGTTCCGAAGCGCCTCGAAGAACGGATACGGGTCGTCGACCAATCGTTCATCGCGGAAAAAATCGATACCCGTCGGGTCGATCGCCATCTGTTACTCCCGTTCCAGCCACGCGTATGAGAATGCGCCTCTCATCTATGAATAGTAGATTTCCATAGCCCCGGTTGCGCGTCAACGCCGGACCCCGACCGATCAGCGACAAACAGCAAGAATAGGATTCTCGCGCTATCCACCCAGCATCGTCAGGCCACCGTCGACAGCGATCAACTGACCGGTGATGAAGGCCGCCCCCTCTCCGGCCAGGAACACCAGAACCGGCCCCAGATCGCGGGCCGGGTCCCCGAGTGCGCCGCCCAACGGGATCGTCATCTTCATCTGCGCGTCGACGAGCTTTGCGACCTCGGGCCCGAGGAAGTCGCGTAGACGATCCGCCCCAGGGGTGTCGACCGCCGGCGCGAGCGCATTGACCGTGACCCGGTCAGCCGCCCAGGCCTTGGCCGCAGAACGCGTCCAGGCCTGGACCGCACGCCTGCGCCGCCGAGGTCACCATGGCGTCGACGGCGGCCGCATCGCGCAAGTCGCACTGCAGCCAACGAATCGTCGCGCCGTCCGGCGGTGGCGTCCGGTGATAGGTGGCCATGACATCGGCGCCCGCGGCGCTCAGCACATCCACGGCGGCCCACCCGATCCCGGACGCACCGCCGGTGACCAGAATCCGGCGGCCGTGCAGCGGTTGGTTCATATTGAGATAGTTAGACAAACGTCAACTATTTTCAATAGCAGAATCCGTTGTTAGAGTCAGAATATGCCCAAGGAAGCCACGACTGACACTGCTGACAGCAGTCAACGTCGCGCCTCGTTCCAACGGGCTCGCTCACACCAGACCAAACGCGACCTGGTCCAGGCCGCGATGGCGCTCTGGCGCACCAACGGATACGCCAAGACCACGGTGGCTGACATCTGCCGAGCCGCGGGGGTGTCCCGGGCGCTGTTCTACTTCTATTTCCCGGCCAAAGAAGACGTGCTGTTCGAGGTCGGCCTGACCTCGACCCGCCTGGCCCAGAAGCGCGTGAAGTCGCTCCTGACCGGCGATTACGACATGATGGCCGTCATCACGGAGGCACTCCGCAGCCTGGAACGGTCGATGGCGCGCAACCCACCCGAACTGATCGTCGAGACGATCCTGGAGGGTTACCGGCACGAGCACCGGATCCTGACCGGCGACGTCGACCCCGATACAGAGGACGCCGACATGTTCGGCGAGTTGTTCACACGCGCCCAGGCCGACGGCAAGCTCGGCGCTCACGTCGACGTGGACCACCTGTCGCGGCTGGCGCAGATCCTGGTCAGTGAGGGCGTCCGGCACTGGGCCGGAGGCAGTTTCGGCAACCGCTCGTTCACCGACCGCGTCGCGTGCGACATCGGCGCGATGATCACCGGCTTCAACACCCTCAACAACTAGATCGGAGGACCCCCGATGGCGTGGGATTTCGAGACCGACCCGCAGTATCAGGAATTACTGGACTGGGCCGACGAATTCGTGACCGAGCAGGTCGAACCGCTCGACCTGGCGTGGCCGCACAAACAGTTCACCCCGTTGGAGGGCAGCCGCCGGGAGGCCATCGACCCGCTCAAGGCACAGGTGCGCAAAAAAGGTTTGTGGGCCACTCATCTCGGGCCAGAACTGGGCGGGCAGGGTCACGGGCAGCTCAAGCTCGCGCTGCTCAACGAGATCCTCGGCCGCTCGCAGTGGGCACCCATCGTGTTCGGCTGTCAGGCCCCCGATACGGGCAACGCCGAGATCATCGCGCATTACGGGACCGAGGAGCAGAAAAAGAAGTATTTGCATCCGCTGCTCGAGGGTGAGCTGTTCTCCTGCTACTCGATGACCGAACCCCACGCCGGTGCGGACCCGACGCTGTTCACCACCAGCGCGGTGCGCGACGGGGACGACTGGGTGATAAACGGGTGGAAGTTCTTCTCCTCCAACGCCGCAACCGCGTCGTTCCTGATCGTCATGGTGGTGACCAATCCCGAGGTCAGTGCCTACCAGGGCATGTCGATGTTCCTGGTGCCCACCGACACCCCCGGTGTCAAGATCGTCCGCAACGTGGGTTTGTACGGCGAGCCGGACAACGAGGGCAGCCACGCGTTGATCCACTACGACAACGTCCGGGTTCCCGCCGAGGCGCTGTTGGGCGGCGAGGGTCAGGCCTTCGTCATCGCCCAGACGCGGTTGGGCGGCGGCCGGATTCACCACGCGATGCGCACGATCGGTCTGGCTCAGAAGGCGCTCGACATGATGTGCGAACGTGCATTGAGCCGCGAGACGCAGGGCAGCCGGCTGTCCGACAAACAGTTCGTCCAGGGTTATATCGCCGACTCCTACGCCCAGTTGCTGCAATTCCGGTTGATGGTGCTCTACACCGCGTGGGAGATCGACAAGTACAACGACTACAAGAAGGTCCGCAAGGACATCGCCGCCGTCAAGGTCGCCATGCCCACCGTGCTGCACGACATCGCCTGGCGGGCGATGCAGATCCACGGCGCGCTGGGTGTCACCAACGAGATGCCCTTCCTCGGCATGGTCACGGGCGCCGCGGTGATGGGCCTGGCCGACGGCCCGACGGAGGTACACAAGACCACCGTCGCCCGGCAGGTGCTGCGCGACTACCAGCCGACCACCGACACCTGGCCGACCGAGTGGATCCCGCGCAAGCGCGACGCCGCGAAGGCCAAGTTCGCCGAATACCTGGAAGCTGAGGTGGGCAATCTGTGAGCACGATCGACACTGCACGCCTTGCCGATTGGATGGACAACGCCGGGCTGGCGGGCAAAGGTGAGCCGCTGGAGGCCCGCTTCCTGTCCGGCGGAACCCAGAATGTCATCTTCGAGATCCGCCGTGGCGAGCACACCTGCGTGTTGCGCATGCCGCCGGAGGGCGCCCCGCCGGACCGGGACAAGGGCATCCTGCGGGAGTGGCGCATCATCGAGGCACTCGACGGCACGGAGGTCCCGCACACGGCGGCAGTCGGCGTGTGCGCCGATCCCGACGTATTGGGCCGCCCGTTCTATCTGATGGGATTCGTCGACGGCTGGTCGCCGATGGATACCCACGGTCGCTGGCCTGAGCCGTTCAACTCCGACCCCAGCACCCGGCCCGGGCTGAGTTATCAGCTGGCCGAGGGTATTGCGCTGCTGTCGAAAGTGGACTGGCAGGCCAAGGGGCTGAGCGATCTCGGTAGGCCCGACGGCTTTCACGAACGCCAGGTCGACCGCTGGATCGGATTCCTCGACCGGATCAAGAACCGTGAGTTGCCCGGGCTCGAGGTGGCCACGGACTGGCTGCGCGCCCACAAGCCGCTCGATTTCATCCCGGGCCTGATGCACGGGGACTACCAGTTCGCCAATGTCATGTACCGCCACGGCACACCGGCCACGATGGCCGCGATCGTGGACTGGGAGATGGGCACCGTCGGCGACCCGAAGCTGGACCTTGCGTGGATGGTGCAGAGTTGGCCAGCCGATACAGACAACCCGGAACCGTCCGAGATGGGTTACGTCGACATGCGTGGGATGCCCTCGCGCGACGACGTCGTCGCGCACTACGCGAAGGTCTCCGGACGCCAGGTGGACGACCTCGACTACTACCTGGTGCTGGCGAAGTGGAAGCTGGCGATCGTCCTGGAGCAGGGTTTTCAGCGGGCAGGCGACGACGAGAAGCTGCTGGCGTTCGGGCCGGTGGTCACCGAGCTGATGCGGTCTGCCGCCGAACTCGCCGAATCCACCGACTACCGGTGAAGGCCGCCGTCTGCCCCGAGTACGGGCCTCCGGATGTCGTTCGCTTCGATGATGTCCCCGCTCCCCCGCTGCAGTCCGGCCAGGTACGGGTCCAGATCGGCGCGGCCGCGGTGAACTTCCCCGATGTACTGCTGGTGGCCGACAAGTACCAGATTCACGTACCGGTGCCGTTCATCCCGGGGAGTGAGTTCGCCGGAGTGGTCACCGAGGTTGCCTCTGACACCAGCGGTTTCGCCGTCGGCGACCGGGTGACCGGAACCGGATTGTTCGGTGCGTTCGCCGAGCAGGTGTGCATTCCGGCATCGGGGTTGGCCCGAATTCCCGACAATGTGGACGACGGCACCGCGGCGGCCTTCGGGGTGGCTCACCGCACCGCGTATCACACGTTGCGCTCGGTGGCCCGGATCCAACCGGCCGACGACGTGATCGTGCTGGGCGCCGGCGGCGGCGTGGGTCTGGCGGCGGTGCAGCTCGCAACCGCCCTCGGGGCGCGGGTCACGGCAGTCGCCTCATCTGACGAAAAGCTCTCCACTGCAGCTCAATACGGTGCAGTCTCGCTCGTGAACCACACGCGCGGCGACCTACGCGCCGCACTGCGGGACGCCCTGCCCGACGGCGCGCACGCCGTGCTCGACCCGGTCGGCGGCGACCTGTCCGAGCCGGCGCTACGGTCGTTGCGTCGCGGCGGCCGGTTCGTGACGATCGGCTACGCCTCCGGCGTCATCCCCCGAATCCCGCTGAACCTGGTTCTGGTCAAGGGAATTCACGTGCTCGGCTTTCAATTCCAGGACATCGCCCCAGACGAGTTCACTCGCAACGAAGCGGAACTGCGGGATCTGCTGGCCGCCGGCGCCGTTCGGCCACACATCGGTGCGGTCTATCCGCTGAGCGAAACCCCCGCGGCACTGCGCGAGGTGGCCTCCGGGAAGGCTGTCGGCAAGGTCGTGATCGACCTCAAGACTCCTTCGGCGGATAGAAGTACTCCCGCCACGCCGTGATCTTCTCGTCTCGCACCTCGTAGGCACCCATGACCGGCCAGCTCATCTGCCTGCCGTCCACGATCCAGTGATCGCGCCGTTCCATCAGGACCACGTTCCCGTCAACAGCGAGGTACCGGATCTCGAGGTCCACGCATTTCCCGCCGGCGAAGAACACCTTCATCATTTCGTGAATCGCGTCGCGCCCCGAGAGTTTCGGCCAGTCGGGCCCGATGTCGAAGGTGGCGTCGTCGGCGAAATGAACCATGACCTCGTCGACGTCGTTGCTCCCCCATGCGGCGATCTCGGCGCGCACGATCTCCTCAGCGGTCATCACTCCCCCGTCGGCCGTTGTGACAGAGATTTACACTAGCGCGCCCGAGTGTAATTCCGATAGACATCATTTTCGGATCAGCTCACCTTTCAATCCGCAACAGCCCGTATCGAATTCGAGCCGGGTATGGGTGCCGGCGGGCCGATCCTTGACCGGGCCACCTCTGGCCTGCTAAGCAGGTGCACAGCCCATTCGATACGGTCAGGAGACCAGCCGTGCCCACGTCGACCGAAGCCGACCTGTACTACGACCCGTACAGCGTCGAGCTCAATATGGATCCCTATTCGGTGTTCGCCCGGATCAGGGAAGAGGCCCCGCTGTATTACAACGAGCAGCACGACTTCTACGCGCTGAGCCGGTACGACGATGTCAACAAGGCGGTCATCGACCACGAGACATTCATCTCCGGGCGCGGAGCCCTGCTCGAGATCATCAAGTCCGGCATGGAGATACCGCCGGGAACACTGATCTTCGAGGATCCGCCGATCCACAACATCCACCGCAACCTGCTGTCGCGGGTGTTCACCCCGCGCAAGGTGCTCGCCCTCGAACCGCAGATCCGAGAATTCACCGCACGTTGCCTGGATCCGCTGGTCGGGTCTGACAAGTTCGACTTCGTACAGGATCTCGGCGAACAGATGCCGATGCGCGTCATCGGCATGCTGCTGGGCATCCCCGAGGACCGGCAACGCGCCATCACCGACCACGGCGAGGAGACTCTGCAGGGGCAGACGGTCGATGCCCTGGCCACCGGTGAGGTGTTCGCCGAGTTCATCGACTGGCGCACCGAGCACCCATCCGACGACATCATGACCGATCTGCTCAATGCCGAATTCACCGACGAGACCGGCACCGTGCGCACGCTGCGTCGCGACGAGCTACTGCTATACCTGACGGTCATCGCGACAGCCGGCTCCGAGACCACCACGCGCCTGATCGGCTGGGCCGGAAAGACCCTGGCCGACGTCCCGGACCAACGCCGTGAGCTGGTGGAGAATCCTGAGCTCATACCCCAGGCGATCGAGGAGATCCTGCGCTGGGAGCCGCCGGCCCTGCAGATCGCCCGCTACGTCACCCGCGATGTCGAGTACTACGGGCAGACCGTTCCGGCGGGCTCGGCGATGCTCATGCTGGTCGGCGCGGCCAACCGCGACCACCGGCGGTTCGCCCCCAACGGCGACATCTTCGACATCCACCGGGAACAGAAGTCTCACATGACCTTCGGCGCAGGCACGCACTTCTGCATGGGCAACGCGCTGGCCCGCCTCGAGGGGCGCATCGCGTTGGAAGAGATCCTCAAACGCTTCCCCGAGTGGAACGTCGACTGGGCCAACGCCAAACCGTCGGAGACCGCCGCGGTGCGGGGCTGGTCCGCGATGCCCACCTTCGTCTAGCTCCGCCGTCGAGCGTGCACTCAGATCGCGAAATCGAGTGAATTCGCGATCTGTATGCACGCTCGGGACAGGCGAGTTATCCACAACGCACGGTTGATCCCCACATCGCAAAAGCGTTGAGCTGATGCCGCCCTGAGTACGTCAAAGTGATGACATGGACACCCCGTTCCTCGGCAGCGAGGCCGTCGCGGCTGGGCTGGTGGCCAAGCATCAGCTGCGCAATCATCGCGGGCCGTTCGTCACCGTGTTCCCCGACGTCTACACACGCCGTTCAGCGGAAATGACGATCCGCCACCGTGCCAAAGCCGCATGGTTGTGGTCGCATCGTGGCGGAGTGCTTGCGGGTGTCACCGCATCGGCGCTACACGGTGCGCAATACGTCGAGGACACGCTCCCGATCGAGTTGGTCTGGCCGAACCGCAGGCCCCCGCGAGGGATCACCACCCTCAAAACCGGATCGCTTGCCTCCGACGAGGTCACGGAGCACCGGGGACTTCCACTCACCACTGTCGAGCGGACGGCATTTGACCTCGGTCGGCGTGGACATCTGGATGACGCGGTCGCCCGACTCGATGCACTGGGAAATGCCACGGGATTTCGTGTCGATGACGTACTTCGGG
Source organism: Mycobacterium shunyiense (assembly GCF_058270075.1). Taxonomy (NCBI): domain Bacteria; kingdom Bacillati; phylum Actinomycetota; class Actinomycetes; order Mycobacteriales; family Mycobacteriaceae; genus Mycobacterium; species Mycobacterium shunyiense. Next base: position 119,080 of record NZ_JBZDPU010000006.1, on the reverse strand, counting down.
TAGCAGTAGGCCATCGAGGTGCCCGAGGCATTCGCCAATTGTTGGCCGCACTCGATCTTTACGCCCCAGGCTCGGAGTCGCCGAAAGAAACGTGGTTGAGGCTGTTGGTGATTCGCGCCGGATACCCGCGTCCGACGACTCAGATACCCGTGACGAGCATCGATGGCTGCCGGCGCTACCGGCTGGATATGGGATGGGAAGAACGCATGCTCGCGGTTGAGTATGACGGCGACCACCACCGCAAAGACCCGCAGCAGTTCGCCCACGACATCATCCGCTCGGAAGATCTCGATGAGCTCGGTTGGACGAGAGTCAGAGTTGCCAAGCGGCATACACCGGTAGAAGTGCTAGAGCGATTGTCGAAGGCCTGGGCGGCGACGGTGCACTCAGATCGCGAAATCGCGTGAATTCGCGATCTGTATGCACGCTCGGCGAGAGATCAGCTGGCCGGAATCAGATCCGCGGGCACCGAGCGGCTGAGCATCGTGCCGCAGCGGAACGCCTCGGTGTTTCCGACCACCTTGGCTTCGGGATCGTTGACTGCGGCGAGCGCCTGGGCTTTGAAAGCGCGTGCGGCGGCGGACAGTTCGTGACGTACCGGGTCGACGCTCAGATCCGCCGGACACTCGTCACCCCACAGCGTCACCTCGGTGTGGCCCTGCTCCAGCGCACCCAGGACGCCGCGTCGCACGCGCTCGTCGGTGTTGAACAGGTTGGCGGCCACTGCGACGGTCTGCGGATGCGGACGGTCCTCCCAAGACTCCAGGACAGACTCCAGGGCGATGGTCTCGACCCCGAGGATCGCCAGCGGTCGGACATCCTCGTCGGCGCCGATCAGCACCGTGACGTCCCACCCGGCCATCACCCGATCGACGAGCCAGCCGCCGGCGAACCGGACCGCGTCGACCACACAGGGGGCGACCACATCAAGCCGATACCGCATGTCGTCCTCCAATCTCACTGGACGGTCGCCCCGTTGCGGCCGTCCGGCTGCTCGATCTCCCGCCCCAGCATGTCGGCGTAGCTCTTGAACACGTCCGTCAACGGGAGCGAGGGATCGAGTAGCCATGAGGTCTCCATTCCATTGATGAATGCCAGGATCTCCACGGCCTTGGTGGCCGCGTCGAAGTCAGAGCGGTAGCGGCCACTGCGCTGCCCGCGGGTGATGATGTCGGTGACGATGTCGCGCGCAGCTTGCTGCCGTTTCAGCAAACGATCGTGCAGCGGCGCATCGGGTTGGATGTTCTCCACCAACAGAACCGTGAAAGTGCCGACCAGTTCAGGCGCCCGGACAAACCGCTCGGCCACCCGCTTGATCTCCTGAGCGAGATCGCCGGAGCGGTCGGCATGGGTGTCGTCGTCATGATCGCGGGCATCGAGCACTGCGTTGAGCAGTTGCTCCTTGGACTCGAAGTGGTGCAACAGACCAGCCGGGGTGACGCCGACCTCCCGGGCGATCTGAGCCAGGGAGGTGTTGCGCCAACCATTGCGGGCAAGCAGCTTCTCAGCCACAGAAAGTATCCGCTGCCTGCGGTCTTCCCCTTTGGCCAGGAGCGTCTCATAGGGCCGTGCACCCTGAGAGGACACCTCTGCCCCTGCAACTGAGGTCACCGGACTCCTTCGTCGAACCAACCTAGTGAACACACAGTAGGTTGGTTTGACCGTTGTGACAAGCGTCTCAGCGAAAGAAGTTTCCGAGGGCCGTCACAGCCGCCGGATATGCCCGGTCAGAGCCCCAGCGACTTGGCGATGATCACCTTCATGACCTCGCTGGTCCCGGCGTAGATGCGAGCCACCCGGGCATCCGTGTAGAGCCGGGCGATGGGGTACTCCATCATGTAGCCGTACCCGCCGAAGAGCTGCAGGCAACGATCGATCACCCGCGCCTGCATCTCCGTGCAGAACAGTTTCACCCGGGCTGCGTCGGCGCCGGACAGTTCGCCGTCGACATGCAGGGCCACCGCCCGGTCGAGCATCGCCTGAGCCGCTTCGACCTCGGTCGAGCAGGCCGCCAACTCGAACTTGGTGTTCTGGAAAGATGCCACGGGCTGGCCGAACGCCTTGCGGTCCTTGGTGTAGCCGATCGCAGCCGCGATCGCCGAGCGCGCCTGAGCCACCGAACCCACCGCCACCGTGAGCCGCTCCTGGGCCAGGTTGTGGCCGAGGTAGCTGAAGGCCTCGCCCTCCTCCCCCAGCACGTTGGCCACGGGCACCCGGACGTCGGTGAACGACAGCTCCGCGGTGTCCTGCACCTTGCAGCCCATCTTCTCCAGCTCGCGGCCCCGCTCGAAGCCCGCCATGCCGTCCTCGACGACCAGCAGTGTCAGCCCCTTGCGCCGGTTCTCCGGGTCGGTCGACGTCCGCGCCACGACGACCACCAGATCGGCCTGGACGCCGCCGGTGATGAACGTCTTGGCACCGTTGAGCACGTACTCGTCACCATCCCGGACCGCCGTGGTACGCATTCCGGCCAGATCCGAACCCGTTCCCGGCTCGGTCATCGCGACAGCGGTCAGCAGCGTGCCCGCGGCCAGCCCGGGGAACCACCGCTGCCGTTGCTCCTCATTCGCGTAGTGCAGGAAGTAAGGCAGGATCACCTCGAGCTGAGTCCGCACCGTCGACAACGTCACCAACGCGCGGGCCGCCTCCTCCTGCAGCACCACGTTGTAGCGGTAGTCGCCGATGCCGGCGCCGCCGTACTCCTCGGGGATCGCCATCCCGAGCATGCCGAGCTCACCCATCTGCTTGAAGACGTCACGGGGCATCCGCCCGCCCTTCTCCCACTCGGGATAGGCGGGGACCACTTCCTTCTCGATGAAATCCCTTGCGAGCGCGCGGAACGCCTCGTGGTCCTCGGTGAATAGATTTCGCTGCATGCGTTGTCCTCTTGTCAGTCGATGAGCTCGACCAGCGTGGCGTTGGCAGTACCGCCGCCCTCACACATGGTCTGCAGTCCGTAACGAATTCCGTTGTCGCGCATGTGGTTGATCATCCGAGTCATCAGCACGGCACCCGAAGCGCCGAGCGGATGTCCGAGCGCGATGGCGCCGCCGAGCGGGTTCAGCTTGGCCTCGTCGGCGCCGGTCTCGGCCAGCCAGGCCAGGGGCACCGGGGCGAACGCCTCGTTCACCTCGAACACGCCAACCTCGTCCAGACGCACACCGGCCTTGTGCAGCACCTTCTCGGTTGCCGGGATGGGCCCGGTCAGCATCAACACCGGGTCCGCGCCCGTCACCACGCCGGCCCGGTACCGCGCGATGGGCGTGAGGCCCATTGTCAGAGCAGCTTCGGCCGTCATCACCAGCAGGGCCGCCGCACCGTCGGAGATCTGTGAGGAGTTGCCCGCATGGATCACCCCGTCCTCGGTGAAGGCGGGCTTGAGACCGGCGAGCTTCTCCACCGTGGTGCCACGGCGGACCCCTTCGTCGGCGACTACCGGGTCGAGTTGATCGGCCGGGTCGGGAAACACCGTGATCATCTGGTTCTCGAAGGCGCCGCGGTCCTGCGCCGTCGCCGCCCGCTCGTGCGAGGCGACGGAGTATTCGTCGAGCTGGGTCCGGCCGAAACCCCACTTCTGCGAGATCATCTCGGCCGATATGCCCTGGTTGAACGAAAAATCTTGGTACCGCTCAAAGACTTTCGGCCCGTAAGGCTGGCCGGTGGCCCGGGCCGCCCCCAGCGGCACCTTGCTCATCACCTCGACCCCGCCTGCGACGACGACGTCCTGCTGGCCCGACATCACCGCCTGGACCGCGAAATCCAGCGCCTGCTGGCTGGATCCGCAGGCGCGGTTGACCGTGGTGCCCGGAATGTGTTCGGGCCAGCCGGCGGCCAGCACCGAGTATCGGCCGATGTTGCTGGATTGGTCACCGACCTGGGAGACGCAGCCCCAGACCACGTCGTCGATGATCTCGGGGCTGATACCCGCCCGCTCCACCAGTGCATTGAGCACCAGCGCCGACAGGTCTGCGGCATGGAATCCCGACAGGCCGCCGTTGCGCTTGCCGACCGGGGTACGGACGGCCTCGACGATGACGGTTTCGCGCATTGGATTCTCCGTTCTTGTTGACTAGGACTGCGGGTAGGCGGGGCCGATGGCGCCCTGCTCGCGCAGCACGGCGATCTGCTCGGCGCTCAGGCCGATCCCGCTCAGAATGGCATCGGTGTGTTCGCCGAGCCCCGGCACTGCGCCCATCCCCAGTTCCATCCCGCTAATGACTGGCGGCGGCAACAGCGCCGCGATCTCCCCGTTGGGGGTCCCGACCTGACGCCAGCGGTCACGGGCTTTCAGATGCGGGTGGTCGATGACCTCGCTGGGCAGGTTGTACCGCGAATTGCCGATCCCGGCGTCATCGGCGGTCCGCTGAATATCATCGAGATCATGCTGGGCACACCAGGATTCGATCGCCTTGTTGAGCTCGTCGCGATGCGCACAGCGATCGGAGTTGGTGGCGAAGCGCGGATCGTCGGCGAGATCGGGCCGCTCGATGATCTCGCGGGCCAACCGCTGCCACTCCCGGTCGTTGGTCGTCCCCAGCACCACGGTCTGGCCGTCGCGCGTATCGAATGCGCCGTAAGGCGCCACCGCCGGCGAACTCATCCCCAGCGGAACCTGGTCGATTCCGGAGTGCTGGGTGTAGGCCAGCTGGTACCCCATGATGTCGGTCATGGTGTCGAACAGACTGACCGCCACGGCCGGCGCGGCCTCGGTGTCGCCCGAGCGGGTCCGGCCGACCAGCAGCGCCATGATGGACAACGCCGAATACAGCCCGGTGGTGATATCGGCAACCGCCGCACCGGGTTTGGCTGGCATGCCGGCATAGCCGGTGGACGCGCACGAACCGGATTCGGCCTGCACCAACAGGTCGTAGGCCCGCTTGTGCGACAGCGGTCCTCCGGGTCCGTAACCGTCGATCTCCACCGGGATCACCTGGGGATGACGCACCTTGAGATCCTCGGGCCCCAGCCCCAACCGCGCGGTGGCTCCCGGAGCGAGATTGGACACGAAGGCGTCGGCGCCGTCGAGCAACCGGTGCAGGACCTCCATGCCCCCGGGTGACTTCAGATCGAGGGTGACCGATTCCTTGCCCCGGTTGGCCCAGACGAAATGGGCCGCCTGACCGAGCACGACATCGTCGTAGTCGCGGGCGAAGTCACCCCCCTTGGGGTTCTCGATCTTGATCACCCTGGCGCCGAAGTCAGCGAGCACCCGGGTGCACATCGGCGCGGAGACCGCCTGCTCCATCGCGATGACGGTGATACCGGCCAGCGGCAAAGAGGCTTTCGCCGCTGTGCTTGATGGTTCGCTCGTAAACTCGCTCACAGGCTCACATAACCATGCCGCCATCGACCGGCAGCACCTGCCCGGTGATGTACGACGCAGCGTCAGAGGCCAGGAAGACGAACGCGCCCGCGACCTCGTCGGCATCGGCCCACCGCTTGAGCGGGATGCGGTTCATCATGTTGGCCGCGAACTTCTCGTTGGTGCGGATGGTTTCCGTCATCGGCGTGGCGGCCAGCGGCGCCAGGGCGTTGACCATGATGTTCTTGGTGGCCAGCTCACGAGCCAGCGACTTGGTGAACCCGATCAGTCCGGCCTTCGCCGCCGAGTAGTTCACCTGGCCCAGAGTGCCGGTGAGCCCGGCTGCCGAGGTGACGTTGATGACGCGACCGGTCCCGTCAGTGGGGATGTGTGGCAGCGCAGCCTGGGTGACGTGGAAGGTGCCCATGACATGAATGTCAAAGGTGACCCGGAACGTCTCGTCGGTCAGCTTGGGGAACATCGCCGGCGACGTGACCCCTGCGTTGTTGACCACGATGTGCAGGTTTCCCTCGCCGAGGGCGGCGGCCTGCGCGGCGGCGGCCACTGCCGCGTCACGGTCGCTGACGTCAAGCGCGGCGCTGTCAGCCTTGCCGCCCGCGGTATTGATGCGCTCGGCGACCTTCGCAGCCGCCTCACCGCTGATGTCGGTGACGAGCACGGCGGCGCCGGCAGCGGCCAGCGCCTCGGAAACCGCGGCACCGATCCCGGCGCCGGCACCGGTCACCAGTGCCGAACGTCCGGTCAGGTCGAAATAGGTCCTCATTGAACTTCGATATCTCCTCAGTAGCTCTTGGGCAGGCCGAGAACGTTCGCGGCGAGGAAGTTCAGGATCATCTCCTGGCTCACCGGTGCGATCTTCATCAGTCGGGACTCCCGGAAGAACCGGGAGATGTTGTATTCCTCGGAATAACCCATCCCGCCATGGGTCTGCAGCGCACGGTCGGCGGCGCCGAATCCCGCGTCGGCGCACAGGTATTTGGCCATGTTGGCCTCCCGACCGCACGGCTTACCGTTGTCGTAGAGCCAAGTGGCCTTGCGCAGGATCAGCTCGGCGGCGTCGAGGCGGGCCAGCGAGTCGGCGAGCGGGAACTGGATGCCTTGATTCATGCCGATCGGCCGGTCGAACACCACCCGCTCGTTCGCGTACTTGACGGCACGGTCCAGGGCCACGCGACCGATGCCGAGGGCTTCGGCGGCGATCAGCATCCGCTCCGGGTTGAGCCCGTGCAAGATGTACTTGAACCCCTTGCCTTCCTCGCCGATGAGGTGCTCGGCAGGCACCCGGAGATCGTCGATGAACAACTCGTTGGAGCTCACCGCATTCCGGCCCATCTTGTTGATGGGCCGGATCTCGACGTGATCCCGGTCGAGGTCGGTCAGGAACAACGACAACCCGTCGGTCGGCTTCCCGCCACGCTGCTCCACGTCCTCGCGGGATTCGGTGCGGGTCAGCAGCAGGATCTTCTCCGACTCAAGCGCTTTGGAGATCCACACCTTACGGCCGTTCACCACATAGCTGCCGCCATCCTTCTTGGCGAACGTGGTGATACGTGAAGTGTCCAGTCCCGCACCGGGTTCGGTGACGCCGAAGCACACATGCAGATCGCCGTTGACGATGCGGGGCAGTGTCGCCTTCTTCATCTCCTCGGAGCCGAACACCACTACCGGCTGCATCCCGAAGATCGACATGTGAATCGCGCTGGCGGCGTTCATGGCTCCGCCGGACCGGGCCACCTCCTCGGCCAGGATGGTGGCCTCGGTGATGCCGAGGCCGTGCCCGCCGTACTCCTCGGGGATGGTCATCCCCAGCCAGCCCCCGCCGGCGATGGCGTCGTAGAACTCCTGCGGGAACTCGTGGGCCTGGTCCTTGGTCATCCAATAGTGATCGTCGAACTTGCCCGCCAGCTCCGCAACGGATTTGCGGATCAGCTGCTGGTCCTCGGTCAGCTCGAAGTTCATACCGCCCGACACTGTGTGCTCTCCTATTTTTCTCGGCCGATCGTCTCGGCGTTCAGTCTCGCGCGCCGGCAACGGCTTTGGCGTTGGCCTGGAAGTCGGCGAACGTGGCGCCGGTCTTCTCCTTGTGGCTCAACGCGCGAATGGATACGTCATGACCCTCGGCGGCCTTTCGTAACGCCCCGACGGTGGCCTGCTCCTTGGGAATGTGGGCGAATGGATCGAAGTGATACAGCCGCATGGCGTTCTCATGGGTGATCTTGTTGATCTCGTCGTCGGGAACCTCGTAGGTGTCGAACACCGCGCTCAGCTCCTCGGGCGCGCCCGGCCACATCGAGTCACTGTGCGGGTAGTCCATCTCCCAGCAGATGTTGTCCACGCCGATCTCGTGGCGGTTCTTCACCCCGACCGGGTCGGAGATGAAGCAGGTCATGAAGTGCTCCCGGAACACCTCCGACGGCAGCTTGTCACCGAAGTCCTGGTGCGTCCACGTGGAGTGCATGTCGTAGGTGCGGTCCACCCGGTCCAGGAAGTACGGAATCCAGCCGGTGCCACCCTCGGACAGCGCGATCTTGAGTCCCGGATAGGCCTTGATCGGCGCCGACCACAACAGGTCGGCCGCGGCCTGCACGATGTTCATCGGCTGCAGGGTGATCATGACGTCCATCGGGGCATCCGGGGCGGTGATCGCCAGCTTGCCCGATGATCCGATGTGCACGTTCATCACGGTGTCGGTGTCGACCAGGGCCTCCCACAACGGTTTCCAGTACTCCAGGTCGTGGAAGGACGGGTAGCCCAGCGTCGAAGGGTTCTCGGTGAAGGTCAGCGAGTGCACGCCCTTCTTCGACACCCGACGAACCTCGTCGGCGCACAACTGCGGATTCCAGATCGCCGGGATGGCCATCGGGATGAACCGACCCGGATTCGACCCGCACCATTCGTCGATGTGCCAGTCGTTGTAGGCCTGCACCAACGCCAACGAGAACTCGTCGTCGTCGGTGGCGAACAACCGAGCGGCGAAACCAGGGAACGACGGGAAGTTCATGGTGGCCAGCACACCGCCGGCGTTCATGTCCTTGACCCGTTCGTCGGGGTCATAGCAGCCCTTGCGGATCTCATCGAGCCCCTGGGGCTCCAACCCGTACTCCTCCTTGGGCCGGCCTGCCACGGCGTTGAGCGCCACGTTCGGGATCACCGTGTCACGGAACTGCCAGGTGTCGCTGCCGTCGGGGTTGTGCACCAGGCGTGGTGCCTCGTCGCGGTATTTCTCCGGAAGATGGTTCTTGAACATGTTCGGCGGTTCGATGATGTGGTCGTCGACGCTGATCAAGATCATGTCGTCTTTGTGCACTGCCTCGCTCCGTTCCATGGCCGTCACATTGGTTCTCTATGGGAGAAAACTAGCTTCTCGTCTAGAGAGAATCAATGTCTGATGCCGCTGACGAGCAGATTTAGCCAGGTCACCATGCAATCTCGCGCCTTCTTGTTGACCATCGGCGCAAAAGATGGAAACCTCTTAGTCGGAAATGAGAACCTGATTCTCGCAACCGAGAGTCAGTGATGGGTCATCGAGAGGAGAACCGCCCCGTGCGCTTGGCCCCCTTGCCCGCCGAGGAGTGGGACGACGACGTGCGACGAGCACTGTCCGTCATGCTTCCGGAGGAGCGGCTCAACCCCGAGGGAGCGGGCACCGCGCTGTCGACGCTGGCTCGCCACCCCTCCCTGACCAAGGCGTTCCTGCGGTTCAGTAATCATCTGCTGTTCCGCTCGACACTGGATGCGCAGATGCGTGAGCTCGCCATCCTGCGGATCGCCCATCGCAAGAAGTGCGAATACGAGTGGACGCATCACGCTTTCATCGGCAAGTCCGAGGGACTCACCGATGAGCGGATCGCGAGCAGCACGACTGGCGACGGTGCCACTCCCCTCGACCAGTTGGTGCTCGACTCCGTCGATGAACTCGACGGACAGGCGGAGATCTCGGACAGCACCTGGGCCGCCCTGAGCGAGCACCTCGACGAGCGCCAGCGCATGGACCTGGTCTTCACGATCGGCGGCTATGGCCTGATGGCCATGGCCTACAACACCTTTGGAATTGCGCCGGAATCCGGCCACTAACTCAAGAAGAAAGTAGGTAGATGATGGCGTTCTTCCCGAAGCCGGCTGCAGGCAGCTGGACCGAGAACTGGCCCGAACTGGGCACCGCCCCGGTCAACTACGAGGATTCGATCGACCCGGAGCACTGGAAACTGGAGCAGCAGGCCATCTTCCGCAAGACCTGGCTGCAGATGGGCCGCGTGGAGCTGATCCCCAAGAAAGGCAGCTACATCACCCGTGAGCTGCCGTCGGTCGGCCCGGGCACGTCGATCGTCATCGTCAACGACGGTGACGAGATCCGCGCTTTCTACAATTTGTGCCGCCACCGCGGCAACAAGCTGGTGTGGAACGACTACCCCGGCGAGGAGGTGTCCGGCAGCTGCCGCCAGTTCGTCTGCAAGTACCACGCCTGGCGCTACAACCTCAAGGGCGACCTGACCTTCATCCAGCAGGAGCAGGAGTTCTTCGACGTCGACAAAGCCGACTACCCGCTCAAGCCGGTGCGCTGCGAGGTCTGGGAAGGCTTCATCTTCGTCAACTTCGACGACGACGCAGTCTCGCTGGAGGAATACCTGGGCGAGTTCGGCGAGGGCCTCAAGGGTTATCCCTTCCACGAGATGACCGAGCACTACAGCTACCGCTCGGAGGTCAAGGCCAACTGGAAGCTGTTCATCGACGCGTTCGTCGAGTTCTACCACGCGCCGATCCTGCACATGAAGCAGGCGGAGAAGGAGGAAGCCGAGAAGCTGGCCAAGTTCGGCTTCGAGGCGCTGCACTACGACATCAAGGGCGATCACTCGATGATCTCGTCCTGGGGCGGCATGAGCCCGCCGAAGGACCTCAAGATGGTCAAGCCCATCGAGCGCATCCTGCACAGTGGCCTGTTCGGACCATGGGATCGTCCCGACATCAAGGGCATCCTGCCCGACGAGCTGCCACCGGCGATCAATCCCGGCCGGCACTCGACGTGGGGCCAGGACTCTTTCGAGTTCTTCCCGAACTTCACCCTGCTCTTCTGGGCGCCGGGCTGGTATCTGACCTACAACTACTGGCCCACCGGCGTAGACAGCCACATCTTCGAGGCCGACCTGTACTTCGTGCCGCCGAAGAACCTGCGCGAGCGGCTGTCCCAGGAACTGGCCGCGGTGACGTTCAAGGAGTACGCGTTCCAGGACGCCAACACGCTGGAAGCCACCCAGACGCAGATCGGCACCCGCGCCGTGCTCGACTTCCCGCTGTGCGACCAGGAAATTCTGCTGCGCCACCTGCACCACACCGCCCACAAGTACGTGGACCGGTACCAAGAGGCCAAGGCCAACGGAAATGGTTCGACCAATGGCAAGCACGCCGGTGCCGACAAGAAGGATGAAGTAAATGTCTAAGCTGCCCGAGGAATTCGCCGATCTGGAGCGATTCAGCGATTGGTGCTTGCCCACCGAGGAAGAGCGCTATCAGAAGCGCCTGAGCTCGACGATGGACGAGATGCAGGAGCTCTACGACGCCGGCATGGCGCGGCTCGAGGACATCATGGTCTACGTCGATGCCCGCTTCCCGCTGGCAAGCATGCCCGATGACGCCAAAGCCCTTGTGCACCTGGGTCAGTCGATTGTCCAGGTCAGCTTCCCGGTCGAGGTCTGGAAGCAACCGCGGGTGCTCGACAGCGGTGCTGCCTATATCAATCTCATCAAGGAGCCGGTGGTTTAGTCGTGCTGACCCTCAAAGCTGCGGGTCTTGTCGACGTCGATGCCGGGACGATCATTCGTCCCGGCATTGTCCGTGTCGACGGGGACCGGATAATCGGTGTAGGTGGCGAAATCCCAGAGGGCTCAGAGGTCATCGATCTCGGTGACTCGATTCTGCTGCCCGGGCTGATGGACATGGAGGTCAACCTGCTCATGGGTGGCCGGGGTGAGAATCCGGGCCTGTCCCAGGTTCAGGACGATCCGCCGACGCGCGTGCTGCGCGCGGTGGGCAATGCCCGCCGGACTCTGCGCGCCGGATTCACCACGGTGCGCAACCTCGGGTTGTTCGTCAAGACCGGCGGCTACCTGCTCGACGTCGCCCTTGGCAAAGCCATCGATGCGGGGTGGATCGAAGGTCCGCGCATCATCCCCGCCGGTCACGCCATCACCCCCACCGGCGGGCACCTGGATCCAACGATGTTCGCGGCGTTCATGCCGGGAGTGCTGGAGCTGACCATCGAGGAAGGCATCGCCAACGGGGTCGACGAGATCCGCAAGGCGGTGCGATACCAGATCAAGCACGGGGCTCAGCTGATCAAGGTGTGCTGCTCGGGCGGTGTCATGTCCCTCACCGGTGAGGCTGGGGCACAACATTATTCGGACGAGGAACTGCGCGTCATCGTCGACGAGGCGCACCGGCGCGGCCTGCGGGTGGCCGCGCACACCCACGGCGCCGAAGCGGTCAAGCATGCGGTGGCCTGCGGTATCGACTGCATCGAGCACGGCTTCCTGATGGACGACGAGGCGATCCAGATGCTGGTGGACAACGACCGGTTCCTGGTCACCACCCGTCGGCTGGCTCAGGCGATGGACGTGTCGAAGGCACCGAAGGTGTTGCAGGACAAGGCTGCCGAGATGTTTCCGAAGGCCGAGACCTCGATCAAGGCGGCGTATGAGGCCGGGGTGAAGATCGCGGTGGGTACCGATGCACCGGCCATCCCCCATGGCCGCAACGCCGACGAACTCGTGACACTGGTCGAGTGGGGTATGCCGCCGGCCGCGGTGCTGCGTTCGGCCACCACCATCGCCGCCGATTTGATCAATGTCACCGACCGGGGTCGGCTGGCCGAGGGACTGCTGGCTGACATCATCGCGGTGCCGGGCAATCCACTCGAGGACATCACCGTTACACAACATGTGGATTTTGTAATGAAAGGCGGTAAGGTCTTCCGCAATGAGCACATCAACTGATTCCCCGACGCGAACCGAGGATCTGATCGAGATCCAGCAGGTGCTCGCCAAGTACGCGGTGACCATCACCCAGGGCGACATCGATGGACTGATCAGTGTTTTCACCCCCGACGGCACCTACAGCGCGTTCGGCGAGACCTACACGCTCAATCGCTTCCCGGTCCTGGTGGACGCCGCCCCCAAGGGCCTGTTCATGACGGGTACCGCCCTGATCGACCTGGTCGAGGGTGCCGACTCTGCGACCGGCACGCAGCCGCTGTGCTTCATCGAGCACTCCAAGCACGACATGCGCATCGGCTACTACCGCGACACCTACGTGCGGACCAGTGAGGGCTGGCGGCTGAAGACTCGTGCGATGACCTTCATCCGGCGCAGTGGTGATCACGACCATGGCAGGCCCCATGCGATCGGCAGGCCGGAAGCCGGATGAGCGAGCGTAGCGAGGCAACCGCATGAGCGACCTGTTCGATCCCGCCACCTTCCGTACAGCGCTGCAGGATTGGCTCGCCGAGAATGACCTGACGCCACCGGACGACCATTCGCTCGAAGGTCACATGCGCCAGTTCGCCCGCGTGCAGAAGGCCCTGTACGACGGCGGCTGGAGCCGCTACGGCTGGCCCGAACACGCGGGTGGGTTGGGCGGACCGGCGATGCTGCGTGCGATCGTCGGCGAGGAGGTCGTGGGTCGCAGGCTGGCCGAACCCGGCCCGTATTCGATGCTCGAAGTGCTGGCGCCGACGATGATCGACTATGCACCCAAAGAGCTGGCCGCCGAGATGGTGCCGAAACTGCTGTCCGGCGAGGAGCAATGGTGCCAAGGGTTTTCCGAACCGGGTTCGGGCAGCGACCTGGCCTCGCTCACCACCCGTGCAGTCCAGCGCGGCGACAAGTGGATCGTGAACGGCCAGAAGGTCTGGACCAGCTTCGCGCAGTACTCGCACCGGTGCATCCTGCTGACCCGCACCGGCGACGCGGACACGCCGAATCACCAGGCCATCACGGCGTTCTTCGTCGACACCGACGCCCCCGGCATCACGGTGCGGCCGTTGCACACCATGCATGACGTGGACGAATTCTGCGAGGTGTACTTCGACGACGTCGAGGTCGACGCGAGCCGGATGCTCGGCAATCCGGGCGACGGGTGGCAACTGGCGATGGACCTGCTGCCGTACGAACGCTCGACCTGCTTCTGGCAGCGCATCGCCTACCTGTACTCACGGTTCGACGCGTTGGTGGAAGCGGTGAAACGGCAAGGGCAGGTCGTGGATCCGGACCTCGGTGAGGTCTATCTAGCCCTGCACACGTTGCGCTGCCGCTCGGCGGCAACTCAACACCGGCTGGCCGAGGGGCACAAGCTCGGGCCGGACACCTCGATCGACAAGGTGCTGCTGGCCGGCGCCGAACAGCTGCTTTACGACACCGCCCGCAATCTGCTGCCCGGGGTGATCGAACTCGAAGACTCCGAATGGCGCACCGAGTACCTGTACTCGCGGGCGTCGACCATCTATGGCGGCACCGCCGAAGTGCAGCGCAACATCATCGCGCGCCGACTGCTGGACCTCGGGAAGGAGTGAGGCGTGACGGACTTGGATACCGAATCACTGGGCCTGCTCGAAGACACCCTGCGCAAGACCATGCTTTCGGCCTCGGGCGCCGAACTCGATGCCGCGCTGGCCGAACTCGGCTGGGCCGAGATGCTCTCCGACATGCCGGAGACCGCCCTGCCACTGGTGTTCCGGCTGTTGGGCGAAACAGGTTCGCACGCGTCGATTCTCAACGATGTGCTGCTCGAGACCATCGGCGGCCTGCCCGGCGGCACCCCGCCGATGCCGTATGCCGGTGGCACCTGGGTGGTCTGGGAAAGAACTGACAGCAGCAATCCGGCATTGGGCGGGCTGCCGCTGCGGCAGGTGCCCGACGGCCAGCTGCTCCGGGTTTCGGAGGCCCGCCGTGCGCTGGGCTGGTGGCTGGTCGGCTCGGCCCGGGCGATGCTCGCGTTGGCCCGTCAGCACGCACTGGACCGGGTCCAGTTCGGCAAGCCGATCTCGTCCTTCCAGGCCGTGCGGCACCGATTGGCCGAGACGCTGGTGGCCATCGAGGGTGCCGAGGCGACGCTGAGCCTGCCCGGTGCGGACAATGTCGACCTGAACTCGCTGCTGGCCAAAGCCGCCGCGGGTAAGGCCGCGCTGACCGCGGCCAAGCACTGCCAGCAGGTGCTCGGCGGTATCGGGTTCACCGAGGAGCACGAGCTGCACAATCACGTGAAGCGAGTCCTGGTGCTCGACGGGTTGCTGGGCAGCTCAAGAGAACTCACCCGCAAAGCCGGCGCCGGACTGCGTGCTCGCGGCACGGTGCCCCGCCTGGCCCAGCTCTAGTTTCCCCGCCGAGCAGACGTGGAACTGCCCCTTTTCACGTGAATGAAGTGCTCCCCGGAAGTTGGACTGAGAAATTCAGTTTGTTCTTCTGGGGAGTACTTTTTTGCATCCTTGTAGTTCGTTGACTGAGGCCCAGCGCGGTGCGGCGGTAGCGTTGTTCGAGCAGGGTCGGGGCTATAGCGCCACGGCGAGGTATCTGGGAGTGAGCCGGGGGCCGGTTCGCGAGATACATCGCCGTTGGGTCCTGCATGGCAGGAAGGTGCTGGTGGCAAAACCGACCAGAACGCAG
>NZ_JBZDPU010000006.1:0-104072 GCF_058270075.1 Mycobacterium shunyiense | reverse complement strand
AGCAGTACCGGCTGTCCTCGGCCACGCTGGTGCAGACCTGGGTGCGGACCTACCGCCGGCTCGGTGAGGACGGGTTGAAACCCAAACCCAAAGGGCGCCAACCCAAAGACGCTGATTCCTCGTCGCAGGAGTTGACGGATCTGGCGCGGCTGGAGCAGGAGAATGAGCGGCTGCGAGCCGAGAACGCCTACCTAAAAAAATTGCGGGCCTTGAGGGCGCACGAACGGCGGTGAAAGCCGCCGCTGTCGCCGCTCTCAGGGCTGATCATCGGTTGCCGGTGCTGCTGCAGGTCGCGGGACTGGCGCGCTCGACGTTCTACTACCACCAGGGCAAACCCGAGGCGCCGGAGGCGCGCGCGGACCTCAAGACCGCGATCACCGAGGCATTCAAGGCCGCCCACGGCCGCTACGGGCACCGCCGCATCCACACGGTGCTGACCAAGCAGGGGTTCGTGGTGGCCAAAAAGACCGTGCTGGCGGTGATGCGCGAGCTGGCGCTGATCTGCCGGGTGCGGCGCCGCCGGCGCTACAACTCCTACACCGGCGGGCCCGGTCAGGTCGCCGAAAATCTTCTCAACCGCGAGTTCACCGCTGCCGCGCCGAATCAGAAGTGGGTCACCGACGTGACCGAGTTCCGCATCACCGATCGCAAGGTCTACTTGTCCCCGGTGCTCGATTTGTTCGACCGGTCGGTGGTGGCTTACGCGTGGTCGGCCAGCCCGAATGTGGAGTTGACCAACACCTCGCTGACCGCGGCGATCGCCACCTTGGAACCGGGTGAATGTCCGCTGGTGCACTCTGATCAGGGCTTCCAATACCGGCATTGGTCCTGGCGCAAGTTGCTCGGCGACGCGCAGGCGGTGCAGTCGATGTCGCGGAAAGCCAACTGCTATGACAACGCGGTCATGGAGAACTTCTTCGGTCACCTGAAGTCAGAAATGTTCCACCACAACCGGTTCGACACTGTCGAGGACTTCACTGCTGCCCTTGACACCTACATCCACTGGTACAACACCGAACGAATCTCGACAAAGCTCAAGGGCCTGAGCCCGGTCCAATACCGAGCCCAGGCCCTTGCCGCTTAAGCTCCAAACGTCAGTGTCCAACTTTCGGGGACCACTTCAGAAAAGGGGCAGTTTTGCGTCTGCTCGCGCTATGGGGTGACGGGCTCGGCGAAGACCGTGGCCGTCGAGCGGCCGCGCAGTACCGTCGAGCCGCGCACGGCCCAGTGCCCGCCCTCGTCAGCATCGGCATGGGCCAGAGCGCTTCCCGAACACAACACCGTCGACTCGCGGTCTTTGGCGTGGTCGGCCAGGCGCGCCGCTTCGTTGACGGCATCACCGATCACGGTGTACTCGTAGCGGTTCTCGGCGCCGATGTTTCCCGCGAACACCGAGCCGCACGAGATGCCCACGCCGAACTCCACATCCGGCAGCTGGTGCAGTCGGGGCACCAGTGCTCGCGCGGTGGCCAGTGCCGAGGTTGCCGGGTTGTCCAGCCGTAGCGGCGCACCGAAGACGGCGAGCACGGCGTCACCCTCGAACTTGTTGATCAGGCCTTGATGACGTTCGACGGTGTCCACCACGATCTTGAAGAACCCGTTGAGGAGTTGCGCCACTTCCTGAGGCGGGCGTGAGGCGGCGAGGGCTGTCGATCCGACCAGATCGACGTAGAGAACGGCGGCCTCGCGAACATCGCCGGTGACCGTCCCACCCTGCTGCAGCGCATGGCGGGCGACGTCGACGCCGACGTACCGACCGAACAGATCGCGCAACCGGTTCCGCTCGGCCAGGCCGGCCAGCATCCGATTGAATCCGTACTGGAGCCGGCCGATCTCCGACGATTCGTACACCTTCACCGAGACACCGGACCAGCCGCGCTCGACCGCTTTCATCGCGAGTACGACTTCTCCCACCGGGTCGGATACCGACCGCGCCACCAGGACCATGGACCGCAGCCCGAAGACCAGCGAGATGACGGCCACCACCAGCACTGCCGCCTCGACGGGCGCCGTCTTCTGCACGAACCAGCCGTTCGAGCGGGCCAGCACGATCAATGCGATACCGGCCAGGGGCAGCCCGCTGAACAGGGTCCAGATGGTGATCAGCCGGGCCAGCACACCGGGCATGCGCACCATCGTCGACGAGGATGCGGTCAGCGACGCGGCCACGATCGGCCGCAACATGCGTTGCGTCACCAGGAATCCCATGCAGGCAGCCGCGACACCACCGAAGAGGATCGCGCCGCCCATCACGTAGGCGACACCTCCACCGGCACCGAGGTTCAGCAGCGTGTACACGAGCGCGCTCACCGCCCAGGTGACGAACTGGATGATGGTCTGCCGCGGTGCGATACGCATCGCCGCGCGTTGCTGCTGCGCCGTCGGATTCTCCCCCGCGGCAAACCATTTGAACGTCGGGTGGACATTGACCCAACCCACGACGGTATCGACGATCGCGGCCGCGACCATCAGCGCGATCAGCGCAACAAGATTCGCCTGGGTCAGCAGCTCGCGCGCATCACCGACGGTGTTACGGCTGAGCGCCAGAACCACCAGCGTCACCGCAGCCGCCGCCGTGGTCTGCGCGTAGATCTGCCTGGCCGCGTAACTCACGCTGAGCCGGATCGCCCCCATCTTCAGAGGCCCAGGCCTACTTGATGTTCTGCTTCATTCCGTCGATATCCATCAGTACCGGCCATCCGCT
Organism: Mycobacterium shunyiense; assembly: GCF_058270075.1. Lineage (NCBI taxonomy): Bacteria > Bacillati > Actinomycetota > Actinomycetes > Mycobacteriales > Mycobacteriaceae > Mycobacterium > Mycobacterium shunyiense. The sequence goes on along the minus strand of NZ_JBZDPU010000006.1, from coordinate 101,368 downwards.
GACGCTAAGCGCATTGCCGTGCCCGGTCTGGTGAATGTCGAACACCGATTGGATCGCGGCGTAGAAGCCCTGCACGTCGAGGGTCTGATTGACCGCGCGTTTGGCCTGGCGGAGCGCGAAGGCGGGCATCTGCGCGATCTGCGCCGCCAGCTCGGCCGTCTGGGCGTCGAGCTCGGCACGAGGGACAACCCGGTTGACCATGCCGGTGCGCTCAGCTTCCTCCGCGGTCAACGCCCGACCCGTGAACAGGATCTCCTTGGCCTTTCGGGCGCCGAGCTCCCAGGTGTGACCGTGGTACTCGACACCACCGATGCCCATCAGTGCCACCGGATCGGAGAACAGCGCATCGTCGGCGGCCAGGATCAGATCGCACGGCCAGCAGAGCAGCAGACCGCCGGAGATGCAGCGTCCCTGCACCGCCGCGATCGACGGTTTGGGCACATTCCGCCACCGCAGCGTGTACTCCAGATAGCGTCGCGACTCGTGCTCGATGAGAAATTCCAGGGTGATCTTGTCCGGCACCGGCCCGCCGCCACGCAGGTCATGGCCGGCCGAGAAGTGCTTCCCGTTGGCCCGCAGCACGATAACTTTCACCTCACGGTCATCGGCGGCCCTGGTCCACGCGGCATCGAGTTCGTCGAGGAGTTCGGGGTTCTGCGCGTTGGCGGCTTCCGGCCGGTTCAGTGTGATCGTGGCGATCGAATCGGCGACGTCATAGTCGATGTACACGTGGTTCCTTCTGCTCACCGCTGCCGCCCGACAGCCGTCTTTGCGATGCGGCAGCTACCGGCGAACAGTGCACCGGCGGCGCCGAATTTTGATGCGAAACCCTTCTTCTCAAAGGACTTCTATAATTCCCCTCATGAGAATACTATTCTCACAGTACGAAAGTTACAATCTCCGACACATTGGCCGCGAGGGGGTCTGGCACCACAATGGCAAGGCGTTCTCCGGTACAGTCAGTTCATGTTCTCCCCACTCGACAAGCGTCGGAGCAGCCAGTGACCACCGCTGGCGAAGAACCCGCGTGGAAGCAACGAGCTGTCGAGCGGTCGATCAAAACGGCCAAGTTGCGCGCCGCCCAGCGCGTTCAACGATTCCTCGACGCCGCCCAGGCGATCATCATCGAAAAGGGCAGCACCGACTTCACGGTCCAAGAGGTCGTGGACCGCTCTCGTCAATCGTTGCGCAGCTTCTACCTGCAGTTCGACGGTAAACACGAGCTCCTACTCGCATTGTTCGAAGACGCGCTGAGCCGCTCGGCCGACCAGATCCGAGCCGCCACCTCGACCCAGGGCGAACCGATCGAACGCCTGAAGGTCGCGATTCAGCTGCTTTTCGAATCGTCGCGCCCCGATCCGGCCGCCAAGCGCCCACTGTTCACCGACTTCGCCCCGCGTTTGCTGGTGTCGCACCCGTCGGAGGTCAAGGTCGCCCACGCACCGCTGCTGGCCCTGCTCACCGAGCTCATGGAGGAAGCGTCCGAGGCCGGTCAGCTCCGCGCGGGGATCAACCCGCGTCGGATGGCGGCGATGACGATGCAGACCGTGATGTTCGTCGCGCAATCCAGCGGAGGCGCCGACGAGGCATCGATCCATCCGATCAGCGCCGACGAGGTCTGGGACTTCGTGGCCAATGGATTCGCCGCCAGCTAGCTGAGAATTTCGTTCTCCTAAGAAAAGAATTCTCCTTACACTCAGGCGCGTGCCCGATCTCCGGACTCACGGCTACCGCGTCGCGCAATGGGCGACCGGCACCATCGGAACCCACGCATTGCGCTCGATCATCGAGCATCCACACCTGGAGTTGACCGCTGTTCATGTCTTCGGCGCCGACAAGGTCGGCACCGACGCGGGCGAACTGTGCGGCCTGGACCCCGCCGGCATCTCTGCCACCGACAACGTCGAGGCCGTTGTCGACGCGGGCATCAACGTGGTCAGCACGGGCGGCCAGTTCCACCATCCGCCCTCGGTCGACCCGGGGCTACACAGTGCCGTCCCGGAGGCTTGTGCGCGCGGGAACGCCACGCTGTATGCCACCGGCAGCAGCCCAGGCTTCATCACCGAGGCGATTCCGCTCACGCTGACGTCGGTGCACTCCGAGGGTCAGTCGGCGCTCGCGGCCGAGAACACCGCCATCCGGGCCGGACATCTCGCCGCCGGAACCGTGGCCGCACAACGAATCACCGTGTCGGGCTTCCGCTCGGGGCGACAGCTCCTGCCATTCCAGGCGGCCTGATACTGCGGTACGAACCTCACCGAGGACTGGGACCTGCGGCCCACCGGTTGGCGCCTGACCGGTGACGGCGATGCACCGATGCACCACTGGACATCGATGTCCGGATGCCGATTCCGCTCGATCGGATGGCAGCAGTTCCCCGGGATACACCGCGAACCGAGCGGTCAACGCGGTGCCATTCGTGTGCGCTGCCGAGCCCGGCATCCGGTCCACCCTGGACCTGCCGCAGACCGTGGCCACCATGACCGACTGAGAATTACGTTCTTCTAAGCAGAGAGTACAAATTGCCCGAAACGTATCTGTCGTTGACACGGTGGGTAGCCCGGTGACAGAGTTGCTGAGCAGGTGCACAGTATTTCACCGCTACGTGGCAGAAGAACACAGAACTGGGGTAATCAATGACTGGACGGGTGGAAGGCAAGGTCGCGTTCGTCACCGGCGCGGCCCGCGGCCAGGGACGTAGTCACGCGGTACGGCTGGCGCAAGAGGGCGCCGACATCATCGCGATCGACATCTGTGGACCGATCCGGCCCGGCGTGGAGACCGCCATCCCGGCCTCTACCTCCGATGACCTGGCCGAGACCGCGAATCTCATCAAGGGGCTCAACCGCCGCGTCGTCACGGCCGAGGTCGACGTTCGCGACGCCGATGCGATCAAGGCCGCGGTGGACAGCGGCGTCGAGCAGCTGGGCCGTCTCGACATCATCGTGGCCAACGCCGGCATCGGCAACGGCGGCGATGTCCTGCACGAGACCAGCCAGCTGGACTGGGACGAGATGATCGACATCAACCTTTCGGGTGTCTGGAAGTCGGTCAAAGCCGCTGTGCCGCACCTGATCGAAGGGGGCCGCGGCGGATCGATCGTCCTGACCAGCTCGGTCGGCGGACTCAAGGCCTACCCGCACTGCGGTAACTATGTCGCCGCCAAGCACGGCGTCGTGGGGTTGATGCGTGGCTTTGCCGTGGAGTTGGGTCAGCACAATATCCGTTGCAACACCGTGCATCCCACACATGTGGCGACCCCGATGCTCCACAACGACGGCACGTTCAAGATGTTCCGGCCCGACCTGGAGAACCCGGGTCCCGACGACATGGCGCCGATCTGCCAGCTGTTCCACACCCTGCCCATCCCGTGGGTCGAGGCCGTGGACATCAGCAACGCCGTGCTGTTCCTGGCCTCCGACGAGGCCCGTTACATCACCGGTGTGACGCTGCCGGTCGATGCGGGAAGCTGCCTCAAGTAGGTCCGGATCCCTAGCCCGGACCGAGTGTTGCGGCACCGGTCTGCGGGTGGCGGTACCAGCCACCCGCAGCCCGCGTGCCACCGTCGACGTGAAGCGTCTGCCCGGTGACATACCCGGACAGACCCGAGGCCAGATAGACCGCCGCCCCGGCGATTTCGTCGACATGACCGGCCCGGCCCAGTGGGATGGCATCAGCGATTCCCTCCGGTGGCCCGCCCGGCGACAGTGCCATGAGCCCCTCGGTGAGGGTGAGGTCGGGGGCGATCGCGTTGACCCGGATGTTGTGCTGCGACAGCTCGAACGACGCGGTCTGGGTGTAGTTGATGACGCCCGCCTTCGCCGCCGCGTACGCGGCATAACCGGGAGCCGCACGCACTCCCTCGATCGACGTGAGATTGATGATGCTGCCCGGCAATTCATCGGCGACCAATCGGCGCGCCACCCGCTGTGTGCACAAGAGGACGTGGCGCAGATTGCTCCGGTACAGCGCGTCCCAACCGTTCTCGCTCGTTTCCAGCAGCGACGAGGCGAACACTCCACCGGCGTTGTTGACCAGGATCTGGACCGGCCCCAGTTCGGCGGTCGTTCGGGCCAAGGCGGCATCCACCTGCTCGCTGTCGCGCACATCGGTGACGATGCCCAGTGCCCCGACGGTTTCAGCGGACTCTGCACAGCTCTGCTCGTTGCGCTCCCAGATGGCCACCGAGGCACCGAACGCCGCCAACCCAGCAGCGATACCCCGGCCGATGCCGGCGCCCCCGCCGGTGACCACAGCCACCTGTCCCGTGAGCAGAATGTCAGAAGGATTGATAGCCATAGTGATTGAGGCTAGCGCTGGTGCGGGCGGTGAGGCTAGATGCAACGTTGGGTGACCGGCGACGGAACCGGCCTTGAGTTCCCCGCTGATCCGGACACACTCCGTGACGCCGGACCGGTGTTCCTGACCGCGGCCCTGCACGCCTTCGGCGCTCTCCCGCAGGAAAACCGGATCAGCGCGATCACCCGGTTCGAGGATTGCACCGGAGGCAGCACCGGACGCAAAGCCCTATTGGACGTTCGGTACGCGGATCCGGCCGACGGCCTGCCTACCGAGCTGTTCGTGAAGTTCTCCCGCGACTTCGACAACCCCCGCCGCGATCGCGGTAAGTCGCAGATGGAGCTCGAGGTGGCTTTCGGGGCGTTGTCGGCCGACACCAAGCTGCCCGTCACCGTGCCGGTGTGCCTGTTCGCCGACTACCATGGGGCGTCGTGTACCGGGATGCTGTTGACCGAGCGGATCTCGTTGGGCACCTCTGGGATTGAACCGCACTACGGCAAGTGTCTCGACTACCGGATGCCCGATCCCCTCGGTCACTACCGGGCCCTGCTGGCCTCGGTAGCGCGGCTCGCCGGCACACACCAGTCCGGCTCCCTCCCCGACACCGTGACCGGTCAGTTCCGTTACGACGCCGCCAAAGTGACGGTCGGCACCCGAACGCACCACTCCCCCGACGAACTCGCCGAGCAGGTGCACCGGCTGACCGCATTCGCGGACCGCTACCCGGCGTTGATGCCCCGGAGCGTCGGCCGCCCGGAGTTCATCACGCGCATGCTCGCCGACGTCGGCCGGATCGCCGCTGCCGAGGACGCCGTCATGACCTGGCTTCACGCCACCGCGGACCAGGTGGCGCTCTGCCACTGGAACGCCAACGTCGACAACGCCTGGTTCTGGCGCGAGCCGGACGGGACGTTGAGGTGCGGGTTGATGGACTGGGGCTGTGTCAGCGTGATGAACGTCGCGATGGCCCTGTGGGGTTCGCTGTGCAGCGCCGAGACAGAGATCTGGGAACGGCACCTCGACGGACTGCTGGCCCACTTCGCGGCCGAGTTCCGCGCCGCCGGAGGGCCCGCACTGGACATTGCGCGGCTCCGCGCCCAACTGATGCTCTACGCCGCGGTGATGGGAGTGACCTGGCTGCTCGACGCGCCCACCTACCTACAGACCACCCTCCCCGGTCCTACGATCAACCGCTTCGACCCGCGGATCGCCGACAACGAGCCGGTGCGGTCGCAGCTGCTGATGCTGAGCAACGTCCTGCACCTCTGGGACACCCAGGATTTCGGTACTCTGCTCGACGAGTTCGAGCGCCTGCCCTGAGCCCGGCTCAGCGAGTTGCCTTGCGACGTCCGCCCACCCCGGGTTCTGTGCCGATCACGCCGTCGTCGGCAAGTGCGGTGATCTCCTCGTCGGACAGTCCGAGCTCTGCCAGCAGTTCGTGATTGTGCTCGCCGAGCAGCGGTGCTGCCTGCCGGTGCAGTGCCCGCGGCCCGTTGGCGAGCGAGACGGGCAGGGTGCTGTGGGGTGCGGCGTTGTTCACCGGATGCCCGACATGCTCGAAGAACCGTCGGAAGCGCACCTGCGGAAGCTCCAACTGACGGTGCGGCTGCATCACCTTGGCCACCGGAACCTGGGCAGACCAGAGTATTTCGACGATCTCGTCGCCGCTGCGAGGTAGGCACCAGGCCGCGAGTTTCTCGTCGATCAGATCGTGGCGATCCCGGCGCCCGGCGGCGGTGTCCAATGCCGGATCCATCGCCCAGTCCGGTTGCCCGAGCGCCGCACGGAGCGCGGCCCACTGGGCATCGGTGCTGACCGCGATCGCCACCCAACTGTCGGCATGGCCGAACTCGTCGATCTCGGCGGTCTGGTAGATGTTCTGCGGCGCCGCGGCCGGCCCCCGGTTGCCGTCGCGCTGAAGCAGCGTGCCGTAGGCCGAGTATTCGATGACCTGCTCGGCGCCGATGTTGAGTGCGGCGTCGACCATCGCGGCCTCGACAAGCACCCCTTTCCCGGTGCGACGCCGGTGCTCGAGTGCAAGCATCAGTCCCGACAGCGCATGCACGCCGGCGTTGGGGTCGCCGATCGAATACGGTTCGAACGGAGTGCGATCCGGGTAGCCGGTGAGCCAGCTCAATCCGGACGCATCCTCGATGATGTAGGCGAAGGCCGGGTTGTCCCGCCACGGCCCGTCGAGGCCGAAGCCGGGCATCCGGACCATGATGATGTCGTCGCGCAGCTCTCGGAGCGAGTCGAAATCGAGCCCGATCTGTTCGATCACCCTCGGGGTGAAGTTCTCCACCACGACGTCGCAGGTGGCGATCAGCCGGCGCAGCAGATCCCGGCCCTGTTCGGTCTGGAAGTCCAGGGTCAGGCTCTTCTTGTTGGTGTTGAGCGCACTGAAGATCGGCGATTGCTCCCACCACTGCTCGACGGAGGCCGGGATACCGGCGATCAACCGGGTGCCGTCCGGGCGTGGGGTCGACTCGAGGTGGATGACCTCGGCCCCGAGCATGCCCAACAGATGGGTGCACGAGGGCCCGGCCCAGAACGTGGTCATGTCGAGCACACGCAACCCGCTGAACGGCAACCGATCGCCGCCGGGAGTACCGGTCGGCGCATCGCGCGGGGTCAGTGCCGTCGCCCGGATCTCTTCGGTGTGCTCACCGAGGCGGGGAGCCGGCGCCGCTTCACGCAACGCCACCCCGGACAACCGGTACGGCGCGGCGGGCTGGGTGAACCCGTACTCAGGGTTGCGGACGAACGCCTGCCGCTGCACGAAATGGTCCATGGCGGTGACGTTCTCACCGTTGCCGACCGGAGAGTTCGGGATCCGGAATGCGGACGCGAGGTCACGGACGTCGTCCACGTTCTGGTCGCGCAGCCAGTCGTAGAGCTCCTCGGCATGAAGGTTGGCCTGCTCGGTGATGGTGAGCTCGGAGTTTTCGTCGATCCACTCGTCATGGCCCGACATCGCGCACAGATCCCACCACTGCTGGGCAGTGCCACATCCGAGCGCCACGAGCCCGTCGGCGGCCTCCGCGACCCCGGGAACCGTGGGCCTGCGCTCGGTACGCCACGGACGGCCCAGCATCTCGAAATAGGTGACCGGGTAATACGTCAGGCCCAGGATCTGTGCCTCCAGCGCCGACAGGTCCACCAGTTCGCCGTGGCCGTCACGGATCGCCCGCGCTCGGAACGCCAGCGTCATCGCCGCCGCATAGGCGCCGGCCAACCACTCGCCCACCTGGCCGCCGATGGACACCGGCGCTCGGTCCTGCACGCCGCGGCCGATGCCGATCGCGCCGCCGGACCACGCCTGCAGGGTGAATTCGGTGGCAGCCCTGCCGCTCCAGGGACCATCCAACCCGAACGGCGTGATCGTGGTGAGGATCAGATGGGGATGCCGGCGAAACAGATCCTCCGGCGCGACCTTCTGGGCCACAGCAGATTCCGGGGACCAGATCACGGCATCTGCCGCTGCCACCAGCCGGTCGAGCAACTCATTGTCGACGGAGGACTCATGGTCAACGACCACACTGCGTTTCCCGCCCGCCAGGAAGGCGAACAACGCACCATCCCGGTCCGGCCCGATATGTGCCCCCGACGCCGACCAGCGGCGCAACGGATCGCCCTCGGGCGATTCGACTTTGATCACATCTGCGCCGCCGTCGGCGAGGATCTTCGTGGCGTACGCGCCCGCGATCCCGCTGGACAGGTCGATGACGGTGTAGCCGTCAAGTGGTGAACTCATGTGCTTATTCGGGTTTCGCCCTGTTCTTCTTGGAGAGCCGGAAATCGGGCGGGAACTTGCTGTCGTTGTCGTTGACCGCGGCCGACAGTCCCGAATCGATCGACTCGAACATGTCCAGGTCGTCATCGCTGTCGTTGGCCACCCCGTTGCCCATCGACTCGAAGAACGCGCTCAGCAGGCTGCCCATGTATTCGCCCTGCTGCTGCTTGAAGATCTCGAAGAACATCTTCTGCTGAAAGACGGTGTCCACCGGCCGGTTCCGGGTACAGGAGAGCGCGTACTTCTGCACTTCGGCTTCCAGCTGATCGCGGGCAACGACCTTGTTCAGGAAGTTGCAGTCGTACATTTCCGCGGCGGTGAACGGCCGCCCGGTGAAGACCATCTCCTGGAACTTGCGCAGGCCCATCATCTGGACCCACGTCCACATCCGTGGTCCCCAGCCGTGATACCGGAAGGACGGATGCCCGAACAGCGCGTCATCAGAGGAGATCACCAGATCGGCATCAGCGCACTGGTAGAAGTGCCAGCCGTAGCAATAGCCCTTCGCCTCGACGATGCTGATCTTCTTGAAGTCCTGCAACGCCCGGTTGCCGGCCTGGGAGTTGGCATACCACGAGCTGATCGTCGCTCCGTTGCGGAACGTCCCCTTGGGCGGGTAGGTCACCTCCCCGACTCCGTCGTCTTCGAGCCGCAGCTCCGCCAGTCGGGCCGCCGGGTTGTCGTTGCCCTCCATGAACTCCGGCAGATCCGCCCCGCTGCCCAGGTTGTCCCCCACGCCGCGGATGATCACCACCTTGACGTCGTTGTCGGCGTTGGCCGCCCGCAGCACGTCGGCGTAACGCAGCCGTGCCATCGACGTCGGGGCGTTGAGAAACTCCGGCCGGTTGAACGTGATGGTGGCGATCTTGGTCTTGGGGTCCTTTTCGTAGAGGATGATCTCCTCCGGTGTGGGCCGCTCTGCGGCAGAAGGCTGGAGCCGCTCAGACATGTGCCACCTCGCTGTCGGTCGGGGCCTGGGTCAGCACCTCAGGGCCGTCGGCCCCCACGACAATGGCATCGCGGGTGAACACCGCGCCGACGCCCTGCTCCCAGACGTAGCCCGTGACGGCCACGACCATGCCCTCCTCGAGAATGTCGGCCTCGGCGGTCGCCCGGAGGCTGGGCGACACCACTGGTGGGTCGAATCCCAGTCCGAGCCCGTGCGCCACCGGCATCGCCGGCAACGGTTCGCCGGCCTGTTCGTACGCATCGAGTAGCCCGCTCGTCGGCTTTCCGGCGCGGCAGGCATCAACCAGCCTGTCCCACAGGTTATCCCGGCGCCGGTACAGCGATCGAACCGCATCCGTCGGTTCGCCCACGTAAATCGTCCGCGCCACCTCCGCGACGTAACCGTCCGCGAGCACACCCGCCGACAGCGCCACCAGGTCACCCCCGCTCACGCGGCCATCGCCTTCGGCACGACGCCACGGATGGTCTTTCGAGGTGACCCACGCAGCGTCCTGGGTCGCCGGGGTGCTCACCCCGCCTGCGGCCTCGGCCTCCAATATCGCACCGGCGAGGCGCTTCTCGGTGGTTCCCGGAACCAACTCGGCGACGCCTTTCGCCAGCCCTTCCTCGGCGACTGCCAGCGCCCGCCGCAGCGCCACGATCTCTTCGGGAGTCTTCACCCGACGCGCGGCCCGCATCGCCTGCTCACCGTCGACAAGCTCCGCGTTCGGGAAGGCCATCGGCAGCAGCTTGGCGAAGGTCGGCGTCAGGGCATCTGTTCCGATGCGCCACGCCGAATCGGAGCCCTTGATGTTCCGCAGCACCTCGACCAAGGTCATCGGGTTCCAGGCGAAGCCGTACAGATTCTCGTGTGGGATCTCCTCGGGGATGCCCTCGTCCCACGTGCTGTTCAGGTGGATCTCACCCGTGGCACGGACGAACGTGCAGATCGGCCCGAAAGGCCGGGTACCCACCACCCACAACTGCGGGGCGCCGGAGATGTACCGGACGTTGGCCTGCCTGCCCAGTACCAGCGCATCGAGGCCGTAGGCCTCCATCTGTGCGATGGCGCGCTCCCGACGGCTGACGCGCAGTGCCCGGCCGTCGGCCTCGATATCAATTCCCACGGGACACCTCATACGGGTCGTACGGATATGCGGTCAGCGGCATCCAGCCGCCCTCGGTCACCACGACGATTTCCTCGCCGCGGTAGCCGCCGGTGCCGTCCTCCCAGACCACCGGCTCGAACACCAGCAACATGCCTTCGGGGAAGACGAAGTTGTCGTCCCATTCCTGGCCGAGATCCGTTCCGATCATCGGCATTTCAGCTGCGCTGGTACCGATGCCGTGTCCCAGGTAGAAGTGCGGCAGCCACGGCTTCTGTCCGTCGCCGGCTGCCGTCGCCGCCCGGCCGAGGTCGCCACAGGTGGCGCCGGCCTTGGTTACCGAGAGCACCGCGTCGACGATGCGACTCCACTTGTCGAATTGCTTCTGTTGGGCCGGCGTCGGGTCCTGACCGACGATCCAGCTACGTCCGTGATCGGAGCACCAGCCGTGGTAGGCGATGGACACATCGGTCCACAGCACATCGCCTCGCTGCAACTCGCGCTCGGTGGTCAGCAAGGGCAGAGCGAGATCACCGGTGGTGGTCCAGGTACCTTCGGCCTTCGACGCGGGCATGACCTGCCATATCGAGTCGAACATGTTGGTCGTGGCGCCCAGTTCGAAAGTCCGACGGACGAATTCGGCAGAAAGGTCGATCTGGCGTACGCCGGGTGCCAGCGACTTGTAGATCTCCCCAACGGCCTGTTCGGTGATCTGACACGCCCGGCGGATGCAGGCGATCTGGTCGATGGTCTTGACGAGCTTCGCCGCACCGATCACCGGGGCGGCATCCACCGGTGCGCTGGGGAACAGTGCGCTGCCGGCCAACCGCATCGCTCCGGTCAACTCGTCGGTCGCAATCGTCGCGCCGGAAGGCACCAAGCGAGCCAGGATCTTCGCGAATTCCGCCACGCCCTCGTCGAATTCGAGGTAGACCGGCCCGTGCAGGTGATCATCGGGCAGCCCGGTTTCCATGGCCGCACCCTCACGGAACGGCAGGAACAGGTGCGGGTGTTCATCATCGGCCAGCACGACCGCGATCGGCCGCTCGACATGTGACAGCCCCGCGTCGGCCAGCGGCCAGGCGATGCCGGTGGCGTACATGACGTTGCCGTTACCGAGCAGCACGAGTGCATCGACACCCTGGTCGGCCATCGCGGCGTGCAGACGCGCACCGACCTCACGGCGCATCCGGGCGAGATCGGGCTCGTCGGGAATGTCGAGCGGGGTGAAGCCGGTTCGGGCGATCTGGGTGACTCCGGACAGCGTCGAGCTCGTCATAGGAGCCCCAGGAACTTCTGAATGTTGGTCGACACGATCTTGGTCGCATTCTCCGGCCCGACTGCTTCAACGACAGTGGCCAGCGACTTCTCCGAGTACCCGAAAGTGCTTTCGTTGTGCGGATAGTCGCTGGACCACATCACGTTGTCGACACCGATCTGGTCGATCAGCCGCAGTCCGAGCGGATCCACCATGAACGAGGCGGCCATGTGCTCGTTCCAGTAGTACCGGACATCCTGTTGCAACTCGTGGTTGAACATGTGCCGGTAGGAGGCCAGCATGTGCTCGGCGTCCTGCAATGCGGTGGGAACCCACGCGATGCCGCCCTCGAACCAACCGATCTTGAGTGTGGGATGCCGGTCGAGGATGCCGGAGAAGACGTACTTGGCGAACTGCTCACGGAAGGAGTCGACGTTGACCATCATGCCGACCACGACGCTGTTGTTCTCGCACGGGGTCTTGGGCGGTGTCTCGCCGATGTGGTGGCTGACCGGGATGCCGGAGGCCTCGATCTCGTCCCAGACTGCATCCATCGCGGTGCTGCCGTAGTCGTAGATGTTGCCTTCGTCGTCCTTGCCCGGATTCAGCGGCAGTAGGAAGGTCTTGAGGCCAAGCGACTTCAGCTCCTCCAGGGTGCTGCGCGTGCCCTTCGGATCCCACCAGTTGATCAGGCCGACGCCGTAGAAGTGCCCGTTCGACTGCTCCTGCAGAGCGGCGATGTGCTCGTTGTAGATCCGGAACACCCGCTCGCGCAATGCCTTGTCCGGGTAGTGGAACAAGGCCAGCACCGCGTTGGGGAATGCCAGTTCCTTGTCGATGCCGTCTTCTTTGAGCTCCCGGATGCGGGCCGCGATGTTGTTCGACGCGGCACCGGCGAGATCGTCGTACTGCATCAGCACGCGGCCGAAATCGCCTCCGGTCCAGGCCTTGCCCTTCATGCCGACCATGTAGGCGCCGTCCTCATACCAGATGCGGGGCGCCGCGCCCTTGAGCTCCTCGGGGAAGCGCTCAAAGAAGATATCGTCGGCCACCGAGATGTGGTTGTCGGCCGAGAAGATCTCGGTGCCTGGTGGCAGTCCGAGATCGCCGGTGGCATGACCTTTCCGGTTTTTGGGGGCGCCGAAGCCTTCCGGTGGATAGAGGGTCGTCGAAGTAGTCATCTGTGGTACTCCAATCGGGCTGTAGGGGCTGAAGGCCGGCGTGCCGGCAGTTACCACGTAACGGGTAGTTCGTAGACGCCGTAGGCGAGGCGGTCGTGCTTGAACGGCACCTCGTCGAGCGGGATGGCCAGGCGCAGGGTCGGGATCCGGCGCAGCAGGGTGTGGAACACGATCTGCAGCTCGGCGCGTGCCAGCTGCTGACCGACACATTGATGCCTGCCGTAGCCGAAGCCGAGTTGCTGGCCGGCGTCGCGGCTGAGGTCGAGCTTGTCGGGCTCCGGGTAGGCCTTCGCGTCCCAGTTGGCCGGAGACAGGTCGATGATGACGCCGTCACCGGCGCGGATGGTCTCGCCGCTGATCTCGATGTCCTCCAGCGCTACCCGCCGCTGGCCGGTCTGGATGATGGACAGGTAACGCATCAGCTCTTCGACCGCATTGGCGATGACCTTGGGGTCCTCGGCATTTCGCAGGAAATCGGCCTGCTCAGGGTTCTCCAGCAGCGCAAGGATGCCGATGCCGATCATGTTGGCGGTGGTCTCATGTCCGGCGATCAGCAGACCGGTGCCCAGCTGCGCGGCCTCCTTGACGCTGATCTCCGCGGCCGTCACGCGCTCGGCCAGATCCGAGACCGCATCCTCAGACGGGTTGGCCTGCTTCTCCTCGACCAGATTGATCAGGTACTGATGCAGGCTCATCGCGCCCTTCTGCATGGCATCGGCTGCCGCGTAGCGGGCCAGGCCGGCGTTGGCATGCTCCTGGAAGAACTCGTGGTCTTCATAAGGGACACCGAGCATCTCGCTGATCACCACGGTGGGCACCGGCAAGGCCAGCTTGGCAACCAGGTCGGCGGGCTGCGGTCCGGCCAGGATCTCGTCGATGCACTCGTCGGTGATCTTCTGGATGGCCGCGCGTAGTCCCTCGACGCGACGGAACGTGAACGGCTTGGACAGCATCCGGCGGAACCGGGTGTGCTCCTCTGCATCGGAGGTGAACACCGAGCGCGGCCGCTTGTCGACGGTGGAGAGCATGTGCTCGTTCCAGTGTGGGAAACCTGCGATCCGGTCGTCCACACTGATCCGGGAGTCCGCGAACAGGGTCCGGGCCTCTTCATGACCGGTGATCAACCACGGGGTGTCGCCGTTCCAGATCTTCACACGGAACAGGCCTTTGGGGTTTCCCAGCATGGGTGGCGGCGGCGCGAACGGGCACCGCACGTCGCGCTCCATCGGGTAGTCGGGGATGTCGACTTCGGTCAGCGTCTCAGACATGTGGAGCTTCCATTCCTCAAGTCAGTCTTGAATTTCGATGGCCAGGGCTGGGCATGCCGCCGCAGCACGGCGGGCGTTGTCGATCTGTTCCGGGCTGGGGACGGGTTCGAGTAGGACCACGACGCCGTCTTCGTCGCGCTGGTCGAACACCGCGCTGGCATTGAGTACGCACTGCCCCGAAGAGACGCACTTGTCCTGGTCGACAGTGACTTTCATAGGAGGTCGCTTTCTTGGGTAACCGGCGCCATCCAGAGACCGACGATCGCGTCGATCAGCCCCGATGCCGCGCCCTGCCAGGACGCCCGCGGCACGGTGCCGCCCTGAGCCATCGCGCGTTCGCGATCAGCGGCACTGTGCATCAGGAGATTGCGCGCCATGATGTTGCGTTCGACCCGGATCTCGTCGGGCAGATCGGGCAGGCTGTTCTTCATCCCGTCGATGACCTGCACCAGCGACTCCGAGCTCAGAGCATCGCGCACCACGATGTTGTGGTAGGCCGGATCGGTCATCACCTGAGCGGCGAACCTGGCATACCAGGTCGGGTTGCCCAGCGCGGCAAGGTGATCAGTGAGTGGCTGCACCAGACAGGCGACCCAGTCCCGTAGCTCGGCCGAAGCGCCGGTGTCGGCCACCATCTGCTCGCGCAGGCATTCGATCGGACCACGGTGCTTGTGCTCGATCGCGCGGACCAGATCGGTCTTGGTACCGAAGTGGTAGCCGACGGCGGCGTTGTTGCCCTGCCCGGCCGCCTCACTCACCTGACGGTTGGACACCGCGAACACCCCATGCTCGGCGTAGAGGCGCTCAGCCGCCTTGAGGATCGCCTCCTGGGTACTGCTGGCCCGATCGGCGCGAGCGGTCCGGTTGGCTGCTGTCACCGTTACAGTCAACGCGCCTCCTGTAATTAAGTCAAGCACTTGATTTAAAGCCCTGGGACCGCTGCGCCACGCCTGGGCAACGAGCGCGCCGACACGACGGTTCTCGACGGAAAAACCTGGTTACCGCGGCAAAAACATAGTCTCGGCGGGGTTGGTTGGTGGGCTATTTGGGCTTTCTCACGATGACCTTGCCTGCGACGGTGCCCCCATCGATCGGCAGGACGGTTCCCGTCACGTACCGGGACCGGTCGGTCGCGAAGTACAGCGCCGCCTCGGCCACATCCTCGACCGTGCCCTCGCGCTTGAGCGGGCGGTCGTTGCGCATCTGCGCCCGGATCCCCGCCTCGAACTCCTCGATGCGCTCGCGCTCCTCCGGCGAGGCCGACTTGGCCACGATCGCGGTGCGGATGTTGCCCGGGGCGATCGCGTTGACTCGGATCTCGTAGTGGGCCAACTCGATCGACGCCGACTTGGTGAACTGGATGACCGCGGCCTTTGACGCGCGATACGTCATCACGCCACCGCCCGCCTGGATCCCGCCGATCGAGGTCAGGTTGAGGATCGATCCGCCGCCATGCTCGGACATGTACCGAGCAGCATCGCGGGTGCCGGCCATGACAGCCCGGACGTTGACTCGCATCACGGTGTCGAAATCAGCGAGGTCGTCGTCGAGGAAGCGGCGGTGCATCCGGCCCGAGACCCCGGCGTTGTTGACCATGACGTCGAGGCCGCCGAAGGTGTCGACCGCTGTCGAGACCAGCCGCCCCACCTGCTCGACGTCACCCACGTCGGTGAACAGGAACGCGGTGTTGTCACCGAGTTCGGCGGCGAGCGCCTTGCCACGATCCTCGTCGACATCGCCTATCAACACCTTGGCGCCCTCGGCGGCGAACCGGCGCACCAGCCCCTCACCGAGACCCGACGCACCGCCGGTGACGACCGCGACTTTTCCGGCCAACTCGTTACTCATGCGCGATCCCGCTCCGCTTCTCGCTCGTGGTCATTCGACCTCTTTCAGAAATTCCAGCAGCACCTCGACGAGTGCGGCGGGCTGTTCGATCTGCGGGCAGTGCCCGGCACCGGGAATCACCGCACTGCGGGCGCCGGCAATCTGGCCGGCGATTTCGGCGGCCCAACCGGACGGCAGCAGCTTGTCACGATCCCCCTCGATGATCATGGTCGGCACACTGATGCGGTCGTATGCCCGCTGCGACGACGGCATCGCCGGCGCTTCCAGGCCGGGCCGCCGAAACCGGGCCGCGGCCAAGGATTCCCAGGCGCCCGGCGCGATACTCGACTCGTACCGGCGCTGCACATATGCCTCGTCGGCAGGGTAGGAGGGGTCGGCGAACAGTGCGGTGACGATGCGTCGCATCCCGTCCAGCGTGGCGTCGTAGTCGTACAACGCCGCCGAGTGTTCGTTGCGCTGGATCTCCCCTCCCCCACAGATCGCCGTGAGCGATCGCACCGGGAGGCGTGGGGCCTCCGACGTGGTATCGACGAGCAGATTGATCGCGCCCATCGAGTTGCCGACGAAATGTGCTCCCGCGACACCGAGTTCGGTACAGAACCGGGCGACGTGCCGAATCCGCATGCCCCGGCCGTCGTTGAAATCGATGACCTTGGCGCTCTCACCGAAGCCGAGCATGTCCGGAGCGAGCACCCGGTAGTGCTCGGCCAGTGCTCCGATCGCACGCTCCCAACCCAATTCGGCACTGACGCCGAACTCGCCACCATGAAGTAGGACGACAGGGTCGCCGGACCCGGCTTCCAGGTAGCCGGTCGTCAGACCGTCGACATCGATGGTCTTGCGTACGAATGTGCGCTGTGCCGTCACTGCGGGGCTCCGCCGGAACGCCCGAAATTCAGCAACTGGGTGGCCAACATGTCGAGTTGGCCGCGCACCGTTCCGTCGGCCAATTCACCTGTCTCAGACCAGATCTTGTCCGCGGAGTTGATCGCTACCCCCAGCGGGGTGGGCCAGGCCCGTAGTGCGTGACCGATCGAACGCAACTGGCCCAGCGTGCCCACTGCCGCCTGCCAGCCGTAGGCGCAGCTGATGCAGCCCCACGGGGTGTTGTCCAGGTACACCCTCGGGTCCTCCCGCAGATCCTCGATGTAGTCCAACGCGTTCTTGACCAGACCGGAGATCGCGCCGTGGTAGCCCGGCGAGCCCACCACCACCGCGTCGGCGTCACGCAGCGCGGAGACGAACTCCAGGGCCGCGGGCGTGCGCTCCAACGAATGCGGCGCGTACATCGGCAACTCAAGATCCGGTCCGGCGAACATCCGCGTTCGGCCTCCTTGCCGCTCCACGGCTGCCAGGCAGTACCGCACGGCCCGCTCGGTCGACGAGTCGGCGCGCAGCGTGCCGCCCAACCCGACCACGAACGGCACTTTTTCAGTTGACGTCATGTTTCCTCATTTGATCGCGATCGGACTGACCGGTGCACCCACGGCCCCGACGACCTTCAGCGGCGGTGCGATGAGCTGGAACTCGTAGACGCCGTCGGCGCGGCAGTCGGCTGCCAAGCCGGTCAGATCCCAGTACTCGCCGAGCATCAGGCCCATATCACGCAGGCACAGCATGTGCATTGGCAGGAACGTTCCCTCGATCCCATTTGCCGGATCAGGATCCTCGACCATGAGGTTGTCTGCGGCCACCGCGGCCACCTCGTGGTCGTGCAGCCATGAGGCGCAACGCCAGTCCAGGCCCGACCCTGGTTCGTGCCCATCGCCCGTCGAAAGGAAGCGGGTCCACCAACCCGTATGCACCACCACGATGTCACCGCGGCCGATCTGCACACCCTGCGCGGCCGCGACGTCATCGAGTTCAGCCGGCGTGATGGGTCGGCCGGGCTGACAAAAGACTTGCTCTCCTCGGTGAGCGACCACATCGAGCAACACCCCCCGCGACACGATGCCCTTACCGTCCACCTTGTCGATGCCGCAGTGATAGGCGCCGAAACTGGTCACCGAATCCGCCGGGAACCCGTTGTAGAGCTTGTCCTCGTAATAGACATGCGAGAGCGCATCCCATTGGGTGGCGGCCTGCAGCGACATGGTGATCATGTCATCGTTGAATCGAAACGGATTGTCCGCGAAGAACGAACTCAGCTCCTGTGCAACAGAATTGCGCGCCCACTCGGGTGCGTATCTGACCAGGGTCTCAGCGTCGCCACCGTCTACCGTCATGACGTGGACCGGGTTGAACCGGAACTTGAACGCGCCCTGCGGCCCGTTGGACCCGAAGTCTCCACCGAGTGAGATCACCTTGCCGCGTTTCACCAGCGAGGCCGCCTCGGCGACCTTGTCGGCCGTGATCAGGTTCAGGGTGCCGAGTTCATCGGCGTCGCCCCAACGACCCCAGTTCCGCACGTCGTCGGCGGCCTTGCGGAAGTCACGCATCGTCCCGGCCAAGCTCAGCTCCCCTGCTCGGTAGTCGCGGTGTCCACTACAGCATCGACCAGTGCCGACTCCCGCAGTGCGAGAATGCCGCCGTCGGCCCAGATCACCTGCCCGGTGACATAACTGGCGGCTGGGCTGCCCAGGAATGTCAACAACGACGCCTGCTCGGCGGCCTCGGAGTTGCGACCCAACGGCGTAGTGAACGAATCCAGGTATTGCTGACCGTACGCGGAGCGCAACTGGTCGAGGATCGGCGTTTGCGTCACCCCGGGTGCGGTGCAGTTGATCCGGATCCCGCGGGCACCGAGCTCGGCGACCCGCCGCATCCCGTAGAGGATCGTCGCCTCTTTGGACAACCGGTAACCACCGTCGGCCAGCGCCTCGGGATGGTCGGCACACCACTGCAGCCCGTCGTCGACCGATGCGGTCCGGACCAAACCCGCAGTGAGCGAACGGTTTTCCCGATACCCCGATGCCGCCAACGAGGACACCGAGGTGATCGATCCACCGACGGCGAGTCGAGGCTCCACCGCCTCGGTGAACTGCCGCGTACCCAGGAAGTTGATCCGCACCACCAGTAGTGGGTTGCCGATCCCCGAGGACACACCGGCCACGTTGAACAGGGCGTCGACCGGCCCGTCGACCGCACCGGCGGCACGGTCGACGGACGCCTGGTCGGCCAGGTCCAGTTCGACGAACGCATGGGGAAGATGTTCTGGCGGCCGGATGTCCAGCCCCGTCACCCGGGCGCCGAGCTCACCCAGTTGACGGGCGACCTCGGCTCCGATGCCAGACCCGCAGCCGGTCACCACGACGTGTTTCCCGTCGTAGCGCACCAACTCGTCCAGTGCGGTCACAGTCAGCCGGCAGTCTCGCGGGCAGTCTTCTCCGCCTGGGCTGCCTTGACCCGGCCCTCGTTGATCTCGGCCATCGCCTCGGGAATCTCACCGGCGGTGAACTTGTCGCGGCCGGTGGGCAGACCGCCGAAGGCGTAGGTCTCGTCGAACAGCGGGGCGTCGGACGGGCGGCGACGCGACTCGACCTTCTCGATCACCGGTTCGAGGCGCTTGGCCTTGTCCGCCACCGCCTTTGCGTCCCGCTCGATGAACTCGGGCAGGATCTCCTTGCCCATGATCTCGATCGATTCCATGGTGCCCTCGTGGCTGCGCGGGTTGAGCAGCAGGATGATCTCGTCCACTCCGCTGGCCTCGTAACCGCGCAGGAACTCGCGCACGGTGTCAGGCGAGCCGATGGCGCCACGTCCGGGACCATAGGCCAGCGTCGGATCCTCTTTGACCGCCTGCTCGTACCGCTCCCACACCTTGGTCCGGCCGGGGGTATGCATGCCGGTCAGGTAGTAGTGCATGATGCCGAAGGAGAAGAAGCCGCCGCCGATGCCAAGGCGCTTGAGTGCCTCGTCGTCGGAGCGGGCCACCATCATCGACAGGTCACCGCCGATGGCGAGGATGTTGGGGTTGATCGCCGGGGTGACGGGTGCGCCCTGCTCCTCGAACTCCTTGTAGTACCCGTCAACCCGCTCCTTCAAGGCTTCGGGACCGGTGTAGGCGAAGCTCAGCGCACCGATGGCCTTCTGAGCGGCCATCTGCACCGACGACGGGCGGGTGCAGGCCACCCAGACCGGCGGATGCGGGCTCTGCAGCGGCTTGGGGATGACGTTGCGGGCCGGCAGCTCGACATGCTCACCCTTGAAACCAGTGAACGGCGCCTCGGTCATACAGCGGATCGAAACCTCAAGGGCTTCCTCCCACATGGTGCGCTTGTCGGCCGGGTCGATGTTGAACCCGCCCAACTCGGCGACCGAGGAACCCTCACCGGTGCCGAACTCCACGCGCCCGTTGGACAGGTGATCGAGGGTGGCGACGCGCTCGGCGATCCGGGCCGGGTGGTTGATCGGCGGCGGCAGGTGCATCACCCCGAAGCCAAGACGAATGTCCTTGGTGCGCTGGCTCGCCGCGGCCAGGAACATCTCCGGCGCGGTGGCGTGGCAGTACTCCTCGAGGAAGTGATGCTCGGTGAGCCAGACGGTGGAGAAGCCGGCCTTGTCGGCGGCCTCCACCTCATCAAGCCCGTCCTGGAACAGCTGGTGCTCGTCATCGTCGGACCACGGCCGCGGCAGCGCGAACTCGTAGAACAGCGAAATCTTCATCGGTTTCCTCCTGAGGGGTTGCTGACGGTGTCCTGGACTGATTGGTTGGCGGCCGGTGAAACAGGCTGTTCGGCTTGGCGATCGGCGATGTGCCGGGCTGCCACATACCCGAAGGTCATCGCGGGTCCGATGGTCGCGCCCGCACCCGCATAGCTGCGACCCATGACTGCGGCCGAGACGTTGCCCACGGCGTAGAGCCCGTCCACGGCGGAATCGTCGGTGCGCAGGACCCGCGCGTTCTCGTCGGTGCGCAGCCCACCCGAGGTGCCCAGGTCGCCGAGGATGATCTGGAACGCGTAGTAGGGCGGCTTGCCGAGTGGACGCAGATTCGGGTTGGGCAGCGTCGGGTCCCCGTAATAGTTGTCGTACGCGCTGTCACCGCGGTTGAAGTCGTCGTCGTGCCCGCCGTGTGCCAACTGGTTGAACCGCTCGGCAGTGGCCTGCAGATTCTCTGCGGGCACACCGATCTTGCCGGCCAGTTCCTCCCAGCTGTGTGCCTCGACGACGACACCGGAATCCAGCCAGGCCGCAGGAACCTTGCGCCCGGTCGGAACCGGGGCGAACGGGATCTTCGGGATGGGCAGATGCCCACCCACCACATACCGGTGGAACGAGTCGATGTCGGTGACCAGCCAGCATGGGATGTGCCCTACCCCGGACTGCTGTCCTTCGATCATGGCGTGGGCGAAGTCCATGTAGGGAGCAGCCTCGTTGATGAAACGCTTGCCCTCGCCGTTGACCACGAACTGCGACGGCATCATCCGCTCGTTGAGCATGAACTGCAGCCGGCCGTCGGGCCAGCAGATGGCCGGGAACCACCACGCCTCATCGAGCAGTTCGGTGGCACCGCCGGCCTTCTCTCCGGCTCGGATACCGTCGCCCGTGGCAGCGGGATTGCCGAAACTCCAATCCTTCTCGAGCACCGGCAGATGCTCCTTGCGCCACGCGATGTCGTGGTCGAAGCCGCCGGAAGCGAGGATCACTCCCCCTGTGGCCCGGACCCGCAGCGCCTTGCCGTGCCTTTCGATGACGGCGCCGAGCACCGCTCCGTCGTCTCCGGTGATCAGCGAGGTCATCGGCGCATCCAGCCACAGTGGAATGTCGTGCTGCTTGAGCGCCAACCGCATCCGGGCAGCGAGCGACTGGCCGATCGCGGCCATCCGGTCACCGAATACCCGGGCCCGCACCATCCGCCAGATCAGCTTGAGCAACACGGCCTTACCGCGCCAGTTCTGCCGGATCTGGTAGAAGAGTCGAAGGTCTTTGGGGGCGAACCAGATTCCCTTTGGCGCCAGGGCCAGCGGGGCGAGCAGCTCCTGCTCGTGTTCGCCGAGCTTGCGCAGGTCGATCGCCGGGACGTTGATGGTGCTGCCCTGGGCGGAGCCACCCGGCAGTTCCGGGTAGTAGTCGGCGTAGCCCGGTTTCCAGACGAACTCGAACCATTCGCTGTTGCGCTCGAGGAAGTCCATCATCTCCGGCGCCGCCTCGACGTACTTGCGCAGCCGGGCATCGCTGACGGTGCCCTCGGTGATCTGCTTGAGGTAGTCGAACACGCCGTCCGGAGAGGGCACATGGCCGGCACGACGCTGTGACGGCGCCCCGGGCACCCAGATGCCTCCCCCGGACAGTGCGGTGGAACCGCCGAAGTGGGAGGACTTTTCGACCACGAGGGTCTTGAGACCGGCCGAGTCGGCCGCCAACGCGGCCGTCATACCACCGCCCCCGGACCCGATGACGAGCACGTCGACCGCTTCGTCGAACGTCTTGGTGTCTGAACTCATGCTGCGATTCCTACCGCCGTCCTGATTGCGAATCCTGCGATCAATTCCGGCGCCGCCCGGTAGAAGTGGTTTTCCGTCCGGTACGGCCCGTTGGCTGCCAGCGCTGCGAACGCAGCCACCCAGGTGCGGATCTCGTGCGCCGAGTTGCCCCCTTCGGTGGCGATGAAGGTATTGGACCAGCCGTCCAGATCGGCCAACCGGCCCTCGTCGAAGATCTCCAGCAGTCCGCGGTCCCAGTCGGGGTTCAACGGCCGCAGCGCACTGTCACCGTGGGCGAAATCGTGAGCCGCCTGGCTCACCGCGCTCTGCCGGGCCATGCGCTGTTCGGTGGTCATCGGGACCCCGTGCACGATGCGGTCCAGTGCCGCCGGCGGCGCGGTGGCCAGCGTCGGCACCGGCGGATCATGTGACAGGCCACCGGATCCCAGCACCAGCACCCGCTTGTCGAGGGTGGCCAGGTAGGCGCCGACGGCCGTGCCGAGGGCGCGCGACCGCGACAGCGGGCCGAGCGGCGTGGCCACGGAATTGATGAAGATGGGCACGATGGGACGCGCGGTCGCTTCACCGAACAGTTCCTGCAGCGGCTGCACGGTGCCGTGATCGACGTCCATGCTGGTCGAGATCGCAATGTCGACCCCGGACTCCCACACCGCCTCTGCGCACTGCTGGGCGATATCGCCGGCGACGTCGAGCGCACCCTCGTGCGTCCCGTAATCCCCGACTCCGGAGGCGGCGGTCCCGATACAGAACGGGGGCATCAACCGGTAGAAGAACCCGTTGTAGTGGTCGGGCGAGAACGTGACCACCAGCTCGGGGTCGTAGTCGGCAACAAACGCGCGAGCACTCCCGACCGCTGTTCCGATCTCCTCGAGGAGATCAGCCGATGGACCCGGAAGATTCAGCAGTGGGCTGTGGGACATACAGCACAGGGCTACCGGCATCGTTCACTCCTCCTTCCCGCACATGCAGTACGTCGAACACTGCGTCGCTCAGTTCCGGGGCGCGCTGGGCGATATCGGCGCCGGCGATGCACCGGTCCGGGCGCAGCACCAGCACCGATTCAGCGTGGACGTCGAACCAGGATTTGAGCGCACCCGTGCGGTCCCCCACGATCACAACGGAGCCGTCGTCGGCGTCCGCATCGTGCCCGCTCCAGAACAACTGCGTCTGCGGGCGGGCCGCGATGAACTTCGCGCCAAGGGCTTTCCAGCGCGCATAGGCCTGCTCGCCGAGCAATGCGCGCGGATTGTTGTTCCAGCACAGCACCGCGAAGTTCAGCCCGATCACGTCGTCGAGCAGCACACCTGCCTGCTCGCGGGTGTCGACCCGGGGCTGGATGAACAACGTGCCGGTCGGCGAGTCCGCCGTCGGCGGCTTCGGGTGGTAGACCGCCCCCTGGTCGTAGCGCGGCATCGGTTTGAACCGCATCTCCAGCACATAGCGCTTGAGCGCCGGAACCACCGATGCCCCGCGAATCAGCTTGTCCCGCACCATCGCAACCTTGCGATTGGTGGGCGAGATGACCCGGCCCACCAGGGTGGACAGGTCGATCATGGCCCGGGCGTGCTTGCGGCGCTCGCTGTCGTAGCTGTCCAGCAGTGCGTCGTCGGCCTGGCCGTTGACCACCGCGGCCAGCTTCCAACCCAGGTTGGCGGCGTCCCGGATGCCGCTGTTGTACCCCTGACCCTGCCACACCGGCATCAGGTGCGCGGCGTCGCCGGCCAGCATGAACCGGCCCTTGCGGAAGTTCCCCGCTATCCGGGAGTGGTGGGTGTAGACGCGACGACGGATCACGTCGACCTTGTCCGGATACGGGACGAACGGTGCCAACAGCCGCGCCACGAACTCGGGATCCTCAGCCTGCTCGTCAGTTTCGTCGGCGTGGATCATGAACTCGAACCGGCGAATACCGTGGGCGATCGAGATCGAGGCGTACGGTCGGTCCGGATCGGCACCGACCTCGCTGTTCGGGTGCCCCAGCGGATCATTTTCCAGATCGACCACCACCCAGCGGGTCGCTGAGGTGGTGCCGTCGAACGACACCCCCATCATGCCGCGGGTGGCGCTGCGTCCGCCGTCGCACCCGACCACGTAGCGCGCCTGCACGGCGGGCACGTCCGGGCCGAACTCGACGGTCACCCCGTCAGCCGTCTCCACCGCGGATTCCATCCGGCGACCCCAGGCCACCTGCACATGGTCGAACCGGTCCAGCCCGATCAGCAGCTGTGCGTCGACCAGTGGTTGGACGAAGCCGTTGCGCTTGGGCCAGCCGAATCGGGCGTCCGGAGGCGCCATTTCGGCCAGCAGCCTGCGGTTGCCGTCGTAGAACCGCAGGATCTGATTGGGCACGGTGTGCGGGAGGACCGCCTCGACCAGCCCGATGGACTGGAAGGTACGCAGCGACTCGTCGTCGAGTCCGACCCCGCGGGGATAGTCGATGAGAGTGTCGCGCTCCTCCACCACGAGGGTCCGGACACCCTGGATGCCAAGGATATTCGCCAGGGTCAGACCTACCGGCCCAGCGCCGACGATGAGGACGTCGACCTCGTCAGCCACGTTCGGACCCCAGCAGAAAGTCCAGGTGTAGCCGGTTGAACGTCTCGGGGTCCTCGTACTGCGGCCAGTGCCCGCAGTCCGGCATCACCTCGAACCGCGCACCGGGGATCATCGACGCGATCCGGCGGCCCTCGCTGACATCGGCGGTCGGGTCATCACTCGTCCACAACACCAGGGTGGGTGCTGTGATCGATCCGTATTCCTTCTCCCCCAGCAGGTTCCGCGCCCGGATCTCGGGATCCTGCAGAGCCATGATGTCGCTCATCGCGGCGACGAAACCGGGCTGGCGGTAGACCGCCTGACGACTCGCCACGATGTCGTCGTAATCCTTTGTCTTGTCGGCCATCAGCCACTTGATCCGGGCCTGCACCGTCTCCCAGGTCGGGTTCTCCGCGGCCGCCATCGACAGCGTGATGATCCGCTTCATCACCTCGGGGTCAGCCTGCGAGCCACCGGCCGTGTTGAGTACCAGACGGTCGACCCGGTCCGGATGATCCGCGGCGGCGCGGGCGGCCACCCAACCGCCAAGCGACTCACCCGAGATGTGGGCGCGCTGCGCACCGATGGTGTCGAGGAAACCGATGAGGTGATCGACATAGTGGGACACCTCGAGCGGGTGCCCCGGCTTGTCGGTGTAGCCGTGCCCGAGCATGTCGATCGACCACGTCGAGAAGTGCTCCGCGTGGGATTCCAGATTGCGCACATACGCCTCGGCATGTCCGCCCGACCCGTGCAGCAGCACGAGCACGGGCAGTTTCGGGTCACCGGCGTGCAGGTAGCGGGTACGGATTCCGCCCACATCGAGGTAGCCCTGCGAGAACGCGACGCCTTGGAGATCAGCCCAGACGCTCTCGTGTTCGGTGGCCGAAACGGAACCGGATGCCGGCCCGGCGGCTGTGCTTGTCATGTTCCCCTCTCCGGAGGTAATGAGAATGCTATTCTCCAAATTTGTAAGCACTTTGCTCATATAGTGCACATCAACGTGCATTATTATCAGAGCATCACTCTCGCGGTTCTATCTGTCAAGGAGGGGCGCGATGCCGGCCAAGGCAACCCCGTCGCAGGCACAATCGAAGACCGACGGCTCCCCCACCGGGGTGCCCGGTTCACAGACGTTGGCGCGCGGACTGAGCGCGCTCGCAGCCATCGCCGCAGCCCCGACCGGGCTCACCGTGCAACAGGTCGCCGACCATGTCGGAGCCCATCGCACGATCGCCTACCGACTGCTGGCCACCCTGAGCCAATTCCGCTATGTGGCAA
Source organism: Mycobacterium shunyiense (assembly GCF_058270075.1). Taxonomy (NCBI): domain Bacteria; kingdom Bacillati; phylum Actinomycetota; class Actinomycetes; order Mycobacteriales; family Mycobacteriaceae; genus Mycobacterium; species Mycobacterium shunyiense. The sequence continues at coordinate 75,465 of NZ_JBZDPU010000006.1, read as the reverse complement.
AGGGGGAAGACGGTCGCTACCGGCCGGGCGCCGGGCTGGCAGCACTCGGTTCGTCGTTCGACAACAACATGCGTCAGCTCAGTGTCCCGACCCTGCGCGCACTCGCCGACGAGCTCGGCAGCACGGTGTCACTGCTGGTGGCCGAGGGCGATCAACAGGTGGCCGTTGCGGTGATCGTCCCGACGCAGGTGTTCTACCAACTGTCCTTCCACGAAGGCAGCCGTCACCCGCTGGAACTGGGCGCGGCCGGGGTGGCGTTGCTGGCGAGCATGCCGCCGCGCCCCGGTGAACGTGAACTGGTGCGGCAGACCCGCGAACGGGGCTGGGTGATCACCCACGGCGAGATCGAACCGAACACGTACGGCCTGGCCGTTCCCGTGCGCCGGCGCCTGCCGTCACCGCCCACCTGCATCAACCTCATCTCGCACCGTGAAGACGTCGTGATGGGCGGCAAGGACGCGGTGGTCCGGGCCGCGAACGAACTCTCGGCCATCCTGTACTGAAAGGGAAAGACATTGACCCGTACCGAAATTGACTGGGACGACGAAGTCGACGTCGTCGTGCTGGGCAGCGGCGGCGCCGGGCTCACCGCGGCGCTGACGGCATCGGCCAACGGCGCGTCGGTCGCGATCTACGAGAAGGCCCCGACCGTCGGCGGCACGACCGCGGTATCCGGCGGCATCGTGTGGATCCCCGCCCATGACCGCAGCACAGACGGACCGCTTCCCGTCTCAGACGCTGTGGACTACCTGCAGGCCCAGTCACTGGGCTACCTGGATGGCGACCTTGTGGACACCTTCGTCCGGACCGGTCCGGCGATGCTCGACTTCGTCGAGCAACACAGCGAGCTGCGCTTCGCCGTCGCCGAGGGCTTTCCCGACTACAAGCCCGAACTACCCGGCGGCCGTCCCGGGGGTGGCCGCTCACTGAGCGCAGGCCCGGTGGATCAGGGCAAGCTCGGCGCCTGGCGAGACCGGATCACGTCCTTCCCCGCCGATTTCAGCAATGTCGGGATCGACGCCGAAACTCGCGCCCGGATTCACGCCGTCCACGACGACCCGGACGCCGACCTGTGTGTGGCCGGCACCGCACTGATCGCGGGCCTGCTGCGGGGGCTGCTCGACCGGGGCATCCAACCGGTCACCGAGGCCCGCGCCGTCGAACTGATCGGTGACCACACCGGGATCGAGGGCGTGCGCATCAGCGTCGACGGGGCAGATATCACGGTGCGGGCCCGCAGCGGCGTCGTGCTGGCCACCGGCGGATTCGAATGGGACACCAAGCTGGTCGAGGCCTATCTGCGCGGGCCCATGCGCGGCGCGGTGTCACCACCGAACAACACCGGCGACGGGCTGCGGATGGCCATGGCACACGGTGCCGACCTGGCCAACATGGGTGAGGCGTGGTGGGTTCCGATCGTGCAGCTCCCCGGGGACACCATCGACGGCCATCCCCGTAGCCGTAGCGTGCGGCTGGAACGGACCCGGCCGCGCAGCGTCATCGTGAACCGGGCCGGCAAGCGCTTTCTCAACGAGGCGGGCGAATACAACTCGATGGCCGGGGCATTCCAGTACCTCGACCCCAAGCTCGGCTACGCCAATGATCCGGCGTGGATCGTGTTCGACTCCGTGCACCTGCAGCGCTACGGCTTCCTCGGCGTCGAACCCGGTGCCCCGGTGCCGGAGTGGTTCTGCGAGTCGGCCTCGCTCGCCGAGCTCGGCGCCAAGACCGGCATCGACGCCGAGGGCCTGGCCGCGACCCTGAGTCGCTGGAATGACAACGTCGCCGACGAGGTCGACCCTGACTTCGGCCGTGGGTCCAGCGCGTATGACGGGTACTGGGGCGACAACTCGGCCGCCACGCCGGCCGGCCAGACATTGGGGCCACTCGACACCGCGCCGTTCTACGCGGTGCCGGTCAAGATCGGCGCTATGGGCACCAAGGGTGGACCTCGCACCGACCGCGACGGTCGCGTCTTGCACGTCAACGGCGCGCCCATCCCCGGCCTGTTCGCGGCCGGCAACGCGATGGGCGGGGTGACCGGCAAGGCCTACGGTGGAGCCGGCGGCACCCTCGGCCCCGCCATGGTGTTCGGTTATCGCAGCGGCTACGCCGCAGCGACAGGCAAGTCGGTGAGCTGATCGGCTACGGTCGAATCGTGCTCGGGACCCCGCGCAGCGCGGCGCAGACCCGCATCCTCGATGCGGCTCTCGAGCTGATCGCCGACCACGGCGTCGGCGGTACCTCCCTGCAGATGATCGCCGACGCCATCGGTGTCACGAAAGCCGCCGTCTACCACCAGTTCAAGACCAAGGAAGCCATCGTCATCGCGCTGACCGAACGCGAACTCGGCCAGCTGGAAGAATCGCTGGAGGCGGCCGAGTCCGAAGGTTCACCAACCCGGGCCCGCGAAATCCTTCTCACCCGCGTGATCACGATGGCGGTCTCGCGTCGGCGTGCTGCCAGCACATTGCAATTCGACCCGGTCGTGGTGCGACTGCTGGCCGAACACGAACCGTTCCAGCAGTTCATCGACCGGCTCTACGCGGCGATGCTCGGTGACCAGTCCGGCGACGGTGCACGGGTCCATGCTGCGGTGTTGTCCGGGGTGATCAGTGCCGCGGTGATGCATCCGCTGGTAGCCGATCTCGACGACGACGCGCTGCAGACCGAACTGCTGTCCACCATGCGACGGGTGATCGGGCTCCCCGACTCAGCGGGCTGAGTCGGCGATCAGTTGCGCTGCCGCCGTATAGGGATCGGTGGTGCCGTCGGCCACCGCCGCCGCCAGCCCGTCCAACTCGTCATGGTTACGCAGTAACGTCTGGGCCAGTGACAGGATCTGGGTGCGGGCCCGGGCGGTGCGCCGCTCAGCGGTGTCGGCGCGGTGATGGGCATCGATGGCCTCGACCAGCTCGGCCAGGCCCTCCCCCTGTGCCGCAACCAGTTTGAGCACCGGCACGGTGGCCTCGGCCCGCAGATCGCGGGCGGTCTGATCGGCGCCCTCGCGATCGGCCTTGTTCACCACCACCAGATCGGCGACCTCCAACAGGCCGGCCTTTGCGGCCTGGACGGCGTCGCCCGCACCGGGATTGAGGATCACCACGGTCGGGTCGGCGATCGCGGCGATCTCGATCTCGGACTGGCCGACACCCACGGTCTCCAACACGATCAGGTCGTAGGCCAGAGCGGCCAGCAGCCGGATCGCCGCGGGTACCGCCGCAGCCAGCCCGCCCAGATGCCCACGGGTGGCCACCGAGCGGATCAGCACGTCGGGATCGTTGATGTGGGCGGCCATCCGGATCCGATCCCCGAGCAGCGCGCCGCCGCTGTACGGCGATGACGGATCGACGGCGAGCACCGCGACCCGCAGGCCACGCTCCCGGTAGGCGCCGACCAGGGCGCCGACCGTTGTCGACTTCCCCGCGCCGGGCGGTCCGGTGATTCCGATGACGCGCGGCGACGCGGGGCCGAGCACCGCGAGAACCTCACCGCGACGGTCGCTTTCGACCAGGCTCAGCAGACGCCCGACAGCGCGCTGGGACCCACCGCGCGCTGCGGCGATGAGCTCTTCGATGTTGTGCTTCGTCATCACGGTCGACACTACGACGAATGCACCTCGATGACCGTCGCCGAACCCATCCCACCGCCGGCACACATCGCGGCGACACCGATACCGCCGCCGCGCCGGCGCAGTTCGTGGACCATGGTGGCCAGCATGCGGGCGCCAGTGGCGGCCACCGGATGTCCGAGTGAGCACCCGCTGCCGCTGACGTTGACGATTTCCGGGTCGATGTCGAGCAGCTTGATGGTGGCCACGCACATCGACGCGAAGGCCTCGTTGATCTCGAACAGGTCGACATCCGCCAGCGAAAGACCGGCCCGGCCAAGCGCTTTGGTGATGGCTTCGACCGGCGCCAGCCCGGTGGATGCCGGGTCGACGCCCACCGATGCCCAGGACTTGATGGTCGCCAGGGCGGGTAGTCCGAGTTTGTCGCTGGCGATCGTCAGCAGTGCGGCAGCGTCGTTGGCTCCGCACGCATTGCCTGCGGTGACGGAGAAGCCGTCGATCTCTGGATGCAGTGGTTTGAGTGCGGCCAGCTTCTCCAGGGTGGTGTCACGGCGCGGATGCTCATCGGTGTCGAACAGCCCGTGCGGAGTCTGGATCGGGACGATCTCCTCCTTGAACCGCCCCTCGTCGATCGCCGCGATGGCCTTGAGGTGTGAACCCAATGCCCACTGGTCCATCTCCTCGCGGCTCACCCCGGCCTTGACCGCGGCGTTCCAGCCCACCGTGATCGACATGTCCATGTTCGGTGCGTCCGGGCGGTCCGGGTGGGTGGGCGGGAACCAGTTCACCCATTCGGCGTCCTTGGCACTGCTGGCCGCGCGGACGAACCGGGGCGACGTGGAGGCCGAGTTGACGCCACCGGCCAGAACCAACCGGTCCATGCCGGCGCGAATACTCGCAGCCGCGTTCTGCACCGCGGCCTGACCGGCGGCGCAGTGCCGATTGACGGACGCACCGGGAACCGTGGTCAGGCCGGCGGTGATGGCCGCATGGCGGGCTACGACGCCGCCGCCGTAGAGGCCCTCGCCGAGGATCACGTCGTCGACCGGAATGGTGCCGTAGCCGGCAAGGTCCTCGGCGGCTGCCCGTACTACGTGGTCGGCCAGCGCGTAGGCATCGGTATCACGCAACGTGCCCTTCTTGGCCGTGCCGATGGGAGTCCGCAGCGCGGACACGATGACGGCTTCAGGCATTGATTCCGCTCCCTGGTTCACCCGGTAAGAGAATGTTATTCTCGCAGTCAGAGAGTCACAGTTGCAAGAAGGGGAACCCTATGCAAATCGCCGGTAGTTCCGCGATCGTCGTCGGCGGTGCGGGTGGCCTGGGTGAAGCGACCGTCCGCCGTCTGCAGGCCGCAGGAGCCAAGGTGGTCGTCGCGGACCTGGCCGACGAGAAGGGCGCGGCCCTGGAGAAAGAGTTGGGTGTGCGCTACGTGCCCACCGACGCCAGCTCCGAGGAGTCGGTGCTGGCCGCCATCGCCGAAGCCGAAGCCCTGGCCCCGCTCCGCATCTCGGTGGACACCCACGGCGGGCCGGCTGCCGGCGGCCGCCTGGTCGGCAAGGACGGGTCCCCGCTGGACCTCGACGGCTTCAAGAAGACCATCGAGTTCTACCTGACCGCGGTGTTCAACGTGATGCGACTGTCGGCCGCGGCGATCGCCAAGACCGAACCGCTGGAGGAAGGCGGCCGCGGCGTCATCGTCAACACCGCCTCGATCGCCGGTTACGAAGGTCAGATCGGCCAGCTGCCCTACTCGGCCGCCAAGGGCGGCGTGCTCGGCATGACCCTCGTCGCCGCACGCGACCTGTCGCCCCTGGGCATCCGGGTCTGCACCATCGCCCCCGGCACGATCAACACTCCCGCCTACGGCAAGGCTGCCGATCAGCTGGAGCAGTACTGGGGTCCACAGGTGCCGTTCCCCAAGCGGATGGGCCGCTCGACCGAGTACGCCCAGCTCGCCCAGAGCATCGTCGAAAACGACTACCTCAACGGCGAAATCATCCGCCTCGATGGGGCATTGCGCTTCCCGCCCAAGTAGTTGCCCGCTCGCCAGCACCGCGAGCGTGCGAGTCTGTCGGTGAAAACGCCGGTTCGGCGCAGCATTTCGTGCACACTCGGTATATGACGAACGCGCACGAAACGTCGGTTCACCGGGAAGATCGAACTGGCAGCCTCGAGGGGAAAGTCGCGTTCGTCGCCGGCGCCAGCCGCGGTATCGGTGCCACGATCGCTGCCTCGCTTGCCGCCGAAGGTGCGGCGGTGGCCGTGGCTGCCCGCTCCGAACAAGCGGGCAAGCTACCCGGCACAATCGGCTCGGTGGCCGCGACCATCAACGATTCGGGCGGTCGTGCGCTGCCGGTATCCTGCGACGTCACCGATGAAGAATCCGTGAACAAGGCTGTCGTCAAGACGGTTTCAGAACTCGGTGGCATCGACATCCTGGTCGCCAACGCCGGTGTGCTGTGGCTCGGCCCGGTCGAGACCACACCGCTCAAACGCTGGCAGCTGTGCCTGGACGTCAACCTCACCGGGGTGTTCCTGGTGACCAAGGCCGTCATCCCGCACGTTCGCGAACGCGGCGGCGGGTCGCTCATCGCGGTCACCACCACCGGGGTCGACATGGTCGAACACGGCTCCAATGCCTATTGGGTATCGAAGGCTGCGGCTGAACGGCTCTACCTCGGCCTGGCCGCGGATCTGCGCGGCGACAACATCGCGGTCAACTGTCTCAGCCCGTCCCGCGTGGTGCTGACCGAGGGCTGGCAGGCTGGCGGCAGCGGGCTGCAGATCCCGCCGGAGATGGTCGAGCCCCCCGAGGCGATGGGACATGCGGCGGTGCGACTGGCCCGTCAAGATGCCAGCGGTGTCACCGGCACCGTCCAGCGCTCCGAGGCCCTCACCTTCTGATTGAGGTATTGCGCCCAGTGGCCAGTTATGGCTCGGGTCTCGCGAACTTGCGTGCGACAAGTGGCCACTCGGACCCCTGGATCATGGAATTCGATACCTTACGAGCGTTCTTCGGGGCAGGCTGGGAACATGCCGGAGATCACGGGGTTCTCACTCGTCGACTTGACCGTCGCCGACTGCGACAGCTCGGCCCGGTGGTGGCAGGACACTATGGGCTTCACACTCGTCAACACAGTGCAGGAACCGACCTACCGAGCACGAGCCATGATTCACGCATCAGGGATCGCCGTTACGGTGATGACACACAACTGGAACTCTTTGTCCACCCGTAAGCATCGAGGTTGCCTGCTGTCCGAGTGCCGTAACAGGCTGCGCCCCAGCATATCCCGCGAGCGTGCGTGGAATGCTGCCTCGACACGGAGTGTCGGGCAGCAGACACGCACGCTCGCGGTGCAACGTCAGTTCTTTGCGATCAGGCCGTCCACGATCCGATTGAAATCGGCAGTGCCGAACGACACATACTCGGCGAGGTTGGCGTAATCCAGCGACGCCATCACCTGCTGCTCCAACTGGATGTTCATCAACCGTTTGGTCGCCTCGACCGCCTGCTTGGGCAGATCGATGAGCTTCTTCGCGCAGGCGATCGCCTCGGCCAGCGGGTCCTCGACCACATGATTGGCCAGGCCGAGTTCGACTGCCCGCTGAGCCTTGATCCGCACACCGGTCAGCGCAAACTCCTTGGCCTGCAACAGACTGATCTGTGAGCCCCACACCAGCGGGCCACCGTCGGCGGCCACCAGCCCGATCTGCACATGGGGATCAGCGAAGTGCGCGTTCTCGGCCATGTACACCACATCGGACAGCGCGGCCAGGCTACAGCCCAACCCGACCGCCGGCCCGTTGACCGCGGCCACCACCGGGATGCGGCACCGCACCATCCCGATGACGAGATCACGTCCGTGCTTGATCGTCTTCTGACGCAATGCCTCGTCGCGGCGCAGCTCGTCGAGATAGTTGAAGTCACCCCCGGCCGAAAACGCGCGTCCCGCACCGGTGATCACCGCCGCCCGCGCGTCGGCGTCCTCGTTCAGCTCTTCCCAGATCTTCGCGAGCCCGACGTGCAAGTTGTCGTTGACGGCGTTGAGCGCGTCGGGGCGGTTCAGCGTGATGATGCGCAGGGCACCGTCGGCCTGCACATCGATTTCGTCTGGCATTCCGTACATGTATCTAGACTCCCAGACCGAGGATTCGTGAGGCGATGATGTTCTTCTGGATCTGCGACGTGCCACCCATGACGCTCTGAGCCCGGCTGTACAGATAGGCGCTGAGCAACTCGGGGTCAGACGTGCCGGCCACCGCGAGCGCGGCGTGCCCGACGGACTGCTCAACCCAGGTCATCAGCAGCTTGTCCAGCGAGCCGTCGGGGCCGTGCTTGAGCCCGTCGAGCTGTTCGGACAGCCGCCGGCGCACGTGCAGACGGAGCATCTCGGCCTGCACCCCGGCCCACGCGAGATCTTCTGGCGTCTTACCCGACACCCGAGAAGCCATCTCCCGCACCAGTTTCCCGTAGCGAGCGGAGTAGCCGAGAGTAGACGGTTCCCGCTCGTGGCTGACCACCGTCATGGCAAGGCGCCAACCGTCGCCCGGCTCACCGACCATATTCGAGGCCGGCACCACCGCACCGTCGAACGCCACCTGGCCGAACTCGGTCGTGACACCGTTGATCATCTGCAGCGGCCGCTGCTCGATGCTGTCCTGGTGCATCGACACGATGAAGGCCGAGATGCCTTTGTGCTTGGCCACATCCTTGTCGGTACGAGCCAACACCAGGCACCAGTCCGCCACATCGGAATAGCTGGTCCAGATCTTGTGTCCGTTGATGACGTAGTTGTCGCCGTCGCGCGTCGCCGTGGTGGTCAACGAGGCGAGATCCGAACCGGCGCCCGGCTCCGAAAAGCCCTGGCACCAACGCTCGGTGCCGTTGATCATGCCCGGCAGGAACCGCTGCTGCAGTTCCTTGCTGCCGTGGTGGCCCAACCCGACCACCAGGTAGCCGAGGCTGGGGCGCGGCGGGGCGCCGGCCCGGGCCAGCTCCTCGTCGACGATGACGTCGTACACCGGCGGCAGGTCCTGGCCACCGAACTCCTTGGGCCACGACGTGCCGAAAAACCCTGCGGCATAGAGGGCTTGATGCCACTCACCCATCCTGGCCCAGTAATCGTCGCCGGACGCCTTGAAGGACGCGGCGTTGTCCGCCAGCCAGGTCCGCAGCCGGTCCCGGAAGGCAGCTTCCTCAGTTGAATCACGAAAGTCCAAGATCAGTTACCTCCAGGTCCTCTAGCTTGACGGGCCACAACTCGGTGGCCACCAGAACGCGGCGCAGGTATACGTGCGCCAGGCATTCCCAGGTGTTTCCGATACCGCCGTGCACCTGAATCGCGGTCTCACACACGGTCCGCGCGGCACGAGCGCAGTAGATCTTGGCGATCTTCCCGGCCCGGACGGCTTCCTCCCCCGGCAACTCGTCGACGGCCCATGCTGCGTGGCGCAGGACGCTGATCGAACCCTCGATCAGCGCCAGCCCCTCGGCCAGCAGGTGCGCGACGGCCTGGTACGAGCCGATCGTCGAGCCGTACTGCTCACGGACTTTCGCGTAATCGACGGCCAGTGCATGCGCACCGCGCGCAGCACCGACCAGGTCTGCGCTCGTGGCAGCGAGCGCCAGCGCCTGCCAGCGCAGGGCGTCCTCGCTCGACAGCTCACCGAGCTCGGCAGGCGACTCGACCACACCAGCGGTGCTGCGAGTCAGATCCACACCGGCGGTGGCAGCTTCGTCCCCGCCGGGCTCTCCCGAGCCGCCCGTCACCTCACGATCGAGCCGACGGGCCAGATCGTCGGCGAGCACCGGGCCCAGGAACGGCACGTCGACAAGACCGCGACCGAACTCTTCGGCGACGATCGCCACTTCCACACCGGAGGCGCCGTCGGACCGCAGGGTGCGCCACTCGGTGGCAGCGACCGTACTTTCCAACCGGGCAATCCGGCCCTCATCCGACAATTCCCCGACCGCATCAGGTCCGAGGTCGTCGGCCAGTTTCGCTGCGGCCTCTCGCAGCTGCTGCTGTTCAGACGTCAGACGAACGTCCATGCCGCTCCTTCAACACTCGTCGCAATACCTTTCCGGAAGGTAACCGCGGTATGTCGGTTACGAACTCCACGCGGCTGGGCCGCTTGTACGAGGCCAGCCGCTCACCGACGAGGTCGATGAGCTCCTCTGCTGACACCGCAGAATGTGTCGTCACGGCGGCCACGACGGCCTCGCCGTCGGCCGCGTCGGTGACACCGAACACCGCACAGTCGGTCACCGCAGGGTGGCCGTGCAGCACCGCCTCGACCTCGGCCGGCGCCACCTGGAAGCCGCGGACCTTGACCATCTCCTTGGAGCGGTCGGTGATGCGCAGATAGCCGTCGTCATCGAGGTAGCCGATGTCACCGGTGCGGTACCAGCCGTCGCTGAATGCGCCCGCCGAGGCGTCCTTCGGCAGGTAGCCGGCCATCACCGAGTCCGACCGGACCTGGATCTCGCCGTCCTCGCTGATACGCACATCTACCCCGCGCACCGGCCGGCCCACGGTGTCGATGCGGGTGGCATCGAGTGGGTTGCAGGCGATCACGGGGAGTTCGGTGGTGCCGTAGGCGGTCAGCCACTGAATGCCGGCACGCTCGGTGACGGTGTCGGCGACGCTGCGGGTGACCGGGGTGGCACACCACATCACGTAGCGCAGCGAGGACAGGTCGTAGCGGCCCAGATCCGGATGTGCGGCCAGCGCCAAAGCGATTGGCGCCACGGCCATCTCGATCGTGATCCGGTCCGACTCGATGTGACGCAGCATGGTGTCGATGTCGAAGCGGCGGTGCAGACGCATCCAGGCGCCGGTGTCGAGCACCATGGCGATGTTGAGCAGACCGAGGATGTGCGACGGCGGCGTCATGATCTGCATGCGGTCGGCGTCGGTGAACCCCAGCGCGTCGCGCCAATGCTCGATGGCTGCGGCGAACCCGCGGTGGGTGTGCCGGACCGCCTTGGGCAGACCGGTGGTTCCCGAACTGAAGACGAAGAGGGCGTCGCCGTCCGGGTCGGGCAGGTCGAACTGCCTTCGCCCCGGGGTGATCGGCTCATCCAGGTGCAACATCGGCATCTGCGCGGCCAGCGCCTCGTGATCACCCACCGCATGACTCGGGGCGGTCAGGGCCAGGACATGCGCCACCTCGGTGGCTTTCCAGGCCGGACTGATCAGCACTGCCACCGCACCGAGCCCCCAGATCGCCCGTAGCGCCACCACGAACTCGGGACGGTTGGACGACATGATCGCCACCCGGTCACCCGGGCGCACGCCACGGTGCTCCAGGGCGGTGGCCATGCCACTGGTCAATGCATCGAGTTCAGCGAGGGTGTACTCACGGTCGTCGAATGCCAGAACGGCGGGGGCGCGCACGTGAGGAGCAGTTGTGACCTCAGTCAAGATTCACAACCCCTCTCCCGAAGCCTGAGTAGGCACCGACCATGCCGAGAAGATACTATCAGTTAACGAGAATGGTATTCTCTTCCTATCAGAACGTACGTGCACAGGGGAGCTACATGACCGCAGGAGCGATGGCCGGCAGCGGAGCGGACGGCAAGGTCACGATCGTCTTCGACCGCGAGCAGTTGTCCGTGCCGCGCAGGGAGGGCGAGACCCTGCTCGAGAGCGCGCGCCGAGCCGGTATGACGCCGCCGTTCTCGTGCGAAGCCGGTAACTGCGGCACCTGTATGGCGAAGCTGCTCGAGGGGACCGCGACCATGCGCGTCAACGACGCACTGGACGACGACGAGGTGGCCGATGGCTACGTGTTGACCTGCCAGGCGGTGCCGGATTGCGACGCGGTAACGGTCTCCTACGACGAGGACTGAACTCGGCGCGAGGTGCCGCCGGATTCCACCGCTGGGCGGCTGCGAGCAAGCAGTCACGACCCAGGTGCAGAAACCGGCGAGCACTGTCCGTATTCGTCGAACGCGGGCGCTGGCCGATAGTCCGGTGAATACCCGGCGACATGCACCGGGCTACCCACCAACCGGAAATCCCCAGCGGTGACGAGCATTTCGGGCGTCGCATCCAATGCCTGCGGCAGCGTTCGCACCGCGGCCGCCGGGATCCCCAGCGGCTTCAGCCGTGACTCCCACCCCACAGCCGTATCGGTCGCCAGTGCGGCGGCTACCACGCCGAGCACCTCATCGCGCCTGCCGGCCCGCTCGGCCATGGTCTCGAAACCGTCGATCCCGGCCTCACCGGCGAACGACTTCCAGAACCCGTCGTGGGTGATGAACAACGCCAGATAGCCGTCGGCGGTCGGGAACAGCTGTGCGGGTACGTAGTAGGAATGGGCGCCGAACGGGTGGCGGCGTGGTTCGGCTCCGTCGTTCAGATATGCCGAGGCACGGTAGTTCAGCTGCGAGAGCATGACGTCCCGCAGCGAGACATCCACCTGGCCGCCGTTGCCCGACACGATCATCGCCAGTAAGCCCAGCGCAGCGGTCAACCCGGTCGAGTTGTCCGCCGACGAGTAGCCCGGCAGCGTGGGTGGGCCGTCGGGATCGCCGGTCATCGCGGCTACGCCGGTGGCGGCCTGGATGACGTAGTCGAATGCCGGGTCGTCTCCCCCGTCCAGCCCGAATCCCGTCATCGCGACGCACACGATCTTGGGGTTGACGTTCCCCAGATTCTCGTAGGTGAGCCCCAGCCTGCGGATCACCGACGGCTTCATGTTCACCAGCAGCGCATGCGAATCAGCCACCAGTTCAGCCAATTTCGCTTGACCGGCCTCGGAGGCGAGGTCGAGGCAGATGCTGCGCTTACCCCGGTTGAGGCTGGCGAAGTAGCTGTCGCTGACCTGACGGGAGATCTCCCCGCCGGGTGGTTCGACCTTGATCACCTCGGCGCCCAGATCGGCCAGCATCATGGTGGCGTACGGTCCGGCCAACATGACGCCGACCTCGATGATGCGGATACCCGCGAGAGGCCCCGTCATTTCGCCGAGACTACGGGTTTTGACGTGATCGGGCCCAGAAGTCGCCACAAAGCGTTGTTTCGGCGAGGGCTTGTCACCGGACCGCCTTCGCAAGCTCGGCGATCACCTCACGCGTCCGGTACTTCGACGCGATCAGCTCGTCGCGGGTCTCCCCGATCGGCAGCAACCGCACCGACAGGTCCGTGACACCCGCGTCGGCGAACTGCTTGAACCGCTTGAGAATCGACTCCTCATCGCCCGCCGCACACAGATCCCCGACGTTGCGCGCCTCGCCCCGGTCCAACAGACGCTGGTAGTTCGGGGACGTCTCGGCCTCGGCCAGGATCCGGTTGGCCCGTTCCTTGGCGGCCTCGTTCTCAGAGTTGGCGCACAGCGTGACCGGGATGCCCGCGACGATCCGTGGTGCGGGTTTGCCCGCTTCGGCGGCAGCCTTGTTGATCTTGGGAGCGATGTGCTCGCCGATCGCCTTCTCGTCGGCCATCCACAAGGACGTGCCGTCGGCGTGCTCACCGGCAAGTTGCAGCATCACCGGACCGAGTGCGGACACCAGCACCGGCATCGGCGTATCGGCGGCCAGCACAGTCGGGTTGTGCACGGTGAACGAATCGTTCTCCACATCAACGGGTCCGGGCCCGGCAATCGCGGTGTTCAGTACCTGAAGGTAATCCCGGGTGTAGGCGGCGGGCTTTTCATACGGCAGGCCCAGCATGTCGCGCACGATCCAGTGGTGCGACGGCCCGACGCCGAGAGCCAGCCGGCCACCCGACATGGCATGCACCGACAGTGCCTGACGAGCCAGCGCGATCGGGTGCTGCGCCTGCAGCGGCACCACCGCGGTGCCGAGTTCGATGCGCGACGTGTTGGCCGCCATCAGCGCCACCATGGTCAAGCAGTCGAAGTCGTTGGGTACCTGCGGCATCCACGCACTGTCGAGGCCGGCGGATTCTGCCCACTGGATATCGGAGACCAGCTTGGCGACCTTACGGGCCATATCGCCGCGCTCGGCCCCGATCATCACGCCCAGTCTCATGACTTCGAAACCTTTTCTGTCAGGGCACGGACATCGGTCACCAGTGTCTCGAGCGACGTTCCGGTCGGGAACACCGCAGCCGCACCGGCGTCGAGGAGTTTCTGGACGTCGGACTGCGGGATGGTGCCGCCGACGACGACGGCGATGTCGCCGGCATCGGCGGCTCGCAGTGCCTCGACCGTGCGCGTGGTCAGCGCGACGTGCGCACCAGACAGGATCGAAAGACCGACCAGCGCAACATCTTCCTGCAGCGCGATGGAGACGATGTCCTCGATGCGCTGACGGATGCCGGTGTAGATGACCTCGTATCCCGCGTCACGCAATGTACGCGCGACGATCTTGGCCCCGCGGTCGTGACCGTCGAGCCCGGGTTTTGCGACGAGTACGCGAGTGGCCATCAGAACACCACCGGCTGCTGGAACTCGCCCCACACGGACTTCAAGGTCGACACCATCTCTCCCACTGTGCAATACGCATTGGCGCAGTCGATCAACCTGTGCATCAGGTTGTCTGCCCCCGGTCCACTGCCTTCAGCACCCCTGGCCAACGCGGCCAGAGTCTCTTTGACCGCAACGTCGTCGCGCTCGGCCTTGACCTTCGCCAGCCGCTTGAGCTGCAGATCGCGCCCCTCGGCATCGAGCTCGTAGGTGTCGATGTCGGGCGCCGGCTCGTCGGTGACAAACCGATTGACCCCGACCACCGGCCGCTCGCCCGACTCGATCTCGTTGTGAATCTTGAACGCCTCGTCTGCGATCAGCCCCTGCAGGTAGCCGTCCTCGATGCACCGCACCATGCCGCCGTGCTTCTCCAGGTCGTCCATGATCTCGATGATCTTGGCCTCGGTGGCATCGGTCAGCGCCTCGACGAAGTACGAACCGCCCAGCGGGTCGGCGACTTTGGTGACACCGGTTTCGTAGGCCAGGATCTGCTGGGTACGCAGGGCCAGCGTCGCAGACTCCTCACTGGGCAGAGCGAACGGTTCGTCCCACGCTGCGGTGAACATCGACTGCACGCCGCCCAGTACCGCCGCCAACGACTCGTAGGCGACCCGGACCAGGTTGTTCTGCGCCTGCGGCGCGTACAGCGAGGCCCCGCCCGCGACACAGCCGAACCGGAACATCGAGGCCTTGTCGGTGGTCGCGCCGTAGCGCTCCCGCACGATCGTGGCCCAACGCCGCCGGCCCGCACGGTATTTGGCGATCTCCTCGAAGAAGTCACCGTGGGTGTAGAAGAAGAACGAAATCTGCGGGGCAAACTTGTCGATCGTCATTCGGCCGCGTTCGACGACAGTGTCGCAATAGGTGACCCCGTCAGCCAGGGTGAACGACATCTCCTGAACGGCATTGGCCCCGGCGTCGCGGAAGTGTGCGCCTGCCACCGAGATCGCGTTGAACCGCGGCACCTCTGCGGCGCAGAACTCGATGGTGTCGGCGATCAGCCGCAGCGAGGGCTCGGGCGGCCAGATCCAGGTGCCGCGCGACGCGTATTCCTTGAGGATGTCGTTCTGAATGGTGCCGGTGAGCTTCTCGCGCGGCACGCCCTTCTTCTCCGCCGCCGCCACATAGAAAGCCAGCAGGATGGCCGCCGTACCGTTGATGGTGAAGCTGGTGCTGATCTGGTCCAGCGGGATGCCGTCGAACAGGATCTCGGCATCGGCCAGGGTGTCGACGGCAACGCCGACGCGGCCGACCTCTTCCCCGTACTCTTCGTCATCGGAGTCATAGCCGCACTGGGTCGGCAGATCCAACGCGACCGACAGGCCCGTCCCGCCCTGATCGAGCAGGTAGCGGTACCGCCGGTTGGATTCCTCGGCGGTACCGAAGCCCGAGTACTGCCGGAAGGTCCAGGTCTTCCCGCGGTAGCCGGAGGCGAAGTTGCCGCGGGTGAAGGGGTAGGTCCCGGGGGCAGGCGGTTCGACCGCGCGGTCGCCCGGTCCGTAGACGGGCGCCAGCGGGATGCCAGATGGGGTCTCTACCGGAGAGACATCTTGCTCGCTCATCAGTGGATAACGTACTTGCTAAAAATGAGAATGCCAATACCGCGTGGTGGAAATGTGGCACTTGTACTGGCTGTGAGTGCCCGGACCTGCACCCGGAGGACCTCTCACGGCACAGGCGAAGAGGTCTGGTCGATGCCGTTTCTGCAGGCGGTGCGCCCCCCGATTACGGCACTTGCTAAGAATGAGAATGCCAATACCATTTGGGTACGGTTGACACACGGCGCATAGCGGACGCTGCGCTCGACGAGGAGGACCATGTCCAGCCAGCAAGAGTCATTCACCGATCGCACGCTGGTCGTATCCGGCGGCAGCCGTGGTATCGGGCTGGCGATCGCGCTCGGCGCCGCCCGCCGTGGGGCCAACGTGGTGCTGCTGGCCAAGACCGCTGAACCCCACCCCAAGCTGCCCGGCACCGTGCACACCGCGGTTGCCGAGGTCGAGGCTGCCGGCGGCAAGGGCGTGGCCGTGGTCGGCGATGTGCGCAAGGAAGAGGACGTGGCCCGCGCCGTCGAGACCGCGGTCGAGCACTTCGGCGGCGTCGACATCGTGATCAACAACGCCAGCGCCATTTCCACCGACCCCACCGAGTCCCTGTCGGCCAAGAAGTTCGACCTGATGATGGACATCAACATCCGCGGCACCTTCCTGCTCACCAAGGCCGCCCTGCCACACCTGCGCAAGTCCACCAACGGCCAGGTGCTGACCCTGGCCCCGCCGATGAACATGAACCCCTACTGGTTGGGCGCACACCCCTCCTACACCCTGTCCAAGTACGGCATGACGCTGCTGTCGCTGGGCTGGGCAGCTGAATACGCGGACGCGGGCATCGGTTTCAGCTGCCTGTGGCCCGAGACCTACATCGCCACCGCCGCGGTGACCAACCTCGCCGACGGCGACAAGATGGCCTCACAGTCCCGCAGCCCCGAGATCATGGCGGATGCGGCCGTGGAGATCCTCTCCCGCCCGGCCGCCGAGGTGAACGGTCAGACGTTCGTCGACTCGGAGGTGCTCACCGCTTCCGGTGTCACCGACCTCTCCCGCTACGGCGGCGGGGATAATCCGATCATCGACATCTTCATCGACGCACCGGGACAGGGCCTATGAGTATCTCGCTACTGCTGGAGATGGCGGTCTCGGGTGGGCCCGACCGGACCGCAGTGGTGTCCGACGATCTCCGCCTGACCACCGAGGAACTCAGCACCCTGGCCGACGGCGGCGCCGGCGTCATCGCGGCCTCCAGAGCCGCACACGTGGCCTACGTCGGCACCGGCGGAGCGCTGCTGCCGCTGTTGCTGTTCGCCTCGGCACGCGCTGCGGTGCCGTTCACGCCGCTGAACTACCGGCTCAGCAAGGACGGCCTGCACGAGCTGATCGAGCGCCTGCCCGAACCGCTGGTGGTCGCCGATGCCGAGTACGCCGACGTGGTCGCCGGTGCGGGCAAGCAGGTGATCACTTCCGAGGAGTTCCTGGCCGCCGCCCGCTCCGCCGAAGCCGCGGCCGAGTTCGCCGACCCTGACGCCGTCGCGGTCGTGCTGTTCACCTCGGGCACCACCTCGCGGCCCAAGGCCGTCGAGCTCACCCATAACAACCTCACCAGCTACATCACCGGAACCGTCGAATTCGCCTCGGCGGCAGACGAAGACGCGGCGCTGATCTGCGTCCCGCCGTATCACATCGCCGGAGTCAGCGCGGCCATGTCGAACCTGTACGCCGGCCGGAAGATGGTGTACCTGCGGCACTTCGACGCCGACAAGTGGGTCGAGCTGGTTCGCACCGAAGGCGTCACGTCGGCGACCGTGGTGCCGACCATGCTGGACCGCATCGTCACGGCCCTCGAAACCGCCGGGCTGGAACTGCCCACCCTGCGCAACCTCGCCTACGGCGGCTCCAAGGTCGCCCTGCCACTGGTCCGCAAGGCCCTTCAGCTGCTGCCCAACGTCGGGTTCGTCAACGCCTACGGATTGACCGAGACCAGTTCCACCATCGCGGTTCTGGGCCCCGACGACCACCGCGAAGCGCTGGCTGCCGAGGATGCGGCCGGCGCCCGGCGGCTCGGCTCGGTCGGCCAGGTGGTCCCAGGTATCGAGGTGCAGATCCGCGCCGACGACGGCACCGTGCTCGGCGCGGGCGAGACGGGCGAGCTGTTCGTGCGTGGTGAGCAGGTGTCGGGTCGTTACACCGACATCGGCTCGGTGCTCGACGCCGAGGGCTGGTTCCCGACAAAGGATGTCGCCACGCTCGACGAGGGCGGCTACCTGTTCATCGGCGGACGATCCGACGACACCATCATCCGCGGCGGGGAGAACATTGCCCCCGCCGAGATCGAGGACGTGCTCGTCGAGCATCCCGAGGTCCGCGACGTCGCCGTCGTCGGTCCCGAAGATCCCCAGTGGGGTCAGATCATCGTGGCCGTCGTGGTACCCGCCGAGGGTGCCTCCCCCGACCCGGATGCACTACGCGAGCATGTTCGCAAGCAACTGCGCGGTTCGCGCACCCCCGACCGGGTGGTGTTCCGCGACGAGCTGCCCACCAACCCAACCGGCAAGGTTCTGCGCCGCCAACTCGTCGACGAACTCGCACCTGTTTCAAAGGAGTCAGCATAGTGATCAAGAACGGCACCCGCCTGCAGAGCCAGGTCTGCGACACCCAGGTCATCGTGGTGCGCAGCGCCGACAGCCTCGACGACCTCCGCGCCGGTGGCGTCGCCATGGTCCCACTCGATGCCGAGAAGGACTCCGGCGCAACCATCGACGGCGCGTTCTCGGACGGCAACCTGATGGGCAAGCGCTACGTCGACGAGGGCGGCGCCGAGGTCCTGGTCACCAAGGCGGGCGCGGGCACGCTGTCGGTCGGCACCACCGCTCTCAGCCTCAAAGAGGCCAAACCGCTTCCGGCCAGCGACTAACACCCACCAGAACGACTGAGTGGCCAGTTACGACACAGACTCTCCGAGTTCGCGTGTCATAACTGGCCATTCGTCGTGGGAGTCGCGCAATCACGCGTGACGGCTGGTCACTCCCCCGTCCACGACGAGTTGCGTACCGGTGATGAACGACGCCTTGGGTGACATCAGGAACGCCACGGCCGCCCCGATCTCGTCAGGCTGCCCGAGCCGACCCAGCGGCGCGGCCTGTTCGAAGCTCGCACGGATCTCCTCGACGTCCAACGCGATCTGCAGCATCGGCGTGTGGATGAAGCCCGGGCACACCGCATTGACCCGAATTCCCAACGGACCCAACTGTGCAGCCATCGATCGGGTCATGCCGAGCAGACCGGCCTTGGAGGCGCAGTAGGCCGGGATGAAGGGGTTGGCGGCCAGGCCTTCGATGCTCGAGATACCGACCACAGCGGGCGATCCGCCGTCCTTCGCTGACTTCTCCAGATGCGGCAGGAGCAACTGCATCAACAGCGCCTGCGCCCGCAGATTCACGTCGAGCACCGCGTCCCAGGACTCCTCGGTGAAGGCGCCCACCGGTTCGGGGAGCACGCGGCCGGCGGCGTGCACCAGGCCGTCGACGCCGTCGAGCGCCTGTGCGGTCTCCCCGACGGCCGCAGTGAGCGCACCGGTGTCACACACGTCGATCACCGTCGACGGCATGCCCAACCCTTCGGCCACCTCGCGGACCTCGGGCGCTATGTCCCACAACGCGACCCGCCGGCCGTCTGCGATCAGCGCCTCCGCGCTGGCCCGACCGATCCCCGACGCTGCACCTGTCACCACCACACCTGTCATGCCGGACACCGTAGTGGCTCGGCGGGTGTCGAGATCGAGGATTCCCGTCAGGCGGTCGGTTTGACCGACGTCATCACCGACCGACGAGGTCGGCCAGCGCCTGTGCGGTCTGCAGATCCTCGTACGCCGCTGAATACCGTTGAGCCAGCGCCAGTGCGATGTCCGGGCGTTGCCACAGCTCGCCCGCGCTGGCGGTGGCCAGCCAGGTCATCAGGCCGTGGGCGACCGAGGCCCGGTATCGCAACCAGACCTCATCGGGCGACGGCAGTTCCTCGGCCGGAAGCTCCAGCGCATCCCGGTATTCCTCGAGCAGCTGGCGTTCGGCGACCCTTCGGTCTTCCGTCGTCAGCGCACCCTGCAGGAAGTAACCGAGGTCGAGCGAGAAGTTGCCGTGGCGGGCCACCTGCCAGTCGAGGAATCCGACATCCCCGTTGGGCAGCAGGTACGTGTTTCCGATATGCGGATCACCGTGCAGCAGCGTCTGCGGGACGCCGGCTGCGGTGAGGGTCCGGATGAACGGCTTCCAGATCCCTTCCACCAGATGGTCGATGGTCAGCGCATGCACTGAGGCCGGCGCATCGTCACCGAGACGTTCCAGAGCTGCGGGCAGCGGGGCCCACTGCATGCCGTCCCACGGCTCGAACGGTTCCAGCCACTCCAGTCCGGGACGGCGCACCCGCGCACCCCAGAACGCGCCGTGCAACCGGGCCAGGCCGCGTACGCCGTGCGCAGCCTGCTCCACGGTCAGCGGTCTGGTGGCGTCGCGTGGGTCTGCCGAACGTGCCGTGAGGTCTTCCATGACCAGCATGAAGTCCTCGTCGCCCTCGTCGATCGGCGCCGCATACACCGTCGGATGCTCCAGCGGCAGCTCGACTTTGGAGTTGAACAACCTCGGCTCATGCAGCAGACCGCTGGTGTACTTGATCATCTCCTTGTGCCCGGGATCGACGGCCTTGGCGAACACCTTGGAAGGTCCAGTCGGCCCCGGCTTATACGTGACCGACAGGCGCGCACGGCGGTTGGTGCCGTCATCGCGCATGTCGACCGCCACGCGGTCCACCACCGCATCGGGGTGGTGATCGGCCAGCGCGGCTGTCAACCACTCGGGCGTGACCTGGGTCCAGTCCTTGGGGACGGTCAGCGAGGCCGTCACGCGGTTGCCTCGCAGGCTCGGCTCCCGCGTGTCCAGGTACGGTTCGCTCCGCAAGCGTCGCTCACGGGATCAACGCCGGCATCGAATCCCAGCCGCGGACCGTCGAAGTGGGTGACAATATGGCGTTGTCGAGGTCGATGTCCCACTCCGGGAAGCGCTTGAGCATCTCCTCCAGCGCGATCCGGCCCTCCAGGCGCGCCAGCGCCGAACCCAGGCAGTAGTGGGTGCCGACACTGAACGCCAGGTGCTGACGCTGCTCGCGGTGGATGTCGAAAACCTCACCGTCAGGCGGGAACTGGCGGCTGTCGCGGACGGCCGCGCCGATCAGCATCATCATCACGCTGCCCTCGGGAACCGTCTGGCCGTGCAACTCCACGTCGCGGGTGACATACCGCGCCACGTGCGGGGCCGGTGGCTCGAACCGCAGCAACTCCTCGATCGCCTGCGGGATGAGCGCGGGATTCTCGGCCAGCTGGCGCCGCTGATCGGGATGTTCGGCGAGAACCTTTGCCGCCCAACCGATCAATCGTGTCGTGGTCTCGTTACCCGCTCCTGCCACCACGTTGATGTAGATCAGCAATTCCTCGCGGGTGAGCTTGCGGGTCACGCCGTGCTCGTCGGTGAACTCGACATTGAGCAGGTCGGTCATGATGTCGTCGGACGGGTTGTCCTTACGCCAGTCGATGTAGGTCTCGAAGATCGAACCGTCGACCAGACCTTCCTGCGCCGCCTTCATCGGCTTGCCGGCCTCCGTGCGCAGCTGGTCGTTGCCGTGGTCGCGGATCATCTCCTGGTCGTCCTCGGGGATCCCCAGCAACGCGCTGATCACCCGCATCGGCATGATCGCGCCGAAATCCTTGATGAAGTCGACCTTGCCGGCCCCCACCAGCGGGTCCAGCGACTGCGCGCAGAATTCCCGGATCTTGGGCTCCAACGCATTGATCTTGCGTGGGGTGAACATCCGGGCCAACAGCTTGCGATGCACGGTGTGGATCGGCGGATCCTCGAAAATCAGGGCGCCGGAGGGGATGTCGATGTTGGCCTTGATCAGTTCGATGATCGCGCCGCGCGCTGAGCTGAAGGTTTCGTGGTCGACGAGGCCTTTGTTGACGTCGGCGAAGCGGCTCAGCGCGTAGAAGTCGTACTGCTCGTTG
Organism: Mycobacterium shunyiense; assembly: GCF_058270075.1. Lineage (NCBI taxonomy): Bacteria > Bacillati > Actinomycetota > Actinomycetes > Mycobacteriales > Mycobacteriaceae > Mycobacterium > Mycobacterium shunyiense. The sequence continues at coordinate 53,852 of NZ_JBZDPU010000006.1, read as the reverse complement.
TAGTACAGCGGCGATTCCTCGCGGAGCCGGGCGAACGTCGGATACGGGTTGGCGTTGATCTCGACGTCGTAGGGATCGAAATACACGTCATTGGTGGTGCTCACGCTCACGGCGGTCCGCCTCTCTGAGGGCTGCGGAGAGTTACTTACCCGCGTAAGTTACACGGCGGGGACGCCCCGGACAAGGCCCGTACGGGTTACGGTATGCCGTTCATGCAACGCTCAGGTGCTGTCGCGCACGACGAGCCCAGCAGGGTCACTACCGTCGGCGTCGGCGACCGTGGGATACCCCAGCTCGGCCATCATGGCCGGGACCGCGGCATCGACGATGGTCTTGGCGTCGAATGCAACGGAGGTCAACGGTGGCGAGCTCACCGCACCCAGCGGTATCGCGTCGACCCCCATGACCGCGAGATCATCCGGGCAACGCAGGCCGGCCCGGCGTATCCCGTGCAGAACCACGAACGCCGTCTCATCGCTTTGCGCGCACACCGCCGTCACGCCGGCGGCCACCCATCTGGACACCACACCGGCCGCATCGGACCCGTCGGTGGCCACGGTGTCGACCTCGATCTCGGGCAGGCCGTGCGCACCGGCGGCCACCCGAAGACCCGACAGCCAGTAGTCACCGAGCGGCCGAAGCACCTCTGCACCGGCATAGGCGAAGCCGAGGCGGGTATGGCCGCGCGATATCAGATGCTCCACCCGCATCTCTCCGACGGTCAGATGCAACGACCCGAGCGCGCGCAGTTTCTCGCTGCCCAGGTAGATCTGCGGAATCCGCGCCGCCTCGACTGCCGCGGCAGCGGCACCCGTGAGCGGGAACACGCCGGCGACGGCCACCGGGTTGAGGTTCGCGACCGCGTCGACGATGTTCTGACCGTCATCCGTCTCCAGCTGCATCGACAGCACGATGCCGTGCCGGCCGAGCGCCGTGGTGAGACGACTGCCGACCTCCAGAGGCAGTTCGCCGAGATCGGTGCGCGGCACGATGTAGAGCACCACACCGCTGCCGCCGACGGCGAGGTTGCGGGCTGCAAGGTTGGGCCGGTAACCGAGGTCGGCCGCCGCTTTGCGCACCGCGGCCTGGGTCTGTTCCGAGATGCGTTGCCCTTGAACATTGTTGAGGACATAGCTGACGGTCGCCGTCGAGACGTTGGCCAGCCTGGCCACGTCGGCTTTGGTCGGGCGGAGCCCGACTTTCGATCCCGTCGGGCGTCCGCTTGCGCCCGTCGGGCGTCCGCTTGCGCCCGTCGGGCGTCCTTCTTTCGCACCCGTCGGACGTCCTCTTGTCGTGCTCACGATGTCATCGTGGCACGTTGCTGGTCCGACGGGTCGCTCACGCCACGCATTGGTTGCCCTGCACTCTCGTGCAACGTCAGGACGGTGGCCACCGAGACGACGCCCGCGGCAACCAGATACAGCGCGGGGGCCAGGTTGTTGCCGGTTGCTGCGGTGAGCCAGGTGACCACATACGGGGTGGTCCCGCCGAACAACGCGACCGCGATGTTGTAACCGATCGAGAAACCGCTGTAGCGGACCCGGGTTGCGAACAGCTCCACGCCGGCCGTCACCGCCGTCGCGACATACACGGATTCGATGGCCGCCAGCAGGCAGTGCCCGACGATCGCCGCTGCCACCGATCCCGAATTCATCAGCAGGAAAAGCGGGTACGCGCCCACCACGAAGCCGGCCGAGCCGGCGATCAGCAGCGGTTTGCGCCCGATCCGGTCCGACAGCGCTGCCAACGGCAGGATCAGGATCAGTGCCACCAGACTGGCCAGGGTGATCGAGACGAACGCCTGGGTCTTGCTGAAGTGCAGCGCCTTGATGAAGTACGTCGGCAGGAAGGTGAAGACGACGTAATAGCCGACGTTGAACACGATGAACAAGCCGATGACTTGCAGGATCGCGCGTCGCGCTGTGCCCACGGCTTCGCGCAACGGTGAGGTGGCCACCCGGTCGGCCTCGTCGAGTTCGGCGAACTCCGGAGTGTCGTCGAGTCGCAGCCGGATGTAGAGACCGACCAGGCCGAGTGGCGCAGCCACCAGGAACGGGATACGCCAGCCGTAGCTCTCCATCGCCTCGGTCGCCAGGAATGCCTGCAGCAGAGTGACGGTGACCGAGCCCAGCAGGAAACCCAGCACCCCTGACCATGCGATGAACGTGACGGTGAACCCGCGTCGCCGGGTGCTCGCGTACTCGGCGAGATAGACTGCGCCACCGCCGTACTCGCCGCCGGCGGAGAATCCCTGCAGGCACCGCAGGAGGAGTAGGAGCAGCGGCGCGGCCACACCGATGGCGTCGTAGGTGGGCAGCAGGCCGATGCCCAGCGTGGCTGCCGACATCAGCAGGATCACGACGGCGAGCACCCGCTGACGCCCCAACCGGTCACCCAGCGGACCGAACACGAAGCCGCCGAGCGGACGCATGAAGAATGCGGCGGCGAAGATGGCGAAAGTGTTGAGCAGCGAGGCGGTTTCGTTGCCGGCCGGAAAGAAGTTGCCGGCGATGTAGGTCGCCAGGAAACCGTAGATGGCGAAGTCGAACCACTCGACCGCGTTGCCGATGGACGCACCGGTGATCGCCTTGCGCACGGTGGCGTCGATGCGGGAGGTGCGGGTGTCGCTCGTTGGTGCCGTCAACAGAAAACTCGCCTCTCAGAATCGCGAGAGGCGAGTTTATCTGTCGAGTTATGCGCGTAAGCCCATTTCTGGGCCTTTCGTATCAGACTCCGGCGAGCGCATCCGCGGTGAGCAACGCCTGGGCCACCCCGGACACGATCGACGCCAGCCGGATGGCCTCGAAGATCGTCGTGCGAGAGACGTCGGCGTCGCGCAGGACGGTCTCGTGCGCGGACAGGCAGTGCGAGCAGCCGTTGATGGCCGACACCGCCAGCGACCACAGCTCGAAGTCAGCCTTGGGCACACCGGGATTGGCGATGATGTTCATCCGCAGACCGGCCCGCAGGTCGTCGTAGCGGCCGTCGAGCTGCCCCTTGGTCCGGTAGAAGACGTTGTTCATCCCCATGATCGACGCGGCGCCGAGGGCGGCGTGGTACGCCTCCGCACTCAGCACGTCGAGGGCATCCTCGGAGATCTCCTTCAGCAGCTGCTGCGATTTGGTCGCGGCGGCCGTGGCGACCAACGCTCCCCACAACTGCTGCTCGTTGAGCTCCGTGGACTTCACGATGCTGCCGAAGTTGAGCTTGAGGTCCTTCGCGTACTCCGGCAGCGCTTCCTTGATGTTGTCGATGCTCATGACTAGACCGCCTCGGACAACAGCTCGCCGGCGTTCAGCGTCGGGTCGCCCTTCTTCCAGTTGCACGCGCACAGCTCGTCGGACTGCAGCGCGTCGAGAACCCGCAGCACCTCGTCGACGTTGCGCCCAACCGAACCGGCGGTCACCGAGACGAACTGGATCTCGTTGTTGGGGTCGACGATGAAGGTGGCCCGATCGGCGACACCGTCGGCGTTGAGCACGCCGGCCGCCGCAGTGAGTTCACGCTTGAGGTCCGAGACCATCGGGAAAGGCAGCTTCTTCAGGTCCTCGTGCTGTGCACGCCACTGGAAGTGGACGAACTCGTTGTCCACCGAAACGCCGATCACCTTGGCGTCGCGATCCTCGAAGTCTTCGTTGAGCTTTCCGAACGCGGCGATCTCGGTGGGGCACACGAAGGTGAAGTCCTTCGGCCAGAAGAAGATGATCCGCCACTTGCCCTCGTCGTCCTTGTTGGTGACGCGGGTGAAATAGTCATCGGGCTGCTTGGCGTCGACCTTGGACAGATCTCCACCAACCACGGCCGTCAGGTCGTATTCCGGGAACTGAGAACCAATCGACAAAAGTGCCATTGCAACCTATCCAATCTCGCGCTGATTTTCTGGAATGATTCCAGATTTACCACCACAATCATGGCTCTCACCGAGGCTTATAGCAACTCACTGAACCGTGATTATGCACACAGACGACATCAGTGTGAGCTGGGCCTCATGGCCGCCGCCGGGACTACCAGATCGGCCCGCTCCGCGGTCGCCGCCACCAACCGGGCGTTGGGTTCATCGACCTCGGCAACCCAGCGCCGCGCGGCACCGGCCGGCTTCCCGAAGGCGATGTGGCGAGCCACCAGACGGGCGACGCGGAGATCGTCTTCTGTTACGCAGAACCAGATTTCGTCGATCTCCGCGGACACCGCCGACCACGCCGGATCGTCGAGCAGCAGGTAGTTGCCCTCGGTGAGCACCACCGCCGTTCCCGGGAACACCGGGATCGCACCGGCCACCGGCTGCTCAATGTCGCGCTCGAAACCGGGGGCGTAGACCACCTCGGTGCGTCCGCGGATACGGCGCAACAGCGCGGCATATCCGGCAACGTCGAAGGTGTCCGGCGCGCCCTTGCGGTCCAATCGGCCAAGCCGGCGCAATTCCACATCGGCGAGGTGGAATCCGTCCATCGGAACGTGCGCCACCGCGTCGTCGCCGAGCCGGGCCCGGACGGCGACGACGAGCGCCTCGGTCAGCGTGGATTTACCCGCCCCCGGCGCCCCGGCGATCCCGATGACGGCCGTCCCCGGCTCTGCTGCACGGGCCAATACCCGAGTCACCAGATCCTCGAAGGTGTACATAGCGCCGCCATTGTCCCGCAGGTCATCGGCGGCCCGCGCCGAACGTCGTCGCGAACAGGTAGAACTGGCTGGGGTGGATCGCGTGGAAGGCGGATCAGTTGGCGAGGCTTCGCTGGTGGCTCGGTCTGGCCTGTTGTGCGGCGCTGCTGGCAGGTTGCGGGAACGCCCCCGTGATCGGGGGCAGGGCGACCTCGATGCTGTTCCTACCCGACCGGGTGGGTGGACTGCCGGTGACCGACGGCCACAGCGGCACCCGGCCCGATGCCCCCGCGCCGACCCGCCGGGCCGAGAACACCGATGGCGGCCAGATCGATGACCTGGCCCTGCTGGCCGTCGACGACATCGAGGATTTCTGGTCGCAGAACTACAGCGGCGGTTCCCTTCCGGGAACCTTCACCCCCGTCTCCCGCCTGGTGTCCTACAACTCCGATGCCTCCCCCGGACTCGAGATCTGCGGGGAAAGCACCGTCGGGCTGACCAACGCCTTCTACTGCCTCAAGAGTGACGTGATGGCATGGGACCGCGGCGTCGCGATTCCGGTGGCAGCGCAGTACTTCGGCCAGATGGGCGTGGTCGGGGTGATGGCCCACGAATACGGCCACGCCGTCCAGCAACAGGCGCGGCTGATCAACGAGAGCACGGCCGTGCTGGTGGCCGAGCAGCAGGCGGATTGCCTGGCCGGGGTCTACCTGCGCTGGGTGGCCGCCGGAAAGTCTCCGCGCTTCGAGTTGAGCACCGGCGACGGTCTCAACCATGTCCTGGCCGGGCTGATCTACATCCGCGATCCCCTGATGACCCGGGTCGACGCAACGCTCACCGGCAACGAGCACGGTTCGGCGCTGGACCGGGTCAGCGCCTTCCAGATCGGCTTCAGCGGCAACGTCGACCAGTGCGCAGCCATGGACTCCGACGAGATCACCAAGCGCCGCGGCGATCTGCCCAAATTTCTCGACTTCTTCGGCGGCCCGCAGAGCGCCAACAGCACGATCACCGCGAATCTGCTTGACCACACCATGCAGTCGCTGCGGCAGGTCTACGCACCCACCAACCCACCCACGTTGACCACCGAGCCGAGCGCATGCCCCGACGCCGGACCGTCTCCGCCGGCGTCCTACTGTCCGGCGACCAACACCATCGTGGTCGACCTGGCGGGGCTGAAAGCCCTGGGGGAAGCCAGAAACGAGAATGACGAACAGGAGCTCCTCCAAGGCGACAACTCGGCGATCTCCGTCCTGACATCGCGGTACGCCATGGCGGTACAACACGAGAAGGGCCTGACGCTCGACACTCCCGTGGCCGCGATGCGCACCGGCTGCCTGACCGGCGTGGGTCAGGCCAGGATGGCCGAGCCCGGTCTGCCGATCACGCTGTCGGCCGGAGACACCGACGAGGCGATCAGCAGCCTGCTCACCAACGGGCTGGCCGCCAGCGACGTCAACGGCAGGGTGCTGCCTGCGGGGTTCACCCGCATCCTGGCCTACCGGTCCGGCCTGCAAGGCGATGACGCACAGTGCTACCAGAGGTTCCCGTGAGCCGATGAGTCCAGTCGAGGAGAACCGATGAGCGGTCCCGAACAGCCGTGGTGGGCGCGGCCGGGCGGCGCACCCCTGCCCGGCGGCACGCCGCCACCGGGCGCTCCGCCGCCGCGGCGGGGTTGGACGCCACCACCCCCGCGACATCCGGCGCCGCCTCAGCACCACCCGTGGCCCGCGCCGTCGCCCCAACACCAACCGCGACCCGCACCGCCGCCGACTCCGCGGCCCGAGCCCCGGCAACCCGACCGGCGTCTGCTCATCGGTGCGGCCGTCGCCGTCGTGGCAGTCGCGGTGATCGGCACCGGGCTGTGGGCGTGGAGCCGGGCGGACACCAACAGCGCCCGACTCGACGTCCATCAGGCCGAGTCCGGAGTGGCACAGATCCTGTCCGATCCGATCAACGGTTACGGCGCCAACCGCGTCGTCGCGGTCGCGTGCAACAACGGCCGGAATCCGGTCGTGCGGGCCGGAGCGACGTTCACATGCGCAGTTGAGATAAATGACACGCTGCGCAGGGTGATCGTCGAGTTCACCGACGATAACGGCACTTATGCCGTGGATGGGCCGCGGTAAAAAGAGACGCACGACACATTTTGCAGACCTCGTGACAACCCACACCGGACCGCGCTGCCAGGCTTTATTAGAGTCACTATTAGTCTTACGGCATGGGTCGGGATCCCTTCGCAACCAGTGCCGTTGATACGTCGACGTCGAACATCGAGAACTACGTCAGCGATGACGGCACGATTGTCGTACCCGACGGCGTCACCCTGACGTCGTTCCTGGATCGCAACCGGTTCATCTACGGAGATGAGCCGTCCTACCGATTCCTCGACTACTCGACCAATCCGGACGGGCAAGCCGTCGAGCTCAGCTGGAACGCTCTGTGGGCGCAGGTGTGCGCCGTCGGCGCCCGACTGCAGCAGGTCACCCAGCCCCGCGACCGGGTCGCGATCCTGGCCCCGCAGGGTGTCGAGTACGTCGCGGCCTTCTTCGCCGCCGTGCACGCCGGCAACATCGCCGTCCCACTGTTCGCGCCGGCCCTGGCCGGCCATACCGAACGACTGGCCGCGGTGCTGGCCGACGCCAAGCCCACCGTCGTGCTCACCACCACCGCAGCGGCCGAATCGGTCCGCAACTTCATCAAGACGCTGCCCGCCGCCGAGCGGCCTCGCATGATCGCCGTCGACGCCGTGCCGGACACGCTGGCCGAGATGTATGTCAGCCCGTCGGTCGACTCCGACGACATCGCTTACCTGCAGTACACATCCGGGTCGACGCGCACCCCGGCCGGTGTGGAGATCACCCACCGCAACGTGTGCACCAATGTCATCCAGATGATCCTGGCCGGCGACCTCGACACGGGGATCCGCAGTGTCAGCTGGCTGCCGCTCTACCACGACATGGGCCTGATCATGATCATGTTCCCGGCGCTGTGCGGTGGCCACATCAGCCTGATGGACCCGATGGCGTTCGTCCGCCGCCCGTACCGCTGGATCAAGCGGTTGGCCGAAGAGGCCGCCCACGGACGCACTTTCGCCGCGGCCCCCAACTTCGCCTTCGAGCTGGCTTCCGAACGGGGCCTGCCGCCGGAGGGTGAGACGCTGGACATGTCCAACGTCGTCACTCTCCTCAACGGATCCGAACCGGTCACGATGGCCGCCGTCGAGAAGTTCACGACCGCGTTCGCCCCGTACGGGCTTCCCGCGACCGCGATCAAGCCGTCCTACGGCATGGCCGAGGCCACCCTGTCGGTGGCCAGCATCGCGCCGAGCGCCGCGGCCAGCGCGGTGTACCTCGACCGCGACCAGCTCAGCGCCGGGCGCGCGGTAACCGTGGCAGCCACCGACGAAGGCGCCGTGGCCCACGTGTCCTGCGGACAGCCGATTCCGAACCAGTGGGCAGTGATCGCCAGTCCCGACGGCGACGAACTGCCCGACCGCACCGTCGGTGAAATCTGGTTGCACGGCAACAACGTCGGCCAGGGCTATTTCGGTCGCGTCGACGAGAGCGAGCGGGTGTTCGCCAACAAGCTGCAGACCCGACTCACCACCGGCAGCCACGCCGAAGAGGTGCCCGACAACGGCCATTGGCTGGCCACCGGCGACCTCGGCGTCTACATCGATGGCGAGCTGTACCTCACCGGCCGGATCAAGGACATGATCCTGATCGACGGACGCAACCACTACCCCCACGACATCGAGACGACGGTCAGCGCGTCATCGCCCGCAGTGCGCTCGGGTTATGTCGCCGCCTTCTCGGTCAACGGGGACCGCGGTGAAGAACTGGTGATCGTCGCCGAGCGGGCCGCCGGAGCCGGACGCGCCGAGCCCGGCCCGATCGTCGACGCGGTGCGCGCGGCAGTGTCCCGCCACCACCAGATCCGGGTCGCCGATGTGCGCATGGTCGCCGCCGGCGTGATCCCCCGGACGACGAGCGGCAAGCTCGCCCGAAACGCTTGCCGCGTCGAGTATTTGAGCGGGAAGTTCGACAAGTAGGTTCGCGCTCGGCGAGGTTGACGCCTGAGCGTTGGCCGCGCCGAATGCGACGCTACGGTCGTTATCCGGCGCCTGGCGCGACCATGGCGTTGATCTCGGCTACAGCTGACCCATCGCCTCAGCGAACGCCCCGTCGCGCAGCAGACTGATGCTTCGGACCCGTGTGTCGATCTCGGTGATCCGCTGCACCGCGCCGCCGTGCCAGAAATAGGTGTCGCGACTGACGGCCCCGCCGGGCGGGTTCTCGGTCTGCCCTACCGTCACCGACGCGAGCCAACCGACTGCATCAGCCGTGGACTCACCGACGCCATGCAGGAACAGCAGACTGCGATGCGGCACGCTGAACACCACCCCCAGCGGTGCCACTCCCCCGAGCACCGTCTCGATCAGCCGGGGCATGTTCAGAGCTTTCGAGGCGATGAAGAAGGAATCTCCGGTCAACGCAAACACGTTGCGGTCCAACGCTTGTACGGTCACGGGCTCGGCATCGGTGTTGCGCTGACCCACCTCGTAGAGGAAATTCAGGTCGCGGCCGGCGACGTCGTCGTCACCCACCGTCTTCACCACCGTCGGCAGGTCACGACTCAGCTCGGCGACCAGACCGTCGAACGCCGGGCGGGCGTACCGCATCGAGGTCATGCCCGAGGTGTCCGGCGTCTGCAGGCGTGTGCGAACCTGCGCCAGAAATTCGCCCTCCGTCAGTTCGGCCGGCCCGGGATCCGAGCGACCGGCGAACTGCTGATCGAAATGAAACTCGACAGCGCTTGCCCACTCGACCGGCGGACGCTGCGCACATTGGAGCTGAAGGTTGTACAGCCGGTAGTGATTTCCCGTCTGGTCCATGAAACAGTCGTCGCCCAGTGCGTCCTGGGGAGCCGGACGCACCCGTACACCGCGACGTTCCAACGATTCCAACGCCAGCCGGCGCACGTACCGATGCCGGTCATCGGTGCTGACAGTCGGCTCGCTCCCGCTCGTCGACGACTCCCCCATGCTGCCCCCGTGATGATGCTGATCGACCCATCCATGATCGCACCGTCGCGGGCACCGTCTCGGCACCAGTTCGGAGCGCCCCGACCTGTCGGTACCCCATGCGAATCTGTCCGGTTCTCAAACGAGCCGACACAGGAGGGCCCGGGGATGTCCGAGCTTCAGCAACAGAACTTCCGAGTGAATCTCGGCGGGGTGATCGCACTACTCAGCAAGAACCTGTATTCCAGCCCCGGCGTCTATGTGCGGGAGCTGATCCAGAACGCGGTGGATGCCATCACGGCCCGAGACGCCTTTGACGACGTACCCGCGCCACGCGTCATCACGATCTCTCCCTACGGAGTGGCCTCGCCGCACTCACCCGCCGACGAGTTCGCACTCACCGACGCCGGAATCGGGGTCAGCCCGGCACAGGTCGAGCAGTTCCTCGCGACCGTCGGCGCCAGTTTCGAAGAGCGACGAACTGCAGCGGAGTCGTCGGACGTACATCGGCCAGTTCGGAATCGGCTTGCTGAGCTGCTTCCTGATTGCCGACGAGATCATCGTCGCCTCGCGTAGCGCGACAGGCGCGGACCCGATCGAGTGGGTCGGCCGCAGCGACGGCACCTACACGATCCGAACCACCACCGACGAATCGGCGGTCGGTACCACTGTGCGGTTGCGGCCGCGCCCGGACATGATCGGGTGGGCGCGGGCCGAGCAGGTGACCCCGCTCGTGCACAAGTATGCCGAGTTCCTTCCGGTGGCCATCAAGGTGCTGACAAGCCAAGGTCCGAAGGAAGTTTCGCGTGAGTATCCGTGGGTACGCGACTTCGGCGCTCACCGATCTGGTGTGTTGCAGGGTGTCTCGCCCGTTTACGGCGGCGTCGGGGTGGGTAGGCAGTTCGATGCCATCGAGATTGCCGACGAAGACCTGGGACTAGAAGGCGTGGTGTACATCGGAACTCCGTCGCGCCGGACCACGTCCGTCCGCCGCAATCGCGTCTATGTCAACGACATGCTTGTCGATGACGCCGAAGGTGCGCTGCCGCCGTCATGGGCATACTTCGCCTGGGCGGTGGTCAACTCCACCAAGCTGGAGCCGACCGCCAGCCGCGAGGCCATCATGAACAACGCAGTACAGGCCGGGACTCGGCGCGCGCTCGCAACCACGGCGCTGAAGTGGCTGCATTCCCTGGCCCCGACACCGATCCCGAGCGCTTCGCCGAGTTCGTCACCGACAACGAACTCGAGCTCAGATCCGCTGCGACGCACTGCATAGACGCGGAGAATCGTGAGCTGGCCGAAGTGGTGCTGCCGATGCTGACCATGCAGACAACAGAAGGACACCTGCGTCTGGTCGACATCGTCAACCGGAACCCGAACGTCCTTTTCGCCGCGTCGGTCAAGGAGTTTCGCACTATCGCGAGCTTCAACCCAGGTGGTCGGATCGTCGTCAACGCGGGCCACGCTCTCGACCAGGAAGTGTTGCTCATGCTGCCGCAGGTGATGTCCGGGGTCACCGTCACACGGGCCTATCCGGCGTCCGAGGTGGCGGCGCTGACGGTGCCGTCCGCCGACGCCGGCGCTGCCGTGGCGGCATTGGAGCGGCGTGGCAGTCACGCGCTGCAGGCGTCGGGTGGTCGAGTGGTGGTGCGCCGGTTTCCATCGACGGACCTGCCTGCCGTCTTCATCGGTCACGGCCAGATCGACGCCGATTCGCCAGGGTGCGGCGACCTCCCGCATCTGGTGGTGAATTGGGACAACCGGGCGGTGCAGGCGCTGACCCGCACAACCGACGCCCTCGTGTTCAGTCGGCTCATGCAGCTGCTGTTCGTCCAGGCCCGGATGGCCGCGCAGTGCGATGGCCCCGAGGATCGAATCCTGTTGTCGGAGGCGCTCGATGACATCATCGTGCTGGCCGCCGGCGTCGACGGGACGGAGGTCGCCCGATGACCGAGCCGATGCCCCTGTCAGCTGATGAGCTCGAACGGCTGGGCGATGAGGCGCTCGCTGCGGGAGAGCTGCAAGCGGCATTGCATCACTACAGCGAGGCACGCCGGCTTGTCTTCGACATGCTCGATCCGGGGCTGATGCAGGGTACGGATTTCGACACGGTGTCAGAGATCGCCGACGAACTCAGCCGGATCAGCAGGAAGCGCGACGACCTCGCGCGAGCGACGCAACCACCACCGAAACCGCTCGAGGAACAGGCGGCGGACCTTCGCGCTGCGGTGGATGTGTCCATGGAGGGTGGCCGCATTGTTCATGCCGCAGAGCTGTGTATCGATCTCGGCGAAATCCTGGCGGAGCTGGACGACGTCGACGGCGCGGAATCCGCCTATCGGCAGGCCGTGGCGCTCGCCCGGCAGGTCGATACCGCCATGCCCGAGTTGATGCTCTGGACGTTTCGTAGGTTGATCGAATTCCTTGCGCCGTCAGAGGAGTCGATAACCCTCGCCCAGGAACTGGCCGCCAACTTGATCGAGCGCGAGGAGATGTACCACCCGATGCGGGCCGGCGACGCGGCGTTCCACTGGGCGGTCGCCGAGCTGAAGTTCGCAGAGGTGGCACGACACCGAGTGGATCACGCGATCGAGGGCGTCGCGCGGCAAGCAATCGAGATGCTCGACGAAATCTGCATGCACGACTCGGGGCAAGCACTGCAACGCCACGTGGCCGACACCTTGCGGTGCGTCGGCCGCGATGTCGAGGCAGATCAGTGGCAAGCCGAGGCAGACAAGTACGAGGACTGGTCAGCGTTCATGGAGCAGCAGATTCCCGGCCACGTCCACCTCTGGGACATCCGGATCGACTTGTCCGCCGGAGCAGGCGACGAATGAACACTGGCGGTCGCCGACTCGCCGCGGGCACAGATCCCCGGCTAATCGAGTGATTCCCAGAAGCGTGAAAGCGCAGCCGCACCGCGGGCTGGATCCTGCACCATCCACCAGTGATCCAGTCCGTCGAGCACCTCGGTGGAGGCGCCGGCTCGGCTGGCTGCACGACGCCGGATTTCTTCAGACCCGACGTATGGGTCCGCCGTCGCCAGTAGCGAAAGTCCCGGGCAGGCACCGGCCCGCTCCAACCCGCCGCCCGCTTCGGCCATGTCACCGGGCATTCCCGCCGAGCGGTACAGCCGCAGGGTCGCCTGCCCCATATCCGGTCCCTGAGCTCGTGCCATCGACGCTGCGATGTCCTCCGGCAGCAGCGCGGCCCACACCGCGGTCCGGTCTTCGACCGTGCCGCCCAGCATGTTCTCGACGAGCCGCTCGCCCTTGCCGGGCGTCCGCCATGCCTGGGCCATGTCAGGCCACTGGTATTCGGCGTCGAACACTCCGACGATGTCACTTGCCCAGCTGCGCACCAGGTCGGGTCGATGCATCATCGCGTTCACCACGTGCACACCACCCCAGTCGTGTCCGACAAGGTCAACCGGCTCGTCAATGGCTTCAAGCTCGCTTTCGAGCCAGTCCCGGTAGGCCGCATATGTCGCCGAGAAGCGGTCAGGTAGCGGAGCCCCGAATCCCGGCGGTGACAATCGCACGACATCCTTGCGTCCAAGCGCATCGACCAGCGGACCCCAGATCGCGTCAGTCTCCGGATTACCGTGCACCAGAACGATCGTCATGCCCGACATCGTGGCACGACTGGCGTCGATCTCAGCCCGCAGCCCACTCCTTGGCGGCATCGAGCTCACCCAGCCCGAAGACCTTGAGGTCTCCCGGAATCATCCAGGCGAACGCGTGCATCGCATGGGCAACCCACTCCCTGTCGGACACGACGGCGATCCGTTTGAATGCCGAGTGGTGCCCGAGCAGCGCGCCGAAGCCGAGCTTCATATCCTCGACCAGCCCACCGGGTCCGAAGCCCTCGTAGTCCGGTGAGATGACCTCGACGATCCAGATCTCTCCGGTCTTCAGCAATTCGTCCATCGTCGGCCGGAAGTCGCGCAGGTCATCACCGCGCACCCGGCCTGACACCCGAATACCGAACACGCCCTCGGGCATGTCGCGAAGGACATCGATCATTGGTTCTCCCTCCGTCTCGCACTCGAGTCTGCACCCGATCGGCGGTGCGTTGATTCAGGAACGGGAAGACTCCCAGAGGTTGGATATCTCCAACGGCACGTTCTCGCGTTTGACGGCGCTCCTGGTCCACCCACCGTGGCTGCCGGGAGCGATCCGGTAGATCCCATCTTCGTCTGAATACACCCAGAGCTGTTCAGGTTCGGTGGGTAACCAGGTGATCATCACCCCGGGGGTGCGGTAGGAGGAATGGTCGTGGAAGACCTCCTGACCGGCTTCGTCGCGAATCACGGGGACCCAGGTCTTCCCACCGTTCTCGTCGGGCCCCTCCTGGGCGGAGGCGGTGTAGGCGTCCGACGGCGATGTCTGGTCGTGGCCGGGTGTGACGACCGCGGCAGCCGCATCGTTACCTTTGCCGCAGCCCACGGCGACCGCCATCACTGCCAGAATCACTGCGGTCAACCGCTTGCCCATGTATCGACTCCTTCGGTGCTGACGAGCGCGCGCCGCGCCTTCGCCGCTTGACGAGGTGGAACGATACGGTCTGTACGCCAGAACCGATCAGCACCACCCCGGCAGCTTGCTCACAGCATCGTCGTCAGCCCGGCGATGACCACGTCGAGGTTGAACTCCAGCTGCGCGTCCTCGTCAGGTTCCGCCGACATCGCCGCCAGAACCTGCTGCAGTAACTCGTAGGTGTTTCCGTCGCCAATGTGTATGGCCGCCAAGGCCTCTTCGTGTTGCGGATGCATGCCTCTTCCGGCGCGCAACAGAGAATCGCGGGCCGCGGACAGTGCCAACTCGGCGATGGTGTTGGCGGCCCGTCCTGCCTGCTCGACGGCGAAGCCCGCGTCGACCAGAGCGTGGAGGACGAATTCGGCTTGGTCCAACGCCGCGAGGCCGATCGCGCCCTCCATCGGGAACGCGTCGTGAACGCCGAGTTGAGTTATCGCATTGCGCGCCCGGTACGCATACCACCGCAACACATCACGCCAGTCGCCGTCGACCGGTGGTGGGACACGATCGAACTCCGCCTCGAACACCGCTGATGCCATGAGCGCCAACAAGGTTTCTCGATCGCCGATGTGGTATTTGACCGACTTCCGGTCGACGCCCAGAACGTCGGCGACCGCCTGCATGGTCAACGCCGCCGGGGGGACACCGAGAGCGGCAGCAACGATCTGCTCGCGGTTGATCCGCGCCGGACGCCCTCGCCGAACTCGCGCTGCGGCAGCGTCGCCGCTGTCGAGATCGTGGGCACTCACATCAGCCAGCCTAGTTACCCGCGCCGTGGGGTCGGGGACGACAACCATCGGCGGGCATGAACCGGGCATTTTTACCCGTCGCGGGAAAAATTTCTCCGATTCCGCTCCACCTTCGGTTTCGGCGACGTATACAAGACCCCGTGAAAGCGTCTGCGTACATCGGTCGGGTCGGCGGTTTGGCCATCGCGTTAGGGGTCGGCGTGGCCATGACCTCGGGAATCGGGGCGGCATGGGCCGACCCCCACGGCTCGACAACAAGCGATTCATCCGCCGGCTCGACGAGTAGTCGCGCCGGCGGCACCACAGGTGCGGGTGCCGCAGATCCCGGTCCGCGAGTCCGGATCAAACGCGCCGAAGATCAGGCGTCGCGCACCCTCACCGGGCTCACGCACGAGCTGCAGAACCGTGTACAAGCAGCCTCCGGCAAGAGCAAGCACGCCACGGCGACGACGCCGAAAAAGAAGAAGACCACCGGCCGGCCCTCGACTGAGTCTTCGGCTCCGAGAACCGCAACCCGGCCTGACGCCCCGCGCGCCGAGGTGGCACCGAACACGGCAACGCCCACTGCGACCGACACACCCAAGCCTGCGTCGCGCATGAAGGCCCCCGCACCGACGCAGGCCGCTGCCCCGGCCGGCACCGCAGAACCCGTGACGAAGCCACTGACGACGACAACACCGACCACCACGCCCCCGCACGATCCGAT
Source organism: Mycobacterium shunyiense (assembly GCF_058270075.1). Classification (NCBI taxonomy): domain Bacteria; kingdom Bacillati; phylum Actinomycetota; class Actinomycetes; order Mycobacteriales; family Mycobacteriaceae; genus Mycobacterium; species Mycobacterium shunyiense. The sequence continues at coordinate 38,231 of NZ_JBZDPU010000006.1, read as the reverse complement.
CAGGGCCGTCGCAACGGCGATCTCGCACTTGTTCGCGGCGGTGAACAGCCCGGCCGTCGGCAACACCCCGACCGCCCCGGCCGACCCCCCACTGTCCTGGGTGATGCTGGCGGCAGCACGTCGCGAGCTCTCCGGTTCCTCAACTTCGGCGAAAACTGTTGCTGCCAAGGCACAGCCGGCCCCCACTGATGCAACCGCATGGTTCCAGCAGGCCGTGTACACACCGGTGCACGATGGTATCCAGAACTGGATCGACAGTGACCTGGGTCGGCAGGTCGACGGCGCCATCAACACCGTGGCCGGGTCCTACGTCATCGGCAACGGTGCCGACGGAACCGCCGCCAATCCCGACGGCGGCGCCGGCGGATGGCTGCTGGGTGACGGAGGAGACGGCTGGAGCAGCACGGCCGCAGGTGTCGGCGGCGGCAACGGCGGCACGGCCGGCTTCCTGGGCGACGGCGGGAGAGGCGGTGACGGAGGCGCCGGCAGCGACGGCGGGACCGGCGGCACCGGCGGATTCCTGATGGGCCTGGGTGGTGCCGGCGGCGATGGTGGCGACGGCGTCGCGGGCGGCGCCGGTGGTGCCGGCGGCGAAGGTGGTTCGGCTACCGGTTTGGCGTTCGGTATCGGGGGCGCCGGCGGCGATGGAGGCAGCGGCACCGACGGAGGCCGGGGTGGTGACGGCGGCGACGGCGCGGCCCTGCTGGGTAGCGGCGGTGACGGCGGGGATGCAGGTGACGGCGGAATCGGTGGCGCTTCAACACGACTCGCAGCATTGGGTGGAGCGGGCGGCAACGGCGGCCTGTTCGGCGAGCACGGAACGGTCGGCCACTACGGGACCCGGGCCGACACGCCGGCAAGTGGCGACACCTCACTCGGCACCACCGGCAAGTGGATCACCGACAGCGAGGGCAGGGTCGTCATTCTGCACGGGGTCAACATGGTCTACAAGGTGCCGCCGTACGAGCCGTCCGCGTCCGGATTCAGCGACGACGACGCACAGTTCTTGGCGGACAACGGTTTCAACGTGGTGCGGCTCGGCATCAACTGGGCTGCCGTGGAACCCGAACCCGGCGTCTACGACGACGAATACCTGGCCTCGATCCAGCAGACCGTGCAGACGCTGAACGCCCATGGCGTCTACGTCATCCTCGACATGCACCAGGACACGTACGGGACCACATTCGGCGGTGAGGGCGCGCCCGAGTGGGCGACCCAGACCGGCGGACTTCCCAACCCCATTCTGGGCTTTCCGCTCACCCAGTTCCTCAACCCGGCCGAACAGCACGCCTGGGATGCGTTCTGGTCCAACTCCGCAGCATCCGATGGAGTCGGTCTGGAGAACCACTACGCCCAGACCTGGCAGCACGTGGCGTACTACTTCAAGGACGAGCCCGGCGTCGTCGGCTACGAGATCATGAACGAGCCATACCCGGGCGCCTCCCAGATGCTGCCAACCATGTTCGGCAGCCCGTTCTTCTCAGCTCAGCAGCTGACCCCGTTCTACAACCAGGTGGATGCCGCGATCCGGTCCGCCGATCCGAACACGACGGTGTACTTCGAACCCGACGCCGACACCAATCTGGGCTTCCCCGTGTACCTCGGGACCATTGACGACCCGAACAGCGTCCTGTCGTATCACGCCTACGACTATGTCTCGCTGGGGCCGCTGGGCTCCTTCCCGAACGCCCAACTGATCTCCGACAATGCACAGGCTTACGCGGCGGCCCATGGCATCCCGGCATTCATGAGCGAGTTCGGCGGCAGTTCGGACAGCGCACGCATCATCGGATCCATGGATCCCGCAGACCAGCACATGTTCGGCTGGACCGAGTGGAGCTACACGGGCGTCGGCGACATCACGACCTTCGCTCCCCCGGAGGAAGAGGCGCTGGTGTACGACCCGAGCCTGCCGCCGGAAGGTGACAACGTCAACACCGCGAACCTGAAGACGCTCGCGCAACCGTATCCGCAGGTCACATCCGGTACCCCGCAGTCATGGTCGTTCGACGACGGCGCGTTCGACTACACCTACTCCACCCAAAGAGCCGACGGCACAGGAAACTTCGCCGCGGGATCGGAAACCACGATCGCGACCCCTGCCGTCCAGTTCCCCAACGGCTATCAGGTGACGGTCACCGGAGGCCACGTCGTCTCTGCCCCCAACGCCACCAAGTTGGTGATCGCGTCGGATGAAGGCGCAAGCGAGGTTCACGTCGTCGTCACCGCCAACCCCGACGGGTCCGCGGTGACGACGGTGTAATCCGCGCCGGCCGGTCGCGCTGCCTACAGAAACGCTCTATTGCCGTAGCGATCGAGCGAGACGAATTCTCCGACCGGCCGACGTGTCGTCGGCCCGTACTTGCCCTTGGGCCAGCCCAGCGGGATGACCGCACACGGAGTGACGTTCCACGGCAGGCCCAGAGCGCGCCGCGCCAACAGCTTGCTCCACAACGGCAGGGTGATCAGCGCCGCGCCCAACCCGGCTGCGCGTGCCGCCAGCAAGAGGTTCTGCACCGCGGGGAAAATTGAACCGTAGGCGCTGCTCACCGCCACCGATGGCCACAGCGGAATGACACCCTTCAGGCAGGCGACGACCACGACGGGGATCTCGTCGAAATGATCTGCCTGCCATTGCACCGCCTTCTCTATCCGGAGCATCTGGTCATTCATATTGCGCACAACGAAGCGCTTGTAGATCGGTCCGCCGAACTTCAAGGCTCGGCGATTCAATCGGCCGAGTTTCGCGACGACTTCGCGGTCCTTGACGACGATGAACTCCCAGTTCTGAGCGTTCGAGCCCGTCGGCGCCTTCATCGCGAGTTCCAGAATGTGAAGCAGAAGTGTGTCATCGATGGGATCAACCTTGAGTCGGCGGATCGCCCGTTGAGTACGCATCGCCTCTTCGAGTGGCATGGCCAAAGCCTCGTGCTGCGTCATGGCCACAATTTCAACATGGCCAGTCACCTCAGAAGCCATTCTCGGAAGAAGGCTCACTCCGTTGTCGGCGCGCAACTCTTCGGCCTGATCTACGGGGTTGCCTGACCTAGCCGCGGATTTGTGCCGCACACTTTTGCGGTGACCATGCAACAGCGCCTCGACAGGTGGGAGGCACGTGCCGAGTGGCCGCTGGCCTCGGTGGCCGCGGTGTTTCTCGCCGCATACTCGGTGGAGGTGCTGGTGCAGCCGCACGGGTTGGCCGCGCGGGCCGTCGAGCTGGCGACTCTGATCACCTGGGCCGTGTTCACCGTGGACTATGTGGCCCGGCTGTACCTGGCTGACGACCGCAAGCACTGGTTCCGGACCCATCTGGTCGACCTGGCGATCGTGGTGTTGCCCTTGCTGCGGCCACTGCGACTGTTGCGCCTCATCGTGCTGATCGGTGTGCTTCAGAAAGCTGTCGGCCACGCGATCCGTGGCAAGGTCATTCTGTACACGATCTCGGGCGCGATCCTGCTCGTGTACGTCGCATCGTTGGCTGTCCTCCAGACCGAACGCGACGCCCCTGATGCCCACATCACCAACTTCGGTGACGCGGTCTGGTGGGCGATCACGACCATCACGACCGTCGGCTACGGCGACATGTATCCGGTGACCACCACCGGGCGAGTCATCGCCGCGCTGCTGATGATCGGCGGGATCAGCCTGGTCGGCTCGATCACCGCGACGATCGCGTCGTGGATCGTGCAGACCGTGGCCGTCGACGACGCCGCCAGCGCAGCCGTGACGGCGGCCCACATCAATGACCTGCGCGCCGAGATCGCGTCGCTGCGGGACGAACTGAGTCGGGAGCCCACCGGCGAGGGCTCTGCAAGCGACCACCACCCGTGAAACCTGGTACCGCGTGCGGCACCGGGTATGAGACCGCCTGAAGAGTGCGGGCGGTGGGACTCGAACCCACACGCTCTCTCGAGCACCGGCACCTAAAGCCGGCATGTATGCCAATTTCATCACGCCCGCGGCGTGCCGATCTTACAGCCCGAAGCACAGCCAGATCTGTCGGAGGTCGCCGATACGTTTGATTCGTCGGCGGTCGAGAGAGACACAGCCGCCACCGCTCGCCTCGACGAGTTCATCGGCCCCAAGGTCTAATCGGACGGGCGCGCCTGACCAGACATGTCGATCAGCCTGTCCTGTTCGTCGAACCGGAACTCGGCATGGCCGTCGGGCAATGCGATCCGCAGGCCTTCCGGAATCTCGTCGACCTGGACCCCACGCACATCGCCCCATGCCCACACGCTGCGGGGCGCGACCGGTAACGCCTGTAACGCCTCTCCCACGCTGCGCATCAGCCGGGGCACGGTCGGCTCGGGCAACCGCAGCCGATCGTCCGCCAGCACAATTGCGCCGATGGTGGAGCCGTCGGCGTCGAAGGTGTAGGTGGGCAATTGCCCGAGAAGGAGCGCCGCTACCCCACCCATCCACCATGCGTACTCACGCGGCTCAGCTTCACCGAGTGGCACTTCCGCGTCACGCAACTCGGCGACTTCGTACTGCTCTCCGAAGTTACGGATCAGTGCGCTGCTCTCGACGATCGAGGGCGGGTAGGCGGAATTCGCCCATGCCCACAGCCAGGTACCAGGTCCCTGCGCCGCGGAGCCGAGCAGTTCAGCCCGAGCAACAAATGGGTCGGCACCGCTGGTCGAAGCCTTCGAGAACACGCCGGCGCTGAGATCGAGGCTCCAGTCCCCGTCATACGGCGAATTCTCGCCGATGAGGTCGGAGAGATGAGCTTGCGTTTCCGCTTGGACGATCGCAGCGTCGAGAAGCAGGTCATAGAGCAGCATCCGAAAAGCCTAAGTGGCGCTAACCACCCTTTCAGGCACGTATTTTCGACGCCCGTCACCCGCGCCGTACCATGGACGAATGTCCACTACACGGCGTAGGAGACCAGCCCTCATCGCGCTGGTGTGCCTTGGCGCCGCAGGCTGCCTGGCGCTGGCGTGGTGGCAGTGGACGCGTTACGAATCCGCCTCCGGCACCTTCCAGAATTTGGGCTACGCCCTGCAGTGGCCGATGTTCGCCGGGTTCTGTTTTTACGCCTATTACAAGTTTGTCCGCTACGAGGACGCCCCACCGGAACGGCCCAGCGGCGATGTCACCGAGATTCCCGCGGGGCTGCTGCCGGAGCGTCCCAAGGCCGCGGCCACCGATGCCGGCGACCACGAACTTTCCGAATACAACGCCTACCTCGCCGAGCTGGCCAAGTCCGACCAGCCCGAGAAGAAAGACAGGACCGATAGATGACCGCACCAGAACCGGGCGCCGAGGTCACGCCGGCGGTTTCGACTCCCAAGGAGACCCTCCGTAAGGCGCTCCTGGGCTACCGCGTGTTGGCCTGGACGACGGGCATCTGGCTCATCGCGCTGTGCTACGAGATGGTGCTCAAGTACATCGTGCAGGTGGACAATCCTCCGGGCTGGATCGGCATCGTGCACGGATGGGTGTACTTCATCTACCTGCTGTTCACGGCCAACCTCGCGGTCAAGGTCCGCTGGCCTATCGGCAAGACCATCGGTGTGCTGCTCGCCGGCACGATCCCGCTGTTGGGCATCATCGTCGAGCACTTCAATACCCTTGATCTCAAGAAGCGCTTCGAACTCTAGGATCTACTACCGGCTATGCCATCGAAGCGAGCCGCTGAAGTAACGGCCCGGCCTTGACCAAGGTCTCCACCTCCTCGTCGGTCATCTGAGCGAACTGCTCATGGACGGCGCCGGTCCAGGCCGCGTCGATCATCTTCTTGTGCTCGGCGGCCTTGGCCGTCAGGTGCAGCCGGATGCAGCGACGGTCGTGTTCGTCGGGAGCGCGATCGACCAAACCGCGCTCGACCAGTTTCCGCACCGTGGTGCTGACGTTGCTGGGCTGCAGCGCCAGCATTTTGGCGGCCTCGGAGACGCTGATCCCCGGGTGGTCACCCACCGTGCGGATGACCTCGAACTCCGAGTGCGGCAACGGTTCCAGGCCGACCTGCCTCTCACCGAACCGCCGTAGTGACCAGACCAGCGTCCGCAGCGCGGCTGCGGTGTCACGCACATCACGCATCGCCCTGGGTACTCGAGGGGCCGTCATATCAGCTATATTACATATAACTTTATATATAAATCTTTGATGTAAGGCTGCATGAGTACTCGAATCACAAATACCGAAACGCCACCTCAGACACCTGCGCTGCCAATGAGCTGGCTGGGTGTGCTGGCCCTGCTCACCGCCGTAGCCCCACTGTCGATCGACATGTACCTGCCCGCCTTCCCGGCGATGGCCGCCGAGTTCGGCACATCGGCCTCGGCCGTTCAGTTCACCCTCACCTCATTCATGGTCGGGCTGGCCAGCGGGCAGTTGATCATCGGTCCACTCTCGGACCGATTCGGCCGGCGCCCTCTGATGCTCGCCGGCACCTTCGTGTGCATCCTGGCCGGTGTGGCCTGCGCGGTGGCGCCAAACATCGCTGCGCTGACGGCATTCCGGTTCGTCCAGGGGTTCAGCGGTGCCGCCGGCGTGGTGCTGAGCCGCGCTGTGGTGGCCGATCGCGCCCATGGCGCCGTGGCGGCACGGGCCTTCAGCCTGATGATGATCATCAACGGCGCCGCACCGGTGCTGGCGCCGCTCATCGGTGGATCGCTGATGGGTGTGATCGGCTGGCGCGGAGTCTTCTGGATCCTTGCCGGGCTCGCCGTGGCGATGTTCATCGGCGTCGTCGCCGTACTCCCCGAGACCCACCCGAAGGACCGTCGTCACACCGGCGGCGTGAGCGCCATGCTCGGCGATGCCCGGTCGGTGCTGACCAATCGCGGCTACCTCGGCTACACACTGGCATTCGCGTTCAGCTTCACCGTGATGTTCGCCTACATCGCAGCTTCGCCGTTCGTGCTTCAGAACGTGCTCGGACTCTCCCCGCTGCACTATTCGTTCGCCTTTGCCGCGAACGCCGCGGGCATCGTGATCGTGAATGCCGTCAACGCCAGAATCGTCGGCCGATTCGGGCAGCACCGGCTGCTGCACCTCGGCGTCGGCCTGCTCGTCCTCTTTTCGGTCCTGTTGTTGGTGGACGCGATGCTCGGTCCGGTGCTGTGGGCGTCGCTGCTGCTGTTGTGGGGTGCGGTCGCGAGCCTCGGCCTGGTAGCCGCCAATGCGACATCGCTGGCACTCGATCAGGTCCGCCATGCGGCCGGCACCGGTTCTGCGGTATTGGGCGCGTTGCAGTTCGGCCTGGCGGCGGTGGTGTCACCGATCGTCGGGCTCGGCGGGGACCACACCGCGCTGCCCATGGCGGGTGCCATGTTGGTCTGTGCCTGCATCGGCGCTGGAGCACTGCTGCTGACCCGTCGGCGTCAGGTTGTTGCCGTCGATTGACCCGCTTTGTCACGCCAGCGTGGCCCCCGAGCTTCGGAGCCACTCCAGCGTGACACCGGCTGGGCCGCAGTCGATTCTGTGCACGCTAGCGTGACACTCGGGCGCGACAGCCACTCCAGCGTGACAAACGAGCAGCGTGACAAACGAGCAGGTGACAAACGAGCAGCGCGACGAACGCCCGCCGTGGCGAGCTGGCTAAGCCCCGGCCAGTTCCCGCAACGCCGGCACCAGCAACGCCAGCGCGCGGCCGCGATGCGATGCCGCGTCCTTCTCGGCGGGTGACAGCTCGGCGGCCGTCAACGTAGATCCCTCGGGCAGGAACACCGGGTCGTAGCCGAACCCGCCGTCGCCGCGGGGCTCGCGGATCACCGTTCCCGGCCACTCCCCGCGCACCACCGTCGAACCCGACGCAGACACCAGAGCACACGCGGACACGAACGCCGCGCCCCGCCGTTCATCGGGTACATCGGCCAGCTGCCCCAGGAGCAACGCAGTGTTGGCCGCGTCGTCGCCGTGAGAACCGGACCACCTCGCAGAAAGCACGCCCGGCATGCCGTTCAGGGCATCCACCGAGATACCGGAATCGTCTGCCACACAGGCCAATCCGGTGGCACGGAACCCGTCTCGCGCCTTGGCCAGAGCGTTGTCCTCGAAGGTCGCACCGGTTTCGGGCGCCTCGTCGAACGGGGCGACATCGGCCAGGGACACCAGGTCCAGCCCGGTGATCCCGGCGGCATCCAGTACCCGCCGTAACTCGGCCAGCTTCTTGGCGTTGCGGCTGGCCACCAACAGCTCAGGCACTCAGCTTCCGAACGACTTCTTGGGAGCGGGCCCTTCCGGCAACACACCCGGATACGGCAATTCCAGTGCCTCGCGCTGGACCACGAACAACTGCTCGCAACCCGCCAGCGCGGCATCGAGCATCTTGTCCAGGGTTGAGCGCGGGAACGTCGCACCCTCGCCGGTGCCCTGGATCTCCACCAGGGTGCCGGTGTCGGTGGCGACGACGTTCATGTCCACCTCGGCGCGCGAGTCCTCGGTGTAGGGCAGGTCCAGACGCACTCGACCGTCGACCACGCCCACCGACACCGCCGCGATGGCGCAGGACAGCGGACGCGGATCGGAAAGGCGCCCGGCCGCAGCCAGATACGTGACCGCATCGGACAGCGCCACGTACGCGCCGGTGATGGCAGCGGTGCGGGTACCGCCGTCGGCCTGCAGTACGTCGCAGTCGATCGCGATGGTGTTCTCCCCCAGCGCACCGAGGTCGATGCACGCGCGCAGTGACCGCCCGACCAGGCGGCTGATCTCCTGGGTCCGACCGCCGACGCGCCCCTTGACCGATTCCCGGTCGGAACGGTCGTGGGTGGCGGCGGGCAACATGGCGTACTCCGCGGTCAGCCAGCCCTGCCCGGAACCCTTACGCCAGCGCGGCACCCCTTCGGTGACCGAGGCGGTGCACATGACACGGGTCTGGCCGAACTCCACCAGCACCGATCCGGCGGGATGCGATGTGAATCCGCGGGTGATGGTTACCGGGCGCAGTTCGTCGTCGAGACGACCGTCTTCTCGCTTGGACACCCGCCAACCCTAGCGGGTCACCGCCGGGTGACGTCGAAGGTCTCGCCGCTGAGCACAGCATGCACCGGGCCGTCGAACTCGGCCTTGGCCTCGCTGATCACATCCTCGCGCGACGTCCACGGCGGAATGTGAGTGAGCAGCAGCTCACCGACGCCGGCTTCGGCGGCCGCGCGCCCTGCCTCGGTTCCCGACAGGTGCAGGTGCGGCGGACGGGACGGATCGTGTGTCCACGATGCCTCACACAGGAAGACATCGGCCCCGCGGGCCAGTTCGACGAGCGCGTCGCAGTACCCCGTGTCGCCGCTGTAGACCAGGGTCGCCCCGGACGGATCGGTGAAGCGCATGCCGAAGGATTCGGTCGGGTGGCACACCAGCCGGGGAGTCACGTTGAGTGTGCCCAACTGCACCGTGGTGCCGTCCTCCCAGTTGCGCACCTCGAAGATGTCGGTGAAGTCGTCGATCTCCCCGCCCTCGGGCGAAGAGGCCGCACCGAGGCGGGCCCAGGTGTTGACCGGCCCGTACATCAGACCGCGCTCGGTGGCCGGGATCGGGTGATAACGCCGCCACACGAACAAGCCGGGCAGATCCAGACAGTGGTCGGCATGCAGATGGGACAGCAACACATTGACCGAATTCGGATCGGCGTAGCGCTGCAGCGCACCCAGGACGCCCCCGCCGAAGTCGACGACCATCGGAGTCGTGTCAGGTGCGGTGACGAGATAGCCGGAGGCTGCCGAATCCGGGCCGACAACGCTGCCGGAGCATCCCAGGATGGTCAATCGCACAGTGTCTAGCTTGCCATGCTTGCTGTGCGCGTTGCCAAAACATCGCCGGTTTGGGCGACGGAGATCATTTTCCGGCCCCCACGTGACGCCGCACCTGCCGCGCCCCGTCCAGCCCCGGCCCCAGGAATCGGGCGGCCAGCGTGGTGAACGCCTCGGGATCGCCGGTGGCCTCGAACACCCGTCGGGCCGGGCCGGATTCGTGCGGCTTCAGCAAATCGAGCTCCGTGAGCACCCGGAGCAGGTCCTTGGCGGTCTCCTCGGCCGAGGACACCAGCGTGACGTTGTCGCCCATGGCCAACTGGATCAGACCGGACAGCATCGGGTAGTGCGTGCACCCCAACACCAGGGTGTCCACCTCAGCGCGCTGCAGCGGTTCGAGATACCCCTCGGCCAGACCCAGCACCTGGCGACCGCTGGTTACCCCGCGCTCGACGAAGTCGACGAACCGCGGACAGGCCACCCCGAACACCTCGGTGTCACGCGCCGCGGCGAACGCATCCTGATAGGCGCCCGAGGCGATGGTGGCGGCCGTGCCGATCACACCGATGCGTCCGTTGCGGGTCGCGGCCACCGCACGCCGGACCGCGGGCAGGATCACTTCGACCACCGGCACCGGTGAGTAGCGCTCGCGTGCGTCGCGCAGGCACGCCGAGGACGCGGTGTTACAGGCGATCACCAGAGCCTTCACGCCGCGGGCCACCAGGTCGTCACCGATGGCCAGGGAGTGGGCCCGGATCTCGGGGATGGTCAGCGGCCCGTAGGGGCCGTTGCCCGTGTCACCGACGTAGATGATGTCCTCGTCGGGCAGTTGGTCGATGATCGCGCGGGCCACGGTCAGCCCACCGACGCCGGAGTCGAAGATGCCGACGGGTGCGAGTGGGTCGTTCATATGGTCATGCACTCAGACGCGGCTGGACGGAATTCTTCTTCGCTTCCCGCGCCTTACGTTCCGGTCCGGACAGCAGATAGGCGGCGACGATACCGGCAAGTGCTCCACTGAGGTGGCCCTGCCAGGAAACCCCCGCATTACCCGGCAGCACTCCGAACAGCACACCGCCGTAGACGAACAGCACGACGACACCGATCACGATCTCCCACACCTTGCGCGTGAAGAATCCGAAGACGATCAGGAATGCCAGCCAGCCGAAGATCAAGCCGGACGCGCCGATGTGAGTGCTCGTGCACTGCGCGGTCACATAGGGACAGTGCAGGCCGATGTTGCCGATCAGCCACGTGCCGAAGCCGCCGAGTATCCAGATGATCGCCGTCGCTGCGATGAATCGCCCCATCCCGGCCAACGTCATGAGAAAACCGAGCACCAGCGCGGGCACGGTGTTGGCGATCAGGTGCGGCCAGCCGCCGTGCAGCAGGGGCGCCCACAGGATCCCCCACAGGCCGTCGGTCTGCAGCGGCCGGATGCCGTCCTGGTCCAGCCGATGACCCATGGCGGTGTCGACGATCTCGATCACGTACAACAGCGCCACGAAGCTGACGATCGTCACGCCGCCGACGATCCACGCCGGGCGTCTTTTCGGTGCGTTCGAAGGGAGGTTCGTCATTCCTGCCCGCTCACGCCCATAGCTGCCCTTCCAACGCATCCTCTGCGTCATCAAGGCTACCGGCGTAGGCACCGGTCGACAGATACTTCCAACCGGCGTCGGCGACCACGAACGCGATGTCCGCGCGCTCGCCCGCCTTGATCGCCTTGGCCGCCATCCCCAGCGCGGCGTGCAGGACCGCGCCGGTGGAGATGCCGGCGAAAATGCCTTCGCGGGTCACCAGATCACGGGTGCGCTTCACCGCGTCGTACGAGCCCACCGAGAACCGTGTGGTCAGCACGTCGGCGTCGTACAGCTCAGGGATGAACCCCTCGTCGATGTTGCGCAGCGCGTACACGCCCTCGCCGTAGCGCGGTTCGGCGGCCACGATCTGCACACCCCGCACGTTCTCGCGCAGGAATCGGCCGGTACCCATCAGGGTGCCGGTGGTACCGAGCCCGGCGACGAAGTGGGTGATCTCGGGCAGGTCGGCCAACAGCTCGGGACCGGTGCCGTAGTAGTGCGCATCGGAGTTGGCCGGGTTGCCGTACTGATACAGCATCACCCATGAAGGGTTTTCCGCCGCAAGCTCTTTCGCTGTCGCCACCGCGGTGTTGGAGCCGCCTTCGGCCGCGCTGAAGATGATCCTCGCGCCGTAGAGTTCCAGGATCTGACGCCGCTCGATTGAGGTGTTCTCGGGCATCACACAGATCATGTTGTAGCCCTTGAGCATCGCGGCCATGGCCAGCGAGATGCCGGTGTTGCCGCTGGTGGGCTCCAGGATGGTGGCGCCCGGGCTCAGCAAGCCGTCGCGCTCGGCCTGCTCGATCATGCGCAGCGCGGGCCGGTCCTTGATCGACCCGGTCGGGTTGCGGTCCTCGAGCTTTGCCCACAACCGCACGTGCGGCCCGTCCTCACCATCGTCCCAACGCGGCGAGAGGTTCTGCAGCCCGACCAGCGGGGTATTGCCGAGCGCCTGCAGCAGTGAGTCGTGCCGGGTCATTGTTATCCGCCGGCGACCGCGGGCAGGATGGTGACCGAATCACCATCCGACAGCGTCGTATCCAGACCACCGGAGAACCGCACGTCCTCGTCGTTGACGTAGATGTTGACGAAACGGTGCAGCTTGCCGTTATCGACCAACCGGTCCGAGATGCCGGAGTAGTTGGCCTCCAGGTCGCTGATCACGGCCGACAGGGTGTCGCCGGACGCGCTGACGCGTTTCTGTCCGCCGGTGTGCGGTCGCAGGATGGTCGGGATCGAGACGGTTACAGAAATGGGCTCGGCCATGGCGCTCCTTAGTTGTACTGCTCGACGATGTCGACGGGTTCCTCGGTGACGACGCCGTCGATGATGCGATAGCTGCGCAGTTCATGCTCGTCGGGGTCGCGGGTGGACACCAATACGTAGTGGGCGTCGGGTTCGGAGGCCAACGACGTGTCGGTGCGGCTCGGATATGCCTCGGTCGCGGTGTGCGAGTGGTAGATGACGACGGGCACTTCATCGGCATCGTCCATCCCGCGCCACACCTTGAGCTGCTCGCCCGAATCGAATCGGTAGAACGTCGGCGAACGCTCGGCGTTGGCCATCGCGATGAAGCGCTCGGGCCGATCGGAGCCTTCCGGCCCGGCGATCACTCCACACGCCTCGTCAGGATGGTCGGCGCGGGCATGCGCCACCATGGCCTCGACGAGATCCCGGCGGATCACCAGCACTTGATCACTCCCATTCCTTCACAGCGAACGCTCCCGGCAACATGCCACGGTAGGTCGGTATTCCGGCCACCGGCTCGGCAGCCAGCAGCCCGACCATTACCGCGCGGGCCAGCACGTCGGCCGCGGCAGCCCCGACCTTGGTCACCAACGCCGTTTCCGGTGACATCGCCACCGGGGTCTTTTCGTCCGGTTCGACGGTCACCGCACCCGTCGCCAGCGCAAACACCGTATCGCCATCGATCGGGGTGTGACACGGCTGGATGGTCCGGGCCAATCCATCGTGGGCGGCGACCGCCACCCGGCGGCACCCGGCGGGGCTCAGCGCCGCATCGGTGGCGACCACCGCGATCGTGGTGTTCAACGCGCTCAACTCGGTGTGATGGTCGGCGTAGGCCGCGAGTTGGTCGGCGGGCGGGGCGGTCAGCCCGAACTCTTCGATAAGCCCCGCCATCCACGGCAGACCGGTGGCCGGGTCGACCACGTCACCGGCGGCGTTGAGCACGACCAGGGCACCGACCGTCACGCCGCAGTCCAGCGTCACCGAGGCGGTGCCCACACCGCCCTTGAGCACTCCGGCGCGGGCGCCGACCCCGCCGCCGACGGTGCCCAGGGCGAACTCGGTGGAGGCAGCCGCGGCCGCCGCATATCCGAAGTCGGCGGTCGGCCGGTTCGCCCAGCCGCCCACCGGCAGATCGAAGATCACCGCGGCGGGCACGATCGGCACCACGCCGCCGTCCATCGCCACCCCGCGGCCCTGCTCCTCCAGCCAGGTCATCACGCCGTCTGCGGCGGCCAGCCCGTAGGCGCTGCCGCCGGTCAGCACCACGGCGTCGACATGGCGCACGGTGTTGATCGGGTCCAGGAGGTCGGTCTCGCGGGTGCCCGGGGCGCCCCCGCGCCCGTCGACGGCACCGACGGTTCCCGGCGGGGCCAGCACCACGGTCGACCCCGAGGCCCAACCCGAGCCCAGCGACACATCCGGATCGATGCGGTGATGGTGGCCGACCAGAATGCCGCCGACGTCGGTGATCGAGCCCATCTGGTCCTATCTCCCCATCAGGCCGAGGACGAGGTACTCCTGCAGCACGGTCAGCCACTGATAGACGTCGAGGTGCCCGGCCATCGGATGCTCGGCGGGCAGCTGGTCGGGGCCCTGCGCACCGATGTCGAGCATGGTTCCCAACGCCAGCCGGATGTCGTTGACCGCCGCGGCCCACGACTCGGCGTCGTCCTGCGTCAGCTCGAGTTTGCCGCCGCCGTCCGGGATGGTGTCCAACAAACGTTGGGCCGCTTCGCGTTTGGCGTCGATGATGGTCGGTTCATGTAGTCCGCGCAGCGCACTGTTGAGACTCTCGGCGGTGCCCGAACCCGCGGGATGCTCGGTCTGCGGTCGATAGAAATCCGGGAGCAGACGCTTCATCGTGGCGTCCTCGGGCGGCTGCGGATTGCCGGTCTTCATGCCGGTGATCATCTCGAGTTCGTCTGTGGGCCCAGACGATCCACGCTCGTCGAGCATGCCCAGCATCGAGGTGCCCAGGCTTGACAGCAGCGCGGCCTCGTGGGCCTCCAACGCCGAGCGGAAGCGCAGACCGTCGGCGGTCTCGACCCTTTTCCATTTACGCACAGTCGATCAGCGGTCCTGTTGCATCGTGGCCCACAGCCCTGCGGCGTGCAGTTTGGACACATCGGTTTCCATCGACTCGCGACTGCCTGCCGACACCACGGCCTTGCCTTCGTTGTGTACCTGCAACATCAGCTTGGTCGCGTGCGGCTCGCTGTATCCGAACAATTTCTGGAACACGTAGGTGACGTAGGTCATCAGGTTGACCGGATCGTCCCAGACGATGGTCACCCATGGGCTTTCGGTGGCTGTCTCTTCCCGGGGCGCCGCCTCGACGCTGCGCTCCTCGCGGGTCCCCGGACGGGCCTTCGCCGGTGTAACCATGGGCCCACAATACCGGCCGGGGAGCCGCGCTATTGAAGCAGCTGCGAACAGCTACGGTTGCTGGTGTGACCGTCGCGTTGCTCACCGACAAGTACGAGCTGACGATGCTCGCCGCCGCGCTGCGCGACGGCACGGCGTACCGCCGCACCACGTTCGAGGTCTTTGCCCGCCGACTCCCCGAAGGGCGCCGGTACGGCGTGGTCGCCGGCACCGGACGGTTTGTGGAAGCGTTGGCACAGTTCAGCTTCTCGCCGGAGGAATTGACCGGGCTCTCCGAGTTCCTCGATCCCGCGACTCTGGATTATCTGGCCAACTACCGGTTCAGCGGTGACGTCGACGGCTACGCCGAGGGCGAGCTCTATTTTCCGGGTTCACCGGTGCTTTCGGTGCACGGAACCTTCGCCGAGTGTGTGGTCCTCGAGACGCTGGTGCTCTCAATCCTCAACCACGACACGGCGATCGCTTCGGCGGCTGCCCGGATGACCAGCGCCGCCCAGGGCCGCCCGATGATCGAGATGGGCTCACGACGTACCCACGAGTTGGCGGCCGTGGCCGCAGCGCGGGCGGCCTACCTGGCCGGGTTCACCGGATCTTCCAATCTGGCCGCCCAGCAGCGCTACGGCGTCCCCGCGCTGGGCACCGCGGCGCACGCCTACACGCTGCTGCACACCACCGAGTCCGGCCCCGACGAGCAGGCCGCGTTCCGCGGCCAGGTGGCTGCGCTCGGCGTCGACACTACCCTGCTGGTGGACACCTACGACATCACCACCGGGGTGGCCAACGCGATCGCCGCGGCCGGACCGCAGCTGGGCGCCGTCCGCATCGACTCGGGCGATCTGGGGGTGCTGGCCCGTCAGGTGCGCCAGCAGCTCGACGGCCTCGGGGCCACCGGAACCCAGATCGTGGTCTCCGGTGACCTCGACGAGTTCGCGATCGCTGCCCTGCGCGCCGAGCCCGTCGACAGCTATGGCGTCGGCACCTCGGTTGTCACCGGATCGGGCGCACCGACCGCCGGGATGGTCTACAAGCTGGTCGAGGTCGACGGGATCCCGGTGGCCAAGCGCAGCAGCCGCAAGGAATCCCACGGTGGCCGCAAACAGGCGCTCCGGCTGGCCAAGGCCTCGGGCACGGTCGTCGAGGAAGTGGTCTACCCGCACGGCCAGGCTCCCTCGGAGCCCACGGGGCTCACCGCGCGCCGGCTGACGGTGCCACTGGTCACCGACGGCGTCCCCGCCGAAGGGCACCACCCGTCCGCCGACCTGACCACCGCGCGCCAACGGGTGGCCGCGGGTCTGCACAGCCTGCCGTGGGATGGCCTCAAACTTTCTCGTGGCGAGCCGGCCATTCCCACCCGGGTCATGGCGTCGGCCCAGACATGACGACCAAATCGAAGCCATCCCGCGAGGTGGCCAATGTGGTGACCAATCTCCTCAAGATCGCCGTCAAAGGGCTCGGCGGTGCCAGTCGCCCCGGTCAGGTCCAGATGGCCGAGGCCGTCGCGAACGCCTTCGAGTCCGGGGAACACCTGGCCGTGCAGGCCGGCACCGGCACCGGCAAATCGCTGGCCTATCTGGTGCCGTCGATCGCCCGCGCGCTGCAGACCGAGCAACCGGTGGTCGTCTCGACGGCCACCATCGCCCTACAACGCCAACTGGTCGACCGGGACCTGCCGCGGTTGGTGAACTCACTGGCCGAAGCGCTGCCCCGCAAGCCTACCTTCGCGCTGCTGAAGGGCCGCGGAAATTATCTGTGCCTGAACAAGATTCACAACGGATCGGCCGAGGAGCCGGCGGACCGGCCTCAGGACGAGCTGTTCTCCCCCATGGCGGTCAGCGCCATGGGCCGCGATGTGCAACGGCTGACGGAATGGTCTTCGGACACCGAGACCGGCGATCGCGACGAGGTGACCCCCGGCGTGCCCGACCGATCGTGGTCGCAGGTCAGTGTCTCTGCACGCGAGTGCATCGGGGTGTCGCGTTGCCAGTTCGGTACCGACTGCTTCGCCGAGCGCGCCAGGGAGAAGGCCGGGGCCGCCGATGTCATCGTCACCAACCACGCACTGCTGGCCATCGACGCACTCTCCGATTTCTCGGTGCTGCCCGAGTACGAGCAACTGGTGGTCGACGAGGCTCACGAACTGGCCGACCGGGTGACCGGGGTGGCCACCGCCGAATTGTCGGCGACCTCCATGGCGGTGGCACACCGCAGGATGTCCCGTTTGGTGGATGACGAACTGGCAGAACGGTTCGAGGCCGCGACTGCGACGCTGTCCTCGATGCTGCACGAGCTCGACGCCGGCCGCATCGATGTGCTCGACGAGGAACTGGGCACCTACCTGACCGCACTGCGCGACGCCGCCAACGCGGCGCGCACTGCCATCGACACCACGCCCAGCGATCCGCAGGCCGCCTCGGCCCGCACCGAGGCCGTCACCGCACTGAGCGACGTCAGTGACACCGCCACCCGGATCCTCACGTCGTTCGTCCCGCCCATACCCGACCGCGTCGATGTGGTGTGGGTGGAACAGTCGGACGGGCCGAACGCCGGAAACACCGGAGCTCCCCGGCCCGGACGCAGCCTGCTGCGGGTGGCACCGATGTCGGTATCGGGACTGTTGCGCACCAGGCTGTTCGCCAACACCACCGCGGTGTTGACCTCGGCAACGCTGACCCTCGGTGGCAACTTCGACGCGATGGCGCGCAACTGGGGTCTCGGCGGTTTCTCCGACGACAATGAGCCGGCCAAACCAGGCTGGCGCGGCCTCGATGTCGGATCACCTTTCGACCACGCCAAATCCGCAATCCTCTATGTTGCCAAGCATTTACCGCCTCCGGGGCGCGACGGCACCGACAGCAGGACACTCGATGAGATCGAGGGGCTGATCACCGCGGCCGGTGGTCGCACCCTTGGCCTGTTCTCGTCGATGCGCGCAGCCAAGGCCGCCGCCGAGGTCATGCGCGGACGGCTGTCCACGCCGGTCCTGTGCCAGGGCGAGGACACCACTTCGGCTCTGGTGCAGAAGTTCTCAGACGATCCGGAGACGTCGCTGTTCGGCACCCTTTCGCTGTGGCAGGGGGTGGACGTGCCCGGGCCGTCGCTCTCGCTGGTGCTGATCGACCGGATTCCGTTCCCCCGTCCCGACGATCCGTTGTTGACCGCCCGGCAGCGGGCGATCAGCGCACACGGTGGCAACGGCTTCATGGCGATCGCCGCCAACCACGCCGCGCTGCTCCTCGCCCAGGGCACCGGCCGGCTGCTGCGCCACACCGATGACCGCGGCGTCATCGCGGTGCTCGACTCCCGGTTGGCGACCGCCCGCTACGGCGGGTACCTGCGCTCGTCACTGCCGCCGTTCTGGTCCACCACCGACCCCGAACGGGTACGTCAGTCGCTGAAGCGGCTGCGCGGCGCGAGCTGATATCGCACCCTGCGCTCGCTCGGTTAACTATTGTGTGCGGCAATTACCCGCGCGGATGGTCAAGGCCGCCAGAGTGCACCGGAAGGCGGCAACATGAGCCGACGCGCCCTGTTCGGCTTCGCTTTTGCCGTCTGCACGGTGTTGCCGCTGGCGGGCTGCTCGTCTCTGGTGGACGGCACGGCGGTGTCGGTGTTCAGCGACCCCTTCTCGGTTGCCGGCATGCCCGCCACCGACGGTTCGAGCGGTTTGCGCCCCGACGCCGAGAAGCCCTCACGCAAGGTCACCAACTCCGATGGCGGCAAGATCGACAACCTCGCCGCCAGCGCCGTCAGCGACCTCGAGGAGTACTGGTCGGATGCCTACTCCGAGGCGTTCGAAGGTGACTTCCAGCCGGTGCGCGCGCTGATCTCGTGGGACGCCGAGAGTTTCGACGGTGGGTTCTGCGGGATGGAGACCTACGGACTCGTCAACGCCGCGTTCTGCAAACCCGATCGGACCATCGGCTGGGACCGAGGCGTGCTGATGCCCGGGCTGCGCCGGCAGAACGGCGACATGGGCGCCGTCATGGTGCTCGCCCACGAGTACGGCCATGCCATCCAGCAGCAGGCCGGACTGGTCAACCGTAAGACGCCCACCCTGGTCGCCGAACAGCAGGCCGACTGTCTGGCAGGCAGCTACATGCGATGGGTGGCCCAAGGCGACTCGCCGCGGTTCTCACTCAGTACCGCCGACGGGCTCAACAAACTGCTCGCTGCAGTGATCGCGTTCCGCGACCCGCTGCTCACCGAGGCCGAGGCCCGGGTCGGGATCGACGAGCACGGGTCGGCGTTCGAACGGATCTCGGCCTTCCAATTCGGGTTCACCGACGGGCCCGCGGCCTGCGCCGCGATCGACGGCAAGGAGATCAACCAGCGGCGCGGCGACCTTCCGGTCCTGCTACCCGAAGACCAGAGCGGCGACCTGGACATCACCGAACACTGGGTGCGCTCGATGGTCGACGCGCTCAACATCCTCTTCGAACCGGCGAGCCCCCCGCAGCTCAGCTTCCGGCCCGAGGCGGCGGCGGACTGCGCGAACGCACAGCCCAGCCCCCCGGCCTCCTACTGCCCTGACACCAACACCATCGTGGTCGACCTGGCCGAGATGCAAGCATTGGCAACACCCTCCGACGAGGTCGACGTCGGCGATCTGGCCGGTGGTGACAACACCGCGTTCTCGGTGCTGATCTCGCGCTACACCCTGGCCCTTCAGCATGCCCGGGGCCTGGTGCTCGACAACGCCGAGGCGGCGCTGCGCACCGCCTGCCTGACCGGCGTGGCCACCGCCAAGATGATCAAGCCCGTGAACCTGCCCAACGGCGACACCATCCTGCTGACCGCGGGCGACATCGACGAGGCGGTATCGGGCATCCTCACCAACGGGTTGGCGGCCAGTGACGTCAACGGAGAGTCGGTGCCCTCCGGGTTCGCCCGCATCGATGCGTTCCGGGTCGGCATCCTCGGTGACGAGCCGCGCTGCCTGAAGCGCTTCTCGTGACGGCTCAGACCACCTTCGTGGTGCCGTACCAGGCAAGGACCGCCTCGGACTCGTCGGTCGACCGGGTCAGCACCGCATAGGACCGGATGAACGACTGCCCCACGCAGCCGTCGATCTTCACCCTGAAGTTGCTGATCATCACCCATGGCTCGGTGCCCTTGAATTCCTTCTCGGTCACCGGGATGAGGTTGATGATGCCGGGTTTGAGTCCGATGGTGATGCCGCCGCCGATGTTGGAGCCGACTCCCGGCAGGATGCCCTCGGGCCAGGGCGTGACCACATCGGTGCCGAGAATGCCGACAGATGAGTTGAGTCCAACGGTGCCGGTCAGCGCGACACCGTTGGAGGTACTCATGTCGATGCCGCAGCCGATCTGGTAACCGGCCTCCAGCGTGCCCCGCGGCTCGTCGCCGCCGGGGCCCGCCATCAAACCGCGGTAGGTACCACCGACGACATACTCGCGGGAGGAGATTGCCGTCGTCAGAGGTGGCACCGTGGCCCGCGTCTCGTCACTGGCCGACACCGTGAGGTCCCAGCCATCCGGGGTTTTGAGGGTGGCCGGCGGGGTCGACTCGACCAGATCGGCATCGGCCGGTTCACCCGGCTTGGGCAGCACATCGGCCACCACCTCGATTTCGGGGGCGACGACGGGATCGGCCCAGGCCGGGGCAACCGACACCGTGCATCCCAGGGCCGCGGCCGTGAGCAGTCCCAACGAGCGAATCAACACAGGCGGCCTCTCGTTACAGTCCCCCGCGGGAACGTATCGCCACGTTCCCGAAGGGAACCTGCCTATGTACTTACCTGACCGTTGCTGGCGGCGGTCACTCAGGTCGGCATTTTCAGGACGAATCCAAATTCCAGCGCCACCCAGCAGGCCCCGTCGGGACCGATCGCCAACCCGTGCGGTTCGCTTCCGGACGGCAGGTCGATGGTCACCACGTCACCGTCGCCACTGATCCGGGCGACCTGGTCGGCACCCCAGAGGCTGACCCAGACGCCATCGGTCGGGTCGGCGACCACCGCGTGCGGTTTGCCCGGCAGGTCGAGCTCCTGGATCGCGTCGTGGACCGGGATCCTGCCCACCTTGTCGGCGCGGATCTCGGTGAACCAGACCGCATCGTCATGGGTGGCCGCGATGCCCACCGGACCGGCTGCGGCAGTGGGTAGTTCGCGAACCGTGAGATTTCCGTCGACGGTCAGCCGGCCAACCTTGCCGGTCTCGTTGAGGGTGAACCACAACGCGTCATCGGGCCCCTTGGTGATCATCGACGGCATCCCGCCGACCACGGCCTGGCTGCTGATCTCGCCATCGGTGCCGATCCGGCAGATCTCGCCCGACGACATCGTGGTGAACCACATGGCATCGTCGGGGCCCGCGGTGATGCCGAATGGTGAACTGCCCTCGGGCAATTCGAACGAACTCAGCTCCCCGGCCGTGGTGATCCGGCCGATGCGATCGTCACCGGAGCGAGTGAACCAGAGGGCCCCGTCCGGTCCGGCCGCGATGATCGACGGACGCGCACACTCCGCGACCGGATACGTGGTCACCTCACCGGCGGCCGAGACCCGGGCGACGGCGCCGGCATGCACCAGCGTCACCCACATCGCGCCGTCGCTTCCGGCCGCCAGCGCGTACGGTCCACCGTCGAGCTGAACTTTGAGCGCGTTACTCAAGCCAGTGCCACCAGGCCCAACTCGTTGTCCGCGGTCAGCAACCGATGGTGCGGTAACACCCGGACGGTGTACCCCACCGGTCCGGCCACCGGCAGCGGCGTGCTCGTGGAGAACACCTCGGTGCCGCCCTCTGCCGATCCGGTGTGCGTCATCGGCACGGTCACCGGATTCAGGATCACGTCGCGGGCGTCCACGCGGCCCAGCACGGCCTGCACCGTGACCTCGTCGGGCCTCAGCCCGGCCAACTGCACTGTGGCCGTCAGCGTCAGCTGTGACCCCAACAGCGGCGTATCCGGCAGGCCATAGCTGTCCACATCGGTGATCTGGATCTTCGGCCAGGCCTCCTGGGCACGGCGCCGGTAGGTGGCCAGTTCCCTGGCTGCACCGAACGGCTCACCCGAGGTGGCCTCGACGGTCTCGCGCAACGACAGCGCCGCAGGCATGTAGTACTTCTCGGTGTAGTCGCGCACCATGCGCGAGGCCAGCACCTTGGGCCCCAGCACCTGCAAGGTGTGGCGCACCATCTCGACCCACCGCGTCGGGACGCCATGCTCGTCGCGCTCGTAGAACTTGGGGGTGACCGCATGCTCGAGCAGGTCGTACAGGGCGGCGGCCTCCAGATCGTCACGACGCGCCTCGTCCTCCACGCCGTCGGCGGTCGGGATCTCCCATCCGTTCTCGCCGTCGTACCACTCGTCCCACCAGCCGTCCCGGATGGACAGGTTCAGCCCGCCGTTGAGCGCGCTCTTCATGCCCGACGTGCCACACGCCTCCAGCGGCCGCAACGGATTGTTCAGCCAGACGTCACAACCCCAGTACAAAAACCGGGCCATCGACATGTCGTAATCGGGCAGGAACGCGATGCGATGGCGCACCTCCGGACGGTCGGCGAACCGCACGATCTGCTGGATCAGCGCCTTGCCCCCGTCGTCGGCCGGGTGCGACTTACCGGCCACGATCAGCTGCACCGGCCGTTTCTCGTCGAGCAGCAGCTTCTCCAGCCGCTCCGGGTCACGCAGCATCAGCGTCAACCGCTTGTAGGTCGGCACGCGCCGCGCGAACCCGACCGTCAGCACCGACGGGTCGAAAGCCGTTGCGATCCAGCCAAGTTCGGCCTCGGATGCGCCGCGTTCCAGCCAGGAACGGCGCAACCGGTCACGGACATCAGCGATGAGCGTCTCGCGCAACTGCGAACGGATCCACCACATATGGCCGGGTTCGACCTCCTGCAGGCGTTCCCACACCGCCGGTTCGGCCGCCTCGGAGCCGATCAGCTCGCGGCCCAGTGCCAACCACTGCGGCGCCGCCCAGGTCGGGGCGTGCACACCGTTGGTGATTGAGCCGATCGGGACCTCGGCCCGGTCGAACCCCGGCCACAGGTCGTTGAACATGGCGCGGCTGACCCGGCCGTGCAGCAGCGACACCCCGTTGGCCCGCTGCGCCAGCCGCAGACCCATGTGTGCCATGTTGAACTTCGACGGATCGTCCTCGGCACCGAACGCGACAACCCGGTCCAGCGGCACACCGGGCAGGAGCCGGGAGTCGGCGGGGCCACCGGGTGGGCTGCCGAAGTAGCTCCTGATCATCTCGACCGGGAACCGGTCGATCCCGGCAGGCACCGGAGTGTGGGTGGTGAACACCGTCGAGGAACGCACCACCGTCAGTGCGGTGTCGAAATCCAGTCCCGCCGCGACCAGTTCGCGGATACGCTCCACGCCAAGAAATCCGGCGTGACCCTCGTTCATGTGGAAAACCTCAGGGGCAGGCAGGTTTTCGATCTCGGTGAACGCCCGGATCGCACGAATACCGCCGATGCCGGCCAGTATCTCCTGCTTGATCCGGTGTTCCTGATCGCCGCCGTAGAGGCGGTCGGTGACCCCGCGCAGTTCGTGCTCGTTCTCCGGAACGTCGGAATCGAGCAGGAGCAGCGGAATCCGTCCCACCTGCGCGATCCAGACCCGAGCCCGCAGTTCCCGGGCCTCCGGCAACGCCAACTCCACCAGTACCGGTGCCCCGGACGCGTCGGTGAGCAGACGCAACGGCAGGCCCTGCGGGTCCAGCGACGGATAGGTCTCGTGCTGCCAACCGTCGGCAGTCAACGACTGCCGAAAGTAACCCGAGCGGTAGTAGAGACCGACCGCGATCAACGGCAGCCCCAGATCCGACGCGGATTTCAGATGGTCGCCGGCCAGGATGCCCAGGCCGCCCGAATAGTTGGGCAGCACCTCGGCGACGCCGAACTCCATCGAGAAGTACGCGATGCCCTTCGGCATGGCGACGCCGTCGTCGATCTGCTGCTGGTACCACAGCGGGCGGCTCAGATAGTTGTCCAGGTCGGCGGCCAGCTCGTCGAGCCGGCCCAGGAAGGATTCGTCGCCCGCCAGTTCGTCCAGCCGTTGCGGACTGACCGCCCCCAGCAACGCCACCGGATCCCCCTTGGTCTGCTGCCACAGCTCGGAGTCGAGCATGGCAAACAGATCCTGGGTGGGTTTGTGCCACGACCAGCGCAGGTTGATCGACAGCCGTTCCAGCGCCGCCAACCGCTCGGGAAGGTGCGCGCGGACGGTGAACCTTCTGAGGGCTTTCACGCGATCCAACCTTACTGACAATTCCGGGTCGTGCAGCGGTGAGCGATATCCGTTCAGACGGTGTTATCCGTACGAGCGGCGGTCTGGTCATGCTTAACGCCCGCCAGATTGGGCAGCCCATTACGGTGGGTATCAGACACGCGACAAGGCGAGTGCACGAGAGACAGCCGCTTGATCGAGACGACGTGAGGAGTGGATGGGTGGCCGGTCGAATCGGAATCGACGATGTCGCGCCTGTGATCTTCGGCGGACAGTTCCCGGCAAAAGCCGTCGTCGGCGAGGTGGTGCCGGTGCGCGCCACCGTCTGGCGCGAGGGACATGACGCGGTCGCGGCCACCTTGGTCGTGCGGTATCTCGGTACGGACTACCCGCAGCTGGCGACCGGACCCGGCACCGCGGCCGCGCCGGTGCCCATCGACACCGTGCTGCCCACCAACCCGGGGGTGCGTCCTTCGCAACGCATCAAGCCCCAGGCCCTGCCGATGTCCACCGGAAACACCCCCGATGTCTTTCACGGCCAGTTCACGCCCGACACCGTCGGCCTGTGGACCTACCGGGTCGACGGCTGGGGCGATCCGCTGTCCACCTGGCGGCACGCGGTCGAGGCCAAGCTCGGCGCAGGTCAGAGCGAAGCCGAGTTGTCCAACGACCTTCTGGTCGGGGCGCGTCTGCTCGAGCGCGCTGCCGCGGGGGTACCCCGCAAACTGCGCGATCCGCTGATCGAGGCCGCCGCGGCACTGCGTATCCCCGGTGACCCGTTCCGCCGTGCGGGGGCGGCACTGTCCGAAGAGGTCACCGAACTGCTCGAGCAGTACCCGTTGCGCGAGTTGGTCACCCGCGGTGAGCAATACGGTGTCTGGGTGGACCGGCCGCTGGCCAGGTTCTCGTCGTGGTACGAGATGTTCCCGCGGTCCACGGGCGGCTGGGACAAGGCCGGACATCCCGTGCACGGGACATTCGCCACCGCCGCCGAGCAGCTGCCCCGGATCGCCCGCATGGGCTTCAACATCGTGTATCTGCCGCCCATCCACCCGATCGGCAAGGTGCATCGCAAGGGACGCAACAACGCGGTCACCGCCGCACCGGACGACGTCGGGTCACCGTGGGCCATCGGCAGCGACGAGGGCGGCCACGACGCCGTGCACCCTGCACTCGGCACGATCGACGACTTCGACGACTTCGTGGCCGCCGCCCGAAAACAAGGTGTCGAGGTGGCACTCGATCTCGCATTGCAGTGCGCGCCGGATCACCCATGGGCCGCAGCGCATCCGGAGTGGTTCACGGTACTGCCCGACGGCACCATCGCGTACGCGGAGAATCCGCCCAAGAAATACCAGGACATCTACCCGCTCAACTTCGACAACGATCCCGCCGGCCTGTACCACGAGGTGCTGCGGGTGGTGCGGTTCTGGATCTCGCACGGTGTCAAGGTGTTCCGCGTCGACAACCCGCACACCAAACCGCCGAACTTCTGGGTCTGGCTGATCGCCGCGGTCAAGAACGAAGATCCGGACGTGCTGTTCCTGTCCGAGGCCTTCACCCGTCCCGCCCGGCTCTACGGGCTGGCCAAGCGCGGTTTCACCCAGTCCTACACGTACTTCACCTGGCGTACCAACAAGTGGGAGCTGACCGAGTTCGGCAACGAGATCACCGGGAACGCCGACAGCGCACGGCCCAGCCTGTGGGTCAACACGCCCGACATCCTGCACGAGTCGCTGCAACACGGCGGTCCCGGGATGTTCGCGATCCGCGCGGTGCTGGCCGCCACCATGAGCCCGTCATGGGGCATGTATTCGGGTTTCGAGCTGTTCGAGCACCGAGCCGTCCGGGAGGGCAGCGAGGAATACCTGGATTCGGAGAAATACGAGCTGCGTCCCCGTGATTTCGCGGCGGCGATGGCCGAGGGCCGTTCGCTCGAACCGTTCGTGACCCGCCTCAACGAGATCCGGCGCCTGCACCCGGCCCTACGCCAGCTTCGGACCCTGACCTTCCACCACGTCGACAACGACGCACTGCTGGCCTACAGCAAGTTCGACCCGATCACCGGAGACACCGTGCTCGTGGTGGTCACGCTCAACGCGTTCGGCCCGGAAGAAGCCATGTTGTGGTTGAACATGGAGACACTGGGTATGGAATCGCATGACCGGTTCTGGGTACGCGACGAGATCACCGGCGAGGAATATCAATGGGGACAGTCGAATTACGTCCGCCTCGACCCCGCCAAGGCGGTGGCACACGTGCTGAACATGCCGCTCGTACCCTATGAGCAACGACTGGGCTTGCTACGCAGGGAATGAGAACAAGATGACGAGAAGCAACCACCTCACCGACAGACATCTGCGGCCCGACCCATCGGACATCCAGCGGCTGCTGATCGGGCAACACCACGACCCGCATTCGGTGCTGGGGGCCCACGAGTACAACGGCCGGACCGTGATCCGGGCCTACCGCCCGCACGCCGCCAAGGTCGTGGCGGTGATCGGCGGCGACCGATTCCCCATGCAGCACATCGACTCCGGACTTTTTGCCGTGGCCGTTCCGTTCGCCGGCCTGGCCGACTACCGCCTGGAGATCGGCTATCCGGGCGCCGACGAATCCATCTTCACCCTCACCACCGCCGACGCCTACCGGTTCCTGCCCACCCTCGGCGAACTTGACCTTCATCTTTTCGCCGAAGGGCGCCATGAACGGCTCTGGGAGATCCTGGGCGCGCACCCGCGCAGTTTCACCACCCCTGACGGGGTCGTCGAGGGCGTGTCGTTCGCAGTGTGGGCACCGAATGCCAAGGGCGTCAGCGTGATCGGTGACTTCAATCACTGGGACGGCAACGAGGCCCAGATGCGGGCGCTGGGCTCGTCGGGGGTCTGGGAGTTGTTCTGGCCGGGGTTCCCGGTCGACGGCCTGTACAAATTCCGCGTCCACGGCGCCGGCGGGTTCACCACCGACCGCGCAGATCCGATGGCCTTCGCCACCGAGGTGCCGCCGCAAACTGCGTCGCGCGTCACCACCAGCTCGTACACCTGGACCGACGGCAAGTGGATGACCCAGCGCGCCGCACAGAATCCGGTGTTCGAGCCGATGAGCACCTACGAGGTGCACCTGATGTCGTGGCGTCCCGGGCTCAGCTACCGGCAGTTGGCCACCGAACTCACCGAATATGTTGTGGAACAGGGTTTCACCCATGTCGAACTGCTCCCCGTGGCGGAGCACCCGTTCGGCGGATCGTGGGGCTACCAGGTCACGTCCTATTACGCCCCGACCTCCCGGTTGGGCACACCTGACGATTTTCGGTTCCTGGTGGATTCACTGCACCGGGCCGGGATCGGGGTGATCGTCGACTGGGTCCCGGCCCATTTCCCCAAAGACGCCTGGGCCCTTGGCCGTTTCGACGGCACGCCGCTGTACGAGCATTCCGACCCGCGCCGCGGGGAACAGCTCGACTGGGGTACTTACGTCTTCGACTTCGGTCGCCCCGAGGTACGCAATTTCCTCGTCGCCAATGCGCTGTACTGGCTGCAGGAATACCACGTCGATGGCCTGCGCGTCGATGCCGTCGCCTCGATGCTCTACCTCGACTACTCCCGCCCCGAGGGAGGTTGGACGCCCAACATCTACGGCGGGCGGGAGAACTTGGAGGCGGTGCAGTTCCTGCAGGAGATGAACGCCACCGTGCACAAGGCGAACCCCGGAATCGTCACCATCGCCGAGGAGTCGACGTCCTGGCCCGGCGTCACCCGCCCGACCAACCTCGGCGGCCTTGGGTTCTCGATGAAATGGAACATGGGTTGGATGAACGACACGCTCGACTACGTCAGCCATGACCCGGTGCATCGCAGCTACCACCATCACGAGATGACGTTCTCGATGCTGTACGCGTTCAGTGAGAACTATGTGCTGCCCATCAGCCACGACGAGGTCGTGCACGGAAAGGGCACGCTATGGACCCGGATGCCCGGCGACGACCACGCCAAGGCCGCCGGCCTGCGCAGCCTGCTGGCCTACCAGTGGGCCCATCCGGGCAAGCAACTGCTGTTCATGGGCCAGGAATTCGGACAGCGGGCCGAATGGTCCGAGGAGCGCGGGCTGGACTGGTTCCAGCTCGACGAGCAAGGCTTCTCCGGCGGCGTACAACGCCTGGTGCGCGATCTCAACGGGATCTACGCGCGCCACCCGGCGTTGTGGAGCCGCGACACCAGCCCCGAGGGCTATTCGTGGATCGACGCCAACGACTCCGCCAACAACGTGCTGAGCTTCCTGCGGTTCGGTGCCGACGGTTCCGTGCTGGCCTGCGTGGTGAACTTCGCCGGCAGCGAGCACAGCGAATACCGGCTCGGTCTACCTTATGCCGGTGACTGGCAGGAGGTGCTCAACACCGACGCGACGATCTACAACGGGTCCGGTATCGGGAACATGGGCGCGGTGCAGGCCACCGACGAGCCGTGGCACGGCCGCCCAGCCTCAGCGGTGATGGTTCTGCCGCCGCTGGCGATGCTGTGGTTCGAGCCCGCCTGACGCGCGACTCCACCGCCGAGCAGACACAAAACTGCCCCTTTTCGCGTGAAAAGGGGCAGTTTTCTGTCTGCTCGGCGAAGTGCTCAGTAGAGCGCGTTGGCCAGATTGCGGCGGCCGGCCACCACCTCGGGATCGGCGGGGTCGAACAGGTCGAACAGTTCGATGAGACGGGTCCGCACCTTGGTCCGGTCGTCGCCGGCGGTGCGCTTGATCAGTGCGATGAGCCGATCGAAGGCGGCCGACACCTCTTGAGCCAGGAGTTCGGCATCGGCCGCGGCGAACGCGGCGTCGATGTCGTCGGGAGCAGCGTCGGCGACGGCAACGGCATCGGGGCGCTGCGCGCTGGCCCGCTGCAGGAACGCGATCTGTCGCACCGCGCCCTTGGCCTCGGCATGGTTGGGCTGGGCATCGAGAATCGCCTGATACGCGGCGGCGGCGGCGGGGAAGTCCCCTTCGTCCAGGTGGGCACGGGCCGCAGCGAGCTCGGGATCGACCGGCTCCGCCTCGCCGTCACCGTCACCGGACCCCGTCAGCTTGCCCGCGGTCGCGTCGAGGAGCGAATCGACCCAGCGACGGAGTTCGTCGGCCGGCTGAGAGCCCTGGAAGCTGGCGATCGGCTGGCCTCCGGCAAGCGCAACCACGGTGGGCACGCCCTGGATGCCGAACATCTGCGCCACCCTCGGGGTGGTGTCGACGTTGACCAGCGCCAGGGACCATTTGCCGTTGTCGGCGTCAGCCAGACCGGCCAGGGTCTCCCCCAGCGCGGCACTGGAATCGCTGCGCGGCGACCACAGCAGCACCACCACCGGCACCTGACCGGAGCGGACCAGCACCTCGGCTTCGAAGTTGGCTTCGTTGACCTCGGTGACATTCGGGCCGCCGGGCGCACTGGGGCTGCCACCGCCGGCGCCCGCCGCGGGCCGCTGCTTGAGTGCCGAGAGGTCAACAGCGCCGGCCAGCGCCGGCCCCACAGAAGGTCGTGGACGAGTCACGCCATCAAGTCTGTCACGTCGTTTCCGGGACAGTCCCGCCCGGTTGTGCCACCAGCGCGGGAGCCCCGCCCGATTCGATGCGGGCAGTCCGATCCGCCCACATGACAAAGATCACACTGCCCAATGGCACGATGCTGGCCAGCAACGCCAGAAACCAGGTGCCCACGCCCCACTTGCAGGCAATACCAACCAGCAGAGCGGCCACCACGAAGGCGACGAAGACGCCCCCGTGTATCGGCCCGAACACCTTGACACCGATCTCGGTGCGCGGACTGCCCAGGTACTTGAAATACATGCCGACCAGCAGGCCGGCCCAGCTCACCGCCTCAGCGAGGGCGATGAGCCGGAACCAGCCGGAAACCGTGCGCAGGTCGAAGGAGCGTGTCATGGCCGCCATTGTGCCCGAAGTGACGGCCAGCTACTACGCAGCGTCGTTTTGAGTCGTCGGTTAACTACGGGCGACGCAGGATCAGGGCATCGCCCTGGCCACCGGCACCGCAGAGCGCGGCCACCGCGTAGCCGGACCCCTTGCGCGCCAGTTCCAGCGCCGCGTGCAGCGTGATGCGCGCACCGGACATCCCGATCGGGTGACCGATGGCGATCGCGCCGCCGTTCACATTGACCTTGGCCGGGTCGACGCCCAGCTCCTTGGTCGAGGCCAGCGACACCGCAGCGAACGCCTCGTTGATCTCGAGGACGTCCAGCTGATCGACGCTGATGCCCTCGCGCTCGACGGCCTTCTTGATCGCGTTGGCGGGCTGGCTCTGCAGCGTGGAGTCCGGGCCGGCCACCACACCGTGGGCACCGATCTCACACAGCCAGTCCAGACCCAGCTCCTGCGCCTTGGCCTTGCTCATCACCACTACCGCGGCCGCACCGTCGGAGATCTGCGACGACGAGCCGGCAGTGATGGTGCCGTCCTTGCGGAAGGCCGGACGCAGGCCGCCCAGCGATTCGGCGGTGGTGTTGGCCCGGATGCCCTCGTCCTCGGCGAACTCGATCGGGTCACCCTTGCGCTGCGGGATCGACACGGGCACCACCTCGTCGGCGTACACCCCGTCCTTCCATGCCGCGGCGGCCTTCTGGTGCGACTGAGCAGCAAACTCGTCCTGCTCGGTGCGGGTGAACTTGTCGACGTCGTTGCGCTGCTCGGTGAGTGCGCCCATCGGCTGATCTGTGAACACGTCGTGCAGACCGTCGTAGGCCAAGTGGTCGACCAGCGTCGCATCGCCGTACTTGTAGCCCTCACGGCTCTTGGGCAGCAGGTGCGGGGCCTGGCTCATCGACTCCTGCCCACCGGCGACCACGACCTCGAATTCGCCGGCGCGGATCAGCTGGTCGGCCAGCGCGATCGCATCGATGCCCGACAGGCACATCTTGTTGATGGACAGGGCCGGCACATCCCAGCCGATGCCTGCGGCTACGGCGGACTGGCGAGCGGGCATCTGACCGGCGCCGGCGGTCAGCACCTGGCCCATGATCACGTAGTCCACCAGCGAAGCGTCGACCTTCGCCTTCTCGAGGGCGCCGCGGATTGCGATCGCGCCCAGGTCACTGCCGGAAAAATCCTTCAGCGAGCCCATCAACTTGCCAACCGGAGTACGCGCTCCAGCAACAATCACCGACGTGGTCATTCTTTCCTCCAAAGCCATGGTCCAAGAGCTGTGTGGGCGATCACACATACGCAAACGTTCAGGTAAAGGTTACCGTTGCGTTATGACCGCCGAACAGGTTGATGCCCGTCCCGCACTCGCTTCCGCGCTGGTGACGGCGATCGATCACGTCGGTATCGCCGTTCCCGATCTCGATGCCGCGGCCAAGTGGTACCACGACCACCTCGGCATGATTGTCCTCCACGAGGAGATCAACGAAGACCAGGGTGTGCGTGAGGCCATGCTCTCGGTTCGCGGCGCCGCCAAGGGCAGCGCCCAGATCCAGCTGCTGGCCCCGCTGAACGAGAAGTCGACGATCGCCAAGTTCATCGATCGCAGCGGCCCCGGTCTGCAGCAGCTGGCCTACCGGACCAGCGACATCGACGCACTGAGTGAGCGCCTGCGGAGCCAGGGAGTTCGGCTGCTCTACGAAGCTCCCCGCAAGGGCACGGCGAACTCGCGCATCAACTTCATCCACCCCAAGGATGCCGGCGGCGTGCTGATCGAACTGGTCGAACCGGCCGCGGATTCAGAGCACTAGGACCACTTTCTCGTCGGGCCGCGATTGGCCCGATTCGCCCAGCAGGCGGTGTGCCAGTGCCTGCGGTCATCGACATCGCCGACATCGACCGGCAACACCACCACATGCGCGGTGGCCACACGAATCTCGTGGTCGCATCCGGGGCATCGATAGACCTTCACCGCACGTGAGGCGGTAACCACCCGCACCTCGTAGTCGTAACCGTCGGGCCCCGTCTCGACGCGACGTGACATCGGCGGTGGCGCGAACCGCCGATCCTCACGACGCCGACGGCGCATCAGAACAGCCGGTATTCGTCGCTGTCCATACCCCGCATCTGGTCGTAATCCAAAGTCACGCAGCGGATTCCGCGGTCAGTGGCCAGCGTCCGGGCCTGCGGTTTGATCTGCTGGGCAGCGAACACACCGGCCACCGGAGCCAGCACGGTATCGCGGTTGAGCAGCTCGAGATAGCGGGTCAGCTGCTCCACCCCGTCGATCTCGCCGCGGCGCTTGATCTCCACCGCCACCGAGCGGCCCAGCTCGTCGCGGCACATCAGATCCACCGGACCGATCGCGGTCGGGTACTCCCGGCGCACCAGCGTGTAGCCGGCGCCCAACAGCTCGACGTGTTCGGCCAAGAGCACCTGTAGGTGCGCTTCCACACCGTCCTTCACCAGTCCGGGATCGACTCCGAGTTCGTGGCTGGAGTCGTGCTCGACGTCTTCGACCGTGATGCGCAGCTGCTCACCGGCCTTGTTCTCGACCACCCACACCGGCGCCCCGTCGCCCTCATCCTCGGTGAGCCAGCACGGCGGACTCATCCAGTTCAGCGGCTTGTAGGCGCGATCATCGGCATGGACACTGACCGAACCGTCGGACTTGAACAACAACAGCCGGCGGGCCGATGGAAGGTGAGCGGTCAGCCGCCCGACATAGTCGACGGTGCACTGGGCAATCACGAGGCGCACCCGATCCACCTTAAGGGCATGGCGAACGAACTAGGCTGACGCCACAATGAACTCCGACAAATCGCTGGCACGACGGCTGGGCCGCGTCCTTGAGGGTGTCACCCGCCAGAACAGCCGGATCCCGGACACCCCGGAATACGGATCGTGGGTGTTGGGCCGGGTATCGGAGAGTCAGCGTCGGCGCAGGGTGCGCATTCAGGCCATCCTGACGGCATTCGTGATCCTCGGGAACCTGCTCGGTATCGGCATCTCGATGATCATCGTCACCCTGTTGTTCCCATCGCCGGCTGTGTTCGACCCGTCGGTCCGCTGGATCACCTTCATCGTGGCACCCGCTTACATGGGAACGGCGTTGATCGTCGGGGTGTTCTGGGCGACGACCCGGGTGATCGACAATGTGCGCTGGGCCATCGAGGAACGTCCACCGACCGTCGCGGATCAGCGGAACACCTTCCTCGCCCCGTTCCGGCTCACCCGGGTGCTGCTGATCCTGTGGGGCGTGGGCACCGCGTTGTTGACGACGCTCTACGGTCTGGTCGACACCAATTACATTCCGAAGTTCCTGCTGGGCATCAGTTTTCCCGGCATCGTGGTGTCGGTCAGCTGCCATCTCTTCACCGAGTTCGCACTGCGGCCGGTCGCCGCGCAGGCGCTGGAAGCGGGCCCGCCGCCGGTCCGGCTGGCGCAGGGCATCATGGGTCGCACCATGGTGGTATGGGCGCTGAGCTCGGGCGTTCCCATCCTGGGCATCATGCTGGCCGCGGTGTTCGCCGTGACGCTCAACAACCTGACACCGGTCCAATTCGCCTACGCCGTCATCGGTCTCGGCTCGTTTGCGCTGGTGTTCGGATTCCTGCTGATGTGGATCCTGTCCTACCTGACCGCGACCCCGATTCGGGTGGTGCGTGCCGCGCTCAATCGCGTCGAGCAGGGTGATCTGGACACCAACCTCGTGGTGTTCGACGGCACCGAACTCGGCCAGCTGCAACGGGGATTCAACTCCATGGTGCACGGGCTGCGCGAGCGCGAGCGAGTGCGCGATCTGTTCGGCCGGCATGTCGGCCGTGAAGTCGCCGCACTGGCCGAACAGGAGAAGCCTGTCCTCGGTGGCGAGGAACGCCACGCCGCAGTGATTTTCGTCGACGTCATCGGCTCGACCCAGCTGGTCACCACCAGGCCGGCGGTCGAGGTCGTCGATCTGCTCAACAGATTCTTCGCTGTCATCGTCGATGAGGTCGACAATCACCGCGGCCTGGTCAACAAGTTCGAGGGTGACGCCATCCTCGCGGTGTTCGGCGCGCCGGTCTCTCTTCCCATCGCCGAGGACGAAGCCCTTGGAGCCGCACGGGCGATCGCGCAACGGTTGCGTGCCGAGGTTCCCGAGCTGAAGGCAGGCATCGGGGTCGCGGCGGGCCAGGTGGTGGCGGGCAACGTGGGCGCCAAGGAACGCTTCGAATACACGGTGATCGGCGAGCCGGTCAACGAGGCGTCACGGTTGTGCGATTTCTCCAAGCAGGTGCCCGGGCACCTGGTGGCCTCATCGGACACCATCGCCAACGCATCTGAAACCGAAAGGGCTCGTTGGTCACTGGGCGAGTCGGTCCCCCTGCGAGGCCTCGGTGAGCCGACCCGCGTCGCCGTGCCGACCTAGCCTGCACACCTCCGCAGCGCCGCATTCACCGCCTCGTCGAGGGTGCGGAACACGATGGCGTCGTAATCGTCGTGCCGGTCGGCAGGCACCACACGACCGTCAGGGTCGACGAGATAGGCCTCCTTGCCAGCTGCGGTCAGGTTGGCCCGCATCCCGGTGAGCATGCCGCGGGCAGCGTCGTTGATGTCGTCGACGCGGGTGACGTCCAGCACGGCCACGTCGTACCGACCACGGTCATGGTCGGCGGTCCGCAGCACCTGCTCGGCTCCGGCGAACAAGAGGTCTCCCTGGACCTCGTAGACCCGGATGCCCGGCCCTGCGTCGAACACGGCCCGCAAGGTCGATGACGACTCACGAGTGACGCTGAGGAAGTGCAATCCCAGCTGCGAAGAGAGGTTTCGGCACACCTGTACGCCGCGCACACTGTTACCGCGAGCATCCAGCCGCGGCGAGTAGACGCCGATCCCGAGTTGGCCGGGCAGCACCGCCACGATGCCACCGCCGACGCCGCTCTTGGCGGGCATGCCCACAGCACTGACCCAATCGCCTGTCGCGTCGTACATCCCGCAGGTCACCATCACACTGAGGGTGCGGCGCACCACGTGTGCGTCGATCACCCGTCTCCCGGTCAACGGATTGAGCCCACCCCGCGCCAACGTGGCGGCCATGCGCGCCAGGTCGGTACTGGTGACCTTGACCGAACACTGCCGGAAGTACACATCCAGCACGTCATCCGGATCACCGTCCAGCACACCGAAACTGGCCAACATGTAGGCGATCGCGCGGTTGCGATTGCCCGTGGCCTTCTCCGAGTCATAGACATCCATGTCGATCTCGAGTCGTCGGCCCGCACATGCCGAGTAGAAGTCGTGGATGCGGTCGAACTGCTCATCGGGACCCGCTCCGGGGACCAGCGAAACCGCTGCAATCGCACCAGCGTTGATCATCGGGTTCTTCGGTGTCTTGGTCACATCGTCGACGCTGATCTCGTTGAACGCTTCACCGGAGGGTTCCACCCCGATCCTGGCGTCCACCGCATCCTGGCCGATCAGGTCCAGCGCCAGGGCATACGTGAAAGGTTTCGAAATCGACTGGATGGTGAATTCGAGTGCAGCATCGCCGGATTCGTAGACATAGCCGTCCGAGGACGACAGGCTGAGCCCGAAACCCTCGGGGTCGACGTTGGCGAGTTCGGGGATGTAGTTTGCCAGGGCACCATCCCGCGTATCGATCTGCTCGGCACGAATCCGGTCCAGGTACTGCTGCACCAGCTCGGCCACAGGACGAAGTCTAACCGCGAGCCAAGCCCCACGACCATGTCGTTTTTCCGCTAGTGCGGCGCTGGATACCGTGCCATCGTGGAACGCATGCACGAAGATTTCGACCGCTGCTACCGCGCAGTCCAATCCAAGGACGCACGGTTCGACGGTTGGTTCGTCACCGCCGTGCTCACCACAGGTATCTACTGCCGTCCCAGCTGCCCGGTGCGCCCACCTTTCGCCCGGAACATGCGGTTCTATCCGACCGCGGCGGCCGCCCAGGCGGCCGGGTTCCGGGCCTGTAAACGGTGCCGTCCCGACGCCTCGCCCGGTTCCCCGGAATGGAACGTGCGCGGCGACATCGTCGCGCGGTGCATGCGGCTCATCGCCGACGGCATCGTGGACCGCGAAGGGGTGACGGGGCTCGCCGCCCGCGTCGGGTACACCAGTCGGCAGCTGCAACGCATCCTGCAGGCCGAGCTGGGTGCCAATCCCCTGGCCCTGGCTCGGGCCCAGCGCGCCCAGACGGCTCGGGTCCTGATCGAAACCACTGAGATCCCGTTCGCCGATGTCGCGTTCGCCGCGGGTTTCGCCAGCATCCGGCAGTTCAACGACACCGTCCGCGCGGTGTGCGATCTCACGCCCACCCAGCTTCGCCAACGGGCCCGGAGGAAATTCACCACCGCGGTGTCCGCCGCTCCCGGTGTTGTGTCACTACGGCTGCCGGTGCGGACCCCGTTCTCCTACGAAGGTTTGTTCGGCCATCTGGCGGCCAGTGCGGTGCCGGGGTTGGAGGAGGTCCGCGACGGGCAGTTCCGGCGCACCCTGCGACTGCCGCACGGTCATGGCGTGGTCGGCCTGGCACCTCAACCAGACCATGTCCGCTGCCTGTTGGTGCTCGACGATTTCCGTGACCTGTCGGCCGCCATTGCGCGGTGTCGACGGCTGTTGGACCTGGATGCCGACCCGGAGGCGGTCGTGGAAGCGCTACAGGTGGATCCAGCGCTCGCGGCGGTGGTGGCCAAGGCGCCCGGACAACGCATTCCCCGCACAGTCGACGAAACCGAACTGGCGCTCCGGGTGGTGATCGGCCAACAGGTCTCGATCAAGGCTGCACGTACGCATGTGGGTCGCCTGGTCGCCGGTTACGGAACACCGATCTCCGGCGACACGGGCGGTTTGACCCACGTCTTTCCCGACGTCACGGATCTCGTCGGGCTGGATCCAGCGCATCTCGCGATGCCGGCCTCACGAAGACGGACGGTGGCGGCCATGGTTCAGGCCATCGCCGCCGGCGATCTGGTCCTGGACCCCGGCTGCGATTGGGACCGCACCCGCGAGCAGTTGCTTGCGCTTCCCGGGGTGGGGCCGTGGACGACAGAGGTGATCGCGATGCGTGGCCTCGGTGATCCAGATGCCTTCCCTGCCACCGATCTCGGGGTGCGCGCTGCTGCCGAACACTTGGGCATGCCGGCGAACGGCCTCATGGAGCACAGCACGCGGTGGCGCCCATGGCGCGCCTATGCGACACAACACCTGTGGACCACCCTGGACCACGCGGTGAACGAATGGCCCCCGCACGATCCAGAGGAGAAGTCATGACGACACTGCAGTACCGCACGATGGACAGCCCGGTCGGTCTACTCACGCTGGCCGGCCGCGATGGCCGGCTCAGGCATCTCCGGATGGTCGATCAGACGTATGAACCGAGCCGCGAAGGGTGGGAGCGCGACGACGCAGCATTCCCCGACGCCGTCGACCAACTGACCGCCTACTTCGCCGGCGACCTCACCGAATTCGAACTGGAACTGGACATGGTGGGCACCCAGTTTCAGCGCCGGGTGTGGGAGGCCCTGCAAACCATCCCGTACGGGGAAACTTGCTCTTACGGCGAGATCGCGCGCCAGATCGGATCGCCGAGCGGATCACGCGCGGTCGGACTGGCCAATGGGCACAATCCGATCGGAATCATCGTGCCGTGCCATCGGGTGATCGGCGCCAATGGCAGCCTCACCGGATACGGCGGCGGACTCGACCGCAAGCGAGCATTGCTGGAATTGGAGAAGAGCCGCACAATGCCGGCACTTTTCAATTAACCGACCACTGAGGCGCGTTTTCAATTATCGAATTGCGAACGCGCCTCTAGTAAAAGGTCCCGACATACAAAAATGCCCGAGCCCTCCAATCGAAATTGGAGGGCTCGGGACTTAATTTGTGTTCGGCGGTGTCCTACTTTTCCACCCGAGAGGGTAGTATCATCGGCGCTGGCAGGCTTAGCTTCCGGGTTCGGGATGGGACCGGGCGTTTCCCTGCCGCTATGGACCGCCGTAACTTTATTCACCCGTTTCTGGGTGTAAACCTTTGTGTTTTGGTGGTGGGGTGCGGTATCGCACTCCATACACAAGTGTGTGGGTGTTCGTGAATTGTGGTTGCGAGGCTTGTTGTGCGTCTTACTGAAACCCATCAAACATTGGTGTTTGTTGGTTGTTGTAAGTTTTCGGCCGGTTAGTGCCAGTTCCCTTCACCCATTACTGGGCTT
>NZ_JBZDPU010000053.1:0-584 GCF_058270075.1 Mycobacterium shunyiense | reverse complement strand
TCGGCCAACAGCGCCGATCTGTCCTGCAGCTTGCGCGTTTTAGGACGGCGGCGGTTCTCATCGGCGGTGTCCTGCCCGGCCCTGCCTCGATACCCCGACCCGGTCAGCCCCTTGACGATCTCGCGGCGGATCGTGTCACGGTGGCGCCCCAACTTCTCGGCCGCCTCAACCTGCGAATACCCCTGCTCAAGGAGATCTTCGAGCCGACAGCGCTCGACGAATGTCAACGGTGCACGCGGCCGCCGCGATCGCTCGATCTCCACGATGGCAAGGGCAGGGGTCCTGGGCACGTACCCAGCCTGTTTCACCCAGGTCTGCCCGGTGTTCTCCGACACGCCGGCGATCATCGATGCCTCAACCACCGAGGACCCCGATGCCATCGCCGCCCAGAACGCTTCGCGTACCGGCGCCGGATACCGGATACCGCAATGCCTCAGGTCAGCAGCGATTCCCGCTGACCTGGCCCATCTGGACCCGGTCTGGTGCGACACCCCGGCCACGGTGGCCGCCGCAGACTGCGACAGCCCCGACTTCAACGCCTCCAGAAACACCCCACGCGCAGCCTCTGGAACGTCTTTGCTGCC
>NZ_JBZDPU010000052.1:0-1373 GCF_058270075.1 Mycobacterium shunyiense | reverse complement strand
CGCTGGCCGGTGAGCACTGTGAGGACCTGAAGTGTATGCCGACTTCTAGGACTAGATCGT
This sequence comes from Mycobacterium shunyiense, assembly GCF_058270075.1. Classification (NCBI taxonomy): domain Bacteria; kingdom Bacillati; phylum Actinomycetota; class Actinomycetes; order Mycobacteriales; family Mycobacteriaceae; genus Mycobacterium; species Mycobacterium shunyiense. Next base: position 1,313 of record NZ_JBZDPU010000052.1, on the reverse strand, counting down.
GCCCCGGCCGGTTGGTGAGGTCGCCTATAGCGCTGATGGGGTGTCGTGCTTCGAGCACTGATCCATTAGGTTGCCGCCGGGTGCCCTTCGGCTCGAACAGTTTCGACCCATCGAGCAGGGAGGCGAGTTGACGCTATTTGTTGGAGACGACTGGGCTGAAGACCATCACGACATTCATCTGATGGACGCTGAGGGGGCCAAGCTGGCCTCGCGTCGGCTCCCGGAGGGACTGGTCGGGATCGGCGGGTTCCACGAGCTAGTGGCCGCCCACGCCGAAGCACCCCAGGAGGTGGTGATCGGCATCGAAACCGACCGCGGCCTGTGGGTCGAAGCGCTGAGCGCGGCCGGCTATCAGGTGTTCGCGGTCAACCCGCTCGCGGTGGCCCGCTATCGCGACCGCCACCAGGTCTCGGGCGCGAAGTCTGATGCCGGGGACGCCAAACTATTGGCCGATCTGGTGCGCACCGACCGGCACAACCACCGCCCGATCGCCGGGGACACCTCGGAGGTGGAGGCGATCAAGGTGCTGGCGCGGGCGCATCAGAACCTGATCTGGGCGCGCAACCGCAATACCAACACGCTGCGCAGTGCGTTGCGCGAGTACTACCCGGGCGCGTTGGAGGCTTTCGACTCCCTGGCTGACCGCGATGCCCTGGCCATCCTGGGTCGCGCCCCCACCCCGAGCGACGCCGCTCGACTCAGCGTCTCGAAGATCCGATCGGCACTCAAAGCCGCTGGGCGACAACGTAACCTCGACCCACGGGCGCTGGAGATCCAGACGGCGTTACGCACCGAGCAGCTTGCGGCCCCGGCCGCGGTCACCGCCGCGTTCGGGGCAAGCACCCGCGCCACGGTCGGCATCATCGCCGAGCTCAACCATCAGATCGCCGCCCTAGAGGTCGAGTTGGCGACGCATTTTGAGAAGCACCCGGACGCCGACATCTACCTCTCCCTGCCAGGACTTGGTGTCATCCTCGGCGCCCGGGTGCTCGGTGAGTTCGGGGACGACCCGAACCGCTACACCACCGCCAAGTCTCGCAAGAACTACGCGGGAACCTCACCATTGACCGTGGCTTCGGGCAAGAAACGCGCCGTGTTGGCCCGCCACGTCCGCAACCGCCGCCTCTACGATGCGATCGATCAGTGGGCGTTCTGCGCGTTGACCAACAGTCCCGGCGCCCGGGCCTTCTACGACCAGCACCGCGCCGCCGGGGACCTGCACCACCAGGCGCTGCGCGCCCTGGGCAACCGCCTCGTCGGCATCCTGCACGGCTGCCTCCGCCACCACAGCGCCTACAGCGAGCACACAGCCT
>NZ_JBZDPU010000051.1:0-646 GCF_058270075.1 Mycobacterium shunyiense | reverse complement strand
CTTGTCCAGCTTGCCGTTGACCGTCAACGGCAACGCATCAAGAGCCACCACGGCCGCGGGCACCATGTAAGCCGGCAACCGCTCGGCCAGAGCCGCACGAGCTTGCACCGGATCTGCAGTACCGGTCAGGTAACCGACCAACCGCTTGTCACCAGGCTGATCCTCGCGAACGATCACCACCGCCTGCGCCACACCATCCAAATCAGCCAGCGCGCTTTGGATTTCACCCAACTCGATGCGATAGCCGCGGATCTTGACCTGCTCATCAGCACGCCCGGCATACCGCAACTGCCCATCGGCACCCCACGACACCAAATCCCCGGTCCGATACATCCGAGCACCCGGCATACCGAACGGACACGGCACAAACCTCGAGGCCGTCAAACCAGCCCGGCCCAGATACCCCGCACTGACCCCGCGGCCGGCCACATACAACTCACCCACCACACCCGGGGGAACCGGACGCAACCACCGATCCAAAACAAACAAACCAGCACCCGGAACCGGCACACCGATCGGGACGGTACCCATCCCAGGCTGCAATGGCGCACTGATCGTGGCATACACCGTCGTCTCAGTCGGACCATACCCATTGATCAACACCCGACCCGGCGCCCACCGATCCACCACATCGGCCGGACACGCC
>NZ_JBZDPU010000050.1:0-591 GCF_058270075.1 Mycobacterium shunyiense | reverse complement strand
AAGATTGCCGCAATCTATCGGCCCGCCTCGAGCGCGACTTGCTCTCCGCGGGCCAACGTGTGGTGCGGGTAGCCCCCAAGCTGATGGCCCAGACCCGAGCCTGCGCCCGCACTCGCGGCAAGTCCGATCCCATCGATGCGCTGGCCGTCGCACACGCGGTGTTGCGGTATCCCGACCTGCCCGTCGCCGCCCACGACCCAGTGTCGCGGGAGTTGAAACTGCTCGTAGATCGACGCGAAGACCTTGTCGCTCAACGGACCTCAACGATCAACCGACTGCTCGGCCGTATCCATGAACTCGACCCGGCCCGCACCCCCAAACGCGGTGCCCTGGACCGGACCAAGACCCGTAACGAACTTGGCAACTGGCTCGACACCCTGCACGGACTGCTCGCCGAGCTGGCCCGCGACGAACTCGACGACATCACCCGACTCACCGACACCATCAACGCCCTGGCCGCCCGAATCGGCCAACACGTCCACGACGTCGCCCCCGAACTGCTGGCCCTGCAAGGCTGCGGTGAATTGACCGCAGCCAAACTCGTCGGCGAAACCGCCGGCGTAAAGCGGTTCAAAAACGAGGCGGCTTTCG
>NZ_JBZDPU010000005.1:0-430244 GCF_058270075.1 Mycobacterium shunyiense | reverse complement strand
GGCTCGGTAATCAGCTTCACCCGACCAGACCACTACCGGCCGCAGACTCGCTGATCAATTCCCATTAGGGTCGGTTGATGGCCTCCGTCAAGCAATTCCAAGTCACTTTCGATTGCGCAGATCCCGAGCGCGTAGGTCGCTTCTGGTGCCAGGTGCTGGGCTATGTGGTGCCGCCGGTGCCGCCGGGGTTCGACACCTGGGCGGATTTCGATCGATCCCTCAGTCCGGAGCGCCAGGGATCGGCGTTCGCCTGCATCGATCCCTCGGGTCTCGGCCCGAGACTGTATTTTCAGCGCGTACCGGAAGGCAAGGCCGTCAAGAATCGAGTGCACCTCGACGTCCGGGTGGGCGGCGAACTCGTCGGTTCAGAACGCCTCGCGACTCTGGAAGCCGAGTGTGCGCGCTTGGTGGCGCTCGGGGCCGTGCAGGTGCGGGTGTTGCCCGCGGACGGCATCGAGGAGTCCTGCATCGTGATGCAGGACATCGAGGGCAACGAGTTCTGCCTCGACTGAGGTACGCCGCCTGCAGGAACCCAACCCCGGTTCAGGTCAAGAAGTTTCGGTGGTGCCGCGGTCAGAGCGGGCCTGATCGATCTGCTCGCGAAGGATATCGCCGTGGCCGGCATGCCTGGCGAACTCTTCGATCATGGCGAGCAGGGTCCACCGCATGCTCACCTTTCCCTCTGCGGGTATGTCTATCGTGGCGTCGAGGTCGAAGCGGGAGGCGATCTCGCGGGATTGTTGACTGGCGCGCTCGAATTCGGCGATCACGTCGGCGAGCGACTCGTCATCGGCAACGGAGAACGTACCCTCGTCTCGCCTCGAGTATCCGTCGCATGCGGATTCATCGAGGCCGCCCCAGAACCGTTGGAACCAAATCCGTTCCGCGGCCGCTGCGTGCTTGATCAACGAGATCGGCGTCGTCAGCGATGTCACGAGGTGTCGGCGCGCGTCTGGCTCAGTCAGCCCGAGTACGGTCGCGATCAGTGCTTCACGGTTTCGGTCGAGTGTGTTCTCGATGAGTGTGCGCTCGGTTCCGTTGGTGATTCGGTTGGTGCCCATACGTTTACTCCGTTTCTGTGGTGCGGGTGCAGTCATGGTTCAAGTGCCGTTCGCCCAGGCAGGTGTCGAGCGTCCGCGACCGGGCGGACGGGAACGCCGAGCTTGTGCGAGGCACCACCGCACGAAACAGGGAGGATCAGCGGTGTGGTCGCTACAACCGGCTGACCGCAAACTGCGCGGCCTGGTCGACCATGCCGTTCGCGATGTACGAGTTGTGCGCGCCGGTGGGCGGTCCTGGCGCTGCACCATTACACACGCTGTCGCCGGTGGCGCACAGATCGATGGTCTTGGGTGCATACAGCGGTCCGATGGTGATTCGCGGCGCCCCGGCGTCGGTGAGGAACTCGTTTGACGGTTTCCCGAACAGCGCCACGGCGGCCACGTGCGAGGCAATCTCGGGTGGCATCGGCGGCGGCACGAAGGCGGCTGGGACGCCCTCGGGGATGTCGGCAGCTGTGGTGAATGCCGCCACTGCCGCGCCCTGGGAGAACCCGCCGAGCACCATCTTGGTGGTGGGGCAGTCGGCGGCGACGGCCTGAATGTGAGTGGTTGCGTCCCTGATGCCGTCGATCACAGTGAGGGCAAACTGAATGCCATCGGCGAAATCGGCACTGGCCTGGTAATTCACCGGGCACTCGGCGACCGACTTCGCGCCGGCCTTGGCGCGGAGGGCATCGACGAACGCCTGCCCGATGCCGCCGGCACCCGGCGGCTCTCCGGTCCCGCGGGCGAACACCACCTCGGCGTCCGGGCATGGGGCCGCGTTGGCAACGGGCGCGGCGGCGCTCACCAGTGCCAGCGCGGTGAATGTGGCCGTGACCAGCCCCGCGGGCCCGTAGATCTTCCGGCGGTTGCGCACCGCGGGAGTTCGGTGGCGATGGATTGCGTGCATAGGAGAACCTTCGCGTCGGGAGAGGACGGCCGATTGTCCGAACTCGATGGTACGTAACGCGGACGCGCGCGAAAACCGTTGGACGGGGTCGCCGTCGCATTGATAACGTGCCTGCGACCGTGACGGCACGCGAGGAGGTGAGACCCATGGACGCTGTAACCCTGTGGGTGCTCCCACTCGTGTTCACGGTCGGGCGATCGAGGTAGGTGTCGCCGGGAGCGCCTGAACATCGGCACTTCCGAAAGGGCATCACATCATGCATTTCACCTCTGAGACGTCGTCGAACGGCGTCATCGAACGCACCTTCACCCTGGGCGACATCACCGGTGTGCTCTGGTCACCGGAAACCGATTCCGACGGCGCTCCGGTACTGCTGGCCGGTCACCCCGGCGGCCTGGACAAGAGGGCCCCGGGGCACGTCGCCCGAGCCTACTCTTCGGTGCTCACGGATGGTTTTCACGTTGTCACGATCGACGCGCCCGGCCATGGCGAGCGGCCACGCAGCGCAGCAGATGTTCGTCTGGTCGACGCCTTCCAGCAGGCGCGGGCAGAACGCAGCCCGTCGTTCGGTCGGCACCTCGCGGACTACTGCCACTCGGTGGCCGAACGCGCCGTCTCCGAATGGCAGGCCACGATCGATGCAGTCCATACCCTTCCAGAGATCGACCCACGAGCGCCGATCGGCTATTCCGGCATGACACTGGCGAGCGCGGTCGGAATACCGCTGGTCGCGGTTGAATCCAGGATCACCGCCGCGCTCTTCGGCGCGGTAGTCGAACATCCTGAGCTACTGGAGGCGGCGAAGCAGGTGACCATCCCTGTCGAGTACCTGCTCCCGTGGGACGACGAGGAGATCCCACGCGGATTTGGACTCGAGCTGTTCGGTGCCTTCGCCTCGGAAGACAAAGTGCTGCATGCCTTTCCAGGGCGGCATCACCCGGTGCCCGCCGATGGCCGGATCGATACCCGGTTCTTTCCCAGGCATCTCGGGCGCGCGTCCAGCACCGTGCCGGGTTGACGGGGCGGCAGAAGATATGGTTCACGACGCATGAAACACAGGCGGTGAGTGAGAGGTTGGATATGTGGAGTACTCGAGTTGAGCAACCAGAGGATGTCGAGCGCATCCACGCCGTGAATGCGGCAGCTTTTCCCACCGAGCTGGAAGCGAACCTCGTCGACGCGCTCCGAGAAGACCCGACCGCCTGGATCGACGGACTGTCCGTCGTCAGCTGCGACGTGAACGGTGAGATTGCGGGATTTGCGTTGCTCACGCGATGTGCCGTCGACGGTCATCCCGCCCTCGCACTCGGGCCCTGCGCGGTCGTGCCCGATCTCCAGCGAAGTGGCGCTGGGTCGGCGGCGATTCGCGCAGGGTTGGAGCGGGCGCGCCAACTGGGGGAGAACCTGGTTGTTGTGCTGGGTCACGCTGAGTACTACCCGCGGTTCGGGTTCAGCCCGGCATCGCGGCTCGGTATCACTGCGCCGTTCGAGGCACCGGACGACAACTTCCTGGCCCTGACGCTCAATCCGGATGCGGCGGTACCCCGCGGTGAGGTTGCGTATGCGAAAGCTTTCGGCGTCTGACGCCCGACGGCCACTGTTACTCGCCCGTTAGTCGAATCAGCTGCGATTCTGCCTGCGCCACAGCTGCTTCGGCGTTTCGTACCCGATTCTGCAGCTCATCGGCGGATTGTTGCGCGAGGTCGAGTTGCGCTTCCGCTGCCTCGAGGTCGCGCTGTGCGGCCGTGAGCGTCTCGAGGACTTTCTCGTAGCGCCGGCGTGCGGTTTCGACCTTGCGCCGGCGTTCCTTCAACGCTGCGAGAGCATCGTCGTTTGCGGCGCGGGCCTGGCCCAGTTCGGATGCGGTGGCGTCACGGCGGCGCCGGGCCGTCTCAACCGCAGCAGTGTCCTCGTCGGACTGCTTCTCGCGCGGCGTCGGTGGTGGTGGGGTGGGTCCCGGCGAGGATCCTGTGTCGGGCCGGGAACGCGTGATCACAACGGACGATGCTCCGAAGTCGCCGAATCCTGACCACTCTTCCGCTCTGGACAGCCGGCCCAGACGCGCAGCGACCTCGGGATCGGCGATCGCTGCCTGGAGTGTGCCGGTGACGTCGTCGCGCAATGCTGCTGTCGGATCGGGCAGTTCGGCCGCCGCGAATCCGGCGCGGGTCAGGTCCTGCACGAGGGTTCGCTGTGTCGCCGACAGCTCACGGATGCGTTGACCATCCATGGCCGCGTGTGCGGCGCGCAGCGCTTCGTGCAGGTTGGTCAATTTTGGGCGGACTGTCGCGTCGGTCAGTGCGAGCAGGTTCACCACCCACGCAGCCGTCGTCGGCCGACGGGCTGAGGCGATCGCCTTGGCCGCCGATGCATCTCCACGCTTCTTTGCCGCTGCCGCGAGCTCATTGCGCCGGGCGGTGAACTCTTCGGGCCGCATGCCGTAGAGCGAGTCGAGGTCGTCATCGACGGTCAACGCAGCCTCACAGCGGCGCAAGTCCATTGTCCGGCAGTCACACTCGCCCCCCGAATGCGCGGAGCTCCTGCACCGTTGCGCTGGGCCCGGCCATGGTGATCTCGCCTGCTGCTCGTCGACCCGACAGCCACCGGACCAGATCTGGGGCAGAGCCACCGAGGATCACTTCCGGTCCCGACGTCGGTCCGACTGACCACTGCCGGCGGCCGTCGCTCATGCTGACCGTTACCCGAACTCCCGCAGGCAGTTTCTTGACCTGGTACCGCAGTACCAGTGGAATGGCCTCCGTCAGCGTCACCGGCGCGGCGTGGGCGTCGCTGTCGAAACCGACGAGATCCTCGTGATGCGTCCAGTATTCGAACAGAGCCAGCGGCGCCACCGTCGGTTGCAGCAGCAGCCGCGGCATCGGCCGACGCAACCGATCGATCACTGCCGCGAAGCCGTGTCGCTGTTCCCGGCGAAGCGCAATGTCGACCATCTTCGGTGTACCGGACACCGAAACACCACGCGTCACCAGGGATCGAGCAATGAAGGTCGTCACACCTCCGTAGCGTTCTTCACCAGCCAGATGGGCCGCAAGGTGCAGCGCCGTCCACCCGCCACACGCGGTAGGGGCTGACGGGCCCAACTCGACCAACGACTTCGTCAATGCTGCGCGTTCGGCCTTGACGTCCTCTGCGATCGTCATGACCAAAAGTGTTACCGCAGGGCGACGTCGGCGGTCACCTTTCCGCCGATTTCACCGATGGGTGGTCAGCCTTTCCAAACCACCTTGTCGGTACCACCGGCGTCCCGATAGACCACGCTGTCGGGCGCGGTGCCACCGCGTACGTCAAAGTAGACCCGCCCGGTCGTTTGAGACCCCGGTGCGATCGGTTGGTTGGCAAGGCCGTCCGTCTGGTTGCCCTTCATGTCCGCGTAGGTGGAGCTGTTGACAGCCCGAGCGTTGAAATCGGAAATGTTCGGCGTCGGGGAGCCGCTGACGGCCTCGGCCGTCACATCGGCATACCAGATCCCGTCGTTATGACCGCTGGGCTGCAAGTTGCTCACGGTGTAGTCGATGGCGCCACCTGGACTGGGAACTTCTGCGGTTTGGCCGAACTGGAGCGTTTCCGGATCTGCGTATGCCGGAGTCGCTGCCACCATTCCGGCTGCCGCGATCCCGGCCGCAGCTGCCATCGTCTTCATTGCGATCTGCGAGAATGCCACGTTGGGCTCCCTCCGCCGTATTCCTGTTGTGTGCAGGAGTAATTACCTTCTTCTTCACCCGAGGGGTATCCAAACTCAGGTCCCTCAAACGTGCGACCTGCTACTGGTGGCTCGTGTTCGTGCGAAGGTACTGGTATGACAGCGTTTGTCATCGATGCCCCGGTCGCCGTCAAGCTCGCCGCTGATGGAGCCTCGATTCCGCCGGAGCACAGCCTGGTGGCGCCCACGCTCTTGCGTTCGCAGGCACTTGCCCTGGTGTACGAGTCGGTGCGACGCGGCGAGATCGACGACGCGGGCGCCCGCAAGGTCCTCGACGGTATTCGCGGGCTGCGGATCCGACTCCTGGGCGACCGGGTACTACAGGACCGCGCTTGGCGAATAGCCGCCCAGTTGGACTGGCCGGACACCTACGAGGCCGAGTACATCGCACTGACCCAACTGCAGGCGGACGCGCTGGCCACCGCGGACAGGAAACTCGCAGATGCGGCGCGCGCGTTCGTCGAAACCGTTTCTCCAGCAGAGATTTTGCGGCCATAGCGTGCGGTCCATGCCGCGTTTGTAACCGAGTGGCGGCGAAACTCGAATTTCTCCGCCACCACGTTACGTACGTGAGGGTTCGGTGGCCGGGAGGCGGGCAGGTCTCGCCTCTGGTCACTTGGTGATGTGCAGCCGGAGTTCACGTCTACTTCAGGACGATGACCACGGCGTAACCGTCATGGTCACCGGTTGTCGTGGTGGCGGTGTTGTACGAGTTGTCCAACGCCACCATCCCGCCATAGGTCGCCCTGCCGCTGGCGAGCAGCCGAAGCGCGAGCGCATTTCGGGCGAGGTTGGACGAGACGTACGCATGTCTGGGTAACAGGTCGTAGATGACGAACTGTTCGGTGCTGAACGAGCCACTCCAGACGTACCCCGCGCTGGTCTCCACGGGGTCGGGCCCGAAGATTCGGCCGTGGTTGTTGGGGAACAGGAAGAAGTTGTCCGAGTAGCCCAGCAAGGGGCCAGTGGGCTGCTGCCCATAGGTCACATCGTCGATCGTGCCTTGGAACCCGGTGCTGTGGATGGGCTGGGCGGGGTAGCCGGACCAGAACATCGCCGTGTTGAGCTTGTAGGCCGCCTCAGCTGCTGACGTCGACGTCGGGTCGACGATGATGACGTTGACCGGCTCCAGCACCGTCCTGCCCTGGTACGGCAGTCCACCGTAATCGGATATCTGCCCGTTGGACTGCAGCATCCATTTGCCGATATCGCCGTAGACCGTGGGGACCTGATCAGCGGGGGTCGGGACCCCCGGTGCGATCGCCGGAACAGCGTTGACGCCGATCGGGGTGGAGCTGGCCGCCGGCCCGAAGTGGTTGGCAGCGAGGGTGAAGCGTTCGACTTCCCGGTGGACCAACTGCAGCACCGCCTGCACCATGGGCATCGGAACTGCCGGTGCACCACCGGTATTCGCCTCCGCCGGCAAGCCGACCGACGGTGCCGTGGCCGGAGAGCCGGTGCGAGTCGGGCCGGCGGTCGGCGTGGCGGCCAGACGCGAGCGGATCCGAGTGGCGTTGGGACGCACGCTCGTGGGTGAGGTCGAGGCGTCGGTCGCTCTGGCAGGTGCAGCGGAGCGCGCGGGAGCCGGGATCTTCCGCGAAATGCGAAGGGACAACCCCGGTATCGAGGCTGGGCCGGCAGCGGCCGCCCGCTCGTCGCCGATCGGAGCGCGGCGGCTGTTGGCCGGTTTGATTCTTGGCGTGGGTGACAACCCGGGCTTGCGGGTCTTGGCGCCAGGCGATCCGGCGGAGGGGGGACTCTTCACCGTGCCGGCGCCAGTCGATGAATCCGACGAATGTGCGGCGGAACCGCCGTTGTTGTCCGGGGTGCCTTGGGCATTGGCGATTCCGGCGCTGCCTGCCACCGCCGCGCCGATGCCCAAACCCAGCGCCAACAATCCGACGCGCCCAACGTAGATTGCTGCCCCCGACCCGGTCGGTCCGGCGGAAGGTCGATGTTGCGCTGCGATATGCGAGGCCCTGTGCCGACCCATGCTGTCCCGATCGTTTCCGGCGGATCACCACAACTGTCCGCATGTTCCCAGCCATCGTCGGCTGACGATGTTTATACCTGCGGTTTCCGGGCCGGGGTGCCGGTTTCAATCAGCGAATCGGGGAGCCCGGAGATTTCGCGACGGTTTCAGTTGCGCAAAGGTACTGCAGCGGAGCCGCGATGCGAGGCGTCGACATCGCCCGGGTGGCTCTAACTTTGCCACCATGGCGGGATTGCGTTCATACGTGAAGCGCTGGCGCACAGCGGTTCAGGTAGCGGTGTCGGCGTTACTGGTCGCCATGCCCGGGCTTGTCATCACCCCCGTAGCTCAAGCGGCCGCGCCCGCGGCGAGATTGTGGGTGTCATCGACGTGGCAGACCGGCTTCATCGGCCACTTCACGATCACCAACCCGAGCGCCGTGCCGCTGTCCGATTGGAAGCTCGAATTCGACCTGCCGATGGGCGAATCCGTCTCGCACACGTGGAGCAGCAACATCACGCGGTATGGCACGCACTATGTGCTCACGCCCGCGAATTGGAATCGCATCATTGCACCTGGCGGTACCGCCATTGGGGGCCTCAGAGGCGTGTTGTCCGGGTCGTACGCGCCGCCTTCGAATTGCGTGCTCAACGGACAATATTTGTGCACCTAGCGGCGGCTACGCAAAGCGTCGGGGTGCGCCTCGGCAAACGGGAAGCTGATCATTGACCAGGCTTCTACTGGCCGCCGTCGGACAGACCTGTACTGGGGTTTTGCCAGATTTCGGATGTTCTAATACAGTTCACGGCTAATTACTACACCTCTGTAGTGCCAGGTAGAGTGACACCGATCACATTGTGGCAATAAGGGTGGTAGTTGCCATAAATGTGACGTGTCGGCGGCGGGCTGACTCTTGCGTCGCCTCGGCCGAATCGCACATAGCAAACTTTTAGTCGCGTGCATCTGGTCGGATCGGCGCGTGGCCGCCCCAGCGTGACCGATGCACGGTCCATCCCTGTCTTTTGGCGTCTGAATGGCGGTGGGAGCGGGCGGGCGCGTCGGACACGGCTCACAAATTTTCGCAGATCACAGAAGAGAGTACGACCATGCCGAAGTTCGGCGGACCAACCGAGGCGTTCGGAAAACAGAACCGCGCAAAGAAAATCATCACCACTGTTCTCGTCGCTACCGGCCTCGGCGGTGCCACCCTGCTGTCTGCTCCGACGCACCGGAACACCGTGGTGGCGGTGGAGCAACCGCCTGCGGTGGACCCAGTCACCAAGAACGCCGCAGCCGTGGTCCCCACGCCGCCACCGGTGGTGGTCGGCAAGGACTCCAGCGCGCAGGACATCGTCAAGGCCATCGTGAGCCAGGGCCACGCCGCCAGACTCAGCGAAGACCAGATCAAGACCGTCATCGCCACCGCGAAGATCGAGTCCACGTTCCGCCCGACCGCCTCTGGCGGTGTGCAGGCCTATGGCAGCTCAGGTGGCGCGGCTGATGAGGTCATCGGCCTATTCCAGGAGAAGGCCAGTTTCGGCACCGTCGCCGAGCGTCAGGATCCCAACAAGGCGATCGCCCGGTTCATCGCTCGGTTCACTGAGGCGTCCAAGAAATACGCCATCAACGGCGACAGTGTGCTGGCGGCCACGCTGGCGCAGAACCCACAGCTGCTCAAGTTCCGCGGCGGCGGCGTCGGCACGCACTACTACAACACCATCAAGGCGGCGATGAGCGCGGCCGCGGACTTGTACAACCAGGCCGCCGGCCCGGTGCTGCAACCGGTTACCTGACGGTTCCCCTCAGACCGACTTGGTGAGGCCGTAGTAGGCGACCACATCGTCGGTGTCGGTGGTGGAGCTGGTCAGGGTCGCGTAGGACCGCAGGAATGACTGGCCGACGCAGCCGTCCACCTTGATGTGAACGTCCTTCAACGTGACGCGCACCGGCGCGGCCTTGAACGACTTCTTGTTCACCGAGACGTTGGTGACGGTGCCGGGCTTGGGGTGGATCTCCACGGTGCCCGACATCGGCATGCTCACCCCGGTCGGGATGACGCCGGCCAGCGTCGAGCCCGACGTGCTCAGACCGATCGACCCGACCAACCGGACCTGGCCTAGCTCGATTCCGCAACCGATCTGGTAGCCCGTGTCCAGCGTGCCGCCGGTCAGCGAGGTGGATCCGCCGCCGGTGACGGTGCCGGTGAACGTACCGGCCACGAGATACTCGCGCGACGATGCCGCGGTGGTCAGCGGTGCGACCGGCAGCTGGCTCTCGTCTTTGGCCGACACTGTGAGTTTCCAGCCGTCGGGGGTGGTGACCACGCCCGGCTCGGCGGAGGCGACCAGCCCGTTGTCCGGAGGTGGTCCGGCATCGACGGGTGCGGCGGGATCCGGCGGTGGTGGCGGCGGGTCGGCCGACGCGAGGGGCGTCAAGGCAACCGGGGCCAAGACGCAGACAGCGGCCAGCGTGGCGAAACGATTCAACATGCGTGTCAACGCGCCTCTCGTGGTTGAAATCCGGGGTCGAGATGCGACATCGGATTCGGTAGGAGTGCCCGGTCACGGTATTAGGAGCGCGGCGAAGCTCAGTGAGTTCTATTCGCGCAGAAGTTATCTAGGGGCTGTGCCGCAACGCCGTCGAACGGCGGTGTCAGACAGCGATCGCCTGCGCCACTCAAGTGGTTGGGTTATAGTCCCGGCCGGACGAGGGTTCAGTTGTCACTTGACCCACACCGCAGGTACACCCGAGAGGAAACCCATGAGGACGAGCGCATACCGCCAAACGGCACTTGCCGGTCTGGCTGCAGTCGCGCTGATCACCGCGGGCTGCAGCAACGACAAGAGCGTCGACGCATCGATGTCGCCTCAGGTCGGATTGATCTCCACCTCCACGGTTCAAAACCCGGCGCAGACCGCGCCGGTCAAGCTCATCGGCGAGAGAGACGTCGAGGTGACGCTGACCGGCCCGATCGCTGCCAAATACTCGTCGGCCACCGACAAACAGAAGGAACTCCTCGGCAAGCCGCTGACGGGTGACCGTAACGCGGGCACCCGGGACAGTGGCGTGGTGTTCCAGCAGTTCCAGGGCGGGGTGATCGTCGCCATGAATGACGAGGCGGGCACGCCTGCGTACATCACCTCGGGCAAGATCCGGGAAGCCTGGAATGTCCCACGCGACCCGGCCGGCGTGCCGGCGGTCACCGGCGACAACGGCTCGGCAGGCCCGCTGGGTGTTCCTACCAGTGACGAGAACCCCGACGGCGATCTGCTGGTGTCGACGTTCGAGCACGGCAAGGTCGAGTTCGACGCGAAGACCGGCGACGTCAAGGTGACGGTCAACGACAAGGTTGTGCCGTCCGGGCTGTAGCCGGCCGACATTCGCGTCGAGAGCTGTCGAGGGGGCAGACCGGGTCGGTCGTCTAGGTTGGCAGGATGTCGGCCGCCACACCAGATCCGCTCGTGCAGGAGATGCTCGACGAATTCGCACTGCGCAAGCTGGTGCACGGGTACTGCCGGGCGGTCGATCGCGGGGACACCGTCACGCTCCGGAGCCTGTACCACCAGGACGCGGACGACGACCACGGCGCTTTCTCCTCGGGGTCCGTCGACGATTTCCTGCGCACGCTCGTTGACACCCGTCCGTATCTCCGGTCGATGCAACATCACATCACCACGACGAACTTCGCGGTGAGCGGCGACCGCGCGGAGGGGGAGATCTACAGCATCGCCACCCACACGTTTGTCTCGGGCGACGGCGAAACCGAGCTCATCATCGGTGGGCGGTACCTGGACAAGTATGAAAAGCGCGATGGTGCATGGAAATTCACCGCCCGGAAGATCGTGACCGACTGGGCGCATGTGCACAACCCGTCGACCGTCGACGTGAGTCATCCGATGACGCGCGCCACTCCATTCGGTAGTCCGGGGCCCGATGACCCGTCGTACACGTTCTTCTCGCTACTCGGGCAGAACGCGGAGTAACGCGACGACCCAGATCAGTCGTGTTGCGCCTCATAGCGCAGCAGGACCGTGCCGCCTGGGAAGATGCGGTTCTCCAACAGTCGCAGCGAGATCCATGACGGCAGTGTCGGGAAGAACGGTGTACCGCCGCCCACGGCGGTGGGCGCGATCACGAGTCGGTACTCGTCCACCAGTCCGGCCTGCACGATCGGCGCGGCCAGTGTCGCGCCGGCCACCTCCATCTGGCCTTCGGTCTCGGCTTTCAGCTTTTTCACCACCTCGACCGGGTCACCGCGTTCCAGTCGGGAGTTCCAGTCGACGGCCTCCAGCGTGCTCGAGAACACGACCTTGGGCATGTCGCGCCAGACGTGGGCGAAGTCAACGATCAGAGGGGTTGCGTCCGGGGCTTTGTCGGCAGTCGGCCAGTATGCGGACATCAGTTCGTAGAGCCGCCGTCCGTAGAACGCGCACGCGGTCTCCCGCTCGAAGTCGTTCCAATACTGGTGCAGTTCTTCGCTCGGCTCGGACCAGTCGATGCTGCCTTGTGCGTCGGCGATGTACCCGTCCACCGACACGGTGAAGCCATAGATGAGTCTGCCCATACAGATCAGACTGCACCGGGGAACGGAACTCATCGCGGCGAATCACGAGATCGTGCTCAAGTCTTCGGTGGTGGTGAACGAACGCAGACTCACGGCGGTTCAGCGACAGCGCGCAGCGGCCAGGTAGGGCGCAGTTGCGCTGTCCGAGCATTCCGCAATCTCCGCAGGCGTCCCCGCAGCGACGATCCTGCCGCCGGCCGCGCCGGCGCCGGGACCCAGGTCGATGACGTAGTCAGCCTGTGCGACTACCCGCATATCCAGTTCGGCGGCAACCACAGTGTTGCCCGCGTCGACGAGCCGGTGCAGGTGTGCGAGCAGCCGGTCGGTGTCGGCGGGGTGGAGCCCCGCAGTGGGCTCGTCGAGAAGGTAGAGGGTGTCGCCACGGTGCGCACGCTGCAGTTCACCGGCGAGCTTGACGCGTTGCGCCTCGCCCCCCGACAGTTCGGTGGCTGGATGTCCGAGTCGTAGATAGCCGAGCCCGACGTCGCATAGTGCCTCAATAGCTCGAAGTATGTCCGCCTCGCCGTCGAAGAATCCCCTTGCTGACGAAACGCTGAGCTCGAGCACCTCGGCGATGTTGTGACCGTGCCATCTGATTTCGAGAGTCTCTGCGTTGTATCGGGTTCCATGGCAGTCCGGGCATGGGCTGTAAACACTTGGGAGGAAAAGCAGTTCGACCATCACCCACCCTTCGCCTTCGCAGGTTGGGCAGCGTCCGCCTGCGACGTTGAAGGAGAATCGCCCAGGCTTGTAGCCCCGAGCCTGTGCCTCCGGAGTCTCGGCGAACCTTCGCCGGATGTGGTCGAACACTCCTGTGTAGGTGGCGACATTGGATCGCGGCGTGCGGCCGATCGGTTTCTGGTCGATGCACACGACTCTGCGTATGCCGCGGGGGTCGCCGACCACCTCGCCCGAGGCGGGAGGCGCGGCCTCGGCGAGCAGGTCGTCGTCACCCAAGTCGTCGAAGCGGACGGGGCGGCCAAGGTGATCGCCGACGATTTCGGCGAGCGCGTGTGCGACGAGGCTTGACTTGCCCGATCCGGATACTCCGGTAACTGCTGTGAGGCATCGCAACGGGACCGACACAGAAATATCGTGCAGGTTGTTGCGCCGCACGTCGGCGAGCTCAAGCCAGTCGCTCCGATGCCGTGGGGTGCGCGAACTGGACTGTGCGCCCTTACCGAACAAGTAACGGCGCGTGACAGATTCAGTGACTTTGGCCAGACCGGCCGGCGGCCCGCTATAGAGGATCTGACCGCCGTCCACGCCTGCACCCGGCCCGATGTCGACCAGCCAGTCTGCGGCGGCGATGATATCGAGTGAGTGCTCGACCACGAAAACGCTGTTGCCGCTGCGTTTGAGTCCCTGCAAGATGTCGCGCAACGCGTCGCGGTCGCGAGGGTGCAGACCGGCCGATGGTTCATCCAGCACGTACACGACTCCGAACAGCTGAGACGACAGCTGTGTCGCCAGCCGGACACGCTGCAGCTCTCCTCCCGAGAGAGTTGGCGTGCTGCGTGCGAGAGATAGATATCCCAGCCCCAAATCGATCAGCGGTTGCAGCCGCTCCTGCAGATCCGCCACCAATCGCTGTGCGGCGGCACGCTTCTCGGCCGACATGTTGGGTGTCTGCCGAACATCTGGCGCCGCGGTATGAGCGGACCCTCCAGCCTCCACGCGGGCCTTGACCGCCGACCTTCGTGTCTTCTTGTCGAGTACCTCACTGGACACCTCGGGCGCCCAGTCGGGGCCGAGCACAGTGCTGCAGAGCGCAGCGAGTTGGTCCAACGTGAGCCGTGACAGCGCGGCGATGTCGAGACCCTCGAATGTCACCGAGAGCGCCTCGGGTTTCAACCGCTTTCCGTGGCACGCTGGGCATGGTCCACTTCCGACGAACTGCGAGACGCGCTTCTTGACGCCGGCGCTCTTGGTGGTGGCGAAAGTATCCAGCACGTACCGGCGAGCACCGATGAAGGTGCCCTGGTAGCTGGGTTCCCAGTCGTCCTTGATAGCACGGCGGGTTTGCGCCGGGGTAAGCCCGGCGTACACCGGTACCGTTGGTCGATCTTCGGTGAACAGGATCCACTCACGGTCTTTGCGCGGCAGCTTTTCCCAGGGGATGTCGACGTCGTAACCGAGCGAGACCAGGATGTCCCGCAGGTTCTGCCCGTACCAGGCGGGTGGCCACGAGGCGATTGCGCGGTCACGGATCGTCAGCGTCGGGTCCGGGACCATCAGTGCTTCGGTCACCTCGTATACCCGGCCCATGCCATGACAGGTGGGGCAGGCGCCCTGAGGTGTGTTGGGGGAGAAGTCTTCTGCGTAGAGCATCGGCTGCTTCGCCGGGTAGTTACCCGCACGCGAGTACAGCATGCGGATCAGGCTGGACAGTGTCGTCACGCTGCCGACCGACGACCGTGTGCTTGTTGCACCTCGCTGCTGACGCAGGGCGACGGCCGGCGGCATTCCTTCGATCGAGTCGACATCGGGAACGCCCACCTGGTCGATCAGGCGACGCGCATAGGGCGCAACGGATTCCAGGTACCGCCGCTGGGACTCGGCGAACAGTGTTCCGAAGGTCAGCGAAGACTTACCCGAGCCCGACACGCCGGTGAAGGCAACGAGGGCATCGCGCGGGACCTCCACATCGACGTCTCGCAGATTGTGCTCGCGCGCACCACGGACGCGAACTCTGTCGAGAGAGCCCATTTGCCCACGTCCTTCCTGCTCTGGTCACCTCCAAGTCGACTGCTTACACCGACGCTACCCACATGTGTGGGCGCCCTACTGGGAACTCTGGCCTTTCTCGGTTGGGATATGCCAGGAGAGTTATTGGTTTGCCTTGACTCCCGCTATCCCAGGATCGCCCGCGCAGCGCGCTCTGCTATCAGCATGACCGGCGCGTTGGTGTTGCCGGACGTGATGGTGGGCATCGCCGATGCATCCACCACTCGAAGCCCAGCGACGCGATACACCCGACAATCGGTGTCGAGCACCGTGGCACGTGACCGCGGAACACCGCGGGTGTCAAAAGCTCCCATCGCGCAGGTGCCCACCGGGTGGAAGATTGTTGTGCCGAGTTCACCCGCGGCCTGCTGCAGGTCTTCGTCGCTCACCAGTTTTGGGCCGGGTAGCAACTCTTCCGGGCCGTAGGGGGCCAGCGCCGGCGCTGCCATGATCTGCCGGGTCATCCGAAGACCCTTTACGGCAATGTGACGATCATCGTCAGTCGACAGGTAGTTACAGGTGATCTTTGGATTGGCCAGCGGATCGGCACTGGCCATGCGCACATGGCCACGGGAGCTGGGGCGCAGGTTGCAGACCGAGGGGGTGATCGCTGCATAGCGGTGTAGTGGTTCGCCGAACTTGGGCAGCGACAACGGCTGCACATGCCACTCCAAATCGGGACTGGCCAGCACTGGGTCGCTTTTTGCGAAAGCCCCCAGCGTGGAGGGCGGCATGGTCATCGGCCCTGATCGCAGCGTCAGGTACTGAAGTCCCATGCCGCCACGGGTGACCCAGTTCCGGTACAGCGTGTTGACGGTCCGGGCGCCTCGCACGCGGTAGACCGTGCGCAGCTGCAGGTGGTCCTGGAGATTTTCGCCCACTCCTGGCAGATCGACGACCACCGGCACGTGATGCTGGGTGAGCAGCCCTGCCGGGCCCAGACCCGAGGCCTGCATGAGATGTGGCGAGCCGATCGCCCCGGCGCTCAGGATCACCTCTCGGCGGGCTTGGACGTCGAGAGTCTGGCCGTCCTTGAGTAGTCGCAGGCCGGTGACGCGATGCTGGGCCGTGGTCCAGGCGCCGTGCCGCTGATCGTCGGGAACCTGGTTGTCCATCAGGAGTCCCAGGGCCTGGGTCTCGGTGTAGACGGTGAGATTGGGCCGGTGGGCGACGGGATGCAGGAACGCATCCGCCATCGACCAGCGCCTGCCTCGTCGTTGGTTGACGTGAAAGTAGGCGCTGCCCGAATTGTCGCCCCGGTTGAATTCCGCGATGGGGGCGATGCCGGTCTGGGCGGCGGCGGCCTGCCAGGCATCCAAGATCTTCCAGCGCACGCGCGGCCGCTCGACACGGATCTCTCCACCGGTGCCGTGCCACTCGTCGGCCCCGCCGAAGTAGTCTTCCAACTTCTTGTAGATCGCCAGTGTCTCGCCAGGGGTGTCCGGGCCGCCCCAGCGCCATCGGTCGTCACCAGTGGCCTGCGCCCACAGATCGTAATCGCTTGACTGTCCGCGCATGTGAATCATGGCGTTGATCGACGAGCAACCACCGATCACGCGGCCCCGCGCATAGTGAATGCTGCGGCCGGCCAGGCCTGGATCGGCCTCGGTCGTGAAGCACCAGTCGGTGCGGGGATTGGCGATGGTGTACAGATAGCCCACCGGCACCTTGATCCAGAACCAGTTGTCTTTGCCGCCGGCCTCGATCAAGAGCACACGGTGATCGGGGTTCGCGCTCAGCCGATTGGCGAGCAGGCAACCCGCACTGCCTGCTCCCACGATGATGAAATCGAATTCGGCGACGGGGCTCATTCCGGAATCGTTCCTCCATGACGTCGGGTGCGTGTCCTAGTGTGGCTGACCATCGGGCGCCCACAGGTTCCCATGCTGAAACCAGCTGAGAACAAAGTTGATTCGTCATGAGTTCTCGGCGAGCAACCGTGCTGATCCAGATATGTCAATCGGGGGAGCGATCGTCCTGCTCATTGCGACGGCGCGCGGCTTCGATGATCTCGGGCGGGGCCGGCCGCTGCAACCAAGCCCGTATCCGCAGCAAGCCGCCGGCGATGATGCCGACGGCAAGGACCGCGACCAGGATCCAGAGCGCAGTGGACATACGGCCATTGTCCGCCTTGTCCGACCGTGTATGGGCCGATATCGCACTCACAGAGGCCGACAGGTCCTGAGGTAACTGAGGAACGAGGCCTGCACGCCAGTCACGTGCGTTTCGCGCAGGATTTCGCTGGTGACCGCTTCGTTGCGAGACTTGAGGCGATGGAGGACGACGGCTGTGTTCTTCGCGAGGCTTTGATATACGGCCAGGTCTCCGAGAAGCTCTCTGTCGTTGAGGGTTACGTGAAGTTTGGTGCCACGCCGGCTGTCGCCCAACTCGTCGAGCTGGGCGAAGATCTGACTGTCTTCAGAGATGATGCCGGGGCTGCCCGCTGCGATGCTCTCGAAGAGGGTGCTGCCGGTGAGCCAGGTGTAGAGACTGAAAAGTCCGCCGTAGGAGTAGCCGAAAAGACCGTGACCGCTCGCTGCTGTGGCGTAGTCGTGTTCGATCCGCGGGTGTAGTTCGGAAGTAATGAAGCTCAGGAACACGTCGGCATGAGTGTCGCGTAATTCGGCCAGGTAGGCGTCGGATTCCTCTCGGGTCCTCGCGCCGGTCTCCAACCCCATCTCGACGGCATCGATGAGTTCCTTGGCGATGGGCTCGCCCGGTGGCACGAAGTCTCGGTTGCGCAGCCGATCCCAGTCTTGTGCTTGATCGCCCGCGTAGCCGACGCTGACTTGGATGTAGGGCTGGATCCGCTGCATCGGGTCCATCTGGGTGACGATCAGCGGAGCCGTCAGGCCCACAGCCCAGTTCCCGTCGAGCACGTACACAACAGGCAGTCGTGCCGTAACGCGGTTGTAGCCGGGCGGCGTGGTCACCCACACGCCGTAGTCATGCCCACCGCTGGAGCGCATCTCGAAATAGTCGGTGTCGGCGAGACAGCCGTGCCACATGGAGCTCATCAAGGGTCCTTCACAACTCAGCGGGCCTCGCAGGACGGCGCCCTCAGAAATATTATCCATTGGATAACTCTTATCCAATGGATAAACTGCGGGAGTGGCCCTGTCAAGCACGGAACTCAACGGCGGCGCACGCGACCGGCTCCTGGCTCGGCTGCTCGACGCCTTCGAGGGGGACCTTCCCTCGCCGGAGGTGTCGCTGCGGGAGGTCGCCACTCGAGCTGGGACCAGCCACGCACTGCTGCGGTACCACTTCGGGTCACTCTCGGGAGTTTTGGCGGCCATGCTTACGGTGCAGCGATCTCGTGACAACGAGGCGCTTTTCAAGACCGCTCAGCAGGGCACGTTTGACGACCTCGTCGTGGCGATCTGGCGGACCTACACGCGCCCCGAGCAGCTGTCACGCATCCGCGGCTTCTTTCACGTCGTGGGGCTCGCCGCCTACAGCCCAGAAGAGTTTCGTGAGTTCATCGACTCGCTCGACGACCTGACCGCGACGCTGGCCTCACTCGCGGAACGCGAGGGGCATGACACCAAGGAAGCGCTGGACATGGCCACCGTCGCTACCGCCACTATTCGTGGCCTGCTCTTGCAGAAAGTTCTCACTCCGGCACTGCACTCGGAGGACACGGTTGCCTTGATCCTGCGCATGAGCCGAGCCCGTGACTGAGCGCAGCGCCACGCCGCCCAGTCTCGGCCACAGCGCGGATCGCCGCGGCAAGCTCGATGCGCACGTCATCGCGCCACACCCGTGTCAAAGACACACGCCGACTGCCGTCACCCGTTGTCCCTCCAAGCGACCACCTGCTTCAGAGATGCGAGGTCGTATCCGTTGTCGGAGGTGAGCTCGGTCTGGAACAGCGTGACGCCGGCTTCGCGGAAGGCGTCGGCGCTGTCGGCGTCCTGCCACAGGGTCGAGCGTTCGATATCGGCGCCGTTGCGGCCGAATGTCGCTGCCAACTCGTCGACGCGGTCGCTGGACTTGCGGAACGCGTCGAGGTCCTGGAACGCGTGCCAGATGTCGGCATGCCTGGCGACGGCGGGCAGCGAGCGCTTGGGGCCCGTGCCGCCTATGAGGATGGGCACCTTGCGCAGCGGCGGCGGGATCAGTGCGGTGAGCCGGTTCTCGATGCGGATCAGGCTCTCGTCGAACAGATCGAAGCGGGAGCCGAAGGTGCCGAAGTCGTAACCATAGGTGGTGTAGTCCTTTTCGTACCATCCGGCGCCGAGGCCGAGGATGAGCCGGCCGCCACTGATGTGGTCGACGGTGCGCGCCATGTCGGCGAGCAGGTCCGGGTTGCGGTACCCGACGCCGGTCACGAGGAGCCCGATCTCGGCATGCGAGGTGATCTCACCCCACGATGCGAGCGCGGTCCAGCCCTCGAAATTGGCGACGTCGGGTTGCTCGTCGAACAGGACGGGCTTGCCGTCGACGAGAGCCTTCATCGCCGGGCGATGGAAGTGGTCGTAACCGAAGATCACGTCAACGCCGAGGTCGTCGGCGGCCAGGACGGCGTCGCGCCAAGTGCGGTAGTCGGGGGCACCGCCGGGCTGGATCTGCACGGCGACGCGAACGGGACGGGTCATGGATGCTCCTGGGTCTGGGAGAGGGCCGACTTTTGAGCCAAGTTGACCGAGGTGCGGGTTTATTCCTTGCGGTGCAAGACCTCGTCGCCGGCCGAAAACCGGATTGCCCCCAACGGGCGGTGCGCCTACCGTCCCAGCCATGCCCGCGGATGCACCCACCATTCTGGCGACCAGTGGCGGAATAGGACCGGGGCGGCGCACGCGTCTCGCGTTCACCGCCTTGACCGATTACGCGGTGGAGCTTTCCGGTGTCACCGGACGACCTCCGCGCGTCTGCATGTTGGCGACGGCGATGGGTGACGACAAGGCGGTCCTGCACTACCTCACCGAGGCGGCGCAGGTTCGTGGCTTCGTCCCGTCGCATGTGGCGTTGTTCCCGATGCCGACCGTCGACGATGTCACCGCGCATCTGTTGGAGCAGGATGTGGTGTGGGTGTTCGGCGGCAGTGTCGCGGGACTGCTGGCGATGTGGCGACTGCACGGAGTCGATGAAGCCCTACGTACAGCGTGGCAGGCCGGGGTGGTGCTGACCGGCATCTCGGCCGGTTCCATCTGCTGGCACGCCGGCGGCACCACCGATTCGTTCGGCCCGCAACTACGACCTATTACCAACGGGCTGGGGTTCCTGCCCTACGCCAACGGCGTGCACTACGACTCCGAGGATCAGCGCCGGCCGCTACTACATGAGTTGGTGGGCACCGCGGTTCTTCCATCAGCGTTCGCCACCGATGACGGTGCCGGCGTTGTCTACCGCGGCACTCAGTTCGTCGAAGCCGTCGCCGAAAATGACACCGCGGGAGCGTATTTCGTCGAACGGCGCGACGCCGCCGCGGTAGCCGAGACCGCGCTCGATGTCCGACGGTTGTAGCGCTGGACCCGATCAGTCGTTTCATCGCGACCGTTTACTATGCGGGGCGTGGTGACCTGCCGCCGGAAGGTGTGTGGGTGAGCCCCAAGGGCGACCGGTCGTATGTGTATGACCTGCGCGCAATGAATGCTACGCAGGATGGACGGCCGCTTGCTCTCGACTAGTGAGGGCCGCGACTCCCAGGCCTGCGAAAAGTGCGGCGCCGCCGCCGGCGACGATTGCGCCGGTAGGCGAGAGGGCTCGGGCTCGGATCCCACGTGCGGCAGCGATGACGTCCAGGAGGTCGGTGAGTAGTCCCAGCTGTAGCGCCCGAGTCTGCAATCGTGGGGAAGCCGTTTCGGTGATCGCGACTGCCAACGTCAGCTCCCGCGAGCCGAAGAGTTGAGTCGTGAGTGGCTGGTCGCGGCCGGCACTGAGTCCGATGAGTCGACCCGTGGTGTTCGGAGCCAACCAGGCGGCGATGCCGGTAGTGAACCGTAGAGCGGCAAAGGTGCGAATGAGCACGTTGCGATTCATACTCTCAACACTTCAGGAAAGCCGGGAGCCCCTCAAGTAATGGCCTGATGTTCGCCGTGGGGGAGCACCGCGGGTGTCAGTTGCGTCGCGGTGTCACAGCGCGTCGTACACCGCGGCGATGAGCCGATAGGCTCGGCGATCGCCGGCCAACCAGTCGCGGCGCAGATTGGGCGTGAACGCGAAAGCGACCTTGTGTTCGAGATCGGCCAGTCCCACCGAGCCGCCGGCGCCCGGGTGGCCGAAAGCCGTCCGTTGTGCCGGTTCGGGCACCACGAAGTTCTGCGACGGCAGCATGTAGCCGAGCCCGAATGCGCTTTCCAAACACAGCACCCGGTCGTTGCCGCGCACGCGTTCTGTCGTCGCTTCCCGCAGAGGGCCTGGGGCGACCAGGGTTCCGCTGATCAGGTCACCATAGAATGTGGCCAGGTCGCGAGCGGTGGTGACGAGCCCAGCCGCGGGCCAGCCGGCCGCCAATACTTCTGGATCGTTATAGGATGCAACGGGATTCGTTGATGCCCGGAGGAACAGCGATTCTGGATCGGACATCGCGGTCACCATCTCGGCGACGATGTCTTCCGGTATAGGCGGCGCGTTCTCGACGCTCCAGACTCGCTGCTCCGGCGGCGGCGAACTGATCCGGGCAACGTCGGGCACCGCCGAACCAGAAGTGCCGATGAACAGCCGATCGCCCAAGTGGCGCCGGGTGAACTCGCCGACAGTCATATCGCTGTGGCGGCGCACGAATTCGCCGACCAGCCAGCCGAAAGACAAAGCGTGATAACCATGTTCGGTCCCGGGCTGCCAGAGCGGAGATTGGCCCGCCAACAGGTCGGCCATCGCCGCGGGGTCCGCGGCCTGGGCCACCGAAACCGGGCGCTCCACGACGGGCAACCCGGCTCGGTGGGCCATCAGGTCGCTCAGCGTGGTCTCGTGCTTGTCGTGTTGTGCGAATTCCGGCCACCAGGCGCTCACCGGGTCGTCGGCGCCGTGGCCGCATTGCTGGGCGACCATGAGGGCCGCCGTCGCGGTCACACCCTTGGTGCAGGAAAAGGTTGGACAAGCAGTGTCACGCGTCCACGGACGCCCGGTCCGTCTGTCGGCGATGCCTCCCCACAGGTCCACCACCGCACGACCGTCGACGAAGACCGCCACCGCGGCGCCGAGGTCGTCGCCGTTGGCTAAACCTGCTTCAAAGACGGCTTTTACTTCCGCAAACGCAGGGTCCGCGTGCCCCGCCGCTGAACTGGACATGCACCGAATTAGAACACGTTCTAGTATTCGGCGAGTGCGGTTCCTCACATCCCGCTTTGTTCGACTCGGCCGTATTCCTTTCGCCACGCAGCAGTGCCTCGCTCCAGATGTGGCGGGGGAGAGCTGCCTCTCATCCCATGGATCGAGTGGGCGCGAAGCGGATCGTCACCAGTGGCACCGGCCGGTCGATTGTCGCCTGGAACTCGGCCAACAGCTGGTTGTTTCGCCGCACCCACTCGGCGAACTCGTCGTACTCGGCACCCGCCAGTGCCGTCGCCGTTCCCTCACGCGTCTCGGTCCCGATCTCGACAGTGACGGTCGGGTTCGTTCTGATGTTGTGGAACCAGTCCGGATCCCGATCTTCTCGGAACGAACTGAGGTAGAGCGTGTCGCCGCGATAGTTGGGCGCCAGAGGCACTACTCGGAGCGCACCGCTACGGGCACCGGTCGTAGTCAACAGGATCAGCGGGGACCCGACGTAGTGACCGCCGACCTGGCCCGCGTTCGCCCGGAACTCGGCAATTACGTCGTCGTTCCAGTTCGATGGATCTTGGCCGGCTTCCTGATTCCAAGGGGCGTCGGCGTCGTCGTAGCTGATGTCTTGGTCCGCCATGATTGGAACCTACTTCTGGTCGATCAGTTTTGGGGGTCAAGGACTTTGGGGAGCGCCTGAAGCAGTGTGTCGTGGATATAGGTGAGTTCGGGAGTCGGCTCCCACGCCGCCGAATCGTCAGTGTTTCCGGACCAGTCGGTGCCGGTGGAGCTCTCGCCCCGGTTGTTGTCCAGGGCGGTCCCGCGTTGGTAGACCCACCACAGGTTGTGCCAGGGGTCGAGGAAACGGGAGAAGACTTCACCGAAGAACTCGGTTGGGGAGGTGATGATCTCGGCACTGCCAGCGGCCGCACGCTCCAGCACGACCTCGACATTGTCGACATAAACTTGCAGCAGTGCCGGGGTGAATGGCCAGCCGGGCTTCCGTTCGGCGAACATCACAGTGCTGCCACCGATCTGAAGCTCGGCATGCAGGAGGAGCCCGTCGTCGTCGACGGTGCGGGCGTCGGGATGCTCGACGGCGTCGAACACATCGGTCAAAAAACGGATCAGCCCCTCGGCGTCACGCGTGATGATGAACGGGTTGATCGTCGAGAATCCGGCCGGTGCAGCGGGGACAGCAGTCATGGGTTTCCTTTCGTCACCACTAGTTGATCGCGAGACCGCAGGCCAGTTCTTGAACCAGAACGACAACTCCCGATGCCGACACCGTCGCGGTGTCGTCTGCGGGCGCGTCAGTGCTGCCTACGCCTTTGGGCGGCAATGATCGCGGCCGGGGTCTGACCGCGGATCAACCGCAGTGAGCGCGTCAGATGCGGCTGATCGGCGAATCCGGCCGCGGCCGCCGCTTCCGCAGGCGAGTGCCCCGTCTGCAACAGGAAGTAGCCGTGCTGCGCGCGGTGAAGTTGATCGATCTGTTGAGCGGTCAGCCCGACCGTGCGACGGTAGCGGCGTTGCCAAGTCCGTTCCGAGGCGCCGATCCGATCCCCGTTCAGTGCCTTGCGGACCTCCTCGTCGACCAGTAGCCCGCGGTTCTCAGCCAGGTGATCGACCCAGTCTTCAAGATCGGGCCAGGTTGGCACCGGCCATCGGTGATCTCCGAGGAGGACGTGGCCGCCCGATACGGGCAAGGTCACCGTCTCGCCGAGTATCGCCCGCTTGGGCACGCCTGGGATTGCGACATAGGCGGCGAGTTCGACGCCCCAGTACCGCTCACCCAAATGCCCGTCGACGACCCGATTGCGCAGGCTCGGACCGTCCAGCTCCGCGGCCAACTCTCCGTCCCGGCGACGGATGAACGACAAACCCCAATACTCGGATCCGATTACCGAATAGCGTTCCGGACTCTCCACGTTCGCGCGCCAGACTGTGCGTACCCACGGTGATCGGCCCGCACGTTCCTCCCACACCCGAGGAAACATACTGCCCGGCACCTCCGGCCACTATTGGTGCCCGGATCAGGTCCGGTTTGGCTGCTTGCACACAACTGCTCGTACGGATCGCCTGCACGCTGAACCGTCACGGCGAGCCGGCAGCGGTGTACGAAGCCGAGGCGTCACCAACGACTCGTGGGCAGGGCGGCCTGCTCGATATCGAGGAGCGCACCGGGCAGGTCGCAGACGACTTCGGGCTGGCCGCTGGTGGTGGCCACCGCCCGGACCGCCTTGTGTCCCCAGCGGATCGCGCCGGTAGGCAGTGCGTCGATCAGCATGGCCCGCAGCTCGCCGCGGTGGCATGTTCCGCGACCGTCTGGGCTAGGCGTCGACACCCTTGCGTGAGTAGCTGTAGGCCGACGTTTACTGCTCTTTGGCCCCGATCAGGGCCTCCGAGATCACGCCGGTGGCCTTCTTCAGCGCGGGCACGGCTCGGGCGATGAGTTCCTCACTGACATGAGCCGAGGGCCCGGAGATGCCGATTGCCATCGGAGTCGGGGCGCCGGGCACTGCCATCGCGACGGAGCGAATCCCGATCTCGAGTTCCTCGTTGTCGATCGCGTACCCGTCGATGCGCACGCGCTCTACGTTCGCGAATACCGCGGAGAGGGTGGATGCACTGTTCTCGGTCGGTGCGGGAAGTCCGGACTGTGTCACCAGTTTCAGAATGCGCGCGTCGTCCAACTCGCCCAGAACAGCCTTGCCCACACCGGACGTGTGCAGACCGACGCGCTGGCCGACTTCACTGTTCGTGCGCACCAGCGTCGAAGGCAGAACCTGTCCGGTGTAGATCACCATGTCACCGTCCAGCACTGCGAGACTCGCGGTCTCGGACAGTTCGTCGACCAACGACTGCAGTACCGGAGCGGCGACCGCGCCCAATTGGCGGTTCGCAACTTCGCCGAGCCGAATCAATCGCGGCCCCAGGGCGTAGCGGCGATTGGGCAGTTGGCGCACGTAGCCGATTCCGACCAGGGTGCGCAGGAAACGGTGAATGGTCGGCGGCGGCAACGGAGACTCCGCCGACAACTCTGTCAGCGAGCACTCTCCTCCGGCACGCCCGATCAACTCCATCAGCTCGAACGCGCGCTCCACCGACTGCACGCCGCCTGTCTTCCCCGCCATGCATTCCACTCCCGGCCGACAACTGTCGTTCCATCCAACACGCGCAAGATTATTTCCGCAATATGGAAAAGTGTTTCGATGAGGAAACGCATATCAGGCGCCGATTGCACTCGCGTTAAACTCCACAATGTGGAATTGTGTCCATACGGGAACTTTCAGACAAGGGAGGCACATCTGTGACACGACGCCTCGACGATGCGGTGCTGGCCGACGTCGATCGCCGCCTCTCGGCCGCTGACGCAGAACTGGTGAACCGATACCCCGGCGACGACGGCCGTCGGCAGCCGGTCCACACCGTCTA
Source organism: Mycobacterium shunyiense (assembly GCF_058270075.1). Taxonomy (NCBI): domain Bacteria; kingdom Bacillati; phylum Actinomycetota; class Actinomycetes; order Mycobacteriales; family Mycobacteriaceae; genus Mycobacterium; species Mycobacterium shunyiense. The sequence goes on along the minus strand of NZ_JBZDPU010000005.1, from coordinate 404,660 downwards.
CATCCCGGGCAACCGGTACTCGGCGACGATGCCCGCCGACTGGGGATCGATCGCCCTCGCGGCTGCGAAGGACGCGGGCGGGCTCGACGCCGTGGCCGCACTCGTCGGCGCCGGCAGCGGAACCGACTGTGAACCCGAGACTCTCGCAGGCCTCGTCCAAAACAAGCTGGCCACCGAGCCGATCGAAGACCTCCGCATCGACTTCGAGGACGGCTACGGCACCTTCGACGACGCGACCGAGGACGCCGATGTCGCACACGCGATTGCCGGACTGCGCGTCGCGCTCGACGCCGGCACCTCGACGCCGTTCGTCGGCACCCGCTTCAAATGCTTCGAAGCTGGCACCCGGGCGCGCGGGCTGCGCACACTCGACATGTTCGTCAGCGGGCTCGTCGAATCCGGTGGCCTCCCGGAGGGTCTCATCCTCACCCTGCCCAAGGTGACGTCCGTCGGCCAGGTCGAGGCGATGGTCATGGTCGCGAGCGCACTCGAAGGGGCGAACGGACTCACCTCCGGCCGCATCCGCTTCGAAGTGCAGGTCGAAACGCCGCAGGCGATCCTCGGCGCCGATGGCCGCGCACCCGTAGCCCAATTCATCCACGCCGGCCAGGGCCGCGTCAGCTCACTGCACTACGGGACCTACGACTACTCGGCGTCCCTCGGTATCGCCGCCGCCTACCAGTCGATGGAGCATCCCGCGGCGGACCACGCCAAGAACGTCATGCAACTCGCCGTCGCCGGCACGGGCGTGCACATGTCCGATGGCTCGACCAACATCCTCCCGGTCGGCGAGCCCGGCAATGTCGCCAAGGCGTGGAAGCTGCACGCGCGCCTGGTCCGGCGCCACCTGGAACGTGGCATCTACCAGGGCTGGGATATGCACCCCGCCCAACTCGTCACCCGATTCCTGGCGACCTATGCGTTCTACCGTGGCGCCTTCGCGCCGGCCGCGACACGCCTACGCAACTATGTCCACCGGCTCGACTCGACCGTCATGGACGAGCCGGCCACCGCCCGCGCGCTCGCCAACGTCATCCACCGGGGCAGCGTGTGCGGCGCCCTCACCGTCGATGAGATCGAGACAGCCACCGATCTCTCCATGTCCACCGTGCGCGACATCGCGCTCGGCCACACCACCAGGAGCAATCAGTGACCCCCCCGAGGACCGAAGCGTCGTACTACACGCCCCGCGGCGGACTGCCCCCGCAGACCGATCTGCTGACCGACCGCGCCATCGTCACCGAGGCCTACACGGTGATCCCGCGCGGCGTCCTCTCCGACATCGTCACGTCGGTGTTCCCGGAGTGGACCGATACGCGCGCGTGGATCATCAACCGGCCGGTCGCCGGTGGTGCGACCACGTATTACCAGGCGATCGTCGAGGTCAAGCCAGGTGGCGGGGCGCAGCGACCCGAGCCGCAACCCGAGGTGCAGGGCTTCCTGTTCGTCACGTCCGGTGCGCTCACCGTCGACGCGGCAGATCAGTCGCAGACCCTCACCGAGGGCGGCTTCGCCTACCTTCCGGCGGGCACCGCCTGGTCGGCCCATAACAACGGCGACGCCGACGCGACGTTCGTGTGGATCCGCAAGCGCTACGAGGCCATCGAGGGCCACACGCCGTCGGTCAAGTTCGGCAACGAGCAGGACATCGAGCCGTCGGCCATGCCCGGAACTGACGGCAAATGGCGCACGACACGCATGCTCGACCCGCAGGACCTCGCGTACGACATGCACGTCAACGTCGTCACGTTCGAGCCCGGCGCGACCATTCCGTTCGCCGAGACCCACGTGATGGAACACGGCCTGCTGATGCTCGAGGGCAAGGCCGTCTATCACCTCAACGGAGACTGGGTCGAAGTGCAGGAAGGCGACTTCCTCTCGCTGCGCGCCTTCTGCCCGCAGGCCTGCTACGCGGGCGGGCCGTCCAACTTCCGTTACCTGTTGTACAAGGACGTCAACCGCCAGATCATGCTCTGACATACGATGAGGCCGGGCCCCTGATCAGGTGCCCGGCCTCGTCGTATGTGGTTGGCCTACAACTGGATTGGCCAGCCGATGACCTTCTTCTTGCGCGGAGTCGCGTAGGTCCGCACCTTCGACGTGGACAGACCCATCCGAACCAGCCCTTCGGCGATGGTGACCGCCGAGCGGACTCCGTCGACGATCGGGACGCCGGTCGCGGCTCGCACCTTGGCTTCGAGCTCGGCCATGCCGCCGCAGCCGAGACAGATCACTTCGGCGTGGTCGTTCTCGACGGCCTCTCGCGATTGGCGGACGATCGCCTCGACCGCCCGGTCCGGATCCGACTCGAGTTCGAGCACACCGAGGCCTGATGCCCGCACCGACGCGCATCGCGCGTCGAGTCCCGCGAGCTTGAGCCGGTCTTCGATCAGCGGGACGGTGCGGTCGAGCGTGGTGACGACCGCGTACTTGTGTCCCAGATACATCGCCGTCGACGCGGCTGCCTCGGTGATGTCGACCACCGGGACGTCGAGCAACTCCTGCAGACCTTCCCGACCGTGCTCGCCGTAGCCGGCCTGAATCACTGCGTCGAACGGCTCGGGGTACGACGTGATCGCGTCCATGACCGCGATGGCCGCGAGATAGCTCTCGAAGTTCCCTTCACACGAGTCCGCACCGAAACGCGGTGTGATGCCAACGATCTCGGTACCCGGCGACGCGACACCGCGTGCCGACTCGGCGATCGCATCGGTCATAGAGACCGTCGTGTTGACGTTGGCGATGAGGATTCTCATGGGGCCCTGTCTAGTGCGTGCTCGCCACGGCGATGGGATCGCCGGAGATGTCGTGGAACGGACCTCGGCGGTCTGCGACCACCAGATACACGATCGCACCGAGTCCTGCGCCGATGAACCAGGAGAACTCCGAGACAACTCTGAACGCCGGAACGAACGCGAGCAGGAGTGCCACTACCGCCGTGATGACGAGGGCGATCACCGCACGCACGTTGATGCCCTTCGCGTAGTGGTATTCACCGAGCGCATCGGTCGAGAACAGGGCGGGAACGTTGATCTTGGAACGACGCACCAGCCAGTAGTCGGCCATGATGATGCCGAACAACGGCCCGAGGATGGCGCCGAGGCCGCCGAGGAAGTAATTGATCACGGCGGGGGAGTTGTACAGGTTCCAGGGCAGGATCACCAGGCCGATGACCGCCGAGATCAGTGCTGCGCGACGGAAGTTGAGGTGCTTCGGGAACAGGTTGTTGAGCGCATAGATCGGGGCGACGAAGTTCGCCATCAGGTTCACCGCGATGGTCAGGATCAGCAGCGCGAGCCCCGCGAGCACCAGCAGCAGGGTATTCGGCACTTCCTTGACGATGTCGGCAGGCGATTCGATGATGCGTCCGTCGATGCGGAACTGAGCGCCGGCCAGGGTGACGACGATGCTGCCGAACACCAGCATGTTCAGGGGGATGCCCCAGAAGTTGCCTTTCACGATGGCCCGCTTCGACGTCGCGTTACGGGTGAAGTCGCAGAAGTTGAGGACGAACGTACCGTAGATCGCAACCCACAGGCTGGCGCCGCCCACGATCTTCAGCCACATGTCGACGCCGGTCAGCGAGTCGGGCGTGGTCCACGCGATGGCCCAGTCGGCGCTGTTGAGCATCCAGATCGCGAGTGTGACCATCGTGATCAGAATGACCGGACCGGCGACCGCCTCGTACTTGCGGATCATCTCCATGCCGTAGCTGACGATGACCACCTGGATGACCCACAACCCGACGAACGAGATCCATCCGAGCGTCGACAGCCCCAGGAAGCTGTTCGAGTCGAGGGTCGCCGCCGACGGAGCGAGTGCCACGATCAAGATGCGCAGCACCACCGACGCGAGGTACGTCTGGATGCCGAACCAGGCGATCGCGACCGCGCCGCGGACGACGGCGGGGATCTGCGCGCCGCGGATGCCGAACGAGATGCGGCTCATCACCGGGAACGGGACTCCGGTCTTTTCTCCCATGAACCCGGAGAGGCTGAGCAGGAGGAAGAGGAACGCGCCGCCGAGTCCGAGGACCAGCAGGATCTGCCACCCACCCAGGCCGAGCGCGAACAGGCCGATGGCGAACGAGTAGTTCCCCAGGCTGTGTACGTCGTTCGCCCACAAGGTGAAGATGTTGTACGCGCCCCATCGTCGGCCTTCGCGCTCGGTGGGCGCGAGATCGGCGTTGTACAACAACGGGCTCACGTCGGCGAACGGGGTCGCATCGGTACGACTGGAGTCGCCGATGAGCCCGGTGGACTCTGTGGTCATGGATAAGCCTGTCACGGTCAGTGCGACGACGCTCAACGTCGGCGCATGCATTCCATTATGTGGAAGTAATATTCCACGAATTTAGTAAGTAGGTCGCATCCAGGCACCCACTGTCAAGCTTTTGGCGCGATTGACTGTGTCAACGCTCACACTTAGAGTTGCCCGAAGGGTGGAGTTTCATTTCCACGATGAGGAATTATGCTGCTAGTCATGGAGAGCTGCCGATGACCACCGATGCGCCCGAGACGCTGAACCACCCTGAATTCGACCTGGTGGTCCGAGGCGAACGCACGCTGACGACGGCGGGAATCGTCGCCCGCGAGATCGGCATCCGCGACGGTCGCGTCGTCGCGATCGAGCCGCTGGGGAGTGGTCTCACCGGCGCGGAGATCGTCGAACTCACCGACGAGCAGGTCATGATCCCCGGCCTGGTCGATACGCACGTGCACGTCAACGAGCCGGGCCGCACCGAGTGGGAGGGGTTCGACTCCGCTACCCGCGCAGCGGCGGCGGGCGGTGTGACCACGCTGATCGACATGCCACTGAACTCGATCCCGCCGACGGTCAACGTCGAAGCCCTCAACGCCAAGCGTGCGGCGGCATCGGGCAAGACGCACATCGACGTCGGTTTCTGGGGCGGCGCCATTCCGGGCAACACCGACGATCTGCGCGGTCTCCACGACGAAGGCGTGTTCGGCTTCAAATGCTTCCTGCTGCACTCCGGCGTCGACGAGTTCCCGCATCTCGACGCGGATGAGATGGAGAAGGACATGGCCGTGCTGGCCGACTTCGACTCCATGATGATCGTGCACGCCGAGGACTCTCGCGCCATCGACCATGCCCCCACAGCCGAGGGGGACCGGTACGAACGCTTCCTCGCGTCGCGGCCGCGCGGCGCCGAGAATGTGGCGATCGCCGAGGTCATCGAGCGTGCTCGGTGGACCGGTGCCCGCGCGCATATCCTGCACCTGTCGTCGTCGGATGCACTGCCGATGCTCGCGACCGCAAAGCGTGACGGCGTCAAGATCTCTGTCGAGACGTGCCCGCACTACTTGACGCTTCTCGCCGAGGAGATCCCCAACGGCGCAACGGCATTCAAGTGCTGCCCGCCGATCCGTGAGGCGTCGAATCGTGAGCTGCTGTGGCAGGGCCTTCTCGACGGCACGATCGACTGCATCGTGTCTGACCACTCACCGTCGACGGTCGACCTGAAGGACGTCGAGAACGGTGACTTCGGCGTTGCCTGGGGCGGTGTCGCGTCACTGCAGCTCGGCCTGTCGCTGATCTGGACCGAGGCCAAGCGTCGCGGGATAAAGCTCACGCAGGTGCTCGAGTGGATGGCGGCCAAACCCGCCGCGCTCGCCGGACTGAACAACAAGGGCAAGATCGCGCTTGGCTACGACGCCGACTTCGCGATCTTCGAGCCCGACTCGGCGCAGGTCGTCGACGTGCACAAGCTGCACCACAAGAACCCGATCAGCCCATACGACGGACGGGCACTGGCCGGTGTGGTGAAAGGTACCTGGTTGCGCGGCAATAAGATTGACTTCAAGACCGCGCAGGGTCGGATGCTGCGCCGCGGCGGCGTGTAGCGCACTGCGCCTCGAAATTGGTGCGCGGAGGGTCTGCGCCGACGACCTAGCCTTGGGGCATGGGCGAGGGGATGGCCGTCGGATCATTGCGACGGGCTTACGAAGCGATGGTTTCCGCCGACGTCGGACCCTTCCTGCGGTCGCGTGGATTCGACGTGGCCGGCCCCACCTTCGAGCGGAAACGGGGACCGCTCTATGACGTGATCAACTTTCAGGGCGACCGGCACAACGGGACCATGTCGTGGCATGGATTCTTCGTCAACGTGGGCATCGGATCGGCTGAGATCGATGCCGCGTGCCCCGGATACGAGCGAGCGGGGCATCCGCTCAAAGGTTCACTACTGCAACATCGTTGGGAACATTTGGTACCTGATTTGCCATACGAGGTGCGGTTCGGGCATGGCACCGACATGCGGCAGTTCGCCGCAGCTCTCTGCGACGGTTTCGACCTGACTCTGGCTGAGATGGAACGGATAAGCACTACTGAGCAGTTAGTGCGATATGCAGTCGAGAACAACTTGCTCATCGAATACGACAAGACCTGCCGATACCTCGCCGCAATCGACGACATCGACACACTGACGGAATATGTCACGACGTTGCATAACTGCTTCGGGCATCAAAGCCGTTGGTCGATCTTCGACCGCAACATCAGCACGGCTGTTGGGCGCTGGGCGGAGGTACTGCGGGAGCGAGAAATTCTGGACCCGTAACCATGGCAACGCGGCCATATGACCAACGTGTCGAACGGGTTTGCAATGACCTCCGCAGGTGTGTCTCACCGGTGATACGCTTGATGCATGACCGAGGTAGTGACAGTTCGCGACCTACGCAACCACGGTGGGGAAGTGCTGCGCAGGGTGGAACGGGGTGAGCGGATCGTGGTGACGCGTGATGGCACGGCGGTGGCCGAGCTGAGCCCGCTACCGCGTCGTAGTGTCAGTCCGACTGAACTGATTCGCCGTCGCCGAAACCTGCCGCTCGTGGACGTGGAGACGTTGCGTTCAGATGTGGACAGCGTGATGGACCCAGCGTTGTGACAGGGCCGGCCGACCAGTCACGGGGCATGCTCGACACGTCCACGGTGATTCTGCTCGGCCGCCTGGCGGATCCGGACGAGCTGCCAAACGAATCCGTGATCAGTGCGGTAACCCTCGCTGAGCTGTCCGTCGGGCCGCATGTGGCGCAGACGGATGCGGAACGTAGTGCGCGGCAGCAGCACCTGCAGCAGGCAGAGGCGGATTTCGAGGTCCTTCCGTTCGACGCCGAGAGTGCGCGGGCATTTGGGGGTGTCGCTGCAGCGTTGCGTACTTCGGGCCGCAAACCCGCCGCGCGGGCCTATGACGCGCTCATTGCGGCCAGCGCCGTCGCGCATGGTGTGCCGTTGTACACGTGCAACCCAGCTGACTTTTCCGGGATACCTCAGCTGGACCTACGCGCGGTTACTCACCCGGACCATTAGAGGGTGGGCGCCAACGCCATCGACCAGCAGCTCGGGCTCAGACGCTCACTGCAATGGCTCGGGAGTGAAGGTGACGTCGACTCCGCCTACGGTCATCGTTACCTGACCTTCGATCACCATCACCTGCGCCGAGACTCGTCGATCGACAGTCTGGGCCAGATGCTGGACCGGTGCGTGCGGTATCTGCACCACCGACAGGTTCGCCAGGCCCGCCACTTTGGGTCCGACGGTTCGCCACCAGGTCGCCACGCCAGCGGCGAACGGGAACAGCAGCACCTGGTCGGCCTGACTGGCGGCCTTGCCCAACACGCGTTCGTCGGGCTGGCCGACGTTGATCCACTCCAGGATCCGGCCGGTGTAGTCGGCGAGCCGCAAGTCCGGTACGCCAGGGGTGGACAGGCCCGCCCCGAACGCCAACTCACCGTCGATGTCGCTGAGTCGGTGAGCGCGTAGCCCAAACGCCAACAACCGCACGACCATCCGCTCATCGGTCTCACTGGGATGGCGGGCCACGGTCAGCGTGTGATCGGCGTAGTAACCGTGATCCACATCGGAGACGCCAAGTTCGACTTTGAATACTGTTGCGGATAGAGCCACGTCATAGTGTGCACCCCAGGTGATGTCCTCGAGTAGTCGGGCCGCTTTGAGTGGTCAGGCCGCCGCGCAAGCAGTGCGCGTGTACTGCCACACCAACGACTTCTATGGCTCTGTGCGCGCGATGGAAGTAGGCATGGACCTGGCCAGGGGATTCTCGCCAGAAGCCGGGAGGAAATGCTCGTGTTGTGAGCACCACATAGGATCAAGGCTCCGATCAGCCCGCCGTGATGTCCGCTTGCATCGGGTGACGAAGGGATATCCGCTGTTCGAGATACAAGCTGAGAACGGGTGGTGTCCGGCAAGAGCGCGACCACGATGGGGGGAGTACGGCGAGGTGAGTCAGGCGTTGCATAGAGGCTCACAATGGTAGCTGTTTCGGTGCTGGTGCTTTCAGGTAAAGGCGGAACAGCGAAAACGCTATGGCAGATGATGCTGGCGGGAGAGGCCTCGCGTGCCGGGATCTCGACGTTGTTGGTCGACGCAGACCCAGAGCGAAACCTGTCTAACCACTTTGGAGTGTCGCAGCATTCGACCGGCTTGGGGTCAGTGCTTGAGGCTGCCGATATCAGTTTTTGGGGGAATCCCGACAAGGGCGCGAAGCGAATCGATGAGGAGATCATTGAAACTAGATGGCCCGGCATCGATTTGCTGCCTGCAGGTGCTTCCTTAGGCCGTGTTGCGGGTTTCGGCGTATCGGACACCGGATTGTTGCGGGCCATCTTTGATGAGGCCGGCATCTTTGGTCGTTATGAGGTTGTCCTAATTGACACTGGCGGCCGCACTGGCTCTCTGGAAGCCCTGGCAATGCATCTAGGTGATGTTGCGTACGCGCCGATCACTCCGACCCTTGATGCGGTACGCAAAGCCCGCGAGGCTCGTGACAGAGTTGAGCGTATCCAACGAACGCATCCACTCAGGTGGTGTGGTGTGGTTTTATCCGGTTTCGACCGTAGAAACGGCATCGACCAGTCGATCAGGGAACGGGTACAGACGGAATTTGGCGACGAGGTCCGCGCTGAGCTGCCACGTCGGGCCGTTGTCAATGAGGCCTTTCAACTCGGGAACCGACTCGGTGATTGCTCCGACCCAATCGCGACGAATCTCGCGCGAATCTTCCGAGATTTCCTGGAACGCGACCTGCTGGGTCGAAATACGAGCGACCGGTGATTCCAACGAAATGCGCTAGGGGACAACGGGATAACGAGTTCCATATGTGTATGCCGGGTGACCCTCCATATTCGATTTCGCCATATTTCACCCGGTGAAGCGATGCGCCGACTCAGGTTCGGCGCAGTTACCACGACGGCCATGGCGGACATCGTCCACGCAAACCGCAGGAACGTCATCAACAAGAATTTCAGCGACAGCTGGTGCCGGCTGCTGCACCACCAGCAATCGCGCTCATAAGGTGGGTCCACTGTCGCGGTGGCAGGTCGGCCAGTCCCTCCGCCGGAGGTGTTCGAGGACAAGGCTGCGGACGGGTTCGACGTCGGCCAAGAGACCGTGTCCCGCGCCGGGGAGAATCACCGTGTGCGCTCCGGCATGCCGTGCGGTTTCCGCTGCTGCCTCCGAATCGTGCACCTGACTCGCCCCGGCCAGTGCGACGAGGGTCGGGACCGGCAGGTGCGTCAGGCCGTCTGGCAGGCGGGGGTGAACGATCGGCGAGGCCGGGAAGTGCGCGGCTCCGTGAGCAAGCAGGTCTAGGTAGGCCTCCAGATGCGCCGGTCCGCTGCCGGGGGCGCCCGGTGTCAGCATCGCGCGAGCCTCCTCGAAAGTCGGGTGCGGGTCGCGGTTCCGGCCCAGCTCCTCGAACTCGGGGCTGAGCCCGACGAAGGCCAGGGGTGGATCGAGCAGGACCAGCCGCCGCACTCGTTCGGGATGGGCGAGCGCGAACCGGAGCGCGAGGTGCCCGCCTAGGGACTGGCCGCACAGGTCGGCGGCGGGCAGCTCGAGCAGATCGAAAGTTTCCGCCAGCCAGTCCACCAGATCGTCCATGCTGGTCAAGGCGGCGCCGGTGTGTCGGCTGCGGCCGGGTTCGCCCATGGTGTCCACGGCCCGCACGTGGTGCTCCTCGGCCAGCGAACCGACTACCGGATACCACATTCCGGACGTGCCGCTGTATCCGTGGAGCAGTACCAGCGGCGGCGCTGCGGTCGGGCCCGCGGAGGTGACCCGAGTCGTTCCGTAACGTCCCGGAAGATCTACCGTCTCGGCCGGCATAGGCCAATTGGCCATCACCGCGTCGTAGGCCGCGAAATATGCTGCCGCCAGCTCGGGTTCGGTGAATGCGGTCATCGCGCGCTCCCCAACTCGAAACGGGTGCACTCGCCGGGGAGGGCGTGCGGCGCGCCGCCAACCTCCCTCCGGCTCGCCCGGTCGCGGTCCTCAGTGAGTGGTTCGACGTTCCTTGGCTGACTGGTCATTCGCACCATACCTTTCCAAGTCAGTTGTATTATGTCAGATGTATGGTAATAACGAAAAGGGGGTGTGCGTTGCCGAAACAGGTCGACCACCGAGAACGCCGCGAAACCATCGCTCGCGCCCTGTGGCGGGTAGTGGATCAACGCGGGGTTCTGCGGCTGAGTCTGCGTGAGGTGGCGGCGGAGGCCGAGATGTCACACGGCCAACTCCAGCACTACTTCGCGAGTCGTCAGGAGTTGCTTTCTTTCGCGATGGACTTCGCTGCCGAACAGACTGCTCAGCGAGTGACGCGTGGTCTGGAGGCGCTCGGCGCGGTGCCGCATCCGCGAGACGTCCTGCGGCTGATACTCACCGAAATGCTGCCGCTGCATGACGATGCGCGCGCGACGAGCCGAATGAATGCCGCCTACGTCCTCGAAGCACTGCACGACAACACGATTCGCGATCACACGCGCGAGGGTCTACGCCAGGGACGGGAGCAGGTCAAAGTGATTATCGCGCAAGCGATTACGGATGGGGAGATCGCCCGTCATCGCGACGTGAACACCGAGACCGACCGCATCCTTGCGTTGACCGGCCTGACACCCCTTCTCGACCTGGAGGTCATCAATCCGGGGGAGGCCCTCGCCGCAATCGATCAGCATCTCCACGAACTCTTCACATCGTAGGGTTGTCGCCCGTGAAACGGCTTTCGCCTGGACGTGCGGGTCGAGATGGGGGTGATGGAATGGAGCTGTTCTACAACGATGACGGCCGCAGGGACGGCGACGTGTCGATCAGTTCCGCTCGACAGAGGCCAGGAACTTGATGGTCTCGGAGACGGATGCTGATTCATCTGATGAAAACGGCGTACTCAACCTGACATAATGTCGCTTATCGGTACATAATCAACCTGGCGATACGCAACCGCCGGCGCCGCGTACAGTCGATCTCTTCGCCTTGCCTGCGGAGTCGTTTCCGGGAGCTTCTCATGCCCAACCATCATCCGTCTCGTTCGTGGCGTGGCTGCGCGATGTGTAAACCGCACAAGCGTCGCGGCGCCGGCCGTGCCGCAAAGGATCCGGTCGCCACACGTCGACGCCTCGGATATGCACGCCGGTACTCGCGCCGGTCGATCGGTGACGACGGCCGCTGACGCCCCTGGCCACCCCTGGGCACGACTCTGCAGTTACGTCACAGTGACGATTTCTCTTCTGGTGCCCGTGTGGCAGATTCGATTGCAGCGCAGGCGCTTTCGGCCGCGCCGGATTGGAACGAAGGTTCCAGCGGCAGCCGCGAGCGCGCGGCCGGTGATAGCGTTGTCAGTGAATGCAAGGGGCTGACCAGATGGCTGTTGGAGTGAGGCGGACTCGGTGGCGAGTTGCGCCGCTGCTGGCCATGATGGCCGCCGTGGCGCTCGCCACCGGGTGCTCTGGCGACCCGGGCTGGCCGGTCGCATCGGATGATCCCGTGACAACACTTCCCGTCCCGGCCAACATGCCACCGTTCCCGTATCCGAGTGACATTCCACAGGTCCCGTTGCCCAGCGCCGTGCCTACCGTCCAGCTGCCGAGCGACATCCCGCGGGCTCAGCTGCCGGCCGATGTGCCCCAGATCGAGTTGCCGGCCGCGATTCCCCAGATCCAGTTGCCTTCTGCGATCCCTCCTATCCCCTTCCCGTAAAATCAGGGCCAGGGGCGATATTCGTCACTGTGACGTATTATGTTGTGGCGGAACGGATTTGATGAGTGGCATGGGTTAACTCCTACCCTCGGTCAACTCTTCGTACAACCCTTGCAGGGCGGTGTGGTCGTCTTCGGAGCCGATATGCGCAGCGGCGAACCACCTTGCTTACTCAGCGATTTCGGAGAGCCGCCAGTCCAGTGCGAACAGCTCTAACATCGCGGGGTCGGGCCGCAATAGGTCCTGTGCCACAGCGACCAGGTCGGCGTAGTCACGTTCGGGCGGTGCAAGAGCCAGCGACTCCCAATCGACCAGCCGGACCCCGTCGGCGGTCACGACCTGGTTGTCGTTGTGCGGCTCGCCATGCGTCGGCACCCATGTGTCGCGTCGGGAGCAGGCTGTTTCGGACAGGTTCAGGTAGCGCTCGGTCCAGCGCTGAATCGGTTCAATGTGCGCATCGAGCGCCAGCCGCGCCTTCTCTGCCAGCGGACCGCTCGTCCAGGGCTCGGCGGTACGCGTTCGCAATTCGTCGGCGAACGACGGCCCGACCTGTGGGGTCCATGGCCGCAGTGCCTCAGGTGGAACGGCGCGATGCAGCGCGTCCAGAGCCAGAACCACTTGGCGGGCGTGCTGGGGTTCGCGGGCCTGTGCCTCGGTTGGGCTGTTGCCCTGCAGCCATGGCGTCACGCTGAGCGCACTGGTCCCGACATCGACGGTGAACCGTCCGGAGCGGGCCGGCAGCGGTGCGCACACCATGCCCAAACCGGCGGCGGCAAGGGCGGCGGCCCCGGCGTAAGCAGCCTCGAGAGACGATCTGGTGTGTCGGGGTTCCAACTGGTCCAACGTCACGAACAGTGTGGTGCCGCCGCCGCTCGCCCGCCAGTGGTGCGCACCGAAACCCCATGGCAAATAACTGATGTCGGAGATCTGGGGCAGCCAGTGTACGGCGACCACATTGGCAATCGTCTCGTCACTGATGGACGCTGGGCGGGATAGCACGAGCCGAATCCTAAAAGATGTGCCTTCCGCCGTCCCTCTATCCCCGCCCAGCGAATCCGGCGGAGGGGGTTTCGTCGATCAAGCCACGCTGACCGCTTGGCGCGCGGGTTCGCTCCGGTAACGCGACGCCGGACCGTCGATTCGCAGAACCCGCCACAGGATCTTGGCGATCGGATTCATCAGGCCGGTGTCAACGGCGAGCATCCGCACGTCGCCGTAGATCTCACGGAGCATCGCCCTGGATTCAGGTGCCCGCCAGTAGATCTCCTTCTTCACCGAGCGTGGGATGTCGAACTCACGCCAAAAGGAGCGCGGCGGCTTCGCGATGAGCGTGGCCGCCAGACGGAAGCTGAGCGGATAGATGATCGACAGCCCGAATCGGTTGAGCCGCCGCATCTCCGGGATCCGCCGACGCAGGAATTCGTGGGCAAATGAGATGTGCCGGGCTTCCTCGGCGACGTGGATCGCCATCACGCGCTCCATGATGGGGTGTATCGGTTTACCCTCGCGCAGAATGGATTTCTGCATGTGGTCGATCGGCTCCTCGCCGCAGAGGACCATCATGAAGAAGAACACCGGCATCGGACTCGCGAACAGCGGAGGCAGTGAGTGCAACCATCTGAGCCACCGGGCCAAACCTGGAACATCCACGCCCGCGTGATTCACCATCTCCTGGAACATCAGGGTGTGGTTGCACTCTTCGACCGCCTCGTGCAGGCAGTACCGATATTCGGGGCTGCCGTTGGGAACCCAGAAGGTGTAATTCAGGATTCCTCGGATCAGCATGTTCTCGAATTGCAGGCCGGCTTTGGCGACATTCGCCTGACGCCACATGCCGATCGCGATCTGCTTCTCCAGCGGCTGCGCCTGATACCACGGGCTCATCCCAATTGGGTCGCTGTCCGCCGCAAGTACCCAGCGCGGGTCGTTCTCGATCACCTTGAACTCCGGCGAATCCCACGGAATGTCCAGGTAGGGGGTGAAGTTCCGGCGCACTGACCCTGCCGAGAGGGTTTCCAGCCTCGTGCAATAGCCCGCGTCGCCACGGACGTTCATCGCGTCCCGCCAGCGACTGACCGCCTTCGCAAATGCCATGACGTCATTTCTCCTAGACGGTTGATCACCGTGGCCGATTTACCGAGACTGCGAGTCCCATTCCGTATGTACATGGGACACCCTGTCTCATACGCCTGTCAAGTATGGGTCCAAGCCAAATCGGGCAGCCACGCCCCCGCTCGGTCAGAGAAGCAAATCGCCTGTTGTGGCAATGCATCTCGACATCGTTGCCCACGACATCGGAGCGGCCATGCCCCAGGCGGGCAGTCCTGGCGGCCCTGGCATCTCAAAGGGCAAGGAGTTCAAACCCGGTGACCGGGCATGCGGGCTGCTCGATCGGGGCGCCGAGACTGTGGCGGCAGTTCCTCGACCACAGGATTCCGCCCATCAGACATGTCGATTCGAGTAGTGCATTACTCACGTCGGTGCGCCGACGGCACGCGAAAATCGACATGACGACCGGCGGCCGGCGGTCCCGCTGCTCGACGACCCACGCCTCGCGCGCTCGGCGGGCCACCGGGCGCGATGTGCAACAGAGGGGGCGGGTGATGGCAAACGACGGACCCGGAATCGGGGTGGCACTGTCCGGAGGTGGGCACCGCGCCGCGTTGTTCAACCTCGGCGCGCTGCTGTATCTGATCGACGCCCGCAAGGGCCCTCAGCTGCGATCCGTGTCGTCCGTCTCGGGAGGATCGCTGACCAACGCGTACCTCGGGCATGCCGTCGACTTGTCGACTGTCGACCCCGAGACTGTGTGGGCGCACGCCCGCGCGCTCGCGACCCAGGTCGCCCGCCGCGGGACGCTATGGGCCGCTCCCGTCACCTACCTGTACCTGGGCAGCATCGGGGCGTTGCTGGCACTCGCGGCCACCGTCAGTTTCGTCGGTGCCGGCTGGTGGGTCGCCGCGGTGTGGGTGATCGTGATCGCACTGTGTGGATGGCTGGCCCAGCAGCGCAGCGTAGTGGTTGCCCGCGCCCTCGACACCACGCTCTTCCACCGCAGACCGCTGACATCGATGAACTCCGTTGTGTCACACGTCTTGTGCGCCACCGATCTCCAGATGGGCCAGGCCGTCTTCTTTTCGAGCAACTTCGTCAACTCGTGGCGCACCGGATGGGGCACACCGGGTGACCTGAGGATCGCGCGAGCGGTGCAAGCCTCAGCCGCATTACCCGGGGCCTTCAGTGTGGTGTCGCTGCCGCTGAGCCGCTTCGGTCTGCCTCAGCAGGGCGTCCCCGATCGGCAAGCGCCCCAATGCTTCAAGCTTCTCGATGGGGGCGTCTACGACAACATGGGTTCAGAGTGGTTGTTGGAACTCGATGATCGACTCAAAGGTTCTCCCCCGCCCGGCCTGCAACCGGTCGGCGAAGTCATCGTGGTCAATGCCTCCGCGGACGACGACGTGGTTTCGCGTCCATCGGTCACACTTCCGCTCATCGGCGAGGTCCGAAGCCTGCTGGCGGTCAAGGACGTGATGTACCGCCAGACGACCGCGGTGCGGCGGCGACTGCTCAACACGCGTTACCGCATCTCCCGCGACGACGACCTCGGCAACATCGGCCCCAACGCGGGCGTGTTGCAGGAGGCGTTGCGTGGCACGACGATTCAGATTAATCGCAGCCCATTCGCGATAGCCGATGCCTACAAGTCGGGGTCCGATGCGATTGCCGCTCGCGCACGGGCGGCAATCGTGACACTGGGGGAAGAGAACAGGGCATTCTGGGCAGGCGAGGCCGATCGCAATCGCCGCGTCAAGACGACGTTGTCCCGGGTCTCCCAGGCACGCGCCGAGTCGCTGATCCGGCACGGCTACATCCTGAGCATGGTCAACTGCCACGTTCTGCTCGACTATCCGCTCGTCGGAATTCCGACCGACGAGAAGACTCGTCAGTTGGTCACGCCAGACCCGTTGCGGCGCCGTCGTATCGACAGCCCCGAATCACCGCCGCATCTTCAACCAACGGTTCCACCGCAGTAGCCCCTTCGGCAGCCGGCAAGGAGGCCTCGATGCGCAAATCCCCGGAACGCAGAGCCCTGCGAATATTCGCGTTCGATCCGATGATCTCGCGAGCAGGCGATCATCGTGTCACCGTGGAAGTGCCATATCGCAAGCTCGAACGGACGGAGCGTTCCTTCTGGGACGACCGGCTTGAAGTGGTCGACTACGACGCGGCCGCCGACGTGTACTACAAGGCGGTCCAACTCGACGACGCCGCGATCGCGATGCAGCAGGGCATTGAGCCGTCGGATTCCGATCCGCAGTTCCACCAGCAGATGGTGTACGCGGTCGCCTCGCGTGTGCTCGAGAACTTCGACCGCGCGCTCGGCCGACGCCTGCGGTTCTGGGGCGGCGCGCGGCTGCGCCTCAT
This sequence comes from Mycobacterium shunyiense, assembly GCF_058270075.1. Classification (NCBI taxonomy): domain Bacteria; kingdom Bacillati; phylum Actinomycetota; class Actinomycetes; order Mycobacteriales; family Mycobacteriaceae; genus Mycobacterium; species Mycobacterium shunyiense. The sequence continues at coordinate 388,229 of NZ_JBZDPU010000005.1, read as the reverse complement.
GCCGCACGCCTTTCAAGGGAGCAACGCGTACTTCGACGACGACCTGAACGCCGTTCTCTTCGGGTACTTCTCCGCTGATGTGGACGATCCCGGCGCGAACCTCCCCGGCCAGCTGATCTTCACCTGCCTGTCGCACGACATCGTGGCTCACGAGGTCGCGCACGCGGCGCTGAGCCGCCTGCATCGCCGGTATAGCGAGCCCACGAACGCGCAGGTGCCCGCCCTGCACGAGGCGTTCGCCGACATCGTCGCGTTGTTCCAGCGCCTGACGTTCCCGGAAGTCGTGGCCGCCGCGATCCGCGAGACGCGCAACAACCTCCTGGATCCGAAGGGACGGCTGCTGGACATCGGCGCGCAATTCGGCTCTGCCGCGGGTAAAGGCCATGCGCTGCGCAGCATCGCGGCCACGCGCGATCCGTCGAAAGTCGCCTCGACCACCGAGCCGCACGCACTCGGCTGGATCCTGGTATCCGCGGTGTACGACGGGTTCGTCGACACCTACGAACGGCGCACCCGCGACCTCATTCGCATCGCGACCGGAGGCAGCGGCAAGCTGCCGGACGGGGAGCTGCATCCAGACCTGGTGAACCGCCTCGCCGGAGAGTGCGTCCGCACGGCGCAGACGGTCCTGTCGATGTGCATCCGCGCCACTGACTACCTGCCGCCTGTCGACCCGACGTTCAGCGATTACCTGCGGGCGATGATCACGGCCGACTTCGAACTGAACCGATCGGACGAGACCGGCGTGCGCGCCTCGATGATCGAGGCGTTCCGTCAACGCGGAATCCGGCCCCAGGCGGTGGGTTCGCTGGCTGTCGAATCGCTGCTGCTCGACGCGCAGCCCGATACCGCGCCGAAGGACATCGACCTCGCGAGGATCGTCGCGGACTTGGTCGAGGTTGGTGCACGTGAGCTCGGCCGGACGACGGGCCCGGCGAAGTCCAGCACCTACACGAAGAGGCCGCGCGCACGCGAGGTGACGAGCCGTTCCGACTGGGACGCGCAGCAGTATCAGTCGCTTTCGGAGCCGCCGAGAGAAGATGCGCAGATCCCCGAAACCGAGGAACCGGACGACGATTGGCGAAGCCTGGGCGGCAGGCTTGGATCTTGGGTGAAGCTGAACCGCCCCAAGCTCGGTCTCGAAATCGACATTCCCGCGGCAGTCGTCGGATTCCATCCGGTGCACCGGATCGCGGCCACTGGCGAGCTCCTGGTCGAGATGGTCGCGCAGATCGTCCAGACCATGAGTGTCGAAGACGACCTCGGTGGCCTGCGCTACCGCGCAGGGCTGACACTCGTTGCCAACATCGACGGTCAGATCCGCTACTACATTCGCAAGCCGTTCCGTGACGACCGGAAGCAAGCCCTGCGCGACCGGGTCACCGCGTTCGACGACGCATACGGGATGGGCTGGAAGCCACGCAATCCCGAACCCAACAGAATCGTCGCGGCGTACTCGGCGCGGGCCATGGACGCACGGAGGTGGCGATGAGCTCGACAATGACGATCCGCATGTACAACGTCGGCTTCGGCGACTCGTTCCTGCTGCTACTGCCCGGCAAGAAGACGATCCTCGTGGACGCCGGCTTCCACAGTCAGGGCAAGGGCGCGTTTACCGCCAACGACCTCGCCAGGCAGATTGTGGCGGACGTCAAGGCGCACAGCGGCAGAGCCCGCATCGATGTCGTCATCGCTACGCACCGGCACCAGGACCATGTGTTCGCTTTCAACTCGGCCGAATGGGAGAACGTCGAGATCGGCGAAGTATGGATGCCCTGGGTCGAGGACCGCGACAACCCGGACGCCAAGAAGCTCTGGAAGAAGCAGCAAGGGTTTGCGATGGCGCTGGCCCAAGCAGCCCCGGGCTTTGACCTCCATCCGGACGACCGTGCGGAGCTGGACTTCCTGCTGTGGAACGCCGGGATCGACATCACCGGCCTCGTGCCCGACGCCGAGCTGGCGGCATGGAGCAACCAGGGAGCGCTGGACGTGCTTCACGACGGGTTCAAGCACCGCGAGCGCTCCGATCCCCGATTTTTGCCCGAAGGCAACGACTTTCCCGAGACCTTCGAAAGCAACGTGATCACCGGGATGAAGGTGCACGTCCTCGGTCCGCCGCGTGATCCCGACGAGATCGAAGAGCTTGATCCCGCGAGCGATGACGAGACCTACAAGGCGCTCATGTTGCAGGCCGCCAGCGTCCGCCACCAGGAGGTGACGGCCCCATTCTCGGCGCAGTGGCGCGTGCCCGCCACCGATCCGGGGCCGAAGCTCGCCGACGACGACCTCAAGCGGCTGAAGGGGCTCGCGCACTCGGCCGACGCGCTGCTGGCCGCGAAAGCCGTTGACGACATGATCAATTCGACAAGCCTGGTGCTCGTGCTGGACATCGGCAGCGCACGCCTGCTGCTGCCGGGCGACGCCGAATGGGGAACCTGGAAGCGCATCCTCGCGAACAACAAAGCGCGCTCGCTGCTGCGTGGCGCATCCTTCTTCAAGGTCGGCCACCACGGCAGCCACAACGCCACGTCCAAGACTCTCGTCGAGAAGGTGTTGCCGCGAGAGATCCCCGCGATGGTTTCCACACAGGCCGGCCTCGGAAGATACCGCAACAACATCCCGCTGGACGAGCTGCTCACGGCTCTCCGAGACCACGAGATCAGCTGTGCACGTAGCGACAAGGGCAACGAGGTGTTGCCGGACGGCTTCGTCGCCGAAGCCAATGCGAAATGGATCGACCTGGAGATCGCCTGCTGAGCCGCTCCGATTCCCGCTGACCGACCCCCGAACGCTCCCCGGACAACACCGAGGACAGCAACGACGGAGCTTCCGAGCGCGGCAGGCGGATCAAGCCAACAGGCGCCCCTGCGGCGATGACGATGCAAGGATGGCCTCCATGACTGTGGTTCTCGTGCACGGCAATCCGGAGACTGACGCGATCTGGGGTCCACTCGTCGATGCGCTCGGTCGCGATGACGTGGTGCGGCTGTCGCCGCCGGGATTCGGTGCACCACTCCCCGACGGCTTTGCTGCGACCTTCCTTGCCTACCGCGACTGGCTCGAAGGTGAGCTGGAGAACATCGACGAACCAGTCGACGTAGTCGGGCATGACTGGGGTGGCGGCCATGTGATGAGCGTCGTCATGCACCGACCCGAACTGGTGCGCAGCTGGGCCACCGATGTGATCGGTGTCCTCGACCCCGACTACGTGTGGCACGACATGGCCCAGGTCTGGCAGACACCCGGAGAAGGCGAGGAACTCGTCGACACCATGCTCGGCGGAACCATCGAGGATCGCGCCGCCCAGATGTCCGGGTTGGGCATCCCGATCGACATCGCAGCCTCGATTGCCGCCGAACAAGGACCAGAGATGGGACGGGCGATCCTCGCGCTGTACCGCTCGGCCCGCCAACCTGCGATGGCGGAGGCCGGGCGAGCGCTGGAGAATGCTCGGGCCCGGCCCGGCCTTTCCCTGCTCGCCACCGACGATCCCTACATCGGCTCCGACGAAATTCGACAGCGAGCGGCGACGCGGGCCGGTGCACGCACGGAGGTACTCGACGGACTGGGACATTGGTGGATGGTGCAGGACCCGGCTGGTGGCGCAGCGGCCCTCACCCGCTTCTGGGACGGCCTCGGCTGAAGCTGCTCGGGACGTCGTGATCCTGACGAACATCTGTTCGCGCTCGAGTTGCCGTCCTTTGTAGGCTGCGAACATGCCGTTAAATGCCGGTGACGTCTTTGCCGGGTACACCATTCAGCGGCTCCTGGGCGCCGGTGGCATGGGCGAGGTCTACCTGGCCCAACATCCTCGCCTTCCCCGTCTGGATGCACTCAAGATCCTCTCGGTGAGCACCACGCGCGATGAGGAGTTCCGCGCCCGGTTCAACCGCGAGGCGGAGCTGGCCGCATCGTTGTGGCATCCGCACATCGTCGGCGTGCACGACCGGGGCGAGTTCGACGGCCGGCTGTGGATCTCGATGGACTACGTCGAGGGCACCGACGCCAAGCACTTGATCGAGCAGAACCCATCTGGGATGCCCTTGCGGGATGTGGTGGAGATCGTCACGGCAGTCGCCGAAGCGCTCGACGTCGCGCATGAACGCAACCTGCTGCACCGCGACGTCAAACCGGCGAACATCCTGGTCACCGTCCCGTCGGGAAGTGCCCGGCGACGCATATTGCTCACCGATTTCGGTATCGCCCGAGAAGCCGACGACGCGAATGGCCTCACGGAGACCGACGTGGCCATCGGTACCGTCGCGTATGTAGCTCCCGAGCAGCTCACCGGGAAGGCGCTCGATGGCAGAGCAGACCAGTACGCCCTGGCGGCGACCGCCTTCCATCTGTTGACCGGCTCGCCTGTCTTCGAAGACACCAATCGCATCGTCCAGGCCGGCAACCACCTCTATGCGCCACCGCCCCGGCTGTCCGAGCGCCGCCGCGACCTCGCCCATCTGGACGCCGTGATGGCGAAGGCGCTGGCCAAACAACCCGACAAGCGCTACGCGCGGTGCCTGGACTTCGCGCGGGCGCTGGGCGGGAGCACGGACGTGTCGACCGCGCCCCAGCCGGTGGCGCCCGCTACGGGCGTTCACACCGCCCCGCTGGAGATCCCCGACGTCCATGAGCGGAGCAGCTCCCCGGAAACCAAACGGCTGGCCATGCTGACGATCCTGGGCACTGCCCGCGGCGTGCAGAAGCAACCGTCCGGACCTGACAGCGACGAGGAGGTCTGGGCCTTCCGCGTCGAGCGCTACGAGTCGACCGGTGAAGCACACACCGTCGTGCCGGTCGAGCTACGCGGCAACTCCATCACGGGCGAACTCTCCGACGGGGATGTGGTGGAGGTCAGCGGCCCCTGGGATGACCGAACGCTGTACGCCGACTCGGTGGTCAATCATTCGGCCGGGAGCCGCGGGCGCCGCCGGCGCAACTCGTTCGAAGTGAGGTCAGGTAATCGCCGCCGAACTCTGACGTCCCGTCCCGTGCGCATCGTCTTGGTTCTGGCCGTGATCGCGATGATCGTTGCCATGTCCGTTCTTCTCATTCGCGGTTCGGGATCGTCGTCGCACAGCGCCCCGGGGCCAATAGTGACGCCCGAGAGTGCGACGGTGTTCTCCCCCGGCGGCTCACCAGACCATCCGGATCAGGCGAGTCTGGCCGTCGACGGCAACCCGGATACGTCGTGGTCCACCGATATCTATCAGGATGCCGCGCCGTTCCCGGCCTTCAAACAAGGTGTCGGCCTGCTACTTCAGCTCCCCTCGCCGACCGCTTTGAGCGAGGTGACGATCGACGTGCCCAGCACCGGAACAGAAGTCCAGATTCGCGCGGCCGACAGTGCTCACCCGAGCAACCTGTCCGACACAACCGAGCTGACGCCGACCGTGGCGTTACAGCCCGGGGAAAACACCATCACCGTCGACAATCGGACGGAAACATCCAATGTGCTGGTGTGGATTTCCAAGTTGGGCACCCTCGATGGGCAGAGCCGCACCACCATCTCAGAGATCACGCTGCGGGCCACCGGCGATTGATGCAATTTCCAGATGGCATCCCGGCCTACCAGGCCTCTATCAGCTGCGTCGTCTGCGGCACCTGACGCTAATATCCGGGTGTGGTCTGGATGCCGGAGGATGATGAATTGTCTTCTTGACCATCGGAGTTCGGGTTGACGGGCTAGCTGGGACGCTGCCATTTCGGTGGAGTGCGCCATGGAGGACGTTCGCTCGGCCGGGTCTGTCATCGCGCCCCTCCAAAGTGACCACCAACCGGTCCCCCGGGCTGCTCCGCGCGCTTTCGGCCGGGACCTGGAATTACCAGTTGGTGGTGGTACCGGCTAACGGGGTGCGAGTTGGGGGCCAGCACCAGTGGTTTCGCCCCGCGTGTTGGGAACCCTGGAGTAGAGACACGAAATCACAAACAAAGGAGCGTGGTGGCAGTGAATACAACCTACAAACGATCGAGAATGCCAACAGTGGCTGTGGTGGCGAGCGCAGCCGCAGCGCTGGGGATCTTGCTCGCACCAAATGCTCAAGCCGCACCCGGAGCCAACTGCAGAAATGACGGCGGCTCCGTGCTGTGCCAGTCCCCTGGCAACGCGCAGGTGTACTCAGAGCCGCCGAGCACCAGCGCGGGAATGGGCATCGGCGCCAATGGCCCCTACGGACCGTGGGGAAACGTGCCGCCGCTGAAGTAGAAACCGCAGCAAGGGCTGCCGATGAGGTGGTTTGACCCGCACGAACTGAGTACCAATTCCGTTGCATGACAACATAATTAGCCAGGCATTGCGCAGCCACGTTCATCGACCGTATGGAGGTCCCGGCCGCCCCGCTCGTGGTCGATGACGAAGCAATGGACGAAATCCAGTGGAGGCTTTGCTATCGGCGGCGGCAGCCAGTAGTGCGTCGCCGCCAGCACTGCTTCAATGGGTCCAGGACGAAGGAGTCGATATGTCTGACCGGTTCAGCGTTGATGCCCATGTGACGTGGAACTCGGAGGCCGGACACGTGTCGGGCACGGTGACGAAGATCCGCACGAAGGATTTCGAATACAAGGGTTACACGCGGCGGGCGTCCCCGGACGATCCGCAGTACGAGACCAAGAGCGACAAAACCGACCACATCGCCGCTCATAAGGGCAGCGCCTTGCGGCTGGTCGATGAGTGAGCCGTTCTTCACGGCCGGACACTCCACCCGAACGCTCGATGAGTTCGTCGACCTGTTACGCGGTAGCAGTGTCGGGCTGATTGTTGATACCCGGAAGCTTCCCGGCTCCACACGGTATCCGCAGTTCGACCAGGAAACGCTCTCAAGGTGCCTGAACGAGGTCGGGATCGGGTACCGGGCCTCGAAAGGCCTGACTGGGCGTCGTCCAATGAGCAAGGAAGTGTCATTCGAAGTCAATGCCTGGTGGAAGAACCGTAGCTTCCACAACTATGCCGACTATGCACTCTCCGACGACTTCACGCGCGCCCTCGCTGAACTGCGCATGGAACTCACCACAGTTCGAGTCGCCGACCTGAGGGACACCGATACCGGTCGTCAAACCGACACCATCGCTACCGGCGCTGCCCCAATCGCGTTGCCACGACGAAAGCTCGAGGTCTCTCAACGCACCGGGAGTCAGGTTTGTAACCGACCTTTCCTTCAGAATCTTTGGCGAGAAGCCGATCCGGGAGCGCGAGCGTGAAAATAGTGCGCACGGTCTCCAGGTATTGACGTACGAGCGGGCCGGTCGTGTACGGCAGGTCGAAGCGGCCGCATATGGACCGAACCTGCGGAGCGATCTGTGCGTAGCGGTTGCTCGGCAGATCCGGAAAGAGGTGGTGCTCAATCTGGTAGCAGAGGTTTCCGCTGAGGAACGCCAACACTGGCCCGGCGCGGAAGTTCGCGGTGCCGAGCATTTGTCGCAGATACCATTCGGATTTGGACTCGTCCTCCAGCGCGGCGGGTGCGAATTTCTGCGTACCGTCGCCTAGGTGCCCGCAGCAGATCACCACGTAAGCCCACACGTTGCGCAACATGTTGGCGGTCGCGTTCGCGGTGAGCGTGCGGCGCCATCGTCGAAGACTCAGCGCGGGAAAGATCAAATAGTCCTTCCCAACCTGCCGTGCCACCTTGCCGACCAAGGCTCGAGTGAGCGCGGATTTGTCGGCGCGAGTCGCCGCGCGCTTCTGCTGCGACTCCCACCCCTGCAGGGCGATGCCCCATTCGAACATGATGGCCAGCAACATGCTCCGTAGCGGCTGCAGTAGATTGGTCGACCGCCACTGCTGGTCGCGGGTGACCCGCATGATGCCGTATCCGAGGTCGTCGTCCACGCCGATCACGTTCGTGAACACGTGGTGGCGGTAGTTGTGGGCGTACCGCCACTGCGAGGAGACACCGGCCATGTCCCACTCCCACGTGCTGGAGTGGATTTCCGGATCGTTCATCCAATCCCATTGACCGTGGCAGATGTTGTGACCGAGTTCCATGTTTTCGATGCTTTTCGCGGTGGCCAGCGCGGCGGTTCCCAGTGCCCAGCCGGACCCGCCTCGGCTGCCGGCGATCATGAGCCGTGCGATGATGTCGAGGCAGCGCTGAAACGCGATGGCCCGCTGGATGTATGCCCGATCTTGTTCACCGCGCGAATTCTCGATGTCGCGACGGATTGCCTCGAGTTCGACTCCGAGCTCCTCGAGGTCGGCCTCGCAAAGGTGCGCGTATTCGGCTGCGTCTGTTACTGCCATCTTCTTGCCAAGTCTGTAATTAGTTTCGGGTCATACGTATTCGCACAGGACGAACGCGAGTGGGAGAAGCGTGGAGTGCGGCGTCGAGATCACGTCCGTTCGTGATTGTCTTGTGGAGGTTCGGCGGTGTGCGCGGGAGCGGCACCGGGAACCGAGAGCCGCGCGGCCAGTCCGCTGAGCAGAATGTCGAGCCCGCGGTCGAGTTCGGCCAGTCCGTCGTAGGTAGCCCATATTGGTGCGAGCTCGCGAAGGTGTCCGAACTGGTCGATCGGAAGCCGGTGTAGTCCCAAGCGCAAGACGTGGTCGGTTTCCTCGGGCCGCTCGACGATTTCCTGCAGTTCGGTAAGCACGTGCCCGTACAGGAACCCGAACAACGCCCGGTAGACGTGCAGCGCGTCCTCTCCGGTGAACCCGGCACCGATGAGCAGGGTGAGGATCTCTTCGAGGTGCCGCAGGATTCCCGGTGGGCGCATCCCAAGCGGTGTTGCCAGCGGGCGGGTGACCAACAAAGGCACCACGTTGGGATGCGCACGTGCCAGATCGCGGAACTCGTGGCCGAGCTTGCGTAATGCAGCGGCCCAATCCGGCGTTGTGGTGTCCAGCGAAAGCTGTTCGAAGACCATCTCGACGACTCCGTCGAGCACCGCAGCCTTGTTCGGCACATGCCGATACAGGGCCATTGGGTCGCGTCCGAGCGCCTCACCGAGTCGCCGCATCGAGAGCCTGTCGACGCCGTCGCGGTCGATGATCTCCAGAGCGCTTGCCAGGACCGCTGCGCGGGTGATCGGCACGCCCTCACCGTTCGACTCGATGTTACGGGCGCCGGTCGCGGGTGGACCTCCGGGCGGTGCGGTCATGAATGCTGCCACCTTTCGACGTGTCTCCAGTGTTGTCCTCCACTGTAGTCCTACACCGTAGACCCCACAACGACGCACAGCCTCGGATCATCGACAGGGTAGAACTATGCTGTAGACATACACTGTTGACAACCCCACCGATGGGGCGTGTACTGGACTTCTAAGTATCAGTAGAGGCGCCGCCATGATCGTCATCGTTGGATCGGTTGTTTGGCTCGTCGCGGTGGTCGTGGGGTTCACCGGGCCGACGCAGGCCGCTCCCCTCCGGGATCTACGTCGGCCTATTCCGAAGCTCGGCTTGATCGTGTTGGCGGCGCGTGCACGCGCCGCGGTTGCCTCCCCGGCAAAACGAACCTCAAACGCATGCCTTCGTCCCGCGATCGCGGGACGTGAACTACGGAGAACGAGGAGCCGCGAAATGAGTTTTGGTAGAGAGGTCGCCCACAAAGCCGAAGCGGCTGTGGGCAGCATGAAGAAAGCCTTCGGCCGCGCCACCGGCAACACCCGTCTGCGGGTTGAGGGACGCGCCGGCCAGTTCAAAGGCAACACCAAACAGGCAGGCGACAAGCTGAAAGACGCCTTCAAACACTGATCTCGGGCAAACCCGCCCCCGACCATCCACATCGAAACTAGGTAACTGCCATGATCATCCTCGGAATCGTCATGATCGTTCTGGGGCTCCTCCTCCCCAGCCTCGTCCCCACATTCGCTTTCGCTCACGTTGTCCTGGTCATCGGCGTCATCCTGCTGGTCGTGGGCCTGCTCATGATGCTGATGGGGCGGACGGGTCACGCCGTCGGCGGCCGGCGTCACTACTACTGACCGGCCCGTGGGTCATGGCCGACGACCTTGAATCGACGGCCATGATCGGTCCGTGCCCCCCTGCAGAACTCACGTTTCAACAATCGCAAGGAGCCGATATGGCTACCAGCACTATGGTTTTCGTCTTCCTCGTGGTGTGCGCCACGATGGTGCCCATCTCTGTCTTCGCGTGGGTGGCAGGCACTAGACGCGACAAAGTTCGCTCTGCGCACCACGGCATCCACCGATCCGTGGAACTGGACGCACCGGAAGTTCGCCGGCGCGAGGCATGGGCTGACGAGGCCGCCGCCGGCAGCGCTGAGCGCGGCCATAGGCGGGTATCTGGGCGCCCCCAGCATGGGGCCTGTCTCAACGGGACGCCATCCGCTGCAACACGGCGGCGAATTCCCCTCAACAGCTCGACGACCCAGTGGGACCGAGCCGACACGATGAATACCGTTTCACAAGCCCCTCGTGCAGATGTGAATGCCGAACGCAAGGAACGCCAAGGCAATTGACAGTCTCAGAGGTGCGCCGGACAGTCGGCATAGAGGAAGAGTTCCACGTTGTAGACCTCACAACCCGACGGCTGGCCGCGCGGGCGCCAGAGCTGCTGCAACTACTGTCTGACGGTTATGTGGCCGAGTTGCAGCGCTGTGTGGTGGAGACGAACGGCAGTGTGGTCAGCACTCTTTCAGATCTGCGAGCTGATCTGATCGCCCGACGCCGAGTCCTCGTCGACACCGCCGCTACTCTCGGGTTGGGCGTGGTCGCCGCGGGCGCCGTTCCGTTGTCGGTGCCCAGCGAGATGCGAGTGACCCAGACTTTCCGTTATCAGCAGATGCTTGCCGAATATCAGCTGTTGGCACGCGAACAACTGATCTGCGGGACTCAGATCCACGTGGGGATCGACGACCGCGATGAGTCTGTCCTGGTGGCCGGCCGGGTGGCCGCCTACGTCCCCACCCTGCTTGCGCTGAGCGCGAGTTCGCCATTCTGGTCCGACGGATCTGACACCGGCTACAGCAGTGTCCGCACACTGGTCTGGCAACGGTGGCCGACCACTGGTTTGGCACCCCCGGCCACGTCAGCCGCGGAATACGACACGTTGATCTCCAATCTAGTTGCGACCGGAGTGATCACCGATGCGGGGATGTCGTATTTTGACGTTCGCCCCGCCCTGCGAACTCCCACCTTGGAACTGCGCGTGTGTGACAGCTGCCCACGCACCGACACCATCGTGCTCATCGCGGCGTTGTTCCGCGCGCTCGTCGAACGCGAGATCGAGGGAATACGCGCTGGGGTGCCTGCCGCCATGGTGGTCCCCCCACTCGGCCGCGCCGCACTGTGGCGAGCCGCTCGGTCAGGGTTGGAAGGCGACCTGGTGGACTTGATACATCCGGCCAGCCGACCCGCGGGCGATATGGTCACCGACTTGGTCCAGATGCTCCGCCCACAGCTGGAGGCGTCGGGAGACTGGCAGGCCGTCGAGGAATTGGCGCGCCAGGCACTGACGGACGGCAGCTCGGCGGCCCGGCAGCGTCGCGTCATGCGCATGAGCAACAACCTGTTCGACGTCGTGGATCACCTCATCGCCGAGACGGCAGACATCGCGCCTCGTGCCCAAGGTGCGTTGGGCAACACGGCATGACAGGACCGACGATGAGGACTCCCGGCCCGCATTCAGACTGGATCAGCGTAGGATCACAACTATCGGCGGTACTTCGTACACGCAACCATTTCGGGTGTGTCATCGCTGATTTGAAGGACAGGACCGCGTCAACGCGGTCCAGACGGGAGCGTCGTCATGACGCCACAGCAGACACGCAGAAATGATCAGAACTCCACCGTGCCGGCGCGTACGCCACGCCTACGGTTGAAGCCCAAGGCGCCACATAGTGGCTATGTCGACGGGGCGTGGTGGCCTCACAGCGATGACCTCAGCGCAGAACTGCCAGACCTGTTGGCCGTGCTCTCGGTCCGCCTGGGCCGCATCGACCGGGTGTTGTATCACCTGAGCGCATGGGCGACAGCGCCACGAAAACTGGTCACCGGAGGGCGGGCGGTACGCCTGGATGGGTATCGGCGGCAGCCGATCAACACCGTTGAAGTTCTCGGGCTCGACGGTGACCGGCTCACGCTACTGGTAATCGCGCCCCACACCGACGCCGACGACGCCCACCACACCATGATGACCGCGGCGCAACCCCACAACGCCGCGACCGTCGACGGATTGCTCATGATCGGCCAACGAGACCGGGACAGACGCACCCAAGCGTCTGCTGCTCAGGAACGATGGGAATCAGAAGGTGGAACCACGGCTTCCTCACGGTTGGCGCAACTACGCGACTGACACGGGGAGCCCCGGGTCCGCATACATCACCGATGGAGCATCGCCGGTTGATGTGGCGTGGCGCATACTATTTGGTGATCGAGTGATTCGCATACAGCAAGCGAGTAAATTCGAAGCTGGCATATTGCTCATGCACGATGATGAAACAGGCCGTGGGGTTTCCGCTTCTCATCTCCGGTCACCTGGGTCCAGCCTCCCGCCGGATAAGTCGCGGCCTGCATTGTTCCGGCACGGACAACTTCCAATGACCCGTCGGTGTGTTTGATGTAGCGATCGCCGAAGCGGGCAAACTCATCAGTGGCACCGTCGTTGCGGGTTACTTGTACCGTCATGGTCAAATCCGATCTCTGACGACATCGTCAGCGTCATGTTGTTCAGAAGTGTTCACCGAATGGATATTCGGGAACGCACTGTGTGGTTACGAGGTCTGTGACGCCCAGCGCTGCTGGGCAACAGCGGCCCGGTCCAGACTGACCCGGACGCGCGGCTCAATCCCGAGAAGGCGGTCCACACGGGTCTCGTCGCTGGGATGTGCGGCCCTCATCATTGTCGCGTGCGCGTCGGATGCGTCCGCGTGTACAGCTACGATCAGCAGGTCGAGTCGACGGAGCCCGGGTCCCAGCAGGCTGATAGTTGAAGTCGGTTGGCGCTCATAGCCATCCAGCTTGACTGAACCGTCACCAGTGGTGAGTTTTCGAGGCGCCGGCCGCCAGTCAGACAATCGGTAGAGAACGCGTTCGACGTGTCCCAGCTTGACGGACAGCGCCGCTAGAAGGTCGGGAAGTTCCGCGCTGAGGTCATCACCGCGGGGCCACCACGCCCCATCGACAAACCCAATGCGTCGCGCCTTCGGCTTCAACCGCAATCTTGGAGTACGTGACAGGCCTTGCATCCGTGGCGAGTTCTCAACAGCTTGTAGCGTCATGTGGACGCTCCCATCTATGGCCGAGCAAACCGACCTGTCGAATGGATGCTCCAAACCCGAACGGGAATCTGTATGACGGAGCACCAATAAGTTTGACGATACTCGCAGTCACACAATAAAGCGACAGACAGGGCTGTGCAGCGCCGGGTTCGTGAGCTTTTATCGGTTGCGCGCGGCCAAGATGCGGCAATCAGATTGCGCTCGACCACGTTTGGTCACGATTGGGCGAAAGCGATTTCAACAGAAGTCATCCGACAGTTCGGCACACTGAACCGGCACCGCAGGCGGAGGCGGAGGCGGACGCATCAGACGGACTGAACACCGGCCTCGAGCAAACGCTTCGGATGCATGCCGTCGACCTGACCGATGAAGGGTGGGTGGATGCTGTAGCCGAGCATGCGGCGGATGTCCTCGGAGACGGCCCGCACCGTATCGCGGGTCATCGACAAGGTGAATGCCTCCTGCGGACGCAGCCAGGGCTCGCAGTATTGCGCCGTCAGGGCCAGCCGTGCGTTTGCAGAACGGTTGGCGCCACCGCCGTGCCACAAGGTGCCGACGAAGAACACGCATGACCCGGCGCTCATCACCACCGGCTCGCGCTGGGCGGGCTCGGGCAGCCGATCACCCCACTGGTGGCTACCCGCGACGATGTCGGTGGCACCGTTGTCGGCAGTGAAGTCGTCGATCGCCCAGATCGTGGCCGCGCCCAGGGCCTTTCGCGGTCGGGGCAGCGGATAGAAGCCGTCATCGGTGTGCAACATCTGGGCCTGCTCCCCCGGCAGGATGTTGATCACCTGCAGCATGGACAACAGGTAGTTGGGCATGAACAACCGATCCAGCAGCGCCAGCACCCGCGGATGGTCGGCGATGCGGTCGCAGCTGCGGGTCTTGTTCAACACGCTGTACACCCGCTGGGTCGCGTGTCCTTCAAACCCGTTGCGGCCCACCAGGTCCAACAGCGGGCCCACGGATTTCCGGATGTCGTCGAGCTCGGCGGCACTCAGCAGGTCGGGCAGGATCACGTATCCGTCGCGCAGCACTGCCGCCAGGTCCGCGTCTGCCACGGCAGGGTCCACCTGCTCACCGCTGCTGCGGGTCCGCCGATAGGTACCGGCCAGGTCACCGGACAACTCCGTCAACGACGTCACTTCAGTGCTCATATCGCCCTCACCGAAACATAACTGACTTCTGTTATGGTACGGACTATGGCACGCGCGCCGGTCGGACGTCAACAACTGATCGATGCCGCGCGCGACGAACTCGTACACGGAAACGGCGTCTTCGAACTCAGCGGGCTCACCCGTCGCGCCGGCCTCAGTACCGGCGCCCTCTATCACCACTTTGGATCGAAGAGCGGGCTTCTGACCGCGATCTATGACGGCTTCTACGACGGGTTGCGCCACGCGATCGCCGATACCCACCTACCCGACGGCGATTGGGCTACCCGCGAACACGACCGCACCCATCGCTTCGTCGCCTATCACCTCGCCGACCCGCTGGCGCCGATTCTGCTCAACCGCACCGCCAGCGACCCGCAGCTCACCGAACTCGGGGAGGCCTACATTCACGACCTCATCGACAACGCCGCCGCCAACATCCGCCATGGACAGCAACTCGGCGCAATCCCAACGGATCTGGACCCCGACAGCGCTGCCGCTTACCTCATCGGAGGCCTGCGCCACGGCATCGCGCAGCAGCTCCGTGTCATCCCGACGCCGAATTCCGATCAAGCCACACAGACACTTTGGCGCTTCACGGCAGCAGTCCTCGGCATCACCTAGACCGACAGTCCAACCGCGTCAGTCCCGGTCGTCGCGACCGCGCCCGGTGATCCGGTTGAACGCGGAGACGCCCGGGATGTTCGTCAACATCCGGAAGACGTCGTTACCCGTGTTGATCAACGATTCCAGTTGCGGCAGGAGGCGGTCCAACGTACGGAACATCGGGTCGGCCATGGCCATATACCGTTCGGTCCGATCGATGGTGGTGTTGAGCCGTTCTGTCGCGACCGCAAGATTCTCCAGCAGATCGGGTAGCTGGGCGGCAAGTTGAGCCGACGCCGGCGGAATGCGCATCGCGCCGCTTGCCACCGCCTGGGCGGCGCCGACGGCGGACTGAGCCGTCTCGACGGCTGCCTGAGCGGCCGATTTGAGGTCGCTGGGTTTAGGTACCTTCTGGCTACTCATACCGCTAACTGTCCCCCGTCGTCGGCCACTCCGTCAGCAATATGCTCGAGCTGACCCGCACGAGAGGAACCCCCGAATGAGCACACCTCGCACCTCGATCGACCCGGACGCGCCGGTGCTCGTCACGGGCGCCAGCGGGTACATCGGCAGCTGGATCGTCCGGTTACTCCTCGAAGCCGGTCACACCGTCCACGGCACGGTGCGCAACCCTGCCAAGGCCACCGGGTTGGAGCATCTGCACAAGCTCTCCGCCGACCATCCCGGCCGACTGGAACTGTTCAAGGCAGACCTGCTCGAGCCCGGCAGTTTCGACGACGCGATGGCCGGGTGCGAGCTTGTCATGCACACCGCCTCGCCGTTCCTGCTCTCAGGTTTCAAGGACGCGCAGGAGGCACTGGTCCGCCCGGCGCTGGAGGGCACCCGCAATGTGCTCGACTCGGTGAACCGCACCGATAGCGTCAAACGCGTGGTGCTGACCAGCAGCGTGGTCGCGATCTACGGGGACGCCCGTGAGGTGTTGGATGTCGCGGGCGGTGTCTTCACCGACGAACATTGGAACACCACCAGCAGTGTCGGCCACCAGCCCTATCCCTACTCCAAGACGGTCGCGGAGCAGGAGGCCTGGCGGTACCAACGGGCGCAGAACCGCTGGGACATGGTCACCATCCACCCGGGCCTGGTGCTCGGCCCGGCGCTGACCACGGCCAGTGATTCGGCCAGCCTGAGCACCATGAAGCAGTTCACCGACGGCAGTCTCCTGGCCGGAGCGCCCGCGCTGACCATGGGCGTGGTGGACGTGCGCGACGTCGCCGATGCCCATCTGCGTGCCGGATTCACACCCGAGGCCCACGGCCGCTACATCGTCAACGCCGATTCTCTGACGCTTCTGGAGATCGGCAAGCTACTGCGGCGGCGGTTCGGCCCGTTCTACCCGTTCCCGAGGATGACCGCACCCAAGGTGCTCGTGAAGGCCATCGCGCCGGCTGCCGGACTCACGCGAGAGTTCGTCGAGCACAACGTGGGATATCCATTGGCGTTCGACAACAGCCGCAGCCGCAACGAGCTGGGGCTCACCTATCGTCCGGCGGCGCAGACAGTCACCGACCACTTCCAGCAGATGCTCGACGACGGCCTGGTCCGCCGCATGCCGGGTAGCTAGTCCGCAGGTTCGGACGGAAGCCCATACTGCACCGCGATACCGGTGAGCAACATCGTCATTCGGTGCTGAAAGGCGTCTTCGCTGAACGGATCGAACCCGGACTGTGCGACCGCACGCAACGTCGGATAGTCGGACGCGGAACGTTTGGCGGTGAGTTTGAAGATCCGGGCCAGCCAGGGCTGTCCGCTTTCGGCGTGGAGGTGTTCACGGTGCGCCTCGGTGACGCTGCCGATCGCCATCGCGCTCACCGCAGCCCAGACCGCCATCGCGTCGTCGGGCGACAGGCCGTGCCCGGCCAGTGCTTCGACGGCGTCGCCGTTGCACTGCATCTCCATCTCGTCGCGGACCCCGCCGGTGACGAACTTCTCGACCAGCGCCGGCTCGGAGGCCAAGACCGTCCTGATGTAGGACGCATAGCTGCGCATCCAGGTCGCCCAATGCTCGCCGGAGTAACGCGGGGGCGGTGACATGACCAAGGCGCTCTCGGTGGCCAGTCGCAGCAGATCGTCCTGGTTCTTCACGTGGTGATACAGCCCGGGCAGGCTGATGCCGAGGTGTTCGGCCACCCGGCGCATCGTGACGTTTTCAGTGCCGATCTCCCGCACCGCTGCGACAATGGCGCTGTGGTCGATGCGGGGAGGCCTCCCTCGACGCGGCGTTAATTCGTTGGCGCTCATGTCATCCCGGTTGCTTCCCCTGCAGGCTCACGGGTGCCCTCCCGCCTGGCGAGACACTTTCAGTCTGGGGCTTGACGATAATCGATACGCATTCTAAGAATCAATATGAAAAATCGGATGGACACCTCGATCTTCTCGATCCTCCATAGAAATGAGCAGCGACATGACTGACTCCGCGCACCGCCAGAACCGTCAAGTCCTGTTGCGTCGCCGCCCGAATGGGCTGGTCTCCCCGGACGACACGGAAATGGTGACCACGTCCGCGCCGGTTCCTGCCGACGGTGAGGCACTGCTGCGGACGACGTATGTGGGCATCGACGCGGCCGCTCGCACCTGGCTGGACGGCGAACCCGGCTACCTGCCCGCTCTCGAATTGGGCGAGGTCGTCCGAGTCGCCGGCATCGGCGAAGTTGTCGAATCACGTTGTGATGCCTACAAGGTGGGCGATCTGGTCACCACGCTGACGGGGCTGCAGGACTACGCGATCATCCGCGACGACCTCTTCAGTACGCCGGTGGTCGGTTACACCGATCCGCTGGCGGTGATGTCGATCTACGGACCGACGGGCGCCACGGCGTATTTCGGCATGAAGGGGGTCGGCAAGCCGCAGGCCGGTGAGACGGTGGTGGTGTCGGCCGCAGCGGGCGCGACTGGATCGGTGGCAGGCCAGATCGCCAAGATCGCCGGTGCCCGCGTGGTCGGTATCGCGGGCGGCCCGGAAAAATGCCGGGCCGTGGTCGAGGATTTCGGCTTCGACGCGTGCGTCGACTACAAGGCCGGCGACCTGTCCGCCGCGCTCAAGGAGCAGTGTCCGAACGGGATCAACGTCTACTTCGACAATGTCGGCGGAGACATCCTCAATGCGGTGCTCGGCAACTTGGCGCACAAAGCACGGGTGGTGATGTGCGGCATCATCTCGAGCTATCTCAACGGCGATCACCCAGGCCCGGCCAACTACGTCAACCTGCTTGCCACGTCCTCGACGATGCAGGGCTTCATCGCACTCGAAGAGTGGGCGCACTTCGATGAGGCCTTCGCCGCGCTGAGTGAATGGGAGCAACAAGGGCTGCTCGTCCATCGCGAAACCGTTTACGAGGGACTCGAATCCAGTATCGACGCCCTCAACGGACTGTTCACCGGGGCCAACATCGGCAAGATGCTCGTCAGGATCAACGAACCGGAAAATTGACACCGTGCTGACCCCTTTTGATGACTACCCCATTCACAGCTCGGCTGACCCGGTCGCCACACCGGTCAGTGCCGACCCCAACCACTACGACCGCTACTGGTTCAACGGTCATCAGCGTGGCGGCGAGTTCTACTTCGGTGCGGCGATGGGCCACTACCCGGTTCGCGGGATCATCGACGCCGCCTTCAGTGTGGTCAAGGACGGGGTGGAACATTCGGTCTTCGCTTCGGGGGCAATGCCGCTGGACCGATCGGCGACCGTCGGCCCGTTCCGTATCGAGGTCGTCGAACCACTGCGCACCATCCGCTACCTCGTCGACTCCAACGAGCACGCCATCTCCTGCGATCTGACCTTCCGCGCCACCACCGTCGCCATCGAGGAACCTCGCCAACAGCGGCGTACCGCCGAAGGCATCGTGCTGACCGACCACACCCGGCTCACCCAGTGGGGATCATGGGAAGGAACGATCTGCGTCGACGGCGAGGATCTGACGGTCGAGGCCGGCGCCGTGCCCGGAACCCGCGACCGGTCCTGGGGAGTTCGGCCCATCGGCGAGCAGGTACCCGTGCTCCGGCAGCCGATGCCCTTTCAGGTGTTCTGGCTCTGGGCGCCTTTGCATTTCGGCGATCGATTCACGCACTACGCCTTCCACGAACACGAGGACGGGCGCCGCTGGTTGGAGACGGCGCAGATTCTGGATCCGATTCCGGCGGGCGCCTCACCGTGCAGCCGGGTGGGTGTGCGCGAGTGTTACGACATCGGCTACGAACTCGAGTGGGAGCCGGGACGGCGGGAGATCCGACGGGCTCACCTGTGGTTCACCGATCCCGTCGACGGTGAGACCCACATCGAAGTGGAAAAGCTCTTCACCTTCCGGATGCGCGGGATCGGCTACTGGCATCCGCATTGGGGACACGGTTCCCATCACGGACAATTCGAGATCGGCAGGGAGTCCATCGATCTCGACGCCTTCGACCCGACCGACTTCGCCTCGATTCACTTGCAGAACGTCGTCAAGGCCACCATGGGTGAGCGCACCGGGATCGGTGTCGTCGAGCAGATCGCGATCGGGCCACACGCACCGTCGGGGCTCACCGGATTCCTCGACGGGTACCAACCCTGACGCTGCTGCGCGTCGGCCAACAGTTTCATAGCGCGCAGGGTCTTCGGGTCGTCGAGGAACCAGACTCTGCGCGGCTTGCCACCGCTCAACCCTAACCGCGACAGCGCATCGTCGACGTCGCCCATGATGTTCACTTTGACCTCGACCGCGCTCGGCTCTGCCATCTCGCCTCCCCATTCCCCACAAGCGTATGAACTGCGCGCGCAGGTGCCATGAGTACTGCGCTACCCGTTCTGACGCACCGCCGGGCGGCGTTCGAGCGTTGCGTCCGATACCAAAACGCAACCTACGCAATGAATTACCACCGTGGAATTTGATAATGGATGGGGCTGACGTGATTACTGTGGTCTAGAGTACGTACGTACGTAGTTCCTACATAGTTCCCGTGGATGCGGAGGCTTTGTCTCCGCCACGGCTATCGCAAGGCGGAGGGGGATGCGTGACCATGCCTTCCATGGCCCACAGGCGTTCCCTCTGCTGGGATCGCCGAACACTCATGCGCACAGGGATTCTCGCCGCGGCAGCGTTGGCAGCCATGGGCACTCCCCTTGCCCACGCGGAACCCAACGCCGGCCAGTGGGACCCCACTCTGCCCAACATTCTCAGTGCGGGAGCGCCGGGTGATCCGGTCGCCATTGCCAATGCGTCGTTGCAGGCGAGCGCTTTTGCCGCGCAGACGACGTTCGACATGGGCCGGAAGTTTCTCGGCAGCCTGGGTCTCGGGCCCGCGGACACCGGTGCGGCCCCCGTCCTCCGCGGCAACCGCGTCTATGGCAGGCAGGCAGTCGAGTACGTGATCCGGCGGGCCGGCACCCAACTCGGGGTGCCGTATTCGTGGGGTGGCGGCAGCCTGACCGGGCCCAGTCGCGGAGTGGATTCCGGCGCCGGCACCGTCGGCTTCGACTGCTCCGGGCTCACCCGCTATGCGTTCGCCGGCGTCGGAGTCCTGCTCCCCCGCTATTCGGGCGATCAGTACACGGCGGGACGCCACCTGCCGCCGTCGCAGGCCAAGCGAGGTGATCTGCTGTTCTGGGGCCCCGGTGGCGGACAGCACGAAGCGCTCTATCTCGGCGGTGGCCAGATGCTCGAGGCGCAGCAGACCGGTGTCCCGATCAAGATCTCTCCGGTACGTACCTCCGGGATGACGCCGTATGTCACTCGCATCATCGAGTACTGACCTCAGCGACAGAGCAGGCCCGATGCGCCCAACACGACCGTCGCGACCGGAACCAGGGCGATCACTGCCATCGCCCCGAAGAGACCTGCCCCGGCCCCGACCCGGATCCACGGCGCGGGAGGAAGAGCAATGCGCTCAGCACGGTTCAGCAAGGCCACGTCGGCGGCGCCGAGGGCCTGTGCCGGCGTCGCTCCGGCGAGTGCCATCAGCCCGGACAGAAGCGTGTGCTGTCCATGGCGGCGCACCGCTACATCGTCGGCGCACATTTCCAGCAGCCGACCGACATCCGCGGCGCCCCGGGTCATCAGCCGCACCCGTGGAAAAACCATCGCCAATCCGCGCAACGCGGTGACGATCTTCGGATGGCGTCCGTCGAGATGCGCCCGCTCATGGGCCAGTACGGCCTGCAGCTCATCGCTGCCCAGTGCGGCAATCGCCCCAGTGGTGACCACGATTGCCGGCGGCTTTCCCGCCACGCAGTACGCAGTGCGCTCACCGGTGTCGACGATGAAGACGTCGCGCTGATCGGTCGGACGTCCCACCAGACGCACCGCCTGGGCGTGACCGTCGGCATGGGCGCGCAGCCGCCGAATGGTGCGCTGGGCTTTGATCCCGACACGGACCAGCGCCACGAACAGCGCGACTGCCCCGACCATCACCGATGCTTGCGCCACGATGCCTGCACGCCCGGCCGCGATGTCGCAGAGGAACTCCACACACGACGCCAGGAATGATGTGCGCCGGCCGCCGTGGAAGACCACGTCGAGGATGACCAGCACCGGAATGACGATCCAGGTGGCCAGGACGCTGACGACGGCCGTCAACCATGCCGCCACACCGAATCTGGGGGCGGATCCGCCGCGGGTAAGAGCGCTCAGCAGCGTCGGCGCCAACACCATCATTGCCACGCTGTAGATCAGCAGACCCGCGGCGACGTTCACCGCTTTTTCGCCCTCGTCGATCGTCTTGCCAGCGTGCGTAGCGCGGCGCGCAGTCGATCGGAATCCTGCGGGTCGATCTGCTCGATGAAGTAGCTGAGCACCAGATCGGAACGGCCGCCACCGTCGAGCGCCTCACGCATCAACTGAGCGGTGTGCTGCTCGCGGTTCAACCGCGGCCAGTACCGGTAGGCCCGGCCGTCGCGGTCGCGTTCCAGCCAGCCCTTCGTGTGCAGATTGTCCATCGTCGACATCACGGTGGTGTACGCGATCCGACGCTCTTCGACGAGCTCATCGAACACCTCGCGCACCGTGACCGCCGCGGGACCGCGATTCCAGATGCGGTCCATGATGTCGGCCTCGAGTTCGCCGAATCCTCGTACGCGCACAGCATCCCTCCAAGATCGGTGAGGTGAGCGTACCCCGCGCCGGGGTGCCGCAGCGGTCTCGACGCGGTGGCCGTATCTACTACATAGGCTAGTACGTAGTACTGGACTAAGTTCAGCCGGCGTAGTCGACACGGGTCATCATCCCCGCATCCTGATGGTATGTGTTGTGGCAGTGGAGCATCCATGCGCCAGGATTATCAGCGGCGAATACCACGCGTACCCGCTGCATCGGCAACACGATCAGGGTGTCCTTACGGGCGCCGGGCCGGCCGTCGTCACCCACCACCTGAAAGGTGTGGCCGTGCAGATGCATCGGATGCCACATCATCGACGAGTTCCGGAATGTCATTGCCACGCGCTGCCCTTCGCGCACGGTCAGCGGCTGCGCTTCGGCGAAGGTGCGGCCATTGATCGTCCACTCGTAGGTCGCCATCGAGCCGCCCAGTTCGACGGGCAGTTCGGCATCTACGGGCATGGATTCCAATGTGGCCTCCGGAGTTGCAGTGAACAACCTGACCGTGCCAAGCCGTCCCCGCAGTTCCGGCGGCGCGTAGTCGGGCGGCGGGGTCGAGCCATCGGCGGTGATCAGCAAGGCCCTCGTGGACGCATTCTTCCCCTCGGCGGTCGCGACGAGCGGAAACACCCCGTCCCGTGCGGTGACGACCACGTCATAGCGCTCCCCCATCCCGAGCAGTACTGCATCCACCTCGGTGGGGACCACGGGAAAACCGTCGGTGTGGGTGACGGTCATGGGGTGCCCGGCCAATGCCACGCGGAATGCCGTATCGGAACCGGCGTTGATCAACCGGATCCGCACCCGTTGTCCGACTCGCACCCGGAAGCTGGTGGGGTTCTGGGCGTTTCGACCGTTCGCGACGTACATCGGGTAGTCGACGTCGCCGGCGTCACCTCCGAGGGGCGAACTTCCGCGACCAACGGCGGGCCTCATCGCGTCGTGGCCGCTCATGCCAGGCATGCCACCCATGCCCGGCATGTCGTGTCTCTCGCCCGACGGCATGCGCAAGCGGTCGTATATCTGGGCGGGGCTTTCGCCAACGCCATCGGTCCAGTCGTCGAGCATCACCACCCATTCGGCGTCATATCGGCCCGGCTCATCGGGGTCATCGATGATCACCGGGAAGTACAGGCCGGTGTCGGCGTCGAGTCCGGTATGCGGGTGTGCCCAGTAGGTTCCGGGATGAGGCGCCGAGAACCGGTAGGTGAAATCACCTCCGTCGGGGATGTCCGGAGTGGCCGGTGCAGCCCCGTCCATGTCGTTGCGGAGCGCCAGGCCGTGCCAATGCGCCGAGGTGGCTCGGCCGAGTCTGTTGCGCACCGTGACCTCCAGTTCATCGCCGACCGACGCCCGTAACAGCGGCCCGGGCACCACGTCGTTGTAGGCGATGGTCTCGGCGATCCGACCGCCGAGATCGACTCGCGTGCGCTGCGCGGTCAAAGTGGTCGACACGGTGCGGCCACTGTGCGGGCGGCGAGCCTCGGCCGCGGTGATGGCGTCCCGAGAAGTCGCGGCGGTCGAGGTGGCGTCGGCGCCACGCTGACACGCCGCGATGGCCGTTGTGCTCAAGGCGGCCGTGGCCATGAGGAATCCCCGGCGGCTGAGACGCGGCAGGCTGGTGGTGTCGGGCATGGTCGGGGCTCCGGTGGTCTGACGTGATGGGTGCATGTGTGCTTGGCCTCCACCTGACCACCGGAGGACAGTGAATTGGTATGGGTTGAATGAAGGTTTGTTGAAGAACTGCGCCTCAGCGGTGGCACACCGTCGTAGGAACCGAAACTCATGTCGAACACAAAGCGCTACGCCCATTTCTACGCATTAATCCCGTATGTGGTACCTACGTACGGGATGATCACGCAGGTCAACGCAGCGCTCGGGCGCGCGGTGGCTTTACAGAACCTACACAAAAGCAATGGTAAATAACCACTTTCGACGAGTAGGTCCACTGGCGATCGGCCGTTCACTCACCGCCACGATCTACTATCCCCGTACGTAGCTAGTAGACTGGTCGCGCAACCATGAATCCGCCCGAGCGGGCGTGGTCATCAAGGACACCTCGTCGATGGAGGCCTCGTGCAGCACCGCACCAGCTACCTGTGGATCACCGCGATCGCGGCAACCGTCATGGTCACCGCATCGAGCGTGACCGGCACTTCCGCACTGGCGGAGCCGGCGGGACCCCCACCACCCGTCGAACCGGCACCCCACCTCGCGCCCCAGATGCCGTGGCCCGCCCCCTTCGGCGAGGCCGCTACTGTCGGCACCCCGGCAGGACAGAACCTGCTGCCTTTCACTGGCGAACCGCCGTTCCTGCCACCCGCATTCAATCCGGCCAACGGTGCCACAGTCGGTGTCGCCAAGCCGATCTACATCACGTTCCAGCGGCCGATCGCAGACCGCCAGATGGCCGAGGACGCCATCCACATCTCGTCCAACCCTCCGGTGCCCGGCAAGTTCTACTGGATGAGCAACACGCAGGTGCGTTGGCGTCCAATCGATTTCTGGCCGGCCGGGACGGTGGTCAACATCGATGCCGCCGGTGCGAAATCCAATTTCCGCGTGGGCGATTCACTGGTGGCCACCATCGACGACAACACCCATCAGATGCAGATCCACCGTAACGGCGAGCTGGAGAAGACCTTTCCGGTGTCCCTGGGCAAGCCCGGCTACGAAACCCTCAACGGCACCTACTACGTGCTGGAGAAGTTCTCCGACATCATCATGGACTCGTCAACGTACGGGGTCCCGGTGAACTCGGCCGAGGGCTACAAGCTCAAGGTCCAAAATGCCGTCCGTCTCAGCAACACCGGGATCTTCGCGCACAGCGCACCCTGGTCGGTCGCCGATCAAGGCAAACGCAATGTCAGCCACGGCTGCCCCAATCTCAGCCCTGCCAACGCACAGTGGTTCTTCGACCACTTCGGTAGCGGCGACCCTGTCGTCGTCAAGAACTCCGTCGGCCTCTACAACCAGCCGGACGGCGCCCAGGACTGGCAGATCTGATCACCGCGGGGTGCCGAGTCCGCCGCCTTGATCTGTGGCGGGCTCGGCGCTTCCGGTGCGGCCGAAATGGGCTCGCGAATTGGGCTGAATTAATGGCAGGAAATTGATTGTCGACCTTGGAATGAAATTCAGCGATTACACATGAGGTCGACGTATGCAGTCGTATAGCGCACGAGATTGTTCACATTGCCCGTGGGCCCCCGCTGCACCCATGAGTGTTTGACGTCCGTGCCCTGCCGCACTGCAGTGACGGTGCATTGATCGATGGGCGCATTGCCCACCTTGTTGAGGATCACGCGAAAACCCTGTGCTTCGAGGTCGCTGATGGTCGCCTGAGCGGACGTCTGACCACTGGGTGCCGCATGTGCCGGCGCAGATGCGGCGAACCCGAGTCCAGTCGCAATCGAGGCAACGGCGACGGTCTTCACGAGCAGATTCTTCGTCATCCAATTCCCTTTCCGGCCAGTCGATAAGCCAACCTCGTATTCCTGAGGCGTCTGACATCGAGCCTAGTTGCGAATACGAATCCAGGGCGAAACTCATATGCGACGCATAATTAGCCGCATACGAGTTTCATGACGAATTCAGGTCGAATTCAGATATGAGGGCCGAGCCCGTCAGAACTTCCCGTCCAGGAACTCTGCGTACGCCGGCAGGTCGAGTTGGCCGTGACCCGACAGTCCGATGACCACCACCTGCTCGGCCGGATCACCGGCGACGTGCCGGGCAGCGGCGGCGATCGCGTGGGTGGCTTCCGGTGCCGGGACGATGCCCTGGGTCCGCGCGAACAGCACCCCCGCCGAGAACGCGTCGTGCTGGCCGACGGCGACGCCCTCGACCAGTCCCAGTTCGACGGTGTGGCTGAGTGCCGGCGCCATCCCGTGGTAACGCAGACCACCGGCATGGATGGGGTCGGGCACGAAATCCATTCCGAGCGTGTGCATCTTGAGCAGCGGGGTCAGGCCCGCCACATCACCGTGGTCGTAGCGGTACTCCCCCTGTGTGATCGACGGGCACGCAGCCGGCTCGGCGGCCACGACCTTCGGGTTCGACCGTCCATGGATCTTTTCGCCCAGGAACGGGAATGCCAGCCCGGCAAGGTTGGAACCGCCACCGGCGCAGCCGAAGACCACGTCGGCGCCGTTCGGCTCGACGGCGGCGAGCTGCGCCACGGCCTCCTGACCGATCACACTCTGATGCAGCACCACGTGATTCAGCACGCTGCCCAGCGCGTAGCGCGTGTCCGGATCGCCGGCCGCAACCTCGACCGCCTCGCTGACCGCCATTCCCAGGCTGCCGGTGGTGTCGGGGGTGGCTGCCAGGATTGCGCGCCCGGACGCGGTGAGAGTCGAGGGGCTGGAGTGCACGGTGCCGCCGTAGGTGCGGATCAGGTGACCGCGGTACGGCTTCGACTCGTAGGACGCCCGGACCTGCCAAACCTCGATCTCCAGACCGAACTGGGCTCCGGCGAACGCCAGCGCGCTACCCCACTGCCCGGCGCCGGTCTCGGTGGTCAGCTTCCGGACCCCGTCGATGCTGTTGTAATAGGCTTGTGCCACAGCAGAATTGGTCTTGTGACTACCGACCGGACTGACGCCTTCGTACTTGACGTAGATGTGGGCACCCGTATTGAGTGCCTGTTCGAATCGCCGAGCCCGGATCAACGGGGACGGACGCCACATCGAGTAGATCTCACGCACGGCGTCCGGGATCGGGATGTACGGCTCGGTGGACACTTCCTGCGCGATCAGCCCGCTCGGGAACAGGGCTGCAAGGTCGTCCGGGGTGACCGGTTCCTTGGTGGCGGGGTGAAGGTGCTGCGGGATCGGTTGATCGAGCTCGGCCGGCAGGTTGTACCAGTGCGTCGGCACCTCGACCGTGACCAGATCGGGATGGGCGGCGTCGGCGTGCAGCGTCATGCGGACACTGTAGCCAGGCTTGCCCTGCTGCTCTGCGACCTGGCAACCCAATGCCGCCGGGCCCATGTGGCAAGCAGTGCGGCGGCAATACCCGCAGGCAGCGCGATCGGCGCCACGTGCGGCGAGACACCGACGAGCATCAGGAGCCCGAAGCCGATGCCGATTGCCAGCAACGACAGCCGGTGCGGCGTCCAATGCGAATCAGACCGGAACCGCATCGACAACAGAATTCCGAGTGTCAACGCGACAGCATGGCCGATGGCGGTGAAGTCCGACCCCGCGACCGCGACCACCAGCGCGGTGGTCACCCACCCGCCGACCCATGCCGGACGCCACCTCATGGGGATCGCCGCGGTCAAGGTGCCGAGGACTGCGAGAGCGCCGTAGCTCAACCCGACATCGTTGGCGTGTGCGACCGAAATGGGCAGCCACCCGAGTTTGATCGCGGCCGCCAGTCCTGCGGCCACGATCAGGGTGGCACCAAGATGGCCGAGGGCGAACGCCTGGATCAACCACCTGCTGCGCCAGAGCAGCTCCGCCAGCGCGAGCAGACACACCAAGCCGGGCAACAGCAGAAACGTGTATCCCTCAGCGGTGACGAAGGCGCTGCCGAGCAGTGTTCCCAGATGACCCCGCCCGAGATTCTCCAGGTTGGTGCTCAGATGGCTGACCACCCGGTCCCGCACCTGGGGCCCCAGGATCAGCAGCAGAGACGCGATCACGAAAAGTGCCGTCGAGTAACTGAGGGTCACCCGGACCCGGAGCAGACTGGAGAACAAGCGCGACAACATCTCGATACAGCATACCGGCGCGAAGCTACCGAAATGCGCTGGTCAGATGGGTCGAACGGTGTGGGGTGAGTTCCAAGGTCAGCAATGCGGCCGCCGCCGGAATGACATCGATCAGTGGCAACAACACGTACCGCCGCTCCGCCATGGCGTCGAACTTGCGGACGTACCGATACAGAGACTCCAGCTTGATCAGCCGGTCGCCGACGTGCGCAAAGGTCCGTAGCGCGCGCACGATGACCTCACCGCTGCGGTCATCGCTGAACAGCTCGGGGAACGGCGCGAAGGCCAGCGAGACGCGTTCGCCCTTGTGCGACCGGGCCCACGTGATCATGTCCACGGTCAGCCGTTCGTCGATCCCGTTTGGCGCGCCTGATCGCCGCCACGGCAGGTCAAGGCTCAGCTCGCTGCCGCCACCAGCACTGGCATACCGCTGAAATGCCTGAATCCGTCCGGCACGATCGCGCCCGTAGATCAGCAACACGCCGGGGTATCGGCCGGACAAGGTGCCGCCAAGCATCGTGGAGAACCCACGCTCGGCCGTGACGGCCTCTCCCGACTGCTGCATCACGTCGAGAAGTTCTGCCCGCACCACACCGTCGATGTCGGATTCGGCGACCACCTCGGTGCTGACCCCGGCGTTGTGGGTCCGCTGGACCGCCTGCCTCAGGTTGCGGCGGCGCCGGCCGACGAGGTCGAAATCGTTGACGTCCACCACGACGTCACGCCCGATCGGAATGGCCCGCAATCTGCTGCCCGTCACGGCTCGGTCACGCCACAACGTCAACCGACGTTCCGAGGCTCCCAACACCACCATTCGCCAGCCCCGCGCCCGGCACAGGGCCGCAAACGTCGCTACCACTTCGCCATAGCGGGCCCGGTTTCCGATCGGATCCCCACTCACCACCGCCATCCCCGCCAGTGCGCGGTAGGCCAGGGCGGCTGTGCCGTCCGCAGAGAACACGTAGCTCTTGTCCGAACACATCGCAAACGGCGCCAGTGGATCGCGGGTGGTCCGGTTGACCAGCGTTGACACCGCGGGCAGTGCGCCTGGCTGTGCTTTCGACGCCCTCGGCCTGACCAACATCGCCGCTGCGAGCACCAGGCAGATCCACCCGTCCGCAGGGTGCCCGATCAGCACCGCAAACGCCCCGAGCGTCACGGCGGCTGCCGCGGTGGCGCCATGGGCCACGGTCATCGGGCGTCCGAGGAGCAGACCGTGCAGCAGAATCGTCGCGGCCAACGACACCGCGACCAGACTCATCAGCGCCGACTCGTGACCGATGCGCCCCGTGTCGTGATCCACCACCAGTGCCGCCGTACTGCCCGCGAGGGTCAGTACGACCACGGCCAGCAGGAGACGCAGCCGTAGCCTGAGGTGGGCACCGAAACCGACGCCGACGGCGTCCGTTGTCACGCCGGTAGGTGGGCGTGAGGCCGGTGCCGGTGGCGAAGTCACATCTACGATCTCCCCGTGCTGCCCGAGGTATGGGTCAACCCCTCACCAACCAATATACGAACCGGGACTGAATCGCGCCGCCAGAAAAGGACCGATCGGACGCCGATCGCGCGGAGCGGCGGGAGCTGTTGCGTGAGAGCAGGTTTCAGCGACGCTCCGAAGGGCGGTTGGACCTGGCTCGGTGCCGCCTGACGGCGTCACGGTTGGCGCAGCCGTGGCTGCAGTACTTCTGTGTGCCGGGACGGGTGAAGTCGACGAATGCCGTGGCGCAGTCTTTCAGTGCGCACCGGCGGATACGTTGCATCCCGCGTTCGGTGAGAAAGTGCGCTGCCGCAGCACTTGTGGCGCCGGCGAGGGTGCCGGCGAAGCTCGCGTCGTCATCGCGGTAGTGCAGATGCCAACCACTGCCGTCGTGGTTGGTGATCGACGGACTGGTGGCGAACCGAGCCAGCAACTCGTTGAGGATGAACACCCGGTTCTCCTCGCTGCCGGCATCGACGACGTCCGTCCAACCCTCGAGAAATTCACCCACCTGTCGGAGGTCTCTGCGCGTGACGCGACAGTGGATCGGCATGCCCAGACCCGTCCAGCGCTGTTCCAGATCGCCGGGCGTCGTCGCCGGGTGGTTGACCAGATCGAGCGCATTCCGGAGCAACGGCTCGACGTAATGGTTTACATGCACAAGACCATTACAGCAGGGTCAGGCCATGCCGTCGAGCTCCCTCAACTCCAATTCCGTCCACGCTGCCGCAGGCGATCGAGACACCGATTGGCGCCCTTTGGTGACTTGCTGTCTCGGGACTTTCCTACTGCTGGCGTTCACCACCGTCGTGACCGTCAGCGCCGAGCCCATCGCAGACCGGCTCGGCGCGGGATTCGCAGTAGCCCAATGGATCATCGACGTCTACACCCTCGCGTTGGCGGCGCTGGTGGTGGCGATGGGTACGCTCGGCGACCGGCTGGGACATCGGCGCTTGTTCCTGCTCGGTCTGATCACCTTCGGGGTTGCATCGGCGGGTTGCGCGGCGGCGACCAGCGGCGGCCTTCTGGTAGCGGCGCGTGCCGTCCAGGGCGTCGGCGGTGCCGCGATCTTCGGTACCGCCGTCCCGCTGTTGACCTGGCACTACCACGCCCGGGCGCGTGGGACTGCATTCGCCGTGTGGGGCGCAGTGGCCGGGATCGGCAGCACTGTGGGGACGATTGCCGGCGGAGCGGCAACCGAATTCATCTCGTGGCGTTGGTTGTTTCTCGCGGCGCTGCCCATATGCGTGGTCGCCGTGATCACCGGCATGCGGTCGCTGTCACGTGACCGTCACGCGACGGTACGACTCGATGTCCCTGGAGTTGCACTCATCACCACGATGATGACGGGGGCCACCTACGGCGTGATCAATGCAGGCGAGTCCGGCTGGGCTTCACCCGGAACCATCGGTGCCGCTGCGATCACTGTCGCCGCGATCTGGAGTTTCGTCCAGGTCCAACGCCGAGCCACGATCCCGTTGCTGCCTCCGGACCTTTTCGCCACCCGCGGTTTCCTCGCCGTCCTCGTCGCCGGATTCGCTTACTACTTTGCCGCTTTCGCCGTTCTGCCGGTCCTGTCCCGGTGGTTGCAGTCCAGCGCCGGCATGGCGCCCCTGCAGGCTGCCCTGGTGCTGACCGTGCAACTTGCTGCGTTCGTTCTCGTTTCGCTCATATTCAGCGCGCGATTGCACGAAGCGCCGCGCAGCTGGGTGCTCGGTGGCGGGACCGCACTCACCGGCCTGGCCTGTCTGTCCGGTGCTGCACTTCTGCTACGCCCGGATTGGACCTCCCTGATCGCGATGCTGATCGTCACCGGCATCGGGGCGGCGATCGTATCCCCCGTGCTTCCTGCAGTTGCGGCGACATCGGTCCCGCCGGAACGGGCGGGAGTGGCCGCCGCGGCGGCCAATGCTGCTCGCCAGCTCGGTCTGAC
This sequence comes from Mycobacterium shunyiense, assembly GCF_058270075.1. Taxonomy (NCBI): domain Bacteria; kingdom Bacillati; phylum Actinomycetota; class Actinomycetes; order Mycobacteriales; family Mycobacteriaceae; genus Mycobacterium; species Mycobacterium shunyiense. The sequence continues at coordinate 357,080 of NZ_JBZDPU010000005.1, read as the reverse complement.
CATCGGTATCGCCTTGTGCGGCACCATCAGCCGGGCAGCAGACACCGGCGGCGGGCTGGCAACCGGCGCGGTGGTGACGGCCGTTTTCGCATCGGGCGCGGTTGCGCTTTGCGGCGGCGCAATCAGCGCCATGTTGTTCCGTTGCGAAGCACCTTGCAACGAAACCGGATAACCAGGTACCGCCGCTCCGCTACGTCGCAGGAAGCAAGCAGATCTCGGTTTCTACTGCAACAAGAACGCGGCGGGCCGTCTCCGCAGCGGTTTCGTCGGAGGTGTCGAAGGCATGGGAGTTGAGTTGACCAAGATCGGCGAATTGATCCCAGAGGTCGAGGATCGGTTGCCGGTCGGTGAGGGCGTTCGGGCCTTTGCGGCTCGTTGCGCGCGACAGGGTGGCCTCACGGTTGGGGAACAACACGATGTAGTGCACGGGGATTCGCGGTTGGAGATCCATGCGCGCCTGGAAGTGATGCAGCATCCACGGACCGACGATTCCGTCCACAACTGTGGTGAATCCTCCGGTCGCATACGTGAAAGCAGCTTCCGCGATGACGTCCAGGACGGTGTGGTTCTGATCATCGGCCTCGGGCCGGTGGGGCGGTATGGCACCGGCCACGATCGCGTGCCAGAAGTCGTCGGTGTGCAGGTGAACCCCCCGTCGGTACGTGCGGGCGACGTGGCCCGCGATCGTGGATTTTCCCGAACCCGGCGGACCGGTGAGAACGATGATCCCGGTGGTCAATGGCCCCCATCACCAGCACCTGCGCCCAACCAGCCGATGGTCGCAATGACCATTCCTGGGGGACCTAACCCCGGTCCGCCGCCTGCATCGGCACCGCCGGCACCGGCTCCGCCGATGTGGGGTGCCAGAAATCCTCAGGTGTGGGATGACGGCTGGCAACACTGGGGCGTCTGGATGAACGGAGTGTTCGTACCGACGTTCTGACCGGAACACGTCCTCCGTCACCGCGGGGTTTCCGGCGGTGACGGAGTCGTATTCAGATCGTGTTCCGAGAAGCGGGATCGCCAACGGCGCGGTGCTCAGAAACCCGTAGGTTGGTCGGCATGACGGAGCTGGAACTGAAGCAGATCGACACACCCGCCGGAGTCCTGCGGTATTACGACACGGGCGACGGACCGACGTTGCTGTTCCTGCATGGCTCGGGCCCAGGGGTCACCGGCTGGCGCAACTTTCAGGGAATTCTGCCCACCTTCTCGCAGCAATTTCGCTGTCTCATACTGGAATTCCCAGGATTCGGAGTCACCGACGACATCGGCGGCCATCCCATGGTCACCGCCCAGGGGGTGGTGGGGCCGTTCGTGGATGCCCTCGGCCTCGGCCGCGTCCACATCGTCGGCAACTCCATGGGCGGCGGCGTCGGGATCAACTTCGCCATCCGCCAACCCGACCGCATCGGCAAGCTCGTCACGATCGGCGGTATCGGAACGAACGTGTTCAGCCCTGGACCCAGCGAGGGCATCCGGTTGCTTCAGGAATTCACCGAAGACCCGAGCCGCCAACGCCTGATCGACTGGCTGAACTCAATGGTCTACGACCCGGCGCTGGTGACTGACGAGTTGATCGAACAGCGCTGGGAGCTGGCGACCGATCCCACGACGCTAGCCGCCGCCAAACGGATGTACGGGAAGGCGGCCTTCGCGGGAATGATGGCCGCCATGCGGTCGTCCGACGCCCCGATGCCCTGGGCGCAGATGCACAAGGTGGCCGCGCCGACACTGCTGACTTGGGGACGAGATGATCGGGTCAGCCCCCTTGACATGGCCCTGATCCCGATGCGCACGATCCCGAACGCCGAACTGCACGTGTTCCCCAACTGTGGGCACTGGGCAATGATCGAGGCGAAAGAAGCCTTCGAGCAGACCGTGTTGGGCTTCCTGACCCGCAGCTAGGGCTGTCGCCGGGCCGCCTCGAGCGTGCAAATTCATCATTGAATCTGCGATACAGCTCTGTATATTAAGCGTGTGCGCCACGCCACATGAGCCGCTGGCCTGCCCTCACCCTTCCAACGGAAAAGGACCGCAATGGATCTGGTCGATCGAATCGCCAAACACCGCCGTATGGCCGAGAGCTACCGGGACAAATACGTACTGCGCAAGGTCCAGGAAGGCGAGTCCTACGACGAGTGGGAGTTCACCGACGACGCCGTGTACACCTCGCCCTACTTCGTCGCCGGTCAGGAACTCGTCCTCAAAGATGTGGCGACGTCCTTCGACGTCGCAGCCACCGTCGAGGCCAAGGCCTACTCGGTGGTCTTCCCGGACTGGAAACCCGTCGACCACAAGTTCTGGCCGGCAGAGAACGGCCTCGTCATGCGCTACCGGTGGGAAGGGACGACGGCCGACGGCGAGACGATGGGCTTCTACTCGATCAGCTTCATCGACACCAACGAGGACGGCCAGATCACCCACTGGTCGACCTACGTCAACGACGAGGAGTACGGCCCCTTCCTGGAGAAGGCGATCGGCGCTCGCGGTCCGTTCCACGGCGACGAATACATGGAGGCGCTGGCCCGTCATTTCGAGAAGCACAACCTGACCTGGTGAACGTTGGGCTGCCGGCCCGAACCTGAGAGTCGTCTGTCGACTCTCAACAGCATTGATTCCAAGCAGTTTTCATCCCGTTACCGACCGCACAGCGCCTACCAATCGTCAGCACAGGGCAAACACAACCCTCCGAAATAGCTTTGCTCTCCGTGCGGCACCGTCGTCGCACTGGTCAGAAACGGAGTAGAGCAATGGGTTTCAAGAGATCCGTGGGCATATCGGCGATGGCGGCAGGAATCGGCATGGCTGGGCTACTGGGCCTCGGCATCGGTACCGCCGGTGCCGACCCGGGGCCTGGTTGCGGCCGTCCGGGCGCGCCGCAGTGTGACCGGCACGACGACCGCGGCGCCAGGCCCGATGACTGGCACGGTCGCGGCATCGACGAGGGCCGTCGCGATCACCAACCCTTCGAATGGAACGGCCAGCGAGTGACCCCGATGCCCTCCGGTGACGGCCGCGGCTGGGGCTTCTGGTTCCTCGATCGTTGGGTTCCGATGTAGGCAACCGATTCTGGTGGGGCACTCATCCCCTAGTGCCCCACCAGAATCTCAGAATCAGAACGCTCAACGTGGCGTGGAGCAGACTGCCTTCACTGCGCCGTCCATCGCAGTGGCCGCGGTCCAGTCCGCTTGGTCTGGCGGCTCGAACTTCGGCAGCTTCGCGGCGTAGGTGTCCGTGTACCGCGACTGCGCCCGCAACAGACCGGCCAACAGCGGATCCGAGGCCTTGTCGGCCAAGCGGCGTAATTCCGCGGCTTCCTGATTCAGAACCGGGATGACCGACATCGTCACCGACCGTTGCTTGCGCGACCAGCGCGAGGCCGGAATCCGATGATCGGTCTTGACCCAGGCCTGCTGCTTGCCGTCGTACCCGGCGCTGGCCCGCAGCCACTGCGCACAGACCGGATCCGGCTTGGCCGTGGCAAACGCCTGCGCAGGCTTGCTGCCGGGGCCATCGGTCACGGTCGACGCAACCACTTCAGCGGGAACAGGTTTCGCAGTGGGCGGGGGCGGTCCCGCGGTCTGCCGCTCATCGTCACCGGAGACGGTGACCGCCACGACGCCACCGACGAGCAATGCGGCGGCGGTGGTCGCACCGATCGCTTTCCACATCCGTGCACCGGGCATCCTGGCGCTCAGCTGCCGGCGGCCGGAACCCCCGCCGGCGCCGAGCGCCACGTTGAAGGCTGCGTCCGGCCGTGCCCGTAGCTCGGTGACAGCCACTTCGACAGCTGCGGTCGGCGTTCCCAGATCCGTGAGTGCCTTGACGAACCGCGCGACCGTCACGAGATCGCGTCCGTAGAGATTCGTTTGCGGTTGCCCCGCCGGGAGGAACCGCTCGACCAGGTCTTCACGCAGCTGCGACGCCCGGGCGATTTCTGCCGCGGTCAGCCAGTGCCCCGGAACATCTTCTGTTCCAAACCCGGTCATCGTTTCGCCCTTCCCACCCACACCTGAAGATTGGTACCGGATCCTGTGCACGCGCGGCAACCGGAAAGCGCTCCTACGTCACCACGTTGCTGTCACAAGTTGGCCACCGAAAGATCACGACCCCACCGAACCTGGCCGAAACGGGATCGCCTGGCAAACAACCACTCTCAGTCAGCGTGCGGTGTTCACGACGGGAAGTGCACCACCTGGCTCGCGAACAAGGTGTCCGGGCGGGTGATGTAGTTGGCCGCGGCAGCAACTGCTGCCCGAGTCTTCACATCGTGGTCCCCGTACTCCTCGACGCACATTGATTCGAGGGTGTCCCCGGCGAGGTGGCGACGACGGTTCAGCCCCGGAACGATCAGGACTTGGCCCGGTGTCGGATCGACGGACGCATCGAGATCGTTGGCGTTGGCGACGACGGCCGCGAGGTGATCATCGCCATACCAGCGGCCGGCCAATCCGGCGAAGGTCTCCCCTGCGGCGACCGTGTGGTGTCCGACGTTGGTCAGGTCGGGCAACAGCAACCACGTGCCGCGATGGATCTCCCGCTGCGCCACTCCGTTGACCACTTCCCAGATGAACTGGATGGCAGCGCTCTGTGTGCCATAGAAGGACTGCGTGAGCTGTTGCCGGACAGCGGTACCGTCATCGGCGGTGAACAGGTACCGATAGGTGACGTACGGGATCAGCAGCTCCTGCCCGATGTCGATCAGGGCCGGATTGCTGAGGTGATTCTGTTCGGCGATCACGGGATAGAGACCGCCATCGCCATATTCGCGCTCGGCGATCCCGAACAGGGTGTCCCCGAGTGTCACGGTGTAGTTCTTCATCTGTCCGTGCCTTTCTGGTTGTTTGAGGCGTCGATCGGCTCAGTGTGGGAGCCAAGGACGGTGGCGGTCGCGCGTAGCCGGCTACCTCAAGTCGCCGAATCGGACTTGAGGTAGTGCGCTACGCGTGCCCACACCCGCCGGATCCGGCCATGCTGTGAATGCTCGACCTGTCAGTTCAGTTGCCGGACGGTGATGACGATGACGAATGAGACGTGGACATGACCGCGTTGACCACACAGCACTCCGCCATGGGCGACCGCCCGACGCTCACACTCGCCGCTGCCGCGTCGGCGACAGCCGACAACCAACCATCCGGTTCCACACTGCGGCGCACGGTGGGCCACCGGCCGTTGTCGGTGTGGCGTGAGGTCGCCCGGGGCCGGCTCGCCGACCTCGAAGTTGACCTCGACGAGCTGGCTGCTGAGCATGGCGACGACCCGCGTTACCTCGACGCCCGGCGGCGACTCGTGGAGGCCATCCAGATCGTCAACGCGCCACGGACTGTGCGAGGCCTGCTCAACGGGGCCGCCGTGGAAGCCACCTGGCTCCGGATTCACGCCGTGGACATCGCGGTCATCCGCCTGGCGACACCCGGAGTCGTCCGGGCCAGGCTGCCCGAAATCGTCTCTACCGGAAAGGAATTGATCGGCGACAATGATCAGTCGGTCGTAGCGATCCGGGAGATTCTGGGGCACTCGAAGTGGACCGAACACGATCGGGAAGTCTTGGCGCACAGTGCCAGGGCGGTACATGCCGCCTCCGATAGCGAGAGCATGCGACTACGCAGTTTCCGCAACATCCTGCTGGGTGCGACGGCGGTGCTGGGGCTGTTGGCCATCTGCTTCGGGGTTGTCGGCGCCTTTCGGCCTGACACGTTCGGTCTCGTCACAACCGGCACGTCGACACCCCGTGCCGACGTCGCGATAGCCGAACTCCTGGGCCTGGTGAGCGCCAGCCTGGTCGGTGCGGTGGCAATCCGCCGGATGAAAGGAACATCGACGGCCTATGCGGTGCCGATGGCCTCGTTGCTGCTCAAACTTCCCACCGGCGCGCTGACCGCCGTCGCCGGATTGCTGATGGTCAAGGCGGGCATCGCCGGAGACGGGGTCAGCGTCACCACCAGCGCCCACGTAGTCGGCTACTCGTTACTGTTCGGAGCGTCACAACAGGGCATCACCGGAATGGTGGACCGCCAGGCCCAGAGCCTGCTCAACAACATCTCGTCGAAGGACAATGCCTGACCGACTCGTCTACTTGGCATGATGCTGCTCATGGATCAATACCGCCGCGGGGAATTCGTATTCGACGTCACCGAGAGCGGACCTGCCGACGGCCCGGTGGTCGTGCTGCTGCACGGCTTCCCGCAGCAGAACACCAGCTGGGCGCAGATCGCCCCGCTGCTCACCGCCAAGGGCTTCAGGTGCCTGGCACCCAACCAGCGCGGGTACTCGCCGGGTGCCCGGCCGACCCGCCGCCGCGACTACCGTTCGGCGGAATTGGTCGAGGACACCCTGGCGCTGATCGACGCCAGCGGTGCCGACCGAGTGCATCTCGTCGGCCACGATTGGGGCGCCGCGGTCGCATGGGGCGTGGCCGCCAGCGCACCCGAGAGGTTGGCCTCGTTGTCCGCGCTGTCCGTACCCCACCCGATGGCGTTCGTGCGGTCCATGCTGACCAGCCGGCAGGGTCTGGCGTCCTGGTACATGTACGTCAATCAACTGCCCTGGGTGTCCGAACGATTGATGCTCGGGCGCGACGGCCGTGGTAAGGCCATTGCCAAATCCTTGATCCGCAGCGGGCTGGCACCCCAGGCCGCCGACCGTGACGCTCGGGCCATGGCGGAGCCCGGGGCCCTGACCGCGGCGCTGAACTGGTATCGCGCCATGCCGCTGAGCCGGCTCGGGCGGGCCGCAACGGACAAGATCACGGTGCCGACGCTGTATGTCTGGAGTGACCGCGACATCGCGATCACCGCCAAGCCGGCGCGCGACACCGCGAATTACGTGAGCGGTCCCTACCGTTTCGAGACGCTCCGCGGCGCGTCACACTGGCTGCCGGAGGAAAAGCCGGCGGAGATCGCGGATATGTTGTTGCAGTGGTTCGCAACCCATCCCGTGTGAGCGGAAGGTGACAGAGTGCTGACCTTGGGAGTGCTTCTGGGCGACGGTATCGGACCGGAGATCGTGGACGCGGCCACCAGGGTTGCCGAACGGGCGCTGGCCACAGCGTCGGTCGACGTGCACTGGCGCGAACTAGCCTTCGGCATCGAGGCGATCGGCGAGTTCGGAACTCCGCTGCCAGAACCGACACTGGCCGAACTCGACGGGCTGCCCGGATGGATCCTCGGACCGCACGACAACGCCGGGTACCCCGACCAGTTCCGCGGCACCTTGTCGCCCGGCGGGGCAATCCGCAAGCGCTACAACCTGTTCGCCAACATCCGGCCCGCGCGAACCTTGAGCACCGCCGTCCATGCGGTATGCCCCGATCTCGACGTCGTCATCGTCAGGGAGAACACCGAAGGGTTCTACGCCGACCGCAACATGTACGACGGTGCAGGCGAATTCATGCCAACGCCTGATGTCGCGCTGGCCGTCGCCGTCTTCACCCGGACCGCGTGTGAGCGGATCGCCCATCAGGCGTTCCAACTGGCCGTCGCCCGGCGCAAGTCAGTCACCATCGCCCACAAGACGAATGTCCTGGCCAAGACCACCGGGTTGTTCCGCGACGTGTGTCTGACCGTCGCCGAGAGCTACCCCGATGTGGAAGTGCGTGGCGAGCACATCGACGCGCTGGCGGCTCGATTGGTGAGCCATCCGCGCGATTTCGACGTGATCGTCGCAGAGAACATGTTCGGTGACATCCTCTCCGACCTGGCCGGCCAATTGAGCGGCTCACTGGGGATGGCGCCCTCCATCAACGCGTCGCACACGCACGCGATGGCGCAGGCCGCACACGGATCGGCGCCCGACATCGCCGGACGCGACATCGCCAACCCCGTGGCGATGATCCTGTCCACCGCGATGTTGCTGCGCTGGCTGGCCGGCCGCGACGGCGGCACACCGGCACTCGGCGGCGCCGCCGACCGGATCGAGCAGGCCATCCGTCGCATCCTCGACGCCGGTGTCGGAACGCCCGACATCGGTGGCAGCGCGTCGACCTCGTCCTTCACCGAGCACGTACTCGCCGCACTGCAGTGACTGCTAGGAGCGGCGCGTGACAAGTCGATAGCCACCGTAAATCAACAGCGCTGCAAGGAAATTGACGAAGTAGGCAATGTCGGCGCCATGCCAAGCGGTCGCGACCGCGCCCTGGATCAGGGTGGTGTTCATGAACGGCATGGCCACCACGTAGGCAAGCAGGAACGCGAGCAGAGCGGCCACCGCGTCGCGGCGAACCGTGGGTTCGGCACTCGGGTCGATGCTGGTGCGTCCCCTGGTGCGGAGCATCCAATCCACCACGATCACCGCGACGAACGCCGGAATCCAGTAGCTGACCAAGAGCAGGACATCGGTGAACCTGGTCGCGGTGTCGGCGGCGTGCAGCCACAGGATCAGGCCGAACGCCAGTGCCGTCACGATGATCGCCGAGACCGGTCTGCGCACCCGCACGCCGATGGTCTGCAAGGCCAAGGAACCGCTGTAGTCGTTCATCACCCCCGACCCGATCGCCGCGAGCGCAATCACCAACAAAGCCACGGCGCCGAGCAGACCGCCGCCCATGACCGCGTGCACACCATCGGCCGTGTGCTCTCCGATGACCGATGCGGCCGCGATCCCGATGCCCTGAACGAAGACGTAGGCCAACACGATCCCGGCGAACGAATAGCCGAACACCTGCCACCGCGATGACTCCGTCGGAAGATACCGGCTGAAATCGGCAGCATAACTGGCCCACGAGATGGCCAGACTCAGAGCGATCGTGACCTCGAAAACGAAGGCACCGGCCAGATCCGCACCACCCACCGACGGCGCCACCACGATGTCATGTCCGCTGACCAGTTTGACGGTGAACACGGCGAACGTGAGAAACAGGATGACGGTCAGCACCGCCTGCAGCCGGTGGATCAGCTCGTAGCCGAAGAAGCCGACGACGCCCTGGACGGCCAGCACGATCAGTACCGCACTCCAGAACGGGATGCCCAGTAGCGCCGCGAGCGCCTCGCCGCCGAACAGGCCGACAAGTGCGTCCCACGCTATCGACGACCCCCACTGCAGGATGCCCGGCACCACCACCAGACCGCCGAAGGCCATGCGTGCGTTGGGAAGTTGCCCTGCCCCGGTCCGGGGCCCCCACGTCGACAGGTAGGCCACCACGGCCGAGCCCAGGACCGTGCCGATCACCATGGCCAGCAGGCCGAGCCAGAAGCCCAACCCGAGGGTGATCGCCAATGTCCCGGTGAACACTCCGGTCATGTTCACCTGCGGCGCGAACCAGACCGTGAACAACCGGGCCGGATGTCCGTAGCGCTGGCCGGCGGCGAGCGGCGCGATCCCATGGGTCTCGACCGTCAGATCGCCCGCACCGGTCGGCCGGCGTCCGCTGAACGTTGACGCGTTGAGTGCGCTGACCCCGAAAGCCATTTGTCTATTCGACCACGTACCCGGTGTACGGGCGCGTGCCGCACCATGGCCATAATCGAGAAACACAAAGATTAGCTATGGATCGGAGCGGAAGTGGCGAGGACCGAAGCTGACCGGTCCGACTCCCCCGCGGTGATCGGCATGTCGCGCCGCCCCGGTGTCCTGATTGCCGGCCTCAGTCTGGTCGCCCTCACCGTCGCCGTCCTGCAGACCGCGGTGGTCCCGATCCTGGGCATCATCGCCCATCAGCTGAACACCTCCTCGGTTGCGGTCAGCTGGGCCGTCACCGCCAACCTGCTGGCGGCGGCGGCCTCGACTCCGCTGATCGGGCGGCTCGCCGACCTCTACAGCAAGAAGCGGGTCCTGCTGGGTGTACTGGTGGTCGTGCTGACGGGATCGGTGCTGGCTGCAGTCACCGCGTCGGTACCGCTACTGGTCGCGGCGCGCATCCTGCAGGGCGCCTCCTACGCGCTCTACCCGATCAGCATCGCGATCCTGCGGGAAGAACTCGCCGAGGATCGACTGGTCGGCGCGATGTCGGTGCTGTCCGGAACGCTGGGCTTCGGCGGCGGCGTCGGCCTCGTCGTCACCGGGCTCCTGATGTCCGGTGACGCCGGATATCACCGCGTCTTCTGGCTCACCACCGCATTCACCGCGGTCGTCATCGTGGTGGCGGTCTTGGTCGTGCCGAACCGCCGGCCCGAAGCCGGTGGCGCGATCGACTGGCTGGGCGCCGCCGGTCTGGCGATCGGTCTGTCGTCGGTGCTCTTGGCGATCACCCAGGGCAACGCGTGGGGATGGAGCCATCCGGGCACGATCGGTTTTCTGCTCGGCGGTGCCGGCGTGCTGGCCGGCTGGTGGTGGTGGGAACGACGAGCCGCCGATCCGCTGGTCTCGACCACGATGCTGGCCCGCCGACCCGTCCTGCTCACCAACCTGGCCACCATCCTGGTCGGTATGGGTCTGTACTTCGCGTTCCTCGGCCTGACCCAGTTCGTGCAGATGTCGCGTGAGGCCGCAGGCTACGGATTCGGGGCCGGCGTGCTGCAGGCGAGCGTCTACTTCCTTCTCCCCGGCGCGCTCACCGGTTTCCTCGTGGCACTGGTCAGTGGCCGGTACATCGACCGGTACGGAGCGCGTCGGGTGCTGGTGGTGGCCGCTGTCGCGGGTATCGCCGGATTCGTCATGCTCGCCGTCGCACATGACCGGGCCTGGCAGGTCGTCCTGGCCGGTGTGCTGGCCAACGCTTACATCAGCCTCGGATACGGCGCGTTGCCGGCACTGGTGGTCAGCGAGGTGGACAACAGCGAGACCGGCATCGCCACGAGCATGAATGCGATTGCACGAACCATCGGTAGTTCCGTGGCGGCGGCGGTCGTGGCCGTGCTGCTCGGGCACCGGGCGGTGCCCTCGGAAGGCAGTTTCGTGACGATCTTCGTTGCCGGTGCAGTCACCGCCGCGTTGGCGATGGCTCTCATCGCGGTGTCCCGCGCACCTGACCGTCACGGCGACTCCGTGCACACCCTCTCTGAGTCCCGCGCGATGAACCACGAGTGGGGCTGATCCGTCTCGTCGCCGGTTTTCGCGTCGCGACAAACCACTGAGCTGCGAAACTTGAGGCCAGCCAGTCGCTGCCCTCCCGATCGTCGACCGACCAGAATCGCCGTGGCCGTTGAGCCGCCACGCCATGGAATCACGCTGTCGAGGCGCTTCAGACGAAGGATTCCATTGAAAAATTGTTAATTCATTGCGGAAACGGTTGCGAAGGTCGGAACAATCGGCGATTGTTTACCGACAGCTTCCGCGGCTGTACTGGAGGAGGATTCCGCTGACCGGCCCAGAAATCACCGCCGTCGACACGTCGACGGGTCACGACGGCTCGCCACGCACCGGCGCGCCAGTCATAGAGATCGACCACGTCACGAAACGGTTCGGCGACTACGTAGCCGTGGCCGAGGCTGACTTCTCGATCGCCTCGGGTGAGTTCTTCTCGATGCTCGGCCCCTCGGGCTGCGGGAAGACCACCACGCTGCGCATGATCGCCGGATTCGAAAGCCCGACCGAGGGTGCGATCCGGCTGGAGGGCGTCGACGTATCCCGTGTGCCACCGCACAAGCGCAACGTCAACACCGTCTTCCAGCACTATGCGCTGTTTCCGCACATGACGGTGTGGGACAACGTCGCCTACGGGCCGCGCAGCATGAAGAAGGACAAGACCGAGATCAAACGCAGCGTCGACGAGCTGCTGGAAATCGTTCGGCTCACCGACTTCGCCAAGCGCAAGCCCGGCCAGCTCTCAGGCGGTCAGCAACAGCGCGTGGCCCTGGCCCGCGCCCTGGTCAACTACCCGAGCGCGCTCCTGCTCGATGAGCCGCTCGGCGCCCTTGATCTCAAGCTGCGACACGCAATGCAGTTCGAACTCAAGCGGATCCAGCGCGAGGTCGGCATCACGTTCATCTACGTCACCCACGATCAGGAAGAGGCGCTCACGATGAGCGACCGGATCGCGGTGATGAACAACGGAAACGTGGAGCAGATCGGCAGCCCAACCGAGATATATGACCGCCCGGCAACCGTTTTCGTCGCCAGCTTCATCGGACAGGCCAACCTGTGGGCGGGCCGGCAGACCGGACGCTCCAACCGCGACTTCGTCGAGGTGGAGGTACTCGGCACCACGCTCAAGGCCAAGCCCGGCGATACCACCATCGAGCCCGGTGGGCAGGCCACCCTGATGATCCGCCCGGAACGGGTCCGCGTCTCGATGGATGTGCCCACCGGGGAGGTGGCCACCGTTCCCGCCACCGTCAAAGACCTGACCTTCCAGGGTCCGGTGCTCAGGCTTTCCCTTGCGGCGCCTGATGATTCGACGATCATCGCCCACGTCGGCCCCGAGCAGGAACTGCCCCTGCTGCGTCCCGGCGATCAGGTCCACGTGGGTTGGTCGCCTGACGCGTCGCGGGTGCTTCCGGCCGCGGATATCCCGACCACCGAAGATCTCGAAGAGATGCTCGACGATACGTAGGCACTCTCCACCCGCCGCCCCTGCCCGTGACCAAAAGCGTCCGAATTCACCGAAAGGCCGCCCATGCCTGAAAATATCGACCCCCGCCTGCTCGCCCGACTGACCGCGAACCGCACCTCGCGGCGTCGCTTCCTCGGTGGTGGCGCTGCGGCCGCCGCCGCATTCGCGCTGGGCCCCGCCGTGCTGGCCGCATGCGGGACAGGTGGTGAGGGTGGCTCCGCCGGAACATCTTCGGCCGCCCCCGACGATGGCTCGCCGGCCACCGGCAACGTGCGCATCTCGAACTGGCCGCTGTACATGGCCGACGGATTCGTCGCAGCGTTCCAGACCAAGACCGGCCTGACCGTGGATTACAAAGAGGATTTCAACGACAACGAGCAGTGGTTCGCCAAGGTCAAGGAACCGTTGTCCCGCAAGCAGGACATCGGGGCCGACCTCGTGGTGCCCACCGAGTTCATGGCAGTCCGGCTGGCAGGACTCAAGTGGCTCAACGAGATTCGGAACTCCCGCGTCCCCAACAAGAAGAATCTCCGCGAAGACCTGCTCAACTCGAAGGCCGATCCGGGCCGCAAGTACACCGCACCGTACATGACCGGCATGGTGGGCCTGGCCTACAACAAGGCCGCTACCGGACGCGACATCACCAAGATCGACGACCTGTGGGATCCGGCCTTCAAGGGCCGGGTCAGTTTGTTGTCCGACACCCAGGATGGGCTCGGCATGATCATGCAGTGGCAAGGCAACTCCGTCGAGGATCCGACCACCGAATCCATCACCAAGGCGGTCGATTTCATCCGCGAGCAGAAGGACAAGGGGCAGATCCGGCGGTTCACCGGCAACGACTACGCCGACGATCTGGCAGCCGGAAATATCGCTGTAGCCCAGGCATATTCGGGTGACGTCGTGCAGTTGCAGGCCGACAACCCGGACCTGCAGTTCATCGTGCCGGAGTCTGGCGGCGACTGGTTCATCGACACCATGGTGATTCCCTACACCTCGCAGAACGAGAAGGCGGCCGAGGCCTGGATCGACTACGTCTACGACCGGGCGAACTACGCCAAACTCATTGCGTTCACCCAGTTCGTGCCGGTGCTGTCCGACATGACCGACGAGCTCGCCAAGATCGACCCCAAGCTGGCGAGCAACCCGCTGATCAACCCGCCCGCCGACGTCCAGGCCAAGCTCAAGTCGTGGCCGGCGCTCACCGACGAACAGACTCAGGAGTTCAACAGTCTGTACGCCGCAGTGACCGGAGGCTGACGCCGATGGCAGGCGTGGCCACCAGTAGCCGGCAGCGGAGCAAAATCGCCCCGTACCTGATGATCCTGCCGGCGTTGGTGTACCTCGGGATCTTCTTCGTGGTGCCGTTCATCTCACTGGCACGCACCTCGTTGTCGACATCCGGCGGTTCGGTGTACCTGCCGACACTGGAATTCGACTGGAACTTCGGCAATTACGCACATGCGTTCAGCGAGTATCAGGACCAGATTCTTCGGACGTTCGGCTATGCCTTGGTGGCGACCCTGCTGTGCGCGCTGCTGGCCTTCCCGCTGGCCTACGTCATCGCCTTCAAGGCCGGCCGATACAAGAACCTGATCCTCGGCTTGGTGATTCTGCCGTTCTTCGTCACCTTCCTGATCCGCACGATCGCCTGGAAGACGATTCTCGCCGACGACGGTGTAGTGGTGAGCGCGCTCGGGTCCATCGGACTGCTCCCCAGCGAGGGGCGGCTGTTGTCGACGAGTTGGGCTGTGATCGGCGGCCTGACCTACAACTGGATCATCTTCATGATCCTGCCGCTGTACGTGAGCCTGGAGAAGATCGATCCCCGCCTCATCGAGGCCTCCAAGGACCTGTACTCGTCGAACACTCGCAGCTTCACGAAAGTGATTCTGCCGCTGTCGATGCCGGGGGTACTGGCCGGAAGCATGCTGGTGTTCATCCCCGCGGCGGGCGATTTCATCAATGCGGACTACCTCGGTAGCACGCAAACCACCATGATCGGCAACGTGATCCAGAAGCAGTTCCTGGTGGTCAAGGACTATCCGGCGGCAGCCGCACTCAGCATGGTGCTCATGGCGATCATCCTGGTCGGAGTGCTGCTTTACACGCGGGCGCTCGGTACGGAGGATCTCGTATGACGTTGACCGCGATGGCCGACGCCACCAGTCCGGCTGAACCGAAAGTCGTCAAAGGCTCACCACGATGGGGTGACTGGGCACTGCGAATCGTCGCCGGCCTGGTGCTGCTGTACCTGTTCCTGCCGATCTTCGTGATCGTGTTGTTCTCGTTCAACAGGCCGGCAGGCAAGTTCAACTACACCTGGCAGGGGTTCACGCTCGACAACTGGGCGCACCCGTTCAAGTACCCGGCGCTGACCGACGCCCTCAAGCTGAGCTTGAACGTCGCAGCGGTATCCACCGCCATCGCGCTGGTGCTCGGCACCCTGGTCGCCATCGCCCTTGTACGCCAACGCTTCCGCGGCCACAAAGCAGTCGATACGTTCCTGGTGCTCCCGCTCACCGCGCCCGAGGTCGTGATGGGCGCCTCCCTGCTGACCCTGTTCCTCGACCTCGGCTGGGCTGCGGGCTACACCACGATCCTCGTCGCCCACGTCGCATTCGAGGTCAGCTTCATCGCCATGACGGTGCGGGCCAGAGTTCGCGGATTCGACTGGACACTCGAGGACGCGTCGATGGACCTCGGCGCCAGCCCAACCAGAACGTTCTTCAGAGTGACTCTGCCGCTGATAGTTCCGGGCATCGTCGCCGCGGCGATGCTGTCGTTCGCACTCTCGCTCGACGACTTCATCATCACCTACTTCGTCAGCGGCTCCACCGTCACATATCCGCTGTACGTCAATGCGGCGGTCAAGGCTGCGGTGCCGCCGCAGATCAACGTGCTGGCCACGGCCATCCTGGTGATCAGCCTGCTGCTGCTCGTGGCGGGAACGCTGTATCGGCGCAAGCGGATCGACGTCTCCTGATCAGGAAGCGTCGAGCTGCACCGTGACGGCCACCTTGCCCCGGCCGTCACGGTGGGCGACCGCGTGCCCTGTGCGGTCCCTGCCGTCCAGGTTCCGCAAGGTCAGCGGTCCCCCCTCGCCGAGGAAGTTGCGCCACCAGTTCTTGCTGTCCGGTGCCATCACATGGATGGTCACCTGATCGCCGTCCCGCTTCACCGACACCGGGGTTTCGAACCACCGGCCCGACCGCCGCCCGGTGTAACCGATCACCACCACACCGTGACCGATCCATCTGCCGAGCACCGGAACCCGGGTCAGGCCCACCGCTGCCGCATTGAACCACCGCGAGACCGGGGAATTGAAGACTCCACCACGTGCCATTGGCGCCAGCGTAGCCGGATCAACCGATCTCGGCAGGGACTGGTGTGGCGCGCGCACCCGTGCGAGCTGCCCCGATTCCCGCCGCCACGACCAGACAGATACCGATCACCGCCGCCGCGGCCGGAGTCTGATGGAGCAGGACAAAACCGACCAGCATCGCGAAGGCGGGCTCCAACGCCATCAGCGTCCCGAACGCCGCCGTGCTCAGATACCGCAACGCCGACATCTCGAGGGCGAACGGAACCACCGGCAGCAGGATCGCCAGCCCCACACCGATCAGCAGCAGCTGCGGAGTCAGCTGGGGAAATACCGACGGCCCCACCACCGCGGTGCCGACCAGGCCGGCCACCGGCATCGACACCCCCAGTCCCTTGATACCGGCCACCTCATCTCCGACCCGTTGCGTCAGCAGGATGTAACAGGCCCAGCACAGTGCAGCGCTCAGGGCGTACAGCACACCGATGAGGTCGACGTCGCCCGTCCACGGCTCGGTGAGGAGGACCACGCCGGCGGCCGCCAGCCCGGGCCACAGAATCCGGTTGCGGCCCTTTCCGTGCGCGACGGCCACCCCGAGCGGCCCGAGGAATTCCAGCGCGCTAGCCGTGCCGAGCGGGATCCGGGACAGGGCCGCCATGAAGAGCATCGTCACCCCGGCGGTGACCACGCCGAGTGCGACGCAGGTCCAGAACGCCGATCGGGTGAACGCCGAGGGGCGTGGTCGCACGATGACGAGTATCAGAACGCCCGCCCACGCCAGTCGAAGCCATGCGGCACCCTCGGCGCCGACGTCATCGATCAGGCCGACGGCAACGGCCAGCCCGATCTGTACACAGAGCATGGAGGCCATGGCCATCAGCGCGCCGGTGCGCGCAGGATGTCCGGTCGTGCTCACAAGTCGTTCCCCTTGGGGACAACGATATTGGCCAGAACCATGCGAAGGAACGGACGGTAGACCGCCTGGTCGTCGACAAGGCTGTTGAGCGTGACGCCGTCGTTTGCGGCCAGGATGACCCGGGCCAGGTCCAGCGCCGGGATGCTCAGATGGCCGCCCAGGCGGGCGGCGCCCTTGGAGATGTAGTCGGCCAGCGCGCGGACCGTTTCCTCGCGTTGCGTAGCCACACGCTCGCGCGCCTCGGGGTTACGCAGCAGGAACAGCGTGTACTCGGATCCGAGCACAGCACGGTCAGGCCCCTCGGCGGCCACCAGATCTCGCCAGCGGTCGCCGAGTTCGTCGGCGTCGAGATCCTCGAGTGCGTGGAACGTTTCGATGACGTCGGCGAATCCGTCGAGGAATTGTTGGCGCTGCCGTTCGATCACCGCGAGGAACAGTTCGGCCTTGCTGCCGAAGTGGGAGTAGATGGCACCCCGGGTGTATCCCCCGACTTCGGCGATGTCTTCGAGTGCGGCGCCGTCAAACCCTTTGCGCGCGAATACCTCTTCGGCAGCATCCAGCAGGACGTTGCGCGTGTGTTCCAAGCGGCGTTGCTTCGTCCAGCGTTCGGCCATGACCCCATCCTGTCAAACGTTAGCCAGCGGGTGTGGCGGTGTCTGCCTGCCGCGGCGACCACCGCTGCTCGGCCGGCCGGAAGTGCTCGGTGAATCCGGCCGAGGCCAGACTTCCGCAGGCTCTCAGTGCCTGCTCTTTGAAGGCACGGGCGGCCATGCTGAGGCGATGCTGAAGCGCATCGTCGCTGCTGACCTGCCGGCCGGAGCCGTCGTGCGGCGAGCTGTGGGAAACGGGCGGAACACAGCGATAGGTCTGGTGCCGTGGGCGCTCCGCCGCCGAGCTCAGAGAATGGCCGACCCGGACCAGCGTTGTCCCGGTGTCGGCGAACTCGGCGTCCAGGACCCCGATACGGGTCTCGGCGCCGAGAATCTTCAATGCCGGCGTCCCGACCGTTTCCGGTAGCCAGACGACGACCGCCCAACCCCCGAGTGCTCGGTCGCAGATGAGTCCGCCGGCCCAGATCACCGCTTGCTCTGCGCTTTTGGCCAGAACGTCCAACTGAGCCCGCACCAGAACACCTCCACGATCGCTGCGGCTTGTCCCATAGATATTCATACTTGTATTGCAGATACGTCAATGTATAGTAGTGACCGCAGTCACAGGTGAGGACGTTCTGTTCTCCAACCACGCCTCGCAACCCCGATATCGAATGAGGAGGTCAGCCCGTGCAGACAGCACGCCCCGGCAATTGGGTCGACACCGCCACCAAGCTGGACGACATCGCGCCCGATGCCTATCGGATGCAGATTCCCACCAGTCGCTATGTCGCGCCGGAATTCGTTGCCCAGGAGCGTGATTCGATCTGGAAGAAGGTGTGGCAGGTGGTCGGCCGGGTCGACGAGTTGACCAAGGCCGGCGATTGGAAGCAGTACCAGATCTTTGATCAGTCCTACCTCGTGGTGCGGGGTAAGGACGAGAGGCTTCGCGCATTTGTCAATGCCTGCCGACACCGCGGCAACGTGCTGTGTCGCGAGGCCCGCGGGAACGCCAAACGTGGCTTTCTCTGCCAGTACCACCTGTGGTCCTACGACCTCGACGGCCGACTCAAGGGCATGCTGCGGGAGGCGCTGGCCGGGCCGATCGACAAAGAAACCCACGGCCTCATCGAGGTCTCGGTGGGAACCTTCGCCGGGTTCATCTTCCTCAACCCTGATCCGAATGCCGGACCTCTGGCGGACTTCATCGGCGAGGAGGTCGCGACGATGCTGGCGCCGTATCACCTCGACGAGATGGTGACGGTGATGGACGTGACCGAGGCCATCGACTGCAACTGGAAAGTCGTCCTCGATGCCTTCCAGGAGGGCTACCACATCGACGGCATCCACCCGCAGTTGCTGCGGGTGATCAACATCGACCCCGCCACGAGCCGGTACCGGTTCTTCGAGCAGCACAGCGTGTCGATGGCACCGTTCGATGTCGTCGGAGCCACCCCGGAGCAGCAGGTCGACGGCATCATGGATCTGCCCGAGACCTTCCCGTCGACGGTGGCGGTGCTCCCCCGGTTCCAGGAACTTGTCGCCGAGTACCGCGCCGACGATGGCTCGTTGAACTTCCCCGACGGCATCACCGCCCGCCTGCTGCTGCAGCGGGCAACGCGAGACACCCTGACCGGCATGGGACTTGACGTCAGCGAGCTGACCGACGCCCAGATGAGCGACAACCACGGCTGGGTGTGGTTCCCCAATCTCTTCATGACCATCCGGGCCGGCGAAGCCACGATCATCATGTCGCTGCCGCACCCGGACGGTGATCCCAACCGCTGCATCTGGCATGTGGCCAGCTATATGTGGCTGCCGGACGAGATGAAAGCCGCCTTCACCGCGGAACCGATCGTCGTCGACGAGGCGGGCAGCTACAAGTATTTCGAAGCGCTGCAACAGGATTACGAGCAGATGCCACGTCAGCAGATCGGGTTGCGCAACACCGCCCTGCAGCACATGGCGTTGGTCAAGGAAGAAGTCGTCATCGCCCACTTCCATTCGGTCGTCGACAAATATCTGGCAGCAGCCGGCTCCTGACGCGTCCCATCGCCCATCCGACCACAGAACAGGAATTCCACCGTTGAAAGATGTCAGCGAAGTTGTCGACGACTACACCGGTCGATGCCGCACCGTGGTGCAGTATGCGGTCACCACCAAGCAACTGGTGGGCGCCGCCAAACAACCCGGCTTCGGGACCGAAGGGTGGGCCCCGCTGGCCGACTTGGTCGCCGTCGACGAGTTTGAACGCGTCGGCAATTTCAAGGAGGTCATGAACTGGGAGCAGTACATCGACTTCATGACGAACTGGGCCGCCGCTTCGGAGTGGGACGGCTTGTTCAAGCGCGTCAGCGAAGTCGACGGCGTCGTGTTCCTCGAACTCGAGGAACGCACCAAGATTGGCGACTTCGAGTCAGTGGTCAACTCGATCTCGGTGTACGAGTTCACCGCCGACGACAAGATCCGCCACATCGACCTTTACCTGCAGATGGCGTTGCCGAATACCGAGATGCTGACCAGCTATGAGGGCGTGGCGATCTCGGAGTGACGGTGAAGTTCGCCCGTTGCTCACGGTCCTGACACCTTCCGATGCCACCGTGTCCATGTGCGGAGCGAACCGCGCCGGGTTACGCCGGCCGAGCGATTCCACCAGATGTGCGTCGCGGTGGTGCGGGCCCTGCCCGCACCACTGAATTCTCTTGTGGCTCCGACATTCCTCGGTTTCGCGTTGATCAACACCTTCACCTTCGGGGTCGACCTGATGATCCTGACATTCCTGCACGGTGGGTTCCGGGCGTCGCTCCCGGTCGCGGTGACGGTCGGATACGCCGCGGCTTTCGGCCTGGCCTACTACCTGAACCGGACTCTGAACTTCCGCTCGCACGCGGCGGTCGGTCCCCAGCTGACGGTGTACGTGGTCGTAGTCGTGGTCAACTACCTGGCATTCATCCTGGGCGTCTCCAGCGGGCTGGCAGCCGTGGGGGTCGAGTACCACCTGGCCCGGGTCGTCGCCGGAGGATGTGAGGCGGTGTTCATGTACACCGCCATGCGATGGGTGGTGTTTCGGTGAGTTCACCCATCGACGACGACCTCGACCAATACATCTGTCACCGCCGTGATGGCGGTACGGGAAATCACCTCGTAGCCATGCGTACTCAAGGTCGGCAGACACAGCAGTCCCGCCTGGGGCGACAGCCCTGAGGCTTTTGTGTGTGACGCATCGGACTCGAAGGCGCCGAGCACCGCCGCCTGCGGCGAATATCCGAGATCCCGTGCGATCGCACACAGGCGATCGGCGACACCCTTGTCGTATACGCACTGCGCGTCGCTGTACGCCACGATCGGCCCGCCGGTGACCGTGGTGCCGTACTCCGCTTCGGTCGGGCCGACTTCCACCGCGAGCGTGAGATCCCCGGGCACGGTCCGGCAGGCGTGGGCCGCGCCTACCCCGCCGACCTCTTCGTTCGTCGTGAACACCAGGTACAGGTCGCCGGCCGGACGCCGACCGGTGTCATTCAGCCGTCGGGCCAGCAGGATCAGGGCGAGTACCGCGGCACGGTCGTCCATGAAATAGCAGCCGAAGTAGTCACCCACCTCGATGAGCTCACGCTTGCTGCGGTCGATACACACCCGGGTGCCCGGTCCGATACCCGTCTTGGCCAGCTGGTCGGGCTCCATGCCGGTGAATACGTAGACATCCGGCCAATCCAGTGCCTTGTCGCCCTGGTCGGGCTTGGTCTGCCAGACGTGCTGGGTTTCCTGTGTCGTGTGCTCCGAGCCCAATGCGAGGACCCCGCACAGGGTTTCGTCGTCGCCCAGAATCGCGACGGGGCCCAGACCGAAATTGGCCGGGTACATCGTGCCCAGCGGGGTCAGCCGCAGTGTGCCGTCCGGCTCGATCCGCTTGACGAGCATGGACAGTTCATCGAGATGGGCCAGTATCCGGGTGGTTGCGGCGCCCGGCTTCGCCCCCTTGATCAAGGCGACGAGGTTGCCTGCGGCATCGGTCGAAAGTTCGTCGACGAGGTGTTCCAGCTCCCGGCGGCAGACCTCGCGCACCTGGTCCTCCTGACCGCACGGGCCATAGGCCAGCAAGAGCTCCTGCAACAGCGCACGTTCGAACCCGTCATCCAGCCCGGCCATGTCTGCTCTATTGCCGCTGCGGCCGGGCTGGAGACCTCGGTGCCGGTCAGGCGGTCACCTCGGTGCGGTGCGATCCGGGAACGGGTCGTTGTTGAAATCGATCTGAGCCGCCGGGTTGCTGATCGCGGTGACGAGGCCGGTGCCGAACGACCCGGCACTGTCGTACAACGTCGAGGCGCCGACCGCGATGCCGTCGGCGGCCCGATGCGAGTCCGCCTCCACGCCGATCCACTCGTCTCGCGGGAGCCGCGACAGCGCGACCGTGAGGTCACCGTTGATGTAGCCGACGCCGGCGGTTCCCAGGTTGGTGACCAGGCTGGTGCCCTCGGCCGCCATCGCCGCCCGCACAAAGGGCGAATTCGGGTGGCCCTGCACCACGGTGATGGTGCGGTTCATGAATCGCTTACGCGACGCGTTCTGATGGTCGGCGATGGCGCGACTCCAACCGCCGGCATCGCTGCCCATGTATGTCGTCCGATCTCCGTCGAGCACGGCGGGCGGTTCGAAGCCGGCCGGCGAGATCCATTCCTCACCACGCGGCGGTTCACTCAACCGGTATTGAACCAACGTCGCCCGCGCGACGGTGACGCCGTCCTGGACCAGTTCGCACTCGGAGTTGCGGACACGCCTGCCGTCGCGGAGCAGCGCCACCTTCGTCGTCGTCGGCAGCCCACGGGCGGCCTTGAACAGGTCGACCGTCAACCGAGCCGGCAGAAATTCGGGCAGGCCGAAGGCTGACTCCAATGCCCGGGCGGCCAGGCCGACGAGCGCCGGGCCGTTGAGATGATCCTGACCCCAGTGGCTCTGGGCAAAGCGGGTCGGCTGGAACCGGTCCTGCTCGGACTGCACGAAATGGGCGTCAACCTCGGTCATCGGCGAATCGTCGCATATGGGCTAACTAATTTGGACGGCGGGGATCACGAAGGCCGCCGGGCACCCAGCCAACGCTGCTGGAGCCGGATGAAATGCGCGTCGACGACGGCGCCGTGGCCGGGAACGTAAATTCCGTCCTCCCCGCCCGCGGCCAGCACCGCCTCCAGGGTGACCGGCCAGGATTCGAGGTCGGAGTCGGCGTCGATGACCGGGTCGCCGGACTGTTCGACGAGGTCACCACAGAACACGACCGTATGCCTGTCCGGCACCGTGACGATCAGATCGTGGTTGGTGTGGCCGGCACCGGGGCGGCAGATGCTCACGGTCCGGCCACCGAGATCGATCTCTCCACCGGTCACCTCATGCACGGACTCCGGCATTGCCGCGATGGCCCGGTCGACGTCGTCGGGGTCGGCGCCGTAGCGGACCGCGTCCTCGCGCAAAAGCGGCCGGCCATTTGTCATGGCAGCGGCAACTTCTGGTGCACCACAGATGTCGGCATCCTTGAACCAGGAGCAACCGAGGACGTGGTCAAAATGGTTGTGCGTCAGGACGATATGCCTGACCCGATGACCTGTGAGCACCGCGACATCGGCCTCGATGCCGCGTGCCTCGGCCAAAGTCGTACCGGCATCGATCAACAAAGCATCGGTGCTGCCACTGACCAGACCGACGGTCACGTCCAGGAAGGGCAGGCGCGTGCGCCACACACCCGCCCCCAACTGTTCCCACTCGTAGTTCACAGCCCCGTGCCGGCCAGCGGATCCACCCTGCGAAGCTACTCCTATGCGCCGCCTCCTGTCCTTTGCCTGCGTATTGGCCGCGTTGGGCGCCGGCACCACTGTCCCGTCGGCGAGTGCCGCCTGTCTGACCGGATCGGACTGCGACTTTTCGGAGCGCCTGGCCGCTGCCGACGCCTACTTGGCGACCCGCCCGGGCACGGTCGGGTACGTCCTGCGTGACCGCACCACCGGCGCGGTCTACCGAAATGCACACGCCGGCGAACAGGTGTGGACGGCGTCCACGATCAAGCTGGCCATGGTGGTCGACCTGCTGACCAGGCAACGGGCCGGCACCGTCACGCTGACCGATTCGGACCGGGCGCTGATGGCGGCCATGCTGCACTCCTCTGACGACGATGCGGCCGACACCCTGTGGTCGCGGTACAGCGGCGCCGATCACCAGGCGTTCAACGCCGACTTCCCCGCGTACGGGCTGACCGGGCTGCAACCGCAGCGCGGGTTCAGCAGGACGTTCCCGTACTGGGGCTTCCAGAAGGCCACACCCGAGGATCTGGATCGGTTGATGACCTACACGCTGACCAGCCTGACCCCGGCCGAGACGGCAGACATCGTCGATGCGCTCCAGCACGTCGACGCGAACCAGCAGTGGGGCGTCTGGGGCGCCGGCGCGGCGATGAAACCCGGCAACAAAGACGGCTGGTCACTCGAACAGGGCGGCTGGGTGGTCAACAGCGTAGGTTTCGCCGGACCGCAGCAGCGCTACACGCTGGCGATCATGAATGCCCTCGGCGACCAGGGCGATTACGACGACGGGGTTCAGACCACCACGCATCTCAGCGAGGTACTGCTGGCCGGGCGACGCTGACCTGACCGGACAGGTTTGCCCTGGCGGGCTCTGGGAACTCCTAGCTCATGTTGATCAGACGAATCGCCCGCCCCATGCTGTCTGCGACCTTCATCGCCCGAGGCGTCGAGACCCTGCGCGACCCGAGCACCTCCACCGAAGCGACACGCAGAACCCTGGGTGCGCTGAGTGCACTGCCCGGCCCCGTGGGTGCCGGGGTTCCGAACAACGCCGACACGGTCGCACGGGTCAACGCGGCGGTTCAGGTGGGCGGTGGGCTACTCCTGGCGCTCGGCCGGGCCCCTCGCCTCACCGCAGCGGCGCTGGCCATCACGATGATTCCGAGAAGCATTGGCTCACAGGCATTCCTGAAAGACACCGACCCGCAACACGCCGCGGCTCAGCGTCGTGAGTTTCTCACCGACGTGAGTCTGTTGGGCGGGCTGATCATCGCCGCAGCCGACACGGCCGGCAAGCCGTCGTTGGCCTGGCGCGGACGCCGTGCGGCACGGAACGTCTCGGCCAGCGTCGCCGCCGTCGTTCCCGGTGTATCCGCAAGCAGTGACGCCCTCACCGACAATGCGTTCGCCGAGAAGGTCGGTCAGGGCCTGGCCGTCGGCGCCGAACGCGGCCGCGAACTCGCCGATGCGGCAGTGGAACGGACGACTGAATGGGCGACCGAATTGGCGCAACTCGCGCGGGAACACGGTCCCGAGGTGGCCGACGCGGCCCGCGAACGCGCCACCGAGTTCGCCCACATCGCCCGTGAGCGGGCACCCGAACTCGCCGAGGCCGCGCGTGAACGCTCCGCTGCGCTGGCCGATGTCGCGCGAGCCCAACTCGAGCAGCGACGGAGTCGGTAGCGTTGACGGCATGAGTACGGGCGACTCTCCACCGGAATTCGGTCAGTACGGACAACCGGGCGGCTACCCACCGCCCTACGGCGGGCAAGTACCGGGTGGGTATCCCCCGCCCTACGGCACCCAGACCCCTGGCGGCTTGGGCCGGCGATGGCTGGCGCGCGTGATCGACGGGATCGTCGTCATGATCGGGGCGTTCTTCCTGTCGTTCGTCACCGACTCACTGTCGAGCTACTGGGTGACCGGTCTGTTCACCGGACTCCTCATGTTCATCTATTACGTGGCGTTCGAAGTGGGGATGGGGTCGACACCGGGCAAGAAGGTACTGGGGCTCGCAGTACACGGACCCGGCGGCACACCGAAGCCGACGGCCGCGCAGTCGGCGATTCGCAATGCCTTCACCCTGCTGACGATCATCCCGTGGGTGGGCGGCCTGCTGGCGGTCGTCGCGATGATCGTCATCGCAGTCACCATCAGCGGCAGCCCCACCAAACAGGGCAAGCACGACGAACTCGCCGGCGGAACACAGGTGGTCCGGGGCTGAGAACCCTTGCGTGAGGTGCCCGTTCACCGGGCACCTCACGTTTCGGCGTTCGGTTTACCGTCTCAGACGACCAGCCCCAGCAAGAGGACGAAAACCAGACCGGATACCGACAGCACGGTTTCCATCAGGGACCAGGACTTGATGGTCTGGCCCACGGACATCCCGAAATATTCCTTCACGAGCCAGAATCCGGCGTCGTTGACGTGCGAGAAGAACAACGATCCGGCACCCACCGCGAGCACCACCAGGGATACCTGGCCGGTGCTCATCCCATCTACCAGGCCGAGCATGAGCGACGACGCGGTGATGGTGGCCACGGTGGCCGACCCGGTCGCCAACCGGATCAGTACGGCCAGCACCCACGCCAGCAGCACCACGGACAGATTGGCGCCCTTGGCCCATTCGGCGAGCAGGGTGCCGATTCCGGTGTCGACCAGAACCTGTTTGAATCCACCGCCGGCCGCCACGATCAGGATGATGCCTGCCACCGGTGGCAGAGATGACTCGATGATCTTCACGATCTCGTCGCGGCTCATCTTGGCGCCGCCACCGAGAGTGAACATGCCGACGACCACCGCGATGAGCAACGCCATCAAGGGCTGGCCGAGGATGTCGAACGTCTGACGCAGCAGATGCGACTTGTCGTCGACCAGGATGTCGACGAGCGCCTTGCCCATCATCAGCGCGACGGGCAGCAGCACGCTGAACATGGTGAGGCCGAACGTCGGCCGCGTCTTCGTCGCGGTCACCGTTCCCGCCGCGCCGGCGGTGTCATCGCCGTTCGATTCCCTGTCCGTAGGGTCCGCGGCGTCGAACCGGTCCGGGACCTCGAGAACGACCCAGCGTCCGGCCAACTTGCCGAACAACGGGCCTGCCACAACGATCGTCGGGATTGCCACCAGCACACCCAGCGCCAGCGTGACCCCGAGGTCGGCGTTGAGCAAGGAGATCGCAGCGACCGGTCCCGGATGGGGTGGAACAAATCCGTGCATGGCCGACAGGCCCGCCAGCGCAGGAATGCCGACCGTGATCAGGGAAAGTTGCGAACGGCGGGCCACCAGGTAGATCACCGGCATCAGCAGCACCAGGCCGATCTCGAAGAACATCGGCAGGCCGATGATCGCGCCCACCAACGCCATTGCCCACGGCAGCATCCGCGGTGACGCGTGTCCGACGATGGTGTCGACGATCTCGTCCGCTCCCCCGGAATCGGCCAACAGCTTGGCGAACATCGCGCCGAGAGCGATCAAGATCCCGACGCTGGCGGCGGTGGACCCGAATCCGCTGGAGAACGAGGCGAGCACGTCGCTGATGTTCTCGCCCGCGGCCATGCCCACGGTCAGTGCGCCGAAGATCAGGGCCAGGAACGGATGCAGCTTGACGATCGTGATCAGCACGACGATCAGGGCGATGCCGGCCAGTGCGGCCAGGACCAACTGCGCGCCACCCGCCACCGGCTCAACCAGCTCCGTCCCGGCCGCGAGATGAGTGAGCGTCGAGGTCATCGGTTCTCCTGTTCGGTTGTCGCAGCGTCGCATTGGGCCACATATTCGTCGACGATGGCATCGATGCTCTGATCTACGTCGATGGCCACACCGGCCTCATCCGGTCCGAGCGGCTCCAGCGTCGCGAATTGGGAGTCCAGCAGCGTGGCAGGCATGAAATGTCCCGGCCGACTGGCCTGACGTCGGCGGATCACTTCGCGTGTGCCGCTCAGGTACAGAAACACGACGCCGGGACAGTGCCGCCGCAATTGGTCGCGGTATTTGTGTTTGAGTGCCGAGCAACTCATCACACCACCTTCGTGGTGCTCGGCGAGCCAGTCGCCGATCGCCTCCAGCCAGGGATAGCGATCGGCGTCGTCGAGAGCGTGGCCCGCCGACATCTTGGCGATGTTGGCGGCGGGGTGAAAGTCATCGCCATCGGCGAACGGAACGCGCATTCGCTGTGCCAGCGCGGCGCCTACTGTCGATTTCCCTGACCCCGATACGCCCATGACCACGACTGGTAAACCCATACATCCCTCACAATGTGTGTCTGCCGTCACACAGCATGACGCAAAAAGCATACGTTTGCAAGATGATCACAATTACATCTGTTTTTTACTGCTCAACGCGCAATATGACAGGATGTAACCGTGTCCTCGCCCTCAAACGTCGGCGCGCTGCATGCCAGCCTGCTGACCTCGCTCGGCACCGGAATCGTCTCCGGCGAGCTGGCGGCCGAGCAGGTGCTGACCCTGGACCGGCTCAGCGCCGAGCATGAGGTGTCCCGCAGCGTCGCGCGCGAGGTGATCCGGGTGCTCGAGTCGATGGGCATGGTCGAATCGCGACGCCGGGTCGGGATCACCGTCCAGCCGGCGCGCAAGTGGAACGTGTTCGACCCCAGGCTGATTCGGTGGCGCCTACAGGCCGGCGACCGGGCAGCGCTGCTGGCATCACTGTCGGAGCTGCGGCGCGGTTTCGAACCCGCTGCCGCGGCACTCGCCGCCCGACGGGCGAATCCGGACCAATGCCGGGTGCTGGCCGCCGCGGTGTCGGACATGGTGGTGCACGGGCGGTCCGGCAACCTCGACGCATACCTACTGGCGGACAAGGTATTCCATCGAACCCTGCTCGAGGCCAGCGGCAACGAGATGTTCCGCGCGCTCAACGACGTCGTAGCCGAGGTCCTGGCCGGACGCACCGAGCACGGCCTGATGCCGCACTCCCCCAATCCGGCCGCCATCGAGCTGCACGACGAGGTCGCCCGGGCCATCCGGCTGCGCGACGAAGACGCCGCGGAGCGGGCGATGCGGGCCATCATCGACGAGGCCGCCACCGCGGTGATCGATCCGGTCGGACCCGATGCTTAACTAGCGGAATGACTCGCACTCCCGCGTTGGCACGTCGATTCTTCGAGCGGCTGGAGCCGGTACACGGAGTCACCTACTTCGCCCCCGAGCCCCGGGCGGCCTTCGATGCCGCGGGCTACCGCGGCTTCTGGATGGGGTACTTCGCCAGCCGCTCGGCTCCACTCGGCATCGTGGCGCCAGAAGTCGTGACGGCCGCGTTCTACAACTTCACCGCCGAGCGGGTTGCCAAGGCGCTGCCGGCGGTCTGGGACATAGCAAGTCCGGCAACGCATTTGCAGATGCGATCGGACACGGCGGTCGCGGCGCTGCGTCGCTCCGGGGTGGCCGACTCCGAATCCACTCGTCTGGCCGCCGAGCTGACCGCGAAGGCAGCTCGCACCGCACCGCTGGAGGGGCGGCCGCTATACGCCGCCAATCGGGCCTTGCCGTGGCCCGAGGAACCGATCGCGAAGCTCTGGCACGCGGTCACCCTGCTGCGCGAGCAACGCGGCGACTCCCACATCGCCGTGCTGGTCGCCGAGGGGATCAGCGGCCGGGAAAGCAATGTACTGCATGCCGCGGCCGGCCGGGTGCCGCGCGAGATGATCATGCGCAGCCGCGACTACGACGACGAGCAGTGGGAGCATTACGTCGAGCGGCTGCGCTCCCGGGGCTGGCTGGACAGCCGGGGCGACCTGACCGACGCCGGGCGCGCCGTCAAGCAGGCGGTCGAAGACCGCACCGACGAGTTGTCGGTGGCGGCGCTGGACGCGTTGACCGACGACGAGATCACCACCCTGTTCGCGACGCTGACACCGATCACCCGCCAGGTGGTGGCCGCCGGTGACGTGCCGGCCGCCACGCCCATGGGCCTGCGCCGCGACGATCTCGACGACGACAGCGCCCATCTGGGCTGACAGCCTCAGCGCGGGGCGTACATGATCAGGCCGACCCCGACGAGCGCCACAAGTGCGCCGGTGACATCCCAGCGGTCGGGCCGGAAGCCGTCGGCGGCCATGCCCCACAACAACGATCCGGCGATGAACACCCCGCCGTAGGCGGCCAGCACCCGACCGAAGTGGGCGTCGGGCTGGAACGCTGCGACGAAACCGTAGGCGCCGAGCGCGATCACCCCGGCCCCCATCCACATCCAGCCGCGGTGCTCCCGTACGCCCTGCCACACCAACCAGGCCCCGCCGATCTCCAACACCGCGGCCAGCACGAACAGCGCGATCGATTTGCCTACCATCACCACCTCAGCGTGCCGTGAAGGTGCACAAATGCCGAATCCTGCGCGGCGTGTCGCCGGCAGACCCGCACGCTCGCTACGCCTGGGGGTTCAGGCCACGCCGAGATAGGCGGCGCGAATACTGTCGTCCGCCAACAATTCCCGCGCAGCACCGGTGCGGGTGACACTGCCGGTCTCGAGGATGTAGGCCCGGTCCGAGCGGCTCAGTGCCTGTTGGGCGTTCTGCTCCACCAGCAGCACCGTGGTGCCCTGGGTGTTGATCTCGGAGATGATCTTGAAGATCTGTGAGATCACCATCGGTGCCAGTCCCATCGACGGTTCGTCGAGCAGCAGCACCCTGGGCCGGGCCATCAACGCGCGGCCGATGGCCAACATCTGCTGCTCCCCGCCCGAGAGGGTGCCGCCCACCTGGGAACGCCGCTCGGCCAGCCTCGGGAACGTCGTGAACACCCAGTCCAAACTCTCGTCGTGCTCGCCGCGGGACGCGAATTTGCGCCCATAGCAACCCATCTCCAGGTTTTCGACCACGGTCATACCGGGAAAGACCCCGCGTCCCTCCGGGGCCTGGATCAGCCCGTCGATGACCCGCTGGTGGGCTTTCACGCGCGAGATGTCGCGGCCCTCGAACCACACCGAGCCCGAGGTCAGCGACCGCAGGCCCGAGATCGCGCGCATCATGGTGGTCTTGCCGGCCCCGTTGGAGCCCAACAGCGTGACCAGCTCTCCCTCGTGCACCACCAGTGAAACCCCGTGCAATGCCTTGATGCGGCCGTAGTGCACCACCGCGTCGCGCACCTCGAGCAGTACCGGGCGGCTGGTCTCCGTCTGTGACAATTCAGGAGATGTCGTCATCGGGTACCCCCAGATAGGCGGCGATCACTCGCGGATCTTCACGGATCTCCGACGGTAGGCCGTCGGCGATCTTGCGGCCGAACTCCAGCACCACGATGCGGTCGGTCACGCCCATCACCAGTCGCATGTCGTGCTCGATCAGCAGCACCGTGTAGCCGTCGTCGCGGATCTTGCGGATCAACTCGATCAGCGAGGCCTTCTCGGCCGGGTTGAACCCGGCAGCCGGCTCGTCCAGGCACAGCAGCTTGGGCTCGGTGGCCAGCGCGCGGGCGATCTCGAGGCGCCGCTGATCCCCGTAGGGGAGGTTCTTTGCCTTCTCCTCGCCACGATGCGCGATCC
The DNA here is from genome assembly GCF_058270075.1 of Mycobacterium shunyiense. Classification (NCBI taxonomy): domain Bacteria; kingdom Bacillati; phylum Actinomycetota; class Actinomycetes; order Mycobacteriales; family Mycobacteriaceae; genus Mycobacterium; species Mycobacterium shunyiense. The sequence continues at coordinate 326,539 of NZ_JBZDPU010000005.1, read as the reverse complement.
CGACAAAGTGCAGTAACGCCACGGCACGTTCGATCGCCGAGCGCTCCTCGCGACCGTGCCGCGGGGACCGCACCAAGGCACCCGGCACCGAGGTCTTGTGCCGCGCGTCGGTTCCCACCATCACGTTCTCCAGTGCGGTCATCTCGCCGAAGAGGCGGATGTTCTGGAAGGTGCGGGCGATACCCCGGCGGGTGATCTGGTGCCGTTTGATGCGGCCCAACGGGGCGCCGTCGAACACGACCGAACCCGAGCTGGGCCGGTACACACCGGTGATCGCGTTGAAGCACGTGGTCTTGCCTGCACCGTTGGGTCCGATCAGACCGAGGATCTCGCCGCGGCGGATGTTGAAACTGACCGAGTCCAGGGCCACCAGGCCACCGAACTTCACGGTGAGCTCCTGGGTCTCGAGCAGGATCTCGCCTTCGGCGGCCTGGATGTCACGGTGAACGCCGGCCAGCTCCTCGACACTCTCGGTTACACCGGGCATGGGCTCGCTCATCCCACCGGCTCCTTGTCTGCGGCACCGCGCAACAACCGTCGCGCCGATCTGCCATAGGTCAACAGCTGCTGGCGCACCGGGAACAGTCCCTGCGGCCGGAAGATCATCAGCACCACCAGCGCCAAACCGAAGAACAGGTACTTGAGATCACCGAGGTTGATCCCGAGGAACTCGACCCCAAGGAGGCGGTTCGGCAGATACACCACGATGAAGGCGCCGAAGATCACGCCGAGCTTGTTGCCCTGCCCGCCGAGCACGACCGCGCACAGGAACAACATCGAGTTGATGATGTTGAACGTCGGCGGTGCCACGTACTGGACCTGCCCGGCGTACAGCGCACCTGCAAGCCCACCGATTGCGGCGCCGATCACGAAGGCCCACAGCTTGAACCGGAAGGTGTTGACGCCCATCACTTCTGCGGCGTCCTCGTCCTCACGGATGGCCACCCAGGCGCGGCCGACCCGGCTGCGTTCCAGGTTGCCGACCAACAGCAGGATCCCGATCATCAGGATCAGGCCCAGCCAGAACCACCACGTGCCGTAGTTGGCCTCACCGACCGAGTTGCCGCTGGAGAACACACCGTTGGGCAGCTTCTCGCTCTCCCCCACCCGCGGGTAGGCGACCTGATTGAGTCCACGTGAACCGTTGGTGATGTCGGACAGGTTGTCGGCGAGCAGCCGGATGATCTCACCGAAGCCGAGGGTGACGATGGCCAGGTAGTCGCCGCGCAACCGAAGTGTCGGCGTTCCCAGGATCAACCCGGCCAGCGCGGTGACGGCCATGGCCAACGGCACACAGGACAGCCACGCCCAGTCCTTGCTGAAGAAGCCGTCGGGGCCCACCCTGTTCCAGGGGCTGTCGGGGCTGGTCAACAAGGCGACGGTGTACGCGCCGACGGCATAGAAGCCCACATAACCCAGATCGAGGAGGCCGGCCTGACCGACGACGACATTGAGGCCGATCGCGATGACGGCGATCATCGCGAACTGCGCCATGGTGCCGCCAAAACTGATGCCAGGGGTGTTGAGGAAACTCGGGGTGAACAACGGCAGCAGCGCCAGTAGCCCGAAACCCACTACGCCGACAACCCATTTGGCCATCCGCGGAACGGTGGACCAGTATTCGCGGATGGCGTCGCCGGGGGCCAGTAGCGTCCTGGTCACCGAACCGGCCGATTCTGAACCGTGAGGCTCGCTCATACCCGTGCCTTCCCGAGGCTCTCACCGAGTATTCCGGTCGGCCGGAACAACAGCACCAGCACCAGCAGCACGAACGCCACGACGTCACGCCACTGCGTTCCGAACACCACCTGTCCGTAGTTCTCCATGATGCCCAACAGCAGACCGCCCAGCAGTGCGCCGCGGAGATTCCCGATGCCGCCCAGCACCGCCGCTGAGAACGCCTTGATGCCGAGCAGGAATCCGCCCGAGTAGATGATGCCCTGCGGCACCTTCAGAGTGAACAGCAGCGCGGCGACCCCGGCCAGCAGACCACCGAGCAGGAACGTGGACATGATGATCCGTTCCCGGGAAACCCCCATCAGCGTCGCTGTGGTCGGATCCTGTGCGACCGCACGGATTCCGCGTCCGAATTTGGTGCGGTTGATGGCGATGTCGGTCAGGAGCGCGACGACCAGGGCGGCACCGATGATGACCAGCGTGACGTTGGTGATCACGGCCTCGAACTTCGTGCCTTCGAACAACGTGAACTGAATCGTCGGCCGGACCAGCTTGATGGGCTGCTGCGCGTTGCTGCCGCCGTAGCCTTTCAAGATTTTCGGCAACACGAAATGCACGAATTCCTGCAGAACGAACGACATTCCGATCGCGGTGATGAGAAATGTCAATGCGCGGGCGTTACGTTTTCGCAGCGGCCGGTAGGCGATGAATTCGAGACCCGCGGCCGCCGTACCGGACACCAGCATCGCGAAGACCATGGCAACACCGAGGTAGAACACCGTCAGCATCACGCCCTTGTCGTACGGCGTGCCGGGAGTGAACCCCAAGATGACGTCGAGGCAGAAGTACGTCCCGAACATGCCCAGCATGAAGATCTCGGAGTGGGCGAAGTTGATCAGCCGCAGGACGCCGAAGACCAGCGTGTAACCGACTGCCACCAGAGCGTAGATCGCACCCCACGACAGCCCGTCGACCGTCAGTTGGAGAAATCGGTCCTGCAATCCGTCCAGGTTGAAACTGATGTTGGCTGCCAGACAGGCGGACTGCTCGACGCACTGGTGGATCATCCGGCGGCGGCTCCTGACTCAAGGGGTGTGAAGCGAAACGCGTCCGAGTCCTGGGGACGGTCTCGGACGCGTTTCGCTCAAAGGGCTACTTGACTTCGTACATCCAGATCAAGTTCGTGGTCAGCTCGCCCTTGTCGGTCCACTGGTACTTGCGCGCCACACCTTGGCCCTCGTACTTGCGGACGTAATCCAGCATCGCCGGCCGCGTGATGGCACCCGAGTCGATGCCCTTGAGCAGGATGGTGCCCAGGTCATAGCCCTCGGTGCTGTAGGTGCCGGGTGCCTGGCCGAACTTCTTGGTGTACTCGTCGGCGAACGCCCCGGTCGCCGGGCCACACGGGCAGGACAGCAACGCGCCCTTCGACGCTTCGCCCGCCTGGTTGACGAACTGCTGATCCTTGGTGCCGTCGGCGCTGACGAACGTCGCCGTCACCCCGCCGTCCTTGAGCTGCTGCACGAACGGTGCGGCCTCGGAGTAGTAGCCACTGTAGAAGACCGAATCCGGGGCCGCGCTCTTGATCTGGGTGATCGCGGCCGAGAACTCCTTGTCCCCCTTCTTCACCGAGATGTTGCACGACGAATCGGCAACCGGGCCAAGGGTTTCACGCACGGCCTCGGCCAACCCCAGCCCGTAATCAGTGCTGTCGTCGACCACGCACACCTTCTTGTGGCCCAGCGTGTTCTTGAGATAGTTGGCCACCGAGGGACCCTGCACGCCGTCATTGGCCAGGCCTCGGAAGAATGTCCGCCACCCGTTCTCGCTCAACGTGACGTTGGTCGCCGAAGCGGTGGCGGCAACCAGGCCGGCCTGGTTGAACACATCGCCGGTGGCCTTGGTCTCCCCGGAGAACGCCGGCCCGACCAAGCCGATGATCATCGCGTCGTCGACGATCTGCGGCGCCACGCCGGTCGCCTTCTGCGGATCGCCTTCAGTGTCAAAGCTCTTGAGCTGCACCTGGCAGCCGGCGTTCGCGGCGTTGTGCTTGTCGACAGCCAGCTGCACGCCGTTCTTGATGTTGATACCCAGGGCGGCGTCCGGGCCGTTGAGCGCGCCCATCATGCCGAGCATCACGGGCGGGCAGACGGCCTTGCCGTCACCGGCGGGCTCGGCGGGCGCGACGTCCTGGGCGGCCTTGACCTCGGCACCGTTTTCGTCGATCTGGACCTTCTCGACGATCTTCAGATTGGTCTGCGATGCCCCGCCTTCCGGTGCGGACTGGTTACAGCCGGCAATCGCCAGGGCAACCACACCCGCACTTCCGAGAGCAAATGCTTTCCGTGCCACGCGACCGCGCACGCTTCACCTCCGGGTCAGAGTTGTCAGCGGTACCGACGCCCTGACCTTGCCAGGCCGGGGCGCCGGAGCTTCGGGTAGAACATAGCCAACCACCGGCCCGAGCGCGGGATGTTGAGTGAGGCTTCTTGCGCGTGTGCTGCCTGAACGCGGAATTTCGGCCCGGCAGAAACCCACAATTAACAACCGGGCCGGTCGGTCAGTTCTCCGGAGCCGGCGCTTCCTCGGATTCTTCCAACGTTTCCAGCACCACCTCGGCCACCCGCCGCATCGTGGTACGGCGGTCCATCGCGGCCCGCTGAATCCACTTGAAGGCCTCGGGCTCGGTCATCTGGTGTTTGCTCTGCAGCAAACCCTTTGCCCGCTCGACCAGCTTGCGGGTCTCCAGCCGGTCGCCCAAGGTGGCGACCTCGTTCTCCAGCGCGGCGATCTCGCTGAACCGGCTGACCGCCACCTCGATGGCAGGGACCAGGTCGGTGATGCTGAACGGCTTCACCAGATACGCCATGGCCCCGGCGTCGCGGGCACGTTCGACCAGTTCACGCTGGCTGAACGCGGTCAGGATGACGATCGGGGCGATGCGCTTGCTGGCGATCTCCGAGGCCGCGTCGATCCCGTCGCGCCTGGGCATCTTGACGTCCATGATCACCAGGTCCGGGTGCAGGGCCTCGGCGAGCTCGACGGCCTCCTGGCCGTCGCCGGCCTCACCGACGACCTCGTAGCCCTCTTCACGGAGCATCTCGGCGAGATCGAGGCGGATGAGCGCCTCGTCCTCGGCGATGAGCACACGGCGGGGGCTGTCAGCGTCTTTCGGTGACCCGGTCATGGAGAACATTGTGTCGTGGAGGCCGCCGTTCGGCGAGCGCGGGGCCATCCTCTATGGTGTAAAGCCGCAGTACCGATCGGGACGCCCTCGTATCCCAACTGGCAGAGGAAACGGATTCAAAACCCGTACAGTGTGAGTTCGAATCTCACCGAGGGCACCAAGTGAGTCACTGGAAGGCGGCGAAGCAGGCGAAGAGCGCGACGGGGACATATCCGACCAGCGCAGCGCCGAACAGAGTGCTCAGGACTTTCACCAACCTGGTCTTCCTGATCACTGCGGCCCAGATCAACCCGCCGTAGCCGAGTACCGCCAGCACCCCACTGAGCACAGCTCCCCCTCGTGCCCGCATCGCCTCCGCGGTCGACGGGTAGCGGCCGTCCATCAGGTTCGACGTCAGGGCATCGCTGCTCAACACGACGTAGATCACCGCGAAGGAAGCCAGCAGGATCACAGACGCGGCCATGGCGACCATCGTGGAAATCTTCTGCCTGCTGTCGGGAAGTTCCACCACAGGCACGGACGCTACGGCACGAGGCCTGCGGAAAGCGGTTGCACCGCTGGGTCGTAGCTTGGGACCAAACGCACCCGCCTGGTGGGTGCCCGACGGTAGGTTGAGCCGTGCGCTGCGTTGCGCCCGCCGGCGGTCGATGCCGCGGCGGACGACAGGAGGATCGTGAAAGCCGTTGCGAGAGTAGTCGGATTCGGGCTTGTTGAGCTCACCGTGTTCGGCCTGGTGCTGTTCTTGCTCGCGGGGACTTTCGACTACTGGCAAGCCTGGGCTTTTCTGGTGGTGTTCGCCCTCTCGACGTGGATCCCGAGCATCTTCCTGCAACGCGCGGACCCCGCCGCGCATCAACGCCGCAAACGCGCCGGGCCTGCCGCCGAAAGCCGCACGCTGCAAAAGGTCCTCATCGCCGGGTGGTACGCCTCGTTGGCAGCCATGGTGGTGGTCAGCGCGCTCGACCATCGCTTCAGTTGGTCCTCGGTGCCCGCGGCCATCTGCGTCGCCGGTGACGTTCTGGTGGCCGTCGGACTGGGCGTCACGAGCCTGGTGGTCATCCAGAACAGCTTCGCGGCCTCCACCGTTCAGGTGGAGACAGGCCAGCAGCTCGTGTCCACCGGCCTGTACGGGCTCGTACGCCACCCCATGTACACCGGCAACGTGCTGACCATCGTCGGCTTCCCGCTCGCGCTCGGGTCCTACTGGGGGCTCCTGCCCGTCGTCCCCGGACTCATGATGCTCGTCATCCGTATCCGCGATGAAGAGAAGCTGCTGGTCGAGCAACTGGACGGATACCGCGAATACGCGCAGAAGGCGCGATACCGCCTCGTGCCCTACATGTGGTGATCGCCGCGCTCATCCCATCGGGGTGGGCGCGGCGATCGCTCACTGAGCGGGGGCGTTTTCCAGGTGCTGAGCCAAGCTCCGCACCGACGGGGCGCCGAGCAACGTGAGCACCGTCAATTCGACATCGAGAGCTGCGTTGATCGCCGCGACGGCACGCATCGCGGAAATCGAATCGCCGCCGGAAGCGAAGAACGACTCCTCCACTCCGATGCGGTCCACCCCCAGCACCTCGGCGTAGATGCTCGCGACGATCTGCTCGACCAACGTGGCCGGAGGGCAATAGGCACCATTGGTCTCGTCGGCCCCGGATGCCCGCAGCGGCATGGCCTCTGGCTGAGGGGAGACCGCCTTGCCACTCCAGCCGTGCAGCCGCCGTTGCCCGGAACCTTTCACGAGGTCCAACGCCGACAAGCGGCGCCCCGGATGGGCGGTCATCTCCACCAACACCTTCTTGAACCGCTCCATCAACGCGTCGATGGAGTCCGCGTCGAACACATCGGTGTCGTATTGGACGCGCAGTTCCAGCTCGCGGCCCGGCCCGGCCTGCACCGAGATCGGGTAGTGGTAGTAGTCGCGGCTGCTGAAACCGGTGATGGCCAACCCGTCGCCACCGGGTTGTGTTCCGGCGTCGGTCGGATAGTTCTCATAGACGAAGACCGTGTCGAACAGCCTGTCCTGGCCGGTGATGCGGTGGATGTCGCTGAGCGCCACATGCTGATGCTCAAGGGTGTCGTTGTGCGCACTCTGCAGTTGATCCAGCAGATCGCCGGTAGTCGTGTCCGGTGTGAAGGTGGCCCGCACCGGCACCGTGTTGATCAGCAGACCCACCATCGAATCCGCACCGTCGACTTCGGCGGGCCGACCCGAGACGACGGTGCCGAATGCCACATCGGACTGACCGGTCAGTGATCTCAGCAGCATTGCCCAGGCACCCTGCAACACCACGTTGACCGTGGTGTGATGCGAACGTGCCAGCTTCGTGAGCGCCCGCGTGGTCTTCGCCGGTACCCGATACGAATCGACCCGACGTTCCCCGAACCGCAACTTCTGCGGCGGCCCAACGAGAATCGGGGTGTCGAACCCGGCCAGCACCTCACGCCACGCGGCGTGCGCGGCAGGACGATCGCGTTCGGCCAGCCACGTCATGAACCTGCGGTACGGCGAGGCCGCGGGCAACCGCAGCCCGTGGTAGCCGGCGAAGATCTCCTGCATCAGAATCGGCATCGACCAGCCGTCCAACACGATGTGGTGATTGGTCAGGATGAAGCGGTGGCGGTTGCCCGAGATGCGGATGAGTGCGGCCCGGAAGGCGGGTTGGTTCCCGAGGTCGCACACCGCCGCACGCTCGGCCGCAAGGATCTCCTCGATCTCTGCATCGATGCCAATGCCGTTGGCGTCCAACTCGATATACCGCCAGGGTGTGACGGGGTCAGCGGGAATTGCCTGCACGGGCTGCTCGAATTGTGGACAGAAGCGGGCCGCCAGATGCGGATGCCGGCCGACCACGGTCTGCACGGCATCGTGGAGCTGGCTCACGTCGAGCGGGCCGCTCAGTGCGAGATCCAGCTGCACCGCATAGACGTCGTCTCCGGAGCTGCTGGCGACACCGGCGTGATACAGGAGTCCTTCCTGCAATGGCGTCAGGGGCAGCACATCGGAAATGGGAGATTCACCGTGCAGCGCGTCGATCTGCTGCTGGCTCAGCCGAACCGGGGCGATGTCGGACGGGGTCAGCCCGCCTCCACCTCGCCTGACATGGGCGCAGATACCCGCCAGGGCGTCGAACCACAGGCGGCTGATCCGTGTGACAGCGGTGTGGTCGAGTGCCGACGGCGCAAACGTCCAGGTGGCGTTCAGATGTGGGCCGGTGTCGGTGTCGATCGTGACTGCGTTGAGCTCGACGGAGTGCGCCAGCGCAATGGGTATCGCCCCGGCGGCGCCGGTCATCGACAAGCCGTCCTGGCTGAACCGCCACACATCACCCGACGCGAATGCAGCCGGAGAACCGAGCCGCCCGAGGTAGTTGAACCCGATCACGGGATCCGATCCCGCCAGGTCCACGTCGGGGTTGAGATAGCGCAGCAGACCATAGGTCAGCCCGTCGGGCAGCTCTCGAAGCTGCTCTTTGGCTTCTTTGATCACCGCACCGAGCGCGGCGTCACCGGCCACCACCTGCGTCCAACGCAGCCCGCCTCCACGGGCTCCGAAGCTCAATGACACCGGGTACTTGGTGGTGAACCATCCGACCGTGCGCGACAGGTCGACATCTCGATCATCGGCGCCGCCCAACCCGGCCAATTCCTCTTGGCGCCCATGACCTTCCACGTCGATGGCGACCGGCGCGCCGCCGGTCCCCAGGTACTGAGTCCAGGCGAGGGCAAAGGCGATCAACAGGATTTCCTGCACGCCGGCGTGAAATGCCGCGGGCACCTCGCCGAGCAGCATGCGCGTGGTCTCGACGTCCAGAAACTCCGTGAGGTACCCGGCGGTGGCGAACGTATCCTCCGCCGGCCGGGGTGCCGGCAACGGGGCCGGGACGGACGTCACCTGCCGCCACGCGTCCGCGTGGCCGACGACGTCCGGGTGCTGCGCATGCTCGGCAAGCAGGTCGGCCCAACCGGTGAACGACGTTCCGGCAGGCGGCAACAGCACCGGCTGCCCGCCGCGATGCTGGGTCCAGGCGATGTTGAGATCCTCCAGCACGATTCGCCATGACACCCCGTCGATGGCCAGATGGTGAACGACCAACGCCAGTTGGCCCGTGGTCGAACTCCACAACGCGCTCAACATCGCTCCGGCAGCAGGATTCAACCGCGACCGGGCCGCCGCCAGCGCGTCTTCCGTCAGCACGTCCACGGTGTGCAGGTAGTCGCGGGCATCCACCCCGTCCGCCTGCGGCACCGTGAGAGACCAACCGCCCGATCCGTCGTCCCCCGCCCGCAATCGGAGCATGCCGTGCCGATCGAGCAAGGCCTGCAACAGGACTACGACGTCGTCCTCGGCGGCACCCGTCGGGGCCTGCAGCACCACAGTCTGATTGAACTCATCGACCGGACCGTCAGGAGTTTCCAGGTCCTTCAACCACCGCATGATCGGGGTCGGCACCACCGGTCCGAGTCCCTCGTCGATCTCGCCGCCCGTGCCGCCGGCCATCCTGACCACCCGCGCCAACCGGGCGACGGTCTGCTGGACGAAGATGTCGCGCGGACGACCGGTCAGGCCGGCACCGTGCGCCCGCCAGATCACCTGCATGGCCGAAATACTGTCGCCACCAAGATCGAAGAACGAGTCGTCGACTCCGACCTGCTCCAGTCCGAGGACTTGCGCGAAGATGCCGGCCAAGATCTCCTCGAGTTCAGTGGCCGGGGCGCGGTAGTGGTCGACGTCTTGATATTCGGGTGCCGGCAGGGCGCGAGTGTCGAGCTTGCCGTTGACCGTCAAGGGCAACGCCTCGACAACGACGATCGCGGTGGGCACCATGTAGGGCGGCAACTTCTCGCCCAACGTGGCGCGCAGATCAGCGGGATCGCCGTCTCCGGTGATGTAACCGACCAGGCGCTTGTCGCCGGGACGGTCCTCCCGGGCGATCACCACCGCTTGCTCGACACCCTCCAAAGCCATCAGCGCCGACTGGATCTCACCCAGCTCGATCCGGTAGCCACGAATCTTGACCTGCTCATCGGCACGTCCCAGATACTGCAGCTCTCCGTCCGATCGCCAACACACCAGATCGCCGGTGCGATACATCCGCTGTCCCGGCGCTCCGAACGGGCATGCCACGAACCTCGACGAGCTCAACCCGGCCCGGCCCACATATCCGGCGCCCAAACCGGCACCGGCCACATACAATTCCCCCACCACGCCGACCGGGACCGGCTGCAATGCGCGATCGAGCACGAAGAACGCAAGATGGTCCAGCGGCACACCGATCGGGCTGACACTGCCCTCGACATCGGCGGCGGTGATCTCACGGAACGAGGCGTGCACCGTTGTCTCGGTGATCCCGTACATGTTGATCAACCGCGGTAACACCGGATGGTCCTGCAACCACTCACCCAGCCGCGCAGGCTCGAGCGCCTCACCACCGAACACCACCAACTCGAGATGAAGTTCAGACTCCAACGCGGCGGAAAGCTCATCCGCGGTCTGCAAGGCATAGAACGCCGACGGCGTCTGGCTCAACACATTGACGCGTTCATCGACCAGCAACGCATGGAACTCTTCAGACGACCGCGCCACCGAATCGGACACCACCACCAATCGCCCACCGTGCAGCAGGGCCCCGAAGATCTCCCAGACCGAGAAGTCGAAAGCCAGCGAATGACTTTGTGACCACACCAGATCGGCCGACAGCTTCAGATCGGTATCCAGCGCCTCAAGCAGACGGATCACGTTGCGATGCGGGATCGCAACACCCTTCGGCACGCCGGTGGTGCCCGAGGTGTAGATCAGATAGGCGACGTCGTCAGGTGTGGGTCCACCAGGTGGTGCGCCACTGGGCCGGGAGGCGGTCGGAGCCTCGTCGACGGCGATCACCGCCAACCCGTGCGCGCTCAGTCGGCCGGCCAGATCGGTGGTGGTGACCACGGCAACCGGCGCGGAATCGGCGAGTACGAACTCCAACCGCGAGTCGGGCACCGCAGGATCGACAGGCACATAGGCCGCGCCGGTCTTGAGTACCGCGAAAATCGCGACGATCGACTCGATCGACCGGGTGAACAGTAACGCCACCCGATGCCCGGGACCCACCCCGTGCTCGACAAGCAGGTGCGCCAACCGATTTGCCGCCTGATCGAGCTCCCCGTAGGTGATCCGGCTCCCCTCGAAACTGACGGCCACCGCGCCAGGGTCGCGGGCCACCTGCGCCTCGAACAGTGCCGGAATGGACATCGGTGCAGGTGCCGGGCGGGTCAGCGTCGCCCGGTTGCCCACCTCGTCCAGTCGCTTCTGCTCGTCGGCATCGAGCACATCGATCGCGGACAAACGGCGGGTCTCGTCGGCGGCCATCGCCTCGAGCACCCGTTGTAACCGATCGACCAACGCTTCGACGCTGTCGCCGTCGAACAGGTCGGTGCGGAACTCCACGGTCCCGGAAATTCCTGCCGCCTCGCCGGTTTCGGTCCAACGCTCGGCCAGCGAGAAAGACAGATCCATCCTGGCGGTGTGGGTGTCCAGCGGTAGCTGAGTGACCTGCAGGTCCCCCAGCGCCACCCTCCCGCCGGAATCACCGGTCGCTCCGGGAACGTTCTGCCAGGCCAGCATCACCTGCACCAACGGGTGATGGGCCAGAGACCGGGACGGATTGAGGCGCTCGACGAGCACCTCGAAGGGCACATCCTGGTGCTCGAATGCACCGAGACTGCGCGCCCGTACCTGCGCCAGAAGGTCGGCAACGCTGGGATCTCCTGCGAGATCCACGCGCAGCACCAACGTGTTGACGAAGAACCCGATCAGCTCATCGAGGGCAGGGTCGCGACGTCCGGCGATCGGGAATCCCACCGCCACATCGGAACTCGAGCTGAGCTTCGAAAGCAGTACCGCCAGGGCAGCCTGCATGACCATGAACTTGGTCGCGTTGTGATCGCGGGCCAGGCGGGCCACCTGCTGCTGCAGAGCGGCAGGCCACTCCACATCGACTCGGTCGCCGTTCTGATCGGCGACCAAGGGATAGGGCCGGTCGGTCGGCAATGCCAAGCGCTCGGGCATCCCGGCCAGGTTGTCCGCCCAGAATCCCAATTGCTCAGAGATACGGCTGGCGCTGTCCTCCAGATCGCCGAGCTGCGCGCGCTGCCACAAGGTGTAATCCGCGTACTGGACCGGCAAGGGCTGCCAGCCGGGAGCCTGCCCCGCACACCGTCCGGCGTAGGCGACCCCCAGATCAGCCACCAGCGGAGTGATCGACCAACCGTCGGCGGCGATGTGGTGCACCACCGCCACCAGCACGTGCTCGTCGTCTGCCGTCCGAAACACCTTTGCCTGCAGGGGGATCTCGTTGGCGAGGTCGAAGCTGTGCCGCGCCGCCAGCTCGATCCCCTCCTGCAACCGGTCGGCCGTCCAACCGACGGCATCGATGACTTCCCAGCCGAATTCCGTTTGGTCGGCGCGAACGATCAGCTGTTGAGGCGTGCCGTCTACCGTCGGGAACAACGTGCGCAAGCTCTCGTGGCGCTGTAATACGTCGGCGAACGCCGCACCGAGGGCATCGACATCGAGCGGACCGTTGAGGCGCAGCCCGGCCGCCAGATTGTAAACCGGTGACGGCCCGTTCAATTGGTCGATGAACCACAGTCGGCTTTGCGCGAAGGACAGCGGCATCATCGCCGGCCGCTGGCCGGCCACCAAGGGCTGTTGTCGACCTTCGTCAGCACCGATACGAGGCGTCAATCGAGCGACCGTAGGAGCCTCGAATATGACCCGCTCATCCAGTCCGGCGTCCAGGGTCCGATTGAGCGCAGCGACCAATCGCATGGCCTGCAGCGAATCTCCCCCGAGATCGAAGAATGAGTCGTCCATGCCGACTCGGTCCAACCCGAGGACCTGGGCGTAGATGCCCGCCACGATCTCCTCGGTGGGCGTGGTCGGAGCGCGGTAATCGTCGATGTGCTGGAATTCGGGTGCAGGCAAAGCCTTTTTGTCGAGCTTGCCGTTGACGGTCAACGGGAACGCATCCAAGGCAACCACGGCCGTGGGCACCATGTAGGGCGGCAGCGTCTCCCCCAGCGCCACCCGCGCCACGGACGGGTCGGCGGAGCCGATCAGATAGCCGACCAGCCGCTTGTCCCCGGGACGGTCCTCCCGGGCGATCACCACCGCCTGCTCGACACCCTCCAAAGCCATCAGCGCCGACTGGATCTCACCCAACTCGATCCGATAGCCACGAATCTTGACCTGCTCATCGGCACGACCCAGATACTGCAGCTGTCCATCTGTGCCCCAGCGCACCAGATCGCCGGTGCGATACATCCGCCTAGCCTGTGCGCCCTCGCTGCCGAACGGGCAGGCCACAAATCGCGTCGAACTCAACGGAGCCCGGCCCACATAGCCATAACCCAAACCCGCACCGGCCACGTACAACTCGCCCACCACACCGGCAGCCACCGGGCGCAACCGGCCGTCCAGCACGAAAAACGCCAGATCCGCCAACGGTCCACCGATCGGCGAGATCGCATCTTCCAGATCGGCCGCGGTGATCTCACGGAACGAGGCGTGCACCGTCGTCTCGGTGATCCCGTACATGTTGATCAACCGGGGCGACCCCGGATGTACGGCCAACCACGCCCCGAGGCGGGACGGATCCAGCGCCTCTCCGCCGAACACCACCACTTCGAGGGCCAGCCGGTTCTCCGGCCGGTCCGTGTCCACGGCAGCCAACGCATAGAACGCCGACGGAGTCTGACTCAACACACTGACCCGCTCAGCGACCAACAAGGTATGGAACTCCTCGGCCGAACGGGTCACCGATTCGGGCACCACGACGAGCCGCGCACCATGCAGCAGCGCACCGAAGATCTCCCACACCGAGAAGTCGAACGCCAACGAATGACACTGTGCCCATACCTGACCCGGCGACAACGCCACATCACGATCGATTGCATCCAACAACCGCGTCACATTCCGATGCGGAATCGCCACGCCCTTGGGCACACCCGTCGTACCCGAGGTGTAGATCAGATACGCGACATCTTCGGGGGCAGGTTCGATCAGTGGGTCGGTGTCCGGCCGGCAGCTCATCGCGGGATCGTCGACGTCCATCACCGTCAACCCACGCCCACTCAGCCGATCCATCAGATCGGCGGTGCTGACCACTGCTACCGGCGCTGAATCAGCGAGGACGAATTCTATGCGCGCATCCGGCACCGACGGATCGATCGGCACATACGCCGCACCGGTTTTGAGCACACCCAGGATCGCCACGATGGCCTCAACCGACCGTGGAAACAGCAGCGCAACCCGCTGCCCCGGACCGACACCGCGCTCGACAAGCAAGTGCGCCAACCGATTCGCAGCCCGATCAAGGTCCCCGTACGTGATGTGGCGCCCGGCGCAGCTGACGGCAACCGCAGCCGGATCACGAGCCACCTGTGCGGCGAACAACACCGGAATTGCCGCTGACGACATCGGCGTCGCCCCATTCAAGGCCGCGCGATTACCCCACTCGTCCAATTCCTCGAGATCATCGTCGTCGTCCAGATCCATCGACAACAATCGCCGGTTGGCGTCCGCACTCACGATTGTTGTTCCTCCCCGGTCATGGCCTCCAGCACCCGCTGGAAACGCCCGACGATCTTGTTGACGCGCTTGGCGGTGAACACGCCCGTGTCGAATTCGACACGGAGAACCAGTTCCGTCCCCGGCATCGCTTGCAGGGTAAGCGGATAATGGTTGTACTCGCGGCCGTTGACCTCCGTGATGGCCAATCCGTCGGCCATCGATGCCGCCACGCTCTCCACCGGATAGTTCTGGTACACGAACAGCGTGTCGAACAGTTGATCGTGGCCGATGGCGCGGTGGATCTCGCTGAGTGCCAGATGCTGATGGTCAAGGGTGTCGCCGTGACGTCGTTGCAGTTCTTCGAGCAGACCGGCGATGGTGGTGTCCGGCGTGATGGTGGCCCGCACCGGCACTGTGTTGATGAGCAAGCCGACCATCGAATCCGCGCCGGCCACTTCTGCCGATCGACCCGAGACCGCAACGCCGAACGCCACATCCTGCTGACCGGTGAGCCACATGAGCACCTGCGCCCAGGCGGCTTGCAGCACGGTGTTGGCGGTGGTGTGTTGCGACCGGGCGAGCTCGTTGACAGCCCGGGTGGTTTCGGCGGGCAGACGGAACGTCTCGGTGGCCCGTCGCCCCGGCCGGGTCCGGTTCGGCGCGACCAGTGTCGGTGTGGCGAAACCGGCCAGCACCTCACGCCACGCGGTATGGGCGGCGTCGACATCCCGCTCGGCCATCCACGTCACAAACCGGCGATACGATCCGGGAGTCGACAGGCGTTGTCCGTAGTAGCCCGCGAATATCTCCTGCAGCAGGATCGGCAGTGACCACCCGTCGAGCACGATGTGGTGATACGTCATGACGAACCGGTGCTCGCCGCCGGCGGTCCGGATCAGCGCCGCACGGAAGGCCGAGTGGTGGACCAGATCGCAGACCGCGGCCCGCTCGCCGGCACACAACTGCTGCACATCTGTCTCCGTGGCCATTTCGAGGTACTGCCAGGGCACATCGGGATCCGCCGGAATGATCTGCACGGGTTCGTCGAATCGCTTGTCGAACCGGGCCGCGAGGTTCGGGTGGCGCCCGACCACCGCACGTACCGCCTCGCGCAGCCGGTCGGGGTCCAGCGGGCCGGTGACCGTGACCTCGAGTTGCATGGCGTAGACATCGTCGTCGTCACTGCCGCGGGTCGCGTTGGCCTGGAACAGGAGTCCCTGCTGCAGCGGCGTCAAGGGCAGCACGTCGGCAAGGTCGTGGTCCTGGCTCAGCTCATCGATCTGTGACTGGGTGAGGTCCGCCGGAACGATGTCGGACGGGGTCAGACCGCCGCCACCCCCACGGACGTGTGCACAGATTCCGGTGAGGGCGTCGAACCAGAGTTGGCTGAGCCTGCCGACCTGCGACTCGTCCAGAGCCGACGGAGCCCAGGTCCACGAAGCGTAAAGGCTTGGGCCGTCGTCAGTTTCGGCCGTGCTTGCGTTCAGCTCGACCGTATGCCCGAGTGGCATCGGAATCGCCGCGGCAGTCGTGGCGACCGCCGCTCCGTCGACGCTGACCTGCCACAGCCCGGTCATGTCGGTCTGCGGCGCGGCGCCCGATGCGCCCAACCTACCGAGGTAGTTGAATCCCACGGCAGGGTCGGAACCGGACAGATCCACATCCGGGTTGAGGTAGCGAAGCAGTCCGTATGTCAGTCCCTCGGGCAGCGCACGCAGTTGTTCCTTGGCGTCTTTGACCACGCGGCCGAGTGCCGGATCGCCGGCCTTCACGTCAGACCAGCTCAGGCCCGACTGGCGCGGTCCGACATCCGTCGCGACGTTGAGCACCACCGGGTACTTGGTGGTGAACCAGCCCACGGTGCGGGACAGATCGACGGCCCGATCCCAAAGCCCATCCAGCTCCGCCAATTCCTCGTGACGGCCGTGGCCCTCGACATCGATGGCCACCGGCAGGGTAACTCCCAGGAACTGTGTCAAAGCAAGCCCGTAGGCGATCAACAGGATGTCTTGCACCCCGGCATGGAACGCTGCGGGGACTTCGCCGAGCAGAGCCCGCGTCGTCTCGACATCCAGTGACGCGGTGAGGTGGCCGGCAGTGGCATACGTGTCCCGCTCGGGTCGCACGGCAGGCAGCACGGATGGAGTCGCCAACGCTCGTCGCCAATTGTCGGCTTCAGCCTCCACCGAGACGGAGCGGGCGTGCTCGTCGAGCAGTGCGGCCCACTGCGCGAAGGACGTCCCAGTCACCGGCAATGCCACCGGCCGGCCCTGGCAGTGCTGCGCCCAGGCAATGTTGAGGTCTTCCAACAGGATCCGCCACGAGACCGCGTCGACGGCCAGGTGGTGAATGGTCAACACCAACTGCTGGGTGGATGCCACCCACAGCGCGCTCACCATCGTGCCTGCGGCCGGGTCGAGCCGCGATCGGGCTGCCACCAACGCCTCATCCGAGAGTACGTCGACCGACTCCAGATGTGCTTGCGCCGAACCCTTCTCGGGGACCAGCAATGACCAGTTGCCAGCTTGGTCGTGTTCGGCGCGCAACCGCAGCATGGCATGCCGGTCCAGCAGGGCACTCATGACCAACTGGGCATCGGACTCGGTGGCTCCCGGCGGGGCCTGGACCATCACTGTCTGGTTGAACTCGCCGGTGGAACCCCCGGCACGCTCCACCTGCTCCAGCCAGCGCATGATCGGGGTCACCGCCACCGGCCCGACCCCCTCGTCGACCGGACCGTCGTCATCGCTCGTCACGCCGACCACTTGTGCCAGTCGGGCCACGGTCTGCTCGACGAAAATGTCACGCGGACGGCACATCACGCCGCACGCCCGGGCCTGGGCGACCACTTGCATGGAAAGAATGCTGTCCCCGCCCAGGTCGAAGAATGATTCGTCGACCCCGACCCGCTCGAGGCCGAGAACCTGGGCGTAGATGCCGGTGAGGATCTCCTCGATGTGGGTCGCGGGTGCACGGTACCGACCGGTGTCCTGGTACTCCGGTGCGGGCAAGGCGCGGGTGTCGAGTTTGCCGTTGACCGTCAACGGCAACGCCTCCAGCACCACGATCGCTGTCGGGACCATGTAGGGGGGCAGTCGGTCGGCCAACGCCTCTCGCAGCGCGCCCGGATCCACCGTCCCGGTCGTCTCTTCGGTGACATAGCCGACGAGGCGCTTGATACCCGGATGGTCCTCACGGGCGATCACCACCGCCTGCCCCACGCCGTCCAACCCGCCCAAAGCGGTCTGCACTTCGCCGAGCTCGATGCGGTAACCACGGATCTTGACCTGGTCATCGGCGCGACCCAGGTACTGCAGCTGTCCGTCGGCACGCCAGCTCACGAGATCCCCGGTGCGGTACATCCGCGTCGCGGGCTCCCCCGGCTCGCCGAACGGGCACGCCACGAACCAGGCTGCGGTCAAGGCCGACCGGCCGAGGTAACCGCATGCCACTCCGTCGCCGGCCACGTACAGCTCACCGACCACTCCGGGCGGCACCGGGCGCAACCACTCGTCCAACACGAACAGCGCCGACGTGGCGACAGGCGCCCCGATCGGGGCGACATTCGGACCGGCAGCTCCGGTTTTCAATGGCACGCTCATCGACGCGTAGACCGTGATCTCGGTGGGTCCGTAGGCGTTGATCACCACCCGTCCGGGAGCCCAGCGATCAACCACCTCACCGGGACAGGCCTCACCACCGAGCAGCAAGGCGACCGATTCCAGGCCCTGCGGTGACAGCGCCCCGGCGGCCGACGGCGTCTGGGTGAGCACGTTGACCTGCTCGCGGACCAGCAGGGCATGGAAATCGTCCGGTGAGCTCACCACCGACTCGGGCACGACCACAAGGCGCGCACCCCCCAGCAAGGCGGCCCAGATCTCCCACACCGAGAAGTCGAAGGCGTACGAATGACACTGCGTCCACACCTGATTCGCCGGGAGATCCGCAGGCGTGGACCGGGCCAGGTGCGCCAGATTGTCGTGGGTGACGGCCACGCCCTTGGGCAGACCGGTGGTCCCCGACGTGTAGATCAGGTAGGCGAGATCATGGGCGGCGAACTCGGGCGCCAGGTCAGGAAGCGGTGTAGCCGGTTGGTCGGCCAAAGCCGGATCGTGAACATCGATGGTCTGCAGGCGATGTCCGGCCAACCGATCAGCCAATGCGGCGGTGGTGACCGCGACGACAGGTGCGGCATCGGCCAGCATGAAATCGATCCGGGCCGCGGGCAGCGCCGGGTCGATCGCCAGATACGCGGCTCCGGTCTTCAGCGCCGCCAGCATCGCGACGATCGCCTCGGCGGAGCGGTCCAGTAGCAGGGCCACGCAGGTTCCAGGACCCGCGCCGCATCCGATCATCCGGCGGGCCAACCGGTTTGCAGCCTCATCGAGTCCGCGGTAGGTCAGCGAATGCCCGTCCGAGGTCACTGCGACGGCCTCCGGAGCGCGGGCGACCTGCGCGGCGAACAGCGCGGGAACCGACACCGGTGTGCGGGCGGACCGGGCGAGCGCGGTCCGGTTTCCGATCACGTCGAGGTGGGCGTGTTCAACGGCGTCGAGTAGGTCGAGCTTGGACAGCCGCCGGTCGGTGTCGGTGGTCATCGCGACCAGCACCTGCTCGAATCGTCTGATCAGTGTTTGAATGCTCGCCGCGTCGAACACGTCGGTGCGGAACTCCACCGTGCCGCCGATGCCGGCGGGAGCCCCGTCCACGGTGCGGCGTTCGGCCAGCGAGAAGCTCAGATCCATTCGTGCCGTGTGGGTGTCCATCGGCATCTGGCTGACCTCAAGGTCGCCGAGCGCGAGCCCGGAGCCGGATGCGTTCGTGGCCCGTCCGGGGACGTTCTGCCACGCCAGAGCCACCTGAATCAATGGGTGATGGGTCAGGGAGCGTGTCGGATTGAGCCGATCGACGAGCACCTCGAACGGCACATCCTGGTGCTCGTAGGCGGCGAGGCTGCGGGCCCGTACCTGGGCGAGCAAGTCCGCCACGGTGGGGTCACCGGCCAGGTCTGCCCGCAGAACCAGGGTGTTGACGAAGAAGCCGATCAGCTCATCCAGCGCAGGGTCCCGGCGTCCGGCGATGGGGAAACCCACTGCCACATCGGAACTTCCGCTGAGTTTGGAGAGCACGGTCAGTAGCGCCGCCTGCAGCACCATGAAGCTGGTCGCGTTGTGCTCCCGAGCCACCCGGGCCACCTGCTGCTGCAGGTCGGCGGACCAGCTCAGGGCGATCGTGGCGCCACGCTGATCGGCGGCCGGCGGGTAGGGGCGGTCGGTGGGCAGATCCACCCGTTCAGGCATCCCGGCCAGGGCATCCTGCCAGTACGCCAGCTGCGAGGCGATCCGGCTCTGACTGTCGCCCAGGTCGCCGAACTGCGCGCGTTGCCACAACGTGTAATCGACGTACTGGACTGCCAGATCAGCCCAGCCGGGCGTCTGTCCGGAGCTTCGGCCTGCGTAGGCCACTCCCAGGTCAGCCACCAGCGGAGTGACCGACCAACCGTCGGCAGCGATGTGGTGCACCACCGCCGCCAGTACGTGTTCGTCGTCGGCAAGGCGGAAGAGCCGCGCCCGCAACGGTATTTCGGTGGACAGGTCAAACGTGTGACTCGCGGCCTCGCCGACGGCCTGCTGCAGCCGCTCCGTGGTCCAACCGGTGGCATCGACGACATCCCAGCCGAACTGGGCGTCCTCGACCGCCACCACCGACTGCCGCGGAATGCCGTCGACGGCCGGGAACACGGTGCGCAGGCTCTCGTGACGGGCCACCACATCGGCCAGCGCCACACCCAACGCCTCGACATCGAGTGCCCCGCTGATACGGAGTGCGGTCGGCATGTTGTAAACCGGTGACGGGCCCTGTAATTGGTCCAGGAACCACAGCCGGGACTGCGCGAACGACAGCGGAACCACCGCGGGCCGCGGACCGGCCACCAGCGGATCAAGGCGTGCCGATTCCCCGCCGATGCGGGGTGCCAGTTGCGCCACCGTCGGCGCCTCGAACAGCACCCGCACCGCAAGGCCGGTGTCCAGGGCCGTGTTCACCGCGGCGACCAGACGCATCGCAGACAGGGAATCTCCGCCGAGGTCGAAGAACGAGTCGTCAACTCCGACGCGCTCCACGCCGAGCACGCGGGCGTAGATCTCGGTCAGGATCTCCTCGGTGGGGTTCGCGGGGGCACGGTAGTGGTCGATGTCCTGGTACTCGGGTGCCGGCAGGGCGCGGGTGTTCAGCTTTCCGTTGGGGGTCAACGGCAAAGCCGCCAGGACGACCACGGCGGCCGGAACCATATAGGACGGGAGCTGCTCGGCGAGCTGGGCACGCAGCTTGCCCGGCTCCGCTGTCCCGGTTACGTAGCCCACCAGCCGCAGGGTGTCGGGCCGGTCCGCACGAGCGACCACCGCCGCCTGCTCGACGCCGTCCAAACCGGCCAGCACCGCCTGGATCTCGCCGAGCTCGATGCGGTATCCGCGGATCTTGATCTGCTCATCAGCACGGCCCACGTAGCGCAATTGACCATCGGTGCCCCAGGACACCAGGTCGCCGGTGCGGTACATGCGGCTGCCCGGTAGGCCGAACGGGCAGGCCACAAAGCGGGAGCCGGTCAGGTCGGCCCGGCCCAGGTAGCCGAGACCCACGCTGCGGCCGGCCACGTACAACTCCCCGACGACGCCGGGCGGCACCTGCCGCATCGATCCGTCGAGCACGAACAGCGCCGCGCCCGGTACCGGCGCCCCGATCGACGGCGCCCCGGACCCGGCGCTCAAAGGCACAGTCCTGGAGGCACATATCGTCGTTTCCGTCGGGCCGTAGGCGTTGACCATCACCCGCCCCGGCGCCCAACGGTCCACCGTGTCGGCCGAGCAGGCCTCACCGGCCACCAACAACGTCACGCCGGCCAACCGCTCAGGTGACAACATCGCCACCGCCGACGGGGTCTGGCTCAACACGTCGACCTGTTCGGCAACGAGCAGGGTCTGCAGATCTTCTGGTGAGCGAGCCACAGATTCGGGTACGACCACCAGTCGGCCACCGTGTAGCAGCGCGCCCCAGATCTCCTCGACCGAGGCATCGAAGGCGTAGGAATGCCACTGTGTCCAGGTCTTTCCGGCCAGGAAGGTGTCCGGGGTCCCCAGCAGTTCGGTCACGTTGCGGTGGGTGATCGCCACGCCTTTGGGGACACCGGTGGTGCCCGAGGTGTAGATCAGATACGCGATGTCGTCGGCTTCCGGCGCCGCGAGTCGGATGTCGGTGGCCCCGTAGGGATCCGGGTGTGCGACGTCGGCGGTGTCACCGACGTCGATGACCAGGACGTCGCATCCGGCCAGTCGGTCGGCGAGACCCGCGGTGACGATCGCGGCGGCCGGTGCGGCGTCGGCGAGCATGAATTCGATCCGCGCATCGGGTAGCACCGGGTCGATCGGCAGATACGCCGCACCGGTCCTGAGCACGGCCAGCATGGCCACCACCGCATCCGCGGAGCGCTCCGCCAGCAGTGCCACGCATGCCCCCGGGCCGACACCGTGGGCACCCAGCTTGTGGGCCAACCGGTGTGCGGCACTATCGAGTTCCAGATAAGTCATGCTGCGACCGTCGGCGGAGATGGCCACCGCCTCGGGGGCACGGACGACCTGTATGGCGAACAGTTCTGGAATCGACACGGCGGAGCGGTCGGGCTCGGGAGTCGTCAACACTGCCCGGTTGCCCCAGCCGTCGAGGCGGACATGCTCGGCCGTGTCGAGCAGATCCAGAGACGACAGCCGCTGGGTGGGATCGGATGTCATCGCTGCCAATACGCGCTGCCACCGCGCGATCAGCGCCATGATGCTGTCTGCGTCGAACACGTCGGTGCGGAATTCCACCGCGCCGCCGATCCCGGCGGGCTCACCGTCGGAGGTCCACCGTTCGCCGAGGGACAAGGTCAGGTCCATACGGGCGGTCTGGGTGTCCACCGGCAGGGGTGTCACCTGGAGATCGCCCAGGGTCAACCCGTCCGCTGGACCGGTGTCCTGCCAGGGAAGGTTCTGCCAAGCCAACGCGACCTGCACCAGCGGATGATGGGTCAGGCTCCGGGTCGGATTGAGGCGCTCCACCAGAACTTCGAACGGCACGTCCTGGTTCTCGAAGGCGGCCAGGGTGCGAGTCCGCACCTGCGCCAGCAACTCCGCCACCGTGGGATTCCCATCCAGATCCACTCGCAACACCAAGTTGTTGACGAAGAAGCCCACCAGCTCATCGAGAGCTGCGTTACCGCGCCCGGCGATCGGGAAACCAACGGCCACATCTGAACTCGCGCCCAGGTTGGACAGCAGAACGGCGAGGGAAGCCTGCATCACCATGAAGTTGGTCGCGCTGTGCTCGGCGGCCACCTCATTCACCCGTTGCTGCAACTCGACCGGCCAATCCACCGCCACGGTGGACCCGCGCTGATCGGCAACCGGCGGGTAAGGACGGTCGGTTGGCAGAGCCAGGTGTTCGGGCAGGCCAGCCAGCGCCTCTTCCCAGTAGGCCAGCTGCGCGGCGATCGGACTGTCGGTGTCGTCGAGATCACCGAGCTGCGCACGCTGCCACAGCGTGTAGTCGACGTATTGCACCGGCAGAGGCTCCCATTCGGGAGCCTCTCCCCTGCTCCGGCCGGCGTAGGCCACGCTCAGGTCACGCACCAGCGGGGTAAGGGACCACCCGTCGGCGGCGATATGGTGCACGACGGCCACCAGTACGTGCTCATCTTCCGCGACGCGGAAAAGTTTTGCCCGCAAGGGTATCTCGGCAGCCAGGTCGAAGCTGTACCGCACTGTCTCGGCGATGCCCTCCTTGAGCGCACCGGCCGGCCAAGCCGTGGCATCCACGACGCTCCAACCGAACTCGATCGCGTCGACCGATGCCACCACCTGCCGAGGTGTTCCCTCCGGCGCATCGAACAACGTCCGCAGGCTCTCATGGCGAGCCACCACATCCGCGAGCGCTGCACCCAACGCGTCCGCGTCGAGGTGCCCATGCAGTTGCAGACCGACCGGCATGTTGTAAACCGGGGACGGCCCCTGGAACTGGTCGACGAACCACAACCGGTTCTGGGCGAACGACAGTGGGATCACATCCGGGCGTTCCCCGGCCACCAGTGGCTCCAGGCGCCCTGCGCGTTCACTGACATGCAATGCCAATTGGGCGACCGTGGGCGCTTCGAACACCGTGCGTACCGACAGTTCGGTGTCCAGAGCGGCGTTGATCGCGGAGACCAGGCGCATGGTCGAGACCGAATCCCCGCCCAGATCGAAGAACGAGTCGTCGGCGCCCACCCGCTCCACGCCGAGGACGCGGGCGAAGATCCCGGCCAGGATCTCCTCATCGGGGCCGGCGGGCGCACGATAGTGACCGGCGTCCTGGAAGTCCGGCGCCGGCAGCGCCCGGGCGTCGAGTTTGCCGTTCACCGTCACCGGCAGCGCGGCCAGCGCCACCACCGAGGCGGGAACCATGTAGCCCGGCAAGCGTTCGGCCAGCGCGGCGCGTGCCTGGACGGGATCGGCGGTCCCGGTGATGTAGCCAACCAGTCGCTTGTCACCCGGATTGTCCTCGCGGGCGATCACCGCTGCCTGGTCAACTCCCTCGAGCGCGGTGAGCGCGGACTGGATCTCGCCGAGCTCGATGCGATACCCGCGGATCTTGACCTGCTCATCGGCGCGGCCGAAGTAGTCCAGCTGTCCGTCGGCGCGCCAACGCACCAGATCGCCGGTGCGGTACATGCGCGAGCCAGGTTCCCCGAACGGACACGCCATGAAACGCGATGCGGTCAATCCCGTACGACGCCAATACCCCACGCCCACACCGGCACCCGACAGGTACAACTCGCCGACCACGCCTGCGGGCACCGGGCGCAGCCACTCGTCCAGTACGAAGAACGCCGCCCACGCCGTGGGCGAGCCGATCGGCGGCGCACCGGAACCGGCCTCCAGAGGCGTGCTGGCGCACAACCACATCGTGGTCTCCGTCGGGCCGTAGACGTTGACCATCACCCGCCCCGGAGACCAGCGATCCACCAGGTCCGGCGGGCAGGGCTCGGCGCCGATCACCAGCGCCGTGTCGTCCAGGCCTTGCACCGCCAGCACGCCCACGGCCGACGGGGTCTGCGTCAACACCGTGACCTGTTCACGCACCAACAGGTCGTGGAAGTCCTCCGGTGAGCGCGTCACCGACTCCGGCACCACCACGAGGCGCCCGCCGTGCAGCAGCGCACCCCAGATCTCCCACACCGAGAAGTCGAAGGCATATGAGTGGAACTGCGTCCACACCTGTCCCGGCGCAAGCGGTATCCCGATCTGCAACGAGTCGAACAGCTGCGCCACGTTGTGCTGGGTGACCGCAACACCCTTGGGCTGCCCGGTGGTGCCCGAGGTGTAGATGATGTGGGCCATGTCGTCGGGGGCCGGCGGCGTCGGTGCCGTACTGGGCTGGGTGGCCACGATGGGGTCGGCAACATCGCCGCCGTCGAAAATCCTCAGCTGGTGACCGTCGAACCGATCGAACAGCGCCCTGGTGGTGACCGCGGCGATGGGAGCGGCGTCGGTCAGCATGAAATCGACCCGGGTCTCCGGCAGGGCCGGGTCGATCGGCAGGTAGGCCGCACCGGCCTTGAGCACCGCCAAGATCGCCACGACTGCCTCTGCCGAACGGGGGAACATCAACGCGACCCGCTCGCCGGGTCCTACTCCCTCACCGACGAGCAAGTGTGCCAATCGATTCGCGGCCTCGTCGAGTTCGCGGTAGGTGAAGGTCCGGTCCTCGCAGACCAGCGCCACCGCCTCCGGCGTACGTGCAACCTGGGCGGTGAACAGTTCCGGCACCGACGTCGGCTGCGGCAGGTGAGCCAGGACGTCCCGGTTGCCCCAGCGCTGAAGGCGCGCCCGTTCGGACTCGTCGAGCAGATCCAGCGCCGACAGCTGCCGATCCGGGGCGGCGGTCATCGCCGCCAGGATCGCCTCGATCCGTTTGGTGAGGGCTTCGATGTCGGTCGGGTCGAACACATCGGTGTCGTATTCGAGACGCAGCCGCAGTTCGTCACCGGGTATCGCCTGCATCGTGAGCGGGTAGTCGGTGGACTCGTGGCTGGTGAACTCGGTGATCTCCAGTCCGTCGTCCACTCCGGACAATGCGTTGGTGTCCACCGGGTAGTTCTCGAACACGAACAAGGTGTCGAACAGACGGTCCTGGTCGGTGATGCGATGAATCTCGCTGAGCGCCAGATATTGGTGCTCAAGGGTTTTGGTCTGTGCGCTCTGCAGGTGGTCGAGCAGGTCGGCGGTGCTGGTCGCCGCGGTGATGTCAGCGCGCACGGGCACCGTGTTGATCAGCAGACCCACCATCGATTCCGCGCCGGGCACCTCGGCCGGCCGACCCGAGACCACCGTGCCGAAGGCGATGTCATGCTGGCCGGTAAGGGAGTTCAGCAGCAGTGCCCACGCACCCTGCAGCACGATGTTGACAGTGGTGTGGTGTGAGCGCGCCAGATCATTGAGCTCCCGGGTGGTCTGCTCGGACAGTCGATGCGCCCGCACGCCACGGCGCCCCGACCCTGACTTCTGCGACGGACCGACCAAGGTGGGTGTGTCGAAGCCGGCCAGTACCTCGCGCCAGGCTGCGTGTGCGGCCGCGACGTCGCGATCGGCCAGCCAGGTGATGAAACTGCGATACGGCGTGGCCGCGGGCAGCCGAAGCCCTTGATAGCAGGCG
Source organism: Mycobacterium shunyiense (assembly GCF_058270075.1). Taxonomy (NCBI): domain Bacteria; kingdom Bacillati; phylum Actinomycetota; class Actinomycetes; order Mycobacteriales; family Mycobacteriaceae; genus Mycobacterium; species Mycobacterium shunyiense. The sequence goes on along the minus strand of NZ_JBZDPU010000005.1, from coordinate 300,392 downwards.
AAGATCTCTTGCAACAGGATGGGCAGCGACCAGCCGTCGAGCACGATGTGGTGATTGGTCAGCAGCACTCGATGTCGGTTGTTCGCAGTGCGGACGACCGCCACCCGGAAAGCCGGTGGATGGGCCAGGTCGCACACCGCGCTGCGTTCCTCGGCGCAGATCTGTCGGATCTGTTCCTCGGTTGCCGCGGCGCCCAATTCGACATATCGCCAACCCGCGGTGGGATCGGCCGGAATGATCTGCACCGGCTCGTCGAACTGCTCGCAGAATCGGGCCGCCAGGTGTGGATGGCGATTGGCAACGGCCTGTACAGCATCGCGCAGCCGGTGCTCGTTGAGCATTCCGGCGACCGTGATGTCCAGTTGGACGACATACAGATCGTCGTCGGGCCCCTGCGCGGTGCTGCTGTGGAAGACCAGGCCTTGCTGTAGCGCGGTCAGCGGCAAAATGTCCGCGATCCGGTACTGCTGTGACAATTCGTCGATCTCGTGCTGGGCAAGCCGGGCCGGCGCGATGTCCGACGGGGTCAATCCTCCTCCGCCACTTCGCACGTGCACGCAGAGACCGCTCAGGGCGTCCAGCCACAATTGGCTCAGCCGCATGATCTCGGCCTCGTCGATCGACGATTGCGCCCAGGTCCAGTTGGCCTGCAGATGTGGGCCTGCACCGGTGTCGACGGTGCCGGCATTGAGGGCCACGGTGTGGGACAACGGCATCGATATCGCCGCGGTCACAGCGGTGGTCGATGCGGCTTCTGCCGGCATCTGCCACAACTCGCCGGTCATTTGCGTGGACCCGCCCCCGAGGCGGCCGAGGTAGTTGAATCCGACTGTGGGGTCGGCCATGTCGAGGTCGACATCGGGGTTGAGGTAGCGCAGCAGCCCGTAGGACAAGGGGTCCGGTTGGCCCCGCAGCTGTTCCTTGGCCTCTTTGACCGCCGCGCCCAACGCCGGGTCACCGGCGATCACCTGATCCCAGGACAGCGCGCCCAGAGACAGTGCAACCGGGTATTTCGTGGTGAACCACCCGACCGTGCGGGACAGGTCGACGTCAGCGGCAATCTCCTCATGCCGCCCGTGGCCCTCGACATCGAGCGCAATCGGATCGCCGCCGCTGCCCGTGAATTCAGCCAGCGCGAGGCCGAATGCGATCAGGAGGATGTCGTGTACCCCGGCGTGGAACGCTGTCGGCACCTCGCCGAGCAACATTCGCGTGGTCTCGGTGTCCAGCGATATCGGCAACTGGCCGGCGGTCGCGTAGGTATCCGTTTCGGGGTGCACTGGCGGAAACACCGCGGGCGTCGCTGCGATCCGTCGCCACTCCTGCGCCCGGCTCGCAACGTCCGGATCGCTCGCGTAGGCCTCCAGCAGTCCGGCCCAGCGGGTGAACGACGTCCCCGCGGGAGGCAGCACGACCGGTTGGCTGCCGCGATGCTGCGCCCAGGCGATGTTGAGGTCTTCCAGGATGATTCGCCACGACACCCCGTCGACCGCCAGGTGGTGAACGACCAACACCAGCTGAGCCGTGGAGGTGACCCACAACGCCCGCAACATCGCGCCGGAGGCCGGGTCCAGCCCCGACCGTGCGACTACCAGTGCCTCATCCGTCAGGGCGTCCACCGACTGCAGACATTCGCTTGCGTCGACAGAACCCGGCTCGGGCGCGGTCAACGACCACCCGCCCGCCTGGTCGGCCTCGGCACGCAGCCGCAGCATGGCATGCCGATCCAGCACGGCCTGCAACATGATGACGACGTCGGCTTCGGTCGCCCCACCGGGAGCCTGCACCAGCAGCGTCTGGTTGAACTGGTCGATGGGGCCGCCGGAGCGTTCCACGGCATGCAGCCACCTGATGATCGGGGTGGCCGGCACCGGTCCCACGCCTTCGTCGACCGGGCCATGTGATCCGGCGGTTACACCGGCAACCCGGGCCAACCGGGCCACGGTCTGCTCGACGAAGACATCGCGTGGGCGGCACACCAGGCCGGCCGCGCGGGCCCGCGCAACGACCTGCATCGACAGGATGCTGTCGCCGCCGAGGTCGAAGAACGAGTCGTCGACTCCGACCCGCTCCAGCCCCAGAACCTGTGCGTAGATACCGGTCAGGACTTCTTCGACGGCGTCTGCCGGGGCACGGTAACGCTCCCCGTCTGCGTAGTCGGGCGCGGGAAGGGCCCGGGTGTCGAGTTTTCCGTTCACCGTCAACGGAAGTGCCGCCAGCGCCACCACGGCGACGGGCACCATGAAGGCGGGCAGCCGCTCGGCCAGCGCGGCGCGGACCCCGGCCGGATCCGCGGTGCCGGTGAGATATCCGACCAGCCGCTTGTCACCGGGACGGTCTTCCCTGGCGATCACGACGGCCTGCTCGACGCCGTCGAGTTCGGCCAGGGCGGCCTGGACCTCACCGAGTTCGATGCGGTAGCCGCGGATCTTGACCTGCTCGTCGGCGCGGCCGAGGTACTCCAGCTGCCCATCGGGCCGCCAGCACACCAGGTCTCCGGTCCGATACATGCGCGTTGCGACGCCGCCGAACGGACATGCGACAAACCGTGAGGCGGTCAACCCGGTCCGGCCCACGTAGCCGTATCCCAGGCCTGCACCCGCCACGTACAGCTCGCCGATGACTCCGGCCGGAACCGGACGCAACCACTCGTCGAGCACGAACAGCGCCGCTCCGGGAACCGGTGAGCCGATGGGGACCACGTGTGGTCCGGCGGCTTCCACCTTCAGGGGCGCACTGATCGCCACACACATCGTGGTCTCGGTCGGACCGTAGGCGTTGATCATCACCCGGCCAGGAGCCCACTGCTCCACCACCTCGGGTGGGCAGGCCTCACCGACCACGACCAGTGCCGCCGACTCCAACCCCTCGCGCGGCAACACCCGCACTGCTGACGGTGTCTGGGTGAGAACGTCGACGTTCTCGCGAACGAGCAAGGCGTGGAAGTCTTCCGGGGAAACGGTGATCTCCTCGGACACCATCACCACCCGTCCACCACGGAGCAGAGCGCCGAAGATTTCCCAGACCGAAACATCGAAGGCCAGCGAATGGCACTGCGGCCATACGCCGGGGTGCGGCAGTCCGGCGTCGAGTGTCTCGAGGAGCTGGGTCACGTTGTGGTGGGTGACCGCGACACCTTTAGGAACGCCTGTGGTGCCCGACGTGTAGATCAGGTACGCGATGTCGTCCGCATCGGGCGCCGGGAGGGCGTTAGTCGACTGCTTGCCGGGTTCGACGCTCGCGTCGACGATCGCCAAGCTGCGGCCCTGCAGCCGCTCGACCAGATCGGTGGTGGTGACCGCGGCCACTGGTACCGCATCGGCCAGCACGAAATCCAGCCGCGTATCGGGCACCGACGGATCGATCGGAAGATATGCGGCACCGGTTTTGAGGATCGCCAGGATCGCCACGATCGCCTCGGCTGACCGGTTGAACAGCAGCGCCACACACCGGCCGGGACCGGCTCCATAACCGATCAGCAAGTGCGCCAACCGGTTCGCGGCTTCATCGAGTTGGCGGTAGGTCCATGAACGGTCGCCGCAGGTGACCGCCACTGCATCCGGAGTACGCGTCACGTGTTCGGCGAACAATGCCGGCACCGACACGGCCCTCGGCGCGGGGCGGGTCAGCGTCGCCTGGTTGCCGACCGCCGCGAGACGGGCGTGGTCATCGGCATCGAGCAGATCAACCGACGACAACCGCGCGGCCGGATCGGCAGTCATCGCGGTCAGGACTCGCTGCAGCCGGGCGACCAGTGTTGCGATGGTGTCGGCGTCGAATACGTCGGTGCGGAATTCCACCGTCCCGCCGATGCCTGCCGGCTCACCGGCGTCGGTCCGGCGATCCGTCAGCGAGAAATTCAAATCCATTCGCGCGGTGTGGGTATCCACCGGCACCGGGGAGACCTGCAGATCGCCCAACGCCATTCCGGCGGCCGGATCGTTGACGTCGTGCCGGCCGAGGTTCTGCCATGCCAACGCCACCTGGATCAACGGGTGATGTGCCAGCGACCGAGTCGGGTTCAGCCGCTCGACCAGCACCTCGAACGGTACATCCTGGTGGTCGAACGCGGCCAGACTCCGCGCGCGAACCTGAGCCAGGACCTCGGCGACCGTCGGATCGCCTGAGAGGTCGACCCGCAGAACCAAGGTGTTGACGAAGAAGCCGACCAGGTCATCCAGTGCCGGATCGCGACGTCCTGCGATCGGAAAGCCAACCGCCACATCCGCACTCGCACTGAGCTTGGACAGCAGCGTCAGCAGCGCTGCCTGGACCACCATGAAACTGGTCGCATTGTGCTCCCGAGCGAACCGGGCCACCTGCTGCTGCAACTCGGCGGGCCAGTCCACCGCCAACGTCGCGCCCCGCTGATCGGACATCAGCGGGTAGGGCCGATCGGTGGGTAGCGCGGTGCGCTCGGGCATCCCGGCCAGCGCGTCCTGCCAGTAGGCCACCTGCCCCGCAATTCGGCTGTGGCTGTCCTGGAGATCGCCGAACTGGGCGCGCTGCCACAACGTGTAGTCGGCGTACTGCACCGCCAGGTCCGCCCAACCGGGTGCCTGTCCTGCGCATCGACTGGTGTAGGCCACCCCCAGATCGGCCACCAGCGGAGTGATCGACCAGCCGTCGGCGGCGATATGGTGCACCACCGCAGTGAGCACGTGCTCGTCCTCTGCCAGGCGGAACAGCCGGGCCCGCAAAGGGATCTCGGTGGACAGGTCGAAGGTGTGTCGCGACGCGGCCTCGACGGCCTCCTGTAGGCGCACCGCCGTCCAATCGGTGGCGTCGACGACCTCCCAACCGAATTCCACAGATCCACGTGCCATCACCACCTGGCGGGGAATCCCGTCGGGTGCGGCGAACAACGTCCGCAGGCTCTCGTGCCGGTCCACCACATCGGTCAGCGCCGCACGCAACGCATCGACATCCAGCGCGCCGCTGAGGCGGAAGGCGGCCGTCATGTTGTAAACCGATGAGGGGCCCTGCAATTGATCCAGGAACCACAAGCGCGACTGGGCGAACGACAACGGAACCACGTCCGGGCGCTCACCGGCGGCCAGCGGCTGCAACTGAGCCGCTTCCCCACCGATATGGCACGCCAACTGCGCGACCGTGGGCGCGTCGAACAACGAGCGCACCCCGATTCCTGCCTTCAGGGATGTGTTGACCGCCGCGACCAGACGCATCGCGGAGAGCGAATCCCCGCCCAGATCGAAGAACGAGTCGTCGACACCTACCCGATTCAGGCCCAGGACCCGGGCATAGGCGTCGGCCAGGATCTCCTCGACCGGGTTGGACGGTGCCCGATAGTGATCGGTGCCGGCGAAGTCAGGTGCGGGCAGCGCGCGTCGGTCCAGCTTGCCGTTGACCGTCAGCGGCACCGCGTCGATCGCCACCACCGCGGCCGGGACCATGTAGTTCGGCAGCCGCTCGGCCACCTCGGCGCGGACCTGGCCCGGATCGGCGGTGCCGGTGATGTAGCCGACGAGACGCACGGGACCGGCGTCGTGGCCGCGGGCGATCACCACCGCCTGTGTCACCCCGTCGACAGCCGCAAGCGCGGCTTGTACTTCACCGAGTTCGATGCGGTAGCCCCGGATCTTGACCTGCTCGTCGGCGCGCCCGAGGTACTGCACCTGACCGTCGTCGCCCCACCGCACCAGATCGCCGGTGCGATACATCCGTTGTCCCGCGCTGCCGAACGGGCAGGCCACGAACCGCGACGCGGTCAAACCTGCCCGGCGCCAATAACCCACGCCCACACCGCGACCGGCGATGTAAAGCTCGCCGACCACTCCGGGCGGCACCGGACGCAGCCAGGCGTCCAGGATGAACAGCGCTCCCCCGGCCACCGGCTTGCCGATGGGCACGACCGGCCCCGGGGCGAGCGGTGCGCTCATCGACGCGTACACCGTGGCCTCGGTGGGACCGTAGGCGTTGATCATCACGCGTCCGGGCGCCCAGCGGTCGACCAATTCAGACGGGCAGGCCTCGCCGGCCACCACCAAGGCAGCCGAGTCCAGGCCTTGCGGCGAGATCATCCCCGCTGCCGAGGGCGTCTGACTCAGCACGGTGACGCGTTCGGCGACCAGCAGCTGATGGAAAGCGTCGGGCGATTCGGCGACGTGTTCAGGCACCACCAGCAGACGTGCGCCGTGCAGCAACGCACCGAAGATCTCCCACACCGAGACGTCGAAGCTGTACGAATGCCACTGCGTCCAAACCTGACCCGGCCCTGACGACACGTTGGTGTCGAGTGAGCCGAACAGCCCGGGTACGTTCCGATGCGGGATGGCAACACCTTTCGGGACACCGGTGGTGCCCGAGGTATAGATGATGTAAGCGATGTCGTCGGGTCCCGGTCCCGAGGGCGCGCTGGCGGGGTGGTGGTCCACAGCCGCGTCGTCGACGTCGATGACGTGGAGGTCGCACCCGTCCAGACGCGACCGCCGGTCGGCGGTGGTGACCGCGACGATGGGGGCGGCGTCGGCCACCATGAACTCGATACGCGCCAACGGAAGTGCCGGGTCCACCGGGACATAGGCCGCGCCGGTCTTCAGCACCGCCAGAATCGCCACGATCGCCTCGGCAGACCGGGAGAACAGCAGCGCCACAACCTCACCCGGGCCGGCGCCGTGACCTGCCAACAGGTGCGCAAGCCGGTTGGCTGCGACATCGAGTTCCCGGTACGTCATCGACCGGCCGTCGAAGGTCACCGCCACGGCGTCGGGCGTGCGCGCGACCTGTTCGGCGAACAACGTCGGAATTGACTGCGCTGTGGCCGGTTTGGCCAATACCGCCAGGTTGCTCCACTCGTCGAGGCGGGAGTGCGTGCGCTCGTCCAGCAGATCGACCGACGACAATGGCCGGTCCGGATCCACGGCCATCGACGCCAGGATCGTCTTCAACCGATCGATCAGGACCTCGATGGCGCCGAGGTCGAAGACATCGGTGTCGTACTCAACGCGTAGCTGCATTTCGCGGTCGACGCGTGGCCCGGTCTCGCGGCCGGGCAGCGCCTGCACCGCCAGCGGGTAGTGGTTGGACTCGCGGAAATCGAACTCGGTGACGGTCAAGCCGTCGACACCCAGCGGCGCGGTGGTCTCGATCGGATAGTTCTCGAAAACCAGGAGGGTGTCGAACAGTTGGTCCTGGCCGGTGATGCGGTGGATGTCCCGGAGCGCCAGGTGCTGATGCTCGAGCGTGTCGTTGTGGGCACTCTGCAGCTGATCGAGCAGGTCCGCGGTGCTGGTTGCCGGCGTGAAGGTGGCCCGAACCGGCACCGTGTTGATGAGCAGGCCCACCATCGAATCCGCGCCGGCGACCTCGTCCGGACGCCCCGAGACCGTCGTGCCGAATGCGACGTCAGACTGACCGGTCAGCGAGCTGAGCATCAGCGCCCACGCGCCCTGCAACACCACGTTGGCGGTGGTGTGATGCGAGCGAGCCAGGTCGCCGAGGGCCCGGGTGATCTCGAGGGGCAGCCGGAATGACTCGACGCCTCGTTGCCCCAGCCCTTTTCGGTCTCCCGGGCCGACCAGGGTGGGAGTGTCGAAGCCAGTCAACCTTTCCTGCCACGCCTCGTGGGCGCCGGCGTGATCCCGTTCGCCCAGCCAGGTGACGAATCGGCGGTACGGTGCGGCGGCAGGCAGCCGATGCCCACCGAAGCTTGCGAAGATCTCCTGCAGCAGGATCGGCATCGACCAGCCGTCGAGGACGATGTGGTGGGTGGTCAGTACGAAACGGTGCCGCTCATCCGCGACGCGGATGAGGGCAGCCCGAAACGGCGCCTGGTTGTGGAGGTCGCACACCGCGGCACGTTCGGCGGCACAGACCGCCTGGATCTGGTCATCGACGACGTCGGCGTCGGGATTCAGTTCGACAAACCGCCACGGCACCGCGGGGTCGACAAAGATGACCTGCACCGGCTGCTCGAACTGTTCGCAGAACCGGGCCGCGAGGTGGGGATGCCGTGCCGCGACCGTCTGCACCGCATCGCGGAGCCGATTCTCGTCGAGCGGTCCGCTCAATGTGATGTCGAGCTGCATCGCGTAGACGTCGTCAGAGTCCAGTGCGGCGCCGGCGTGGTAGAGCAGTCCCTGTTGCAGCGGTGTCAGCGGCAACACGTCGGCGACGCGGTACTGCCGACTCAGCTCGTCGATCTGCTGCTGGCTCAACTCGGCCGGGGCGATGTCCGACGGAGTCAAGCCGCCGCCACCGCGACGCACATGCTCGCAGATGCCGGTCAGGGCCTCGAACCACAACTGGCCCAATCGGTTCACCAGCTCGTCGTCGAGCGCAGAGAGCGCCCACGTCCAGTCGGCATTCAATTGGACGCCGACGGCGGTGTCGACAGTGGCCGCGTTGAGTTCCACGGTGTGCCCCAGTGCGGTGGGCACCGCCGCTGCGATGCTCGCCGACGAGAAGCCATCGGGGCAGATCCGCCAGACATCAGCGGACGTCTCGTCCGGCGTCGCCCCCAGGCGCCCCAGGTAGTTGAATGCGATCACCGGGTCAGGCCCGGCCAGGTCCACGTCCGGGTTCAGGTACCGCAGTAGGCCGTAAGTCAGGCCGTCGGGCTGGGCCCGCAGCTGCTCCTTGGCATCTTTGAGCGTGGCGCCGAGAGCCGCATCACCGGCGACCACCTGGGCCCACGACAGGCCACCACCGCGATCGAAGCTCAACGCCACCGGGTATTTGGTGGTGAACCATCCGACCGTGCGCGACAGGTCGACATCTCGAGCGGGAATCCCACCCAGGTCTGCCATCTCCTCGTGGCGACCGTGACCCTCGACGTCAATGGCGATCGGTGCGCCGCCGGCGCGTGAGAATTCGGCCACCGCCAACCCGAAGGCGATCAACAAGATGTCATGCACCCCGGCGTGAAACGCGGCAGGCACTGCGCCGAGCAGCATCTGGGTGGTCTCGGCGTCCAGCACCATCGACAGCTGTCCGGCGGTCGCGTAGGTGTCGACCTCGGGTTGCGGCTCGGGCAACTTCGCCGGTGTCGCGGCGATCTGCCGCCACTGCTGTGCCAGCTCCCCTACGTGCGGGTGCCGCGCAGCGTGAGCCAGCAGATCCGCCCAGCGACCGAAGGACGTGCCGGTATCCGGCAATGCCGGAGGCTGCCCGCTGCGAAGCTGGGCCCAGGCGATGTTGAGATCCTCCAACACGATTCGCCACGACACCCCGTCAACCGACAGATGGTGAACGATCAATACCAGCTGGCGTGCAGAAGACACCCACAGCGCGCTGAGCATCGTCCCGGCGGCCGGGTTCAACCGCGACCGTGCCGTCAGCAGGGCCTCATCGGACAGCACATCTACCGCGTGCAGGCAGTCGGCGGCGTCAACCGAGCCCACATCGGGAACAGTCAACGACCATCTGGCCGCGCCGTCGTCCTGGGCACGCAACCGGAGTGTGCCGTGCCGATCGATCAAGGCCTGCAACAGGATTACGAGATCGCACTCGCTGATTTCGGAGGGTGCCTGCAGCACCACCGTCTGATTGAACTGGTCGATCGGGCTGTCGGCCGTTTCCAGGTCCTTCAGCCACCACATGATCGGGGTCGCAGTCACCGAACCCAGTCCGTCGTCGGCGGGCCGGTGCGCAACCGTGGTCGTCCCGACCACCTGAGCGAGGCGGGCGACAGTCTGCTGGACGAAGATGTCCCGGGGGCGGCACACCAGCCCCGCCGCGCGGGCTCGGGAGGCCACCTGCATCGACAGGATGCTGTCCCCGCCCAACTCGAAGAACGATGCATCGACGCCGACCCGGTCCAGTCCCAGGATCTGGGCGTAGATGCCGGCGAGGATCTCCTCGGTGGGAGTGGACGGGGCCCGGTAGTCATCGACGTCGTGATATTCGGGTGCGGGCAACGCTTTCCGGTCGAGCTTGCCGTTGACGGTCAACGGGAACGCATCCAAGGCGATCACGGCCGTGGGCACCATGTAGGACGGCAGACGCTCGGCCAGCGCCGCACGTGCCACGGACGGATCGGCGGACCCGATCAGGTAACCCACCAGCCGCTTGTCCCCGGGGCGATCCTCCCGGGCGATCACCACCGCCTGCTCGACGCCAACCAAAGCCGTCAATGCGGCTTCGATCTCACCGAGCTCGATCCGGTAGCCACGAATCTTGACCTGCTCGTCGGCACGACCCAGATAATGGAGCTCCCCGTCGGCACTCCAACAGACGAGATCCCCGGTGCGATACATCCGCGCACCCGGTGTGCCGAAGGGGCAGGCCACAAATCGCGTCGAGCTCAACGGAGCCCGGCCCACATAGCCATAACCCAAACCGGCACCGGCCACGTACAACTCGCCCACCGCACCGGTAGCCACCGGACGCAACCAGTCGTCGAGCACGAAAAACGCCAGATCCGCCAGTGGCACACCGATCGGACTCACATCGCCTTCGGCGTCCGCGGAGGTGATCTCACGGAACGAGGCGTGCACCGTCGTCTCGGTGATCCCGTACATGTTGATCAACCGGGGCAGCCGAGGGTGTTCGGCCAGCCATGCTTTCAGGCGGGGCGGGTCGAGTGCTTCTCCACCGAACACCACCACCTCGAGGGCCAGCCGGTTCTCCGGCTGTGCCGTGTCCACGGCAGCCAACGCATAGAACGCCGACGGAGTCTGACTCAGCACCGTGACGTGCTCGTCGACGAGTAGTGCGTGGAACTCTTCAGGCGAGCGCGTCACCGATTCGGATACGACGACGAGCCGCGCACCATGCAGCAGCGCACCGAAGATCTCCCACACCGAGAAGTCGAACGCCAACGAATGACACTGCGTCCACACCTGACCCGACGACAACGCCACATCACGATCGATTGCATCCAACAACCGCGTCACATTCCGATGCGGAATCGCCACGCCCTTGGGCACACCCGTCGTACCCGAGGTGTAGATCAGATACGCGGTATCGTCCGGTGTCGGCAGCGCCGGCAGCGGCGTACTCGGCCGGCCGTACACCGAACGGTCGTGAACATCGATCACCGCCAGCCCGCGCCCACTGAGCCGATCCAACAGATCGGCGGTGGTCACGGCGACAACTGGGGATGCATCGGTCAGCACGAACTCCAGCCGGGTATCGGGTACCGACGGATCGATCGGCACATACGCCGCACCGGTTTTGAGCACACCCAGGATCGCCACGATGGCCTCGACCGAGCGTGGAAACAGCAGCGCAACCCGCTGCCCCGGACCGACACCGCGCTCGACAAGCAAGTGCGCCAACCGATTCGCAGCCGCATCCAGCCCGCGATAGGACATCGAACTGTCACCGAAACTGACCGCCACCGCAGCCGGATCGCGGGCCACCTGCGCGGCGAACAGCTCCGGAATTGCCGCTGATGACACAGACACCGCAGCCGGCACCTCGAGCGCCGCCCGATTACCCCACCCGTCCAACCCGGTGAGCTCATCACGGACGTCGACAGTGGAAATCGACCGTCCCGGGTCGGCCGTCATCGATGTCAGCACCCGTTGGAAACGGTCCGCCAAATCGCCTGCGTCGCAGCCGGCGAACAGCTCCCCCACGCCCGTCATGCTGAGAAGGAGATCTTCACCTTCCTGGAGGAACACGAGACCGAACTGATCCACCAGCCCGGTGTGGGTCACCGTCCCCGACCCGAAAGTGCTACCGAAATAGGCGACCGGGATGGTCGGGATGAAATTGATCGCGGCCCGAGTCGACGGCTGCCCGGCCCCCTGGAAACGCGTCTTGTTCTCGATAGCGCGGAGCGGGAAACGCTGATGGCGCATCGCTTCCTGGATGCGCGTGTCGACATGCCTGCAGAATTCGGCCACTGTGGACTGCGGTGACGTTGTCAGAACCAATGGCACGACTCCGGAGACCATCCCGGGCATCAGCAGTACTTCAGGACTCACCCGTCGACTCACCGGAAAATCGAGGACAACCTCGGATCCCCCGGTCTCGCCATGTACGAGCAGCGCGTACGCCGCGGCGACCACCGACGCTCGGCGGACCCCGAGAGCTTTCGAGAGCTCTCGCGCCCTGTCGACCGCGCAACGATCCAATCGGATTGGCGCAGAAGGCTCGTACTCATCGATCGGGTTTGCGACTCCGACGGCGGGTCCAGGACGAGACTCAGCTTCAGGCGGTACATTCTTGGACCAATAGGCCTGATCAACGAGGTAATCGTCGGTAGCCTCGTATTCGGACTCGCAATCGATGATGCTCTTCAGCGGGCCGAAGATCGTGGGCGGTATCGCCTCGCCGGCATCGATTGCTGTATAGGCGGCGGCAATCTGGTGAATGACGAGACCCATGCCGATGCCGTCGATCGCGATGTGGTGACAGCACACAAAAAAGTAGAACTCGTCAGACCGAGTCTGCATCAACGCGAACTTGAACAGCGGACCGTCCAGCGGCATCGGCGTTCGACGGATCGCTGCAACCACCCGATAGGCGTCCTGCACCGGGTCGGCCGAGCCCGTCAAGTCGTAGCGGCCGAGTTCGATGTCCGGATAGTCGACAACTGTCTGGAAAACTTGGCCGTCTACCTCCGCAAATACAGCCCTGAGGGGTTCGGCCTCAGCGACCACGTGACGAATGGCCCGTTCGAGGACGTCATGTTCGATGACGCCGTCGAGACGGGCAAGCATTCCCAGCTGCCACTTGACACCGGCGCGCCCAGACTCCTCGGCAAGCCAAATGTCCAGCTGGCCCCGCGTGAGCGGAAGTGCCCCGTGATCACTTCGGGTATTTCCAGCCGACGGCTTACTGATCAACAGTCCGACCCTGTGCCAACCTCTCGCGGAGACTCTTCGGCCGGATGTCAGGCCAATGTTGCTCGATGTACTCCAGGCAGGAGGCGCGATCCGCCTCGCCGTAGACCACCCGCCAGCCGGCCGGAACATCTGCGAAGGCCGGCCACAGGCTGTGTTGCTCCTCGTCGTTGATCAAAACGAAAAAACTGCCGTTGTCGTCGTCGAATGGATTGATGCTCACCAGTTCTCCAGACCATCTGGGCGAGTTAAATGGAACACGTTCTAAACCTAACCCAGACAGCCCGGTCGCCAGGCGGTTTTAGAAAAATCGTCAATATTTGCTACTCGCCGCCCGGTGGGCGATGCACTGTGGCGTTCCCGCCACCGCGACCCCCGTTAACATAGCGAATTAGCCACTAACGCTTGGACCGCGACGTGTTTCGCCGATACGTACGCAGCCACCACCGCTGATTACGCCCACCACCTTCGTGGAGGCAATATTTGCTGAGGAGTGAACCTTTCCCGCCCGGCCGCCCACTTCGCAGCACCAGGCCGACCTCTACGAGCCTTCAGCGAGACAAATGCAACTCATAGAAATCTGCTGAGCAGCAGCACAGCATTTCGCCCGGCGAACGGGAACTAATGGTCGTCACCGGAACCGAGTTGAAGGCAAACGTGCCATCACCCGCCCCGGGTCACCCGCAGTGGGTGATGTCTCCGACCGAAAGCACCCCGTACCCATGCCAAGACTCGTACGGTTGGGAAATACCGTAGAGCCCGGATCTGCGACCGTGGATCGTGCGAGCGCACGCCACGACCGGCCACCCGTGTCGGTCGCGATCCGAGGCCGTCGGTCTTTCCGCACCCGTACCGTCTAGTAGCTAGGGATCACGCAAAGTGACTGCCGCGAAAACCGAACTGCCGCCCGGCCCTCCACTTTCCATGGTGGTGCAGTCCACGTTGATGGCAAGCTTCGGTCTACGCTTCCTGCGCGCGTGCCAGCGCCGCTACGGGAACATGTTCCGGCTGCGTATTCCGTTGTCGGGCACGGTCGTCTACCTTGCCGACCCTGCCGACATCAAGACGGTGTACGCCGGTGACCCTCGGGTCTTTCATTCCGGCGAAGCACATTGGTTTTTCCGCGGTCTCCTCGGCGAGAGCTCGCTGTTTGTGCTCGACGAGGACGCGCACCACTCCCTGCGCCGCCTGACGATGCCGGCATTTCATCGCGACGCCGTCGCGCAGCAGGCTGCTCAGATGGTCGAGATCGCCGCAGAGAACGTCGCCGGGTGGCCGGTCGGAAAGAGCTTCCCGGTGGCACCCATGACGACGGAGATCACGCTCGAGGTGATCCTGCGAACAGTCATCGGCGCCAGCGACCCCGCGCGACTGGCCGCGCTGCGCCGGGTGGTGCCGCGGTTGCTCTACATGAAACCCTGGGAGACACCGGCGATTACGAAACCGAGCCTGCGGCGCCATCGCCCGTGGCGAGGCGTCGGCCGGCGATTCGAGGAAGCTGACGCCCTGCTCTACGCCGAGATCGCCGACCGGCGTGCCGACCCCGACCTCGAGCACCGTACCGACGTGCTGGCCATGCTGGTCCGCGCCACCGACGACGACGGTCGCACCATGTCCGACAGCGAACTGCGCGACCAGCTCCTGACCGCGATCGCGGCCGGACACGAGACCACCGCGACGGCACTGTCCTGGGCGTTGGAGCGACTGACCCGCCACCCGGAGGCACTGGCCAAGGCGGTGCGGGCCGCCGATGCCAGCGCGGCAGGCGACGCGTCCGGCGACGAGTACCTCGACGCCGTGGTCAAGGAGACGTTGCGGATCCGTCCGGTGCTGTTCAGCTCCGGACGGGTTCTCAAGGAGCCGACCGAGATCGGTGGCTATCGGTTGCCGGCCGGCATCATGGTGGACCCGGCCATCGGGCTGGTGCACGCGAGCGCCGAGGTGTACCCCGATCCGGATCGATTCGACCCGGATCGAATGCTCGACGCCTCCCTCAGCCCCACCACCTGGCTCCCTTTCGGTGGCGGAAACCGCCGCTGCCTCGGTGCCACCTTCGCCATGGTGGAGATACGGCTCGTCCTCCGTGAGATCCTGCGCCGGGTCGAATTGAGCACGACTGCTGCGGCTGACGAAAAGCAGCGGGCGAAGCACGTCACGTTCGTTCCGCATCGTGGCGGGATGATCCATGTCCGCGCGATCCGAGATGCCGAGCCGCCATCGCAGGCCGCAACACCACAACACTGCCCCGCCAGCGCTCATGGTTCACGTGACTCGCCGGAGTAACGCGGAAAGCTCCGATCAGAGCTGTGTCACAGCCGGCCGACGCCGGCAAGTTTCTCCACGAGATCTGCCGCGGTCGCGATACTTTCGGCAGGCTGGGTCATCTGGGCGGCGACCTCGCGCGCTCGGGCGGCATATTGCGGCTCGAGGATCGTGCGCAGGTCGGCAACCAGGCTCTTCTCCGTCGTGCCCGAAAAGCGCCGGGCCGTACCCACTTTCAGCACCTTGACCCGGCGCCCCCACAGCGTCTGATCGAGATCGGTCGACAGGATCAACGTGGGAACCCCCGCGCGCAGGCCCGCGGCGGTGGTGCCCAATCCGCCATGGTGCACCACCGCGCGACAACCGGGAAACGCCGTCGCGAAATTCATCGTGCCGACGATCTTGACGTGCTCGGACCGGGGAAGGTGGCTCAGGTCGGTTCCGGCCGCACACACCAGCGCCCGCTCTCCGAGCTGTGCGCAGGCCGAGTTGATCATCGCGAGTGTTTTCGCGCCCGATTCCATCGGCAAGCTGCCGAAGCCGAAGAATATCGGTGGTGGCCCCGCCGCGATCCACCTGGCGACCTCTTCGTCTGAATCACCTGGCAGATTCATCGTCAGGGCACCGACGAAGGGCCGCTGACCGGACCATTGCGCCCATTCGTCGGCCAACCCGGGAAAGCAGGCTTCGTCGTACCCCTGGATCTCCAGGCAACCGCGTTCGGTGAGCCGCCACGGCGAGGGCGAGGTGGCCTTCGGCAACGCCAGTTCGCCTCGCTGTATGCCCTCGACTTTCCTTGCGTTGCGCCAGGCAATCCATTCGGACACTCGCATCGCCGTTCGGCCCAGCCGCCCCGGCAGGAACGGCACGAACTGGCCATTGGCGCGAAGCGGGAACAGATGCAATGTGGCCAACGGAATGTCGTAGTACTCAGCGACGTTGCCGGCGGCATCCTCGAAATTCACCCCGGTGAACAGCAGGTCGGCATCTTCGGCGAGCGACGTCAAAGTGGCAATGATGTCCTTCCAGCACTGGTGGAACGGCGTCACCACTTCCCGTCGCAACCTGATCATCTCGCGGACCTTCCAGAAGTTCCGGAAGAAGTGGGTCCAGAAGTCGCGGTGCGCATCCAGCACCGCCTGCAGATCCGGCCCGTACGGGATCGCTGTCGGCCCGGCCGCCTCGGCAAAGCCGACGAGGTCGGGCGGGACAGCCATGTGCACGTCGTGTCCGCGTCGTAGCAGCTCACGGCCCACGGCGACACACGGCTCGATGTCACCGCGGGTTCCGTAGCTTGCCAGGACAATCTTCATTGCAGATTCTGGCCTCTCACGTCCCTTGCGCGCCCGCGAAAATGACAGCCGGAGCTCTTGCGGACGACGCTCAACTGCTCGGCAGCATAACGCGGCCGGCACGCCGTCGACGTGAGATCCAGAACGATCCAACGCCTTTCGCTATTTACGCCAGAGCACAGCAGTCCCGTCGATATCTACGATCTCGGCGGTGATCCCGTGCTCCGCACGGTAGTCGGTGACGGCTTGCCGACATGGCTCGAGATCGTGATAGTCGTCGATGATGCAGAAGCCCTGTGGGGACAGCCGCGGGTAGAGCGCGTCGAGTGCCTGGATCGTGGATTCGTACAGATCGCCGTCGATCCGCAGCACCGCAATGCGATCGATCGGCGCGTCTTTAAGGGTGTCCTTGAACCAACCGGGCAGGAAGCGGACCTGGTCGTCCATCAGTCCGTAGCGCTCGAAGTTCGCCCTGACCTCAGTTTCTGGCACGCCCAGTATGCCGGCCAGGCTCTGCGTCCTGAGCCCCTTGTCGGCGATGTAGTTGTCGGGGTCGGCAGGTGGCAGGCCCTGGAACGAGTCCGCCACCCAGACGCTTCGTGTCTGATCCCCATAGGCGGCCAGTACGGCACGCATCAGGATGCAGGCCCCGCCCCGCCACACACCACATTCGATCAGGTCGCCGGGGATGTCCTCCGCGAGTACAGTCTCGACACACTGCTGAAGACTGGTCAGTCGTTGCATTCCGATCATCGTCTCGGCCTCCGCCGGCCAATCGATGCCCAAGTCCCGCTTGTGCCGGACGAGGGTGCTGCGATTCTCGTTCGGAGTCGCGCGGGCAAGTCGATGCGCCCCACCGCGAACCATCATGCGATTGAGGGTCTTGAAGTAGAGCCGTCGCCTCAGCGTCCACTCGGCGGGCATTCGTTCCGGCATCCCGTACCTCGTGAGGTTGCCTCGGATCAGATCGAGGTACAGCGATCGAACATCGTGGTCGGTCACGTGAAATTGGGCCCCCAGCTCGTATTCCAGTAAGTTCGAGTGACTCTAGCCTCGAACCGGCGCTAGCCGGATCGGTTTGCTGATTGAGTATGGGGAAATTGACCCGCACGATGGCACGACGACGAAAGCGCAGCGGGCCAACCGGTGCCCGAATCGCAAGATCGACTGTGAGAGAGAAGATTTCCGGTGGCCGGCCGCTCCCACTGGTCCGATACCTCAGATTGCCTGTAGGACGAATCCCGTCTGGTCGCCCCGTCCCTGTCGGTTGAGCAATTGTGCGCGTTTTTCCCACGCCCAGAGCTGCTTGGGTCCGAACATCCGCAGTATCTTCGGATCGGTCACCGGGACATCACGCCGATAGGCTTCACTGCCGAGAAACTGGCCCAAATTCGAGTCATCGAACGTCCGAACCACTCGCATTCCAGCCCGTTCGGCCGCCACCGCCATTCCCTGCCGCGAGGGTATGACCATGTGCCGCGGTGCATCGGCCTGCACCCAATCGGCCCGGTAGGTGCTCCACGCTTCCGACGAAGTCGTGGGCACACGAGCCAGGCACATGCCTCCGGCGGCGAGCTTGCCGTACGCCACCTTGAGGGTCTCGACCGGGTCGGGAACGTGTTCGAGCGAATGATTGAACATGATGAGGTCGAATTTGCCGTCGACATCGCGCAGATCTGCCTTCATCAGCGGCACACCTTCAGCAGATCGGCCATCGGCCTCGATGAACGGGTCCGCGCCGACCAAGTTGTTGAATCCAATTCTGGTCAGACGGTCCAGCAGTCCCCCGGTGCCACAACCGACGTCCAGAATGCGCGAGTCGTGGTCCACGGCCAATTGAGCGAGCATCCTGACGACGTCGCCGCCGAGGAGCACACGGAAGAGCCCTTCGGTCAGACGCGCCTTCATGAATGCACCGACGATCGGATTGCCGCCGCGCAGCTTGTACTCGTCATGCTGTGTGACCAGCCATCGAAACGCGCCCGGTTGCGCTGACGCGCTGTGCGAGTAGTAGTTCGAGGGGTAGTGACGCATGAGGTCTTCGCCCTCAAGCTCCTTGTCGATCTGCAAGGTATCGCACGCAGCGCAGCAGAAATATTCAAATTGTTCCCGAGTACCGAACATCATCTCGCGAACGTCAATCGCCGGATGGGGGCCAGTGGATCCGCATAACCGGCAATCTCTGGTTATCGCGGACACTCGGCCATCCTCAGAGAACTCCACGCCACCGCGAGAGCATAACGTCCATAGTCTGCCGCCGGGCCGAAACCGACATGCCGGCAGGCCTGTGCATGAGCCAAGTTAGCGCTGGCAAACCGACTTTGGCGTGCCGGGAATGCATCATCAAGGACACCGTCGGTGCGAAACGAGCGGGCCGGCAGGAGCAACCGGGTAGTGTTTCGACCGTGTGGGGATCGGTGCTGGCGCTAGGAATTTTGGTTGGCCTCGATCCCATGCGCATCGGGATCACCCTTCTCGTGATCTCCCGGCCGCGACCCGTGCAGAACCTGCTGATGTTCGGTGCCGGCTGCATGGCTGCATGCATTCCTACGCTGATCGTTCCGCTGACGCTGCTGCACGCGACGCCGATGTTCAAGTCGACCGCGGAATCCTGGGCCAAGAGTTCGACCGGCGGTTACATCCAGATCGGCATGGGTGCGGTCGCGCTGACGACTGCCACAGTGCTGACGGTGCACTTCTGGGTGCGTCAGCGGGCGAAGCTACCGGCTACGGATGGTGGCGCGTCGACGATGGTCCTCGACGCCGACACCTCGACGCCGGTCTCACGACTCCTCGCCCGCGCGAAAGAAGAACCGGAAGGCGGCACATCCCTTTTCCGGCGCCTGCTGCGGCGCGGCCACGATGCCTGGGAAAGCGGAGCCCTGTGGGTCTCGTTCGTGATCGGCTTCTCATTTGCCGGGGCCCCACCCGACGTGGCTCTGTTCCTACTCGCGATCGTCGTCGTCTCCGGAGCGGCGGTCGGCACGCAGATCACCGCCGCGATCGCATTCATCGTCGGCATGCTGGCCGTTGTCGAGATCGTCCTCGTCAGCTATCTGGCCGCTCCCACGAAAACCGAAGCCGTCCTGCAACGGCTGCATGACTGGGCGTGGGCTCACCATCGAAAAATCTTGGTGGCCATGTGCATATTGGCCGGCGTCATGCTGATTGCCAAGGGTTTGAACACCATCTGAGCTGGGCACGACCCGACGGACTACGAGAGTTCGATCGACTCCGCTAGCCACCGTGCCGGGACCGGCTGGCCACCGCCACCGTCGGACCCAGGCCTCGTCGAGTCCGGAATTCGACGGTGATCGACGGGTCAGCGTGCCGGCCCAGCGCACGCAACGCCGCCGGACTGTAGGCGCGCAGGGAGCTGATGAATCCGTCGTGTTGCAGCGGCGAAACCTTTACCAGCGGCAGCACCACCGCCAACAGAAGAACGTGCAAAGGCGCCGGCGGCCTGGGGAGATCGACTATCAGCAGCTTCTTCGCCGCCCTGGTGCCCGCCGCAAACACCTGGACGGCGAGTTCGGGAGTCAGATGATGCAACGACAACGCAAACACCGCCAGGTCGTAATAGCCGTCCGGCGCGTCGATTTCGGTGGCATCCATCTCCCGGACAACGGCGCGAGGGTGACTGCCGAGATCTCCGGCGGCCATGCCCGCCACAAACGTCGGCTCGAGGTCGGTGACCGTCAGCTGCGCGGTGGGATGCATCTCCAACAGCTTGCGCGACAGCCCGCCGAGTCCCGCACCGAGTTCCAAGATCTTCGGCGCAGGCACGTCGGCCACCTCGCGAAGCACCATCCGGGCGCACTTCTCGTGGATACCGATCCGCCGCCGCCCCCCGGCACGGTCCAGAGAATCCATGACCTTGCGTTTCAGATCATCGACGTCGTCGCGATCCAGGTACTCCAGCCGGTCGGTCTGCAATCGCCGATCCAGCCAGGACGCGTCCGGCCCGCCCCGGGGCATGTTCGCGATGTCGGAGGTTCTGCTTTCCACCCAGACATCATGGGTCATCGCGGTCGTGATCCGACCAGAAGTCGTAAAGTCACCGCGATTGCGGCGTGCCAAAAGGGCTTTCACCGTGCGATGTCGTTGTGCCCGTCGGGACGATCAGCCGGCACGCTTGAGGCGACCGAGCTTTTCCAACAGGTCGGCGGTGGTCGCCACGCTTTCTGCGGGTTTGGTCATGCGAGTGGCGACCTCGCGGGCGCGAGCCGAACACT
Organism: Mycobacterium shunyiense; assembly: GCF_058270075.1. Lineage (NCBI taxonomy): Bacteria > Bacillati > Actinomycetota > Actinomycetes > Mycobacteriales > Mycobacteriaceae > Mycobacterium > Mycobacterium shunyiense. The sequence continues at coordinate 279,848 of NZ_JBZDPU010000005.1, read as the reverse complement.
CCGGCTCGAGGACGGTACGCAGGTCCGCCACCAACGTCTTCTGGGTAGTGGCCGAAAGACGCCGAGCGGTACCCACTTTCAGTCGCTTGATCCGCGCCCCCCACAGCGTCTGATCCAGGTCCGTCGAAAGGATCAAGGTGGGAGCCCCGGCCCGCAGCCCAGCGGCAGTGGTGCCCGCGCCGCCGTGGTGCACGACGGCACGGCAAGCAGGAAAGGCAGCGGCATAGTTCATGGTGCTGACCACCTTGACGTGATCGGAATGGGGGACGTCGCTGAAGTCACTCGCGCCGGCGCACACCAACGCCCGCTCGCCCAACTCGACACATGCGGCACTGATCATGGCCAGCGTCTCGGCGCCGGAGTCCACCGGCATGCTGCCGAAACCGAAGCAGATCGGCGGGGTTCCCGCGGCGATCCAGTCGGCGACCTCGTCGTCGGTGTCGGTCGGCAACTCCATCGTCAACGCACCGACGAAGGGGCGCTGCCCATTCCATTCCGCCCATTCCTCCGCCAGCCCGGGGAAGAAGATCTCGTCGTAGGCCTGGAGCTCCAATGAGCCGCGTGCGGCAACTCTCCACGCAGAGGGACCAGTTGCCTTGGCCAAGCCAAGTTCGCGCCGCTGCGGGTCCTCCAGCCTTTTCATCATGGGCCAGCTCAGCCACTCCGACGCCTTCATCATTGTGCGAGCCAACGGAGCCGGTAGCGCCGGGACCAGCTGCCCGTTGGGCCGCATCGGGAACACATGCAACATCGCCAGCGGAATTCCGCAACCTTCCGCGACGTTGCCGGCAGCCTCCTCGCCGATCACGCCGGTAAAGAGCACATCCGCCCCGTCCACCAAAGACGTCAGCGTCTTGCTGACGTCCTGCCAGTACTGGTCGAAGAGATGCCATTCCTCGCGCAGCAAACCGGCCAGATCCCGGACCCGCCAGAAGTTCCTCCAGAACTTGCGCAAGAAGCGTGCCCAGAAATCCCGGTTCAGGTCTTGCCACACCCGCACGTCCGGTCCGCATGCAATGGCCTCCGGTCCGGCCGCCATCACGAACTCGACCAGATCGGGCGAGACGGCCATGCGCACTTCGTGACCGCGCCGCACCAGTTCACGACCGACCGCAACTCCAGGCTCTACATCACCACGCGTCCCATAGAAAGCCAGCACAAATTTCATCGCGGAGCCTCTAGCCTTTCAGTTGTCGAGCCTGTGAGCTGCCCGAAGACATCGGTCATTATCCCCATCCCCTGTCAGTTCTGTTCCAAAACGGAGCAGCTGAATCCGGAAGAGACTACGGAAGATTCGACCGATGCCCGCACGCAACCGCAGCGCGTCGGCGCCGCCGGTCCGTGCCAGAGCACGGCTTCCGTCGGAACCGCCCACGTACGGGCCGAGGTCACGTGGACCAAGATCGACCAGGTTGCCAAAGGCCCAAAAAATAATTAACTAGCAGGTAATGTTCCCCGCCGTGTGGGGCTCATTACTCGGGATGGCGATTCTGATGGCGTTCAATCCCGCGCTTCTCGCCCTCATCCTTCTCGTGATCTCGCGTCCACGGCCGGTGCATAACCTGCTCGTGTGCTGGATCGGCTGCCTCACAACGAATATTCCCGCCCTGTTGGTGCCAGTGGTGTTGCTGCACCGCGCGCCGATGTTCAGCCCTCAGACACCGGCCGCCAGCGCCGCAGCCCGGCACATCCAACTCGGGATGGGCGTCCTGGTGTTATCGGTCGCGCTGCTGATCGCAGTTCGTTACTGGGTGCGTCAGCGAGCGCAGGTGCCGACACCGGCCGGCAATGCACCAAGCGAGGTTCCGGAATCCGAGGGGACGGGCCAGATCTCGTCGCCGTTCGCCGGTGTGGGGGAAGCGACAGAAGGCGACTCCGCCATTCGCCGCCTGTTCCGCCGACTTCAACGAGCCTGGGACAGCGGCGCCCTGTGGGTCGCGTTGGTGTGCGGTCTGGGGTTCATACCAGGGTTTCCGCTGGTCCTCTTTGTGGCGACCACCGTCGTGTCCTCCGGGGCGTCGACGGGCACACAGATCATCGCCGTCATCCTGTTCGTCGTCGCGATGTTCGCCGTTTTCGAGGTCGCCGTCATCAGCCACCTGATCGCCCCGGCACGAACCCAGGCTGTCCTGCAACCGGTCCACGACTGGGCGCTGGCCAACCGACGCCAGGTGATGATAGGCATCTTCGTGATGATTGGATTGCTGCAGGTAGTGCGGGGATTGGACATCATCTGAGCGGGAAGCTCAGATGCTCAGCTCATCCAGAACGCCCTGACCGCGCGAACCGCTCCAGGTGATCGGCGGTGTCGGCGACGCTGTCGTCCGGTGTGGTCATCTGGGTAGCGATCTCGCGGGCACGGGCAACGTACTGCGGATCGAGAATCGTGCGCAGGTCTGAAGCGAGCCGCTCGCTGCTGGCCGCCGAGATGCGCCGTCCGAAACCAACTTTCAGCTGTTCGACGCGAGATGCCCACAATGCTTGGTCGAGCGCCGTCCAGTAGACGAGCATAGGTACCCCGGCGCGCAGGCCTGCGGACATCGTGCCCATACCGCCGTGGTGCACCAACGCGCGGCACGCAGGGAACACGGACGCGAAGTTCATCGTGTCCACGACCTTGACCTGGTCGGAATCGGGTACCTGGCTGAAGTCACTCGAACCGGCGCACACCAAGGCCCGCTCCCCCAGCTCCGCGCAGGCCTTCTCGATCATCATCAACGTGTCAGCGGGAGACTTGACCGGTGTGCTGCCAAAGCTGAAGAAAATCGGCGGTGTTCCCGCCGCAACCCAGGCAGCGATCTCGTCATCGCCGTCTGTGGTCAGCTCCATCGTCAGGGCACCGACAAAGGGCCTTTGGTCGGTCCATTGCGCCCACTCGGCAGCCAGCCCGGGAAAACACACCTCGTCGTAGGCCTGTATCTCCAAGGATCCGCGTTCGGTGATCCGTCGCGGCGATGACCCCGTGGCCTTCGGCAGACCCAGCTGGCGCCGCTGCGCGTCGTCGAATTTCTTGACCCCACGCCAATTCGCCCACTGGTACACCTTCAGAGCGGAACGCCCCAACGCGGGGGGCAGGAACGACAACATCCGGCCATTGGGCCGTACCGGCGAGACGTGCACCGTGGCCATCGGGATGCCGTAGTACTCAGCGACGTTGACCGCCGGCGGTTCGAAATTCAGAAATGTGATGAGTAGATCCGCCCCGTCGGCCAACGACGTCAACGTCGTCGTGATGTCCTCCCAGAACCGGACAACGGACTCCCCGATCTCGCGCATCTCGCGCATCAGTTTCATCAGTTCCGGGATCTTCCAGAAGTTGCCGAAGAACCGGACCCAGAAGTCGCGGTGCGCGTCCGCCCATACCGCCGTGTCCGGACCGTAAGGGACCGTCTCAAGCCCGGCCGCCTCGGAGAAGGCAACCAGGTCGGGCGGGACAGCCAAACGCACGTCATGTCCGCGGCGCTGCAGCTCGCAACCGACCGCGACGCAGGGCTCCACATCACCGCGGGTGCCATAGCTTGCCAGCACGAGCTTCATCGCGCGTCTCTCGACATGAACTCTCCAGTTGGGACCTGTTGGCGAACAACGGTGTGGCAGATGATCTTCGGGATTGAACGTTCTAGGCTACCTACCGCACAGCTGGTACGTCAGTGGATCTCGCCGACAAGATCAAAATCAGCCAGCGTGCGTGCTGCCAGCTCCCGCAGGGCGAATGTGGAGTTCTCCGCGCCAGGTTGGTAGGCCCCGACGCTGATGAAGATCTTGCCGCTCAGGCGTCCAGAGAGGATGACCAATCGGCCGCCGGTCCGCTCGAGGAGCTGTCGCGATTCTTGTTGCCCCGTCGTTCGCGCATTCGCGAACTCGGCCACGGTGCCGTCGGCCTCGCTGATGAACGAGCTGAGATCGCCCAGGTAAGAACAGAACACCGCTTGGTCCGGATCCGCAGGCACTCTGGAGACCATCTGTTTGAGCATCCGCTTCGGCATGAACGAGGGCAGCCACAGGAGCTGCTTGGACTCCTCTGAGGTCTCTTTCAACGTCGCCAGCGTCTGTTTGACGGCCGCACGGACTTCGCGCAGATCCGTCGCGACAGGGGCGGGGTCGATCGTGACGCGCGCGTACGACAGTGCCATCGCTCGGGTGTCGTCCTCTGTGCGGTCGCTGATCGGGATCTGGAGGGTGACGGCACCGTCCTTGTCGCGCGTGCGGCCGATGTGCTCACCGAACTTCGCGGCAAACGCCGCGGCCAGCGTGTGACTCGCTCCGCCGAGCGCTTCGGCGCGCGCGTCCCACTCACCGAGGTCGACGTAGATCGTCAGAGCCGGTACGAGCACGACCTCATCGGTGCCGACTGCATTGACCGCCGGGACAGACTGCGGTGCCGATGAAGGATTGTCCTCGGACTTGGCCCGAGCCTGCTCTCTGGCAGATTTCACCGCCGTGACGAGCGCCCGGGCGGCCTTGGGTACGTCGCGCGCGGTTTCTCGGGCATCCTGGGCCAACGCGCGCAGTCGAGTACGCGACCGTGGCGGCGGATACCCGAGATCGCGGGTTTTACCCAGTGTCCCTTCGACTATCACGAGCGCAAGGCCGAGCCCATCGATCAGATTGTGCGAGAGCACCAGACTGACCGCGGTCGAGCCGTCGTCGAGGCGTACGACACCGATGTGCCAGCCGGGGCCCGTCTCCGCATCGACCGGAAGCTGCGACCGTTCGTCGACCCAGGAACTGAAATCGGCACGCGGACGGGTCGACTCAGCGATGTCGACATCTGACGGACCCCGGTCCACAACCCATCGGTGCCGGGCGACCGGCAGCGCCGGGCGCTCGATGCGACGCCCCAACAAACCCTGGCCGAGATTATGGTGAAAACGTCGCAGCCCATCGAGATCGACGGCACGGTCGTACAGCCAGGTGACCTGGATGACCACCTTCATGCCGGCAGCGCGATGCTCCGCCAACGATGCCTCGTCGGCCAACGCGAGCCGATTATCTAGTTGCACACGTTCTTTGGGTACTTGGCGCGGTCTCAGAGATTCCCGTACACGACTTGTTCGTCCCGACACTAACTAGCCTCTTTCATCATCGGCATGCGGCTGCGTGACCGCAACGACGCCCGGTTACAGACGGGTCAGGCCCAGGTCCCACGGCGCCGGTTGGCCAGTGCAACGGCCTCGTAGCGAAACTTCAGGAGGGACGGCCGGACGAATCGATTGAGCTTGTTCAACCGGACGGAATTCTCGAACACCGACCGGAAACCCTGTTCGCTCGCCCGGTACGCCGCATACACGCGATCCAACTCGACCTGGTCCACGGGCTCGTCGCGTGCGGCCGCGCTCAGCGCGTCGTAAACCGAGGAAATCCAGTCTGTGCCGAAAGTTTCCGTCACAGGGCCGGTCTGCCGCTGGCGGTGGAGATCCGGGGTGAGGAACTCCTCGATCGCGTCCTCATCCCGGTTGTCCAGATCGATGCCGAGAGCCAACGAGATCCGTTTGACTTCACGACGCCAATCCTCGAGCAGGTTGGCGTACTCGACGAACACGCGCGGTAGCTCGCGGGTATCTCTCTCGGCCAGCAGGTTGAACTTCAGCCACAGTGCACTGCCGAGCTCCGGCGATGTCAGGAAGTCCGCGGCACCTGATGCGATGACTTCCTGCGGAGGACGCACCATGTTCACAACAGCGATGTCGAAGCCGGCCTGCCGTGCCGCTTCGAACCACAAGCTGGACAGCAGCGTTATCTGCAGATCCTTGATGAGTACGACAGGCGCGGCCGGCAAGGTGGCGAGAAACTGTCCGATCTTGTTGATACAGAAAGCCTTCTGGTCTGCATCGAGCCCCCCGTCCTCTTGCAGGCGTAGTGACGGGTCGAATACGGCGCTGCCGTAGCGACGCAAGATCGTGTTGTTGAGATGGAGCGACGCCCGCGGCTCCCAGTAGCCACGCGGGTTGCGCGGATCTGCACCCGACAGCCCCGCCGGGAGCGTGGCACCGCACAGCGAGAGGACCCGGGTGACCGCAGAGGTTCCGGAACGAGGCACACCCAAAACGAACAATGCGACCGGCCGGGCCGTCGAACCGCTGTCACTGGCGGGGGTCACGAGCACGACTCCTCGAACGACGTTGCGGGCAGCTCACGCGCGGAGCAGATGGAGGGAGATCCTGCGGCGCGTTGCGCAGCGGTGTATCGGCTCTGACTCATGACGGCAGAGTATTAGGAAATGCGTTGCTATCGGGGCGAATTGCCATAGGCCACACAATCTGTTGGCAATCGGTCACCGATCTCGCCGAAGGGTTCGACCGTGGGCCCGACGGACCCGCCGTAGACGAACGAAACGACCACGGCGGCACCGACTTCAGATCAGAAGTTGTTGCAGGTGTTGAAGGCTTGTTCGATGGTGCCGAGGTACGGCTGGAACATCGGAGCGTTCGCCACATCCTGCGCTGTCTTGGCCCGCTTGGCCGGCGCGTCGGCGATGAACTCACGCAAGCCACGCTGCAGTATCGGCGATTGATCGAATGCCATCCGGACTTGCGGATCCTGCGCATCGAGCGCCGACACCAACTGCGGGTACGTGCACGTCGTGTTGATGGCCGAATCCAGGTTCGGCCCCGCGGACGCGATCCCGGCCCCGGCGGTCAACGACAGAGCCAGGCCGCCGAGCCCGACGGCCAGTCTGGTCAACGACAGACGGAACATATTCAAACTTCCTCCCTACCATTGCTCCCGACCATTCCGACTGTAATCGGCCTGGGCGGATCTCACCCATGCTTTGCCCAGCTCGACCACAGCGTGAAATCAGGCCTCCTGCTTGACCAGTCGGTCAGCAGGCGCCGTGACCGGGCCCAGAACCGCACTGGAGGGCCGCTGACGGACCCGCAGTGGCCACCAGAACCAGCGCCCGAGCAGGGCTGCGATTGCCGGTGTCATGAATGCACGTACCACCAGGGTGTCGAACAACAAACCCAGACCGATGGTCGAACCCACCTGCCCGATGATGCGCAGATCACTGACCACCATCGACAACATCGTGAACGCGAACACCAGGCCCGCGGTCGTCACCACCTTGCCGGTGCCGCCCATGGCTCGGATGATGCCCGTGTTGATCCCGGCGCCGACCTCCTCTTTCATGCGCGACACCAACAGCAGGTTGTAGTCGGAACCCACCGCCAACAGGACGATCACCGACATCGCCAAGACGAGCCAGTGCAGTTCGATGCCGAGAATGTGCTGCCAGACCAGTACCGAAAGCCCGAACGCCGCACCGAGCGAAAGCGCCACCGTACCGACGATGACCAGTGCGGCGACGAAACTCCGCGTCACCACCAGCATGATGCCGAAGATCAGGCAGAGCGCCGCGACACCCGCGATCAAGAGGTCGAATTTCGACCCGTCTCGCAGATCTTTGTATGTCGCAGCGGTTCCGGCGAGGTGGATGGAAGCGTTCTGCAGCGGCGTCACCTTGATCGCCTCTTCCGCTGCCGTCCGCACAGCATCAACCCGCGAGATGCCCTCAGGAGTTCCGGGATCACCCCGGTGCGTGAGGATCAGCCGGACGGCCTTCCCGTCGGGCGAGAAGAACAGGCTCATCGCCCGTTGGAAGTCCTTGTTCTCGAACACTTCCGGGGGCAGATAAAACGAGTCGTCGTTCTGGGCGCCGTCGTAGATCTTGCCCATCGCGCTGGCATTCGACGTCGTCTCATCCATGATCGCGATCATTCCGGACATGGTGCTGTGCATTGTCAGCATCATGGCTCGCATTGACTTCATGATCTCGATCATCGGCGGCAATTGAGTGACAAGCTGCGCCTGTAATCCGTCGACTTTCACCAAGTTGTCGAGAAGTTTGTGCATCTGAAGGCTGAGCTGGTCGGTGCTGTCAAGCGCGTCGAACACCGATCGAATGGCGAAGCAAATGGGAATGTCGTAGCAGTGGCCTTCCCAATACAGGTAATTGCGAAGCGGCCGGAAGAAGTCGTCGAAATTTGAAACGGTGGCCATCAGATCGTCAGTAAGTTCGGCAGTCTCCCCGGTCACCTCGACCGTGTTGTGGGTGATCGAGCCGATCAACTTCATCAGATTGTGAGTGCCCTCCATCTGAGTGATCATTCTCTGCATGTCGTCCGCCTGCTTCAACATGCCATTCATGCGATCTTTCGCGAACGGCACGATCTGTCGGAGGCCGGCGCTCTGCAGGCTGATCTGAAACGGTATCGACGTGCGCTCGATCGGGCTGCCCTCTGGCCGGGTGATGCTCTGCACCGTGGCAATCCCGGGGACCGCGAAGATCTTCTTGGCCAGCTTGTGCAGAACCAAGAAATCTGTCGGGTTGCGCATATCGTGGTCGGCTTCGAGCATCAGGATGTCTGGCGTCATCCGCGATTCGGGGAAATGACGCTCGGCGGCCGCATATCCGACATTGGCCGGGATGTCCTGGGGCACATACAGCCGGTCGTCGTAGCTGGTCTGATAGCCAGGCAGGGCGAGAAGACCGACAAACGCCACCGCGCAAGCCCCGGCAAGAATCGGCACCGGCCATCGGACCACCGCCGTGCCGACTCCCCGCCACCGGCGGACCATGAGCTTCCGCTTCGGTTCGAACAGCCCGAACCGGCCGCCGACGGCGATGACGGCCGGAACCAGCGTGACGGCCACCGCGACGGCAACCGCCATTCCTATGGCGGACGGAATGCCCATCGTCTCGAAGTACGGCAGCCGGGTGAAGCTCAGACAGTAAATGGCTCCGGCAATCGTCAGACCTGAGGCCACAACCACTTTCGCAACGCTGCGATAGGTGGTGTAGAACGCGGTTTCGCGGTCTTCGCCGGCTTGACGTGCCTCGTGATATCGCCCGATGAAGAAGATTCCGTAATCGGTGCCGACCGCGATTCCGAGCGATACCAGGAGATTCACCGCGAATGTCGACAGCCCCAGAACCTGGTGGTCGCCGAGGAATGCGACGACTCCCCGCGCCGCCTGCACCTGGATCCCGACCATGGCCAGAAGGAGAACAACGGTGATGACCGAGCGGTACACGAAAAGCAGCATCGTGCAGATCACCACCAGCGTCACCAGCGTGATCTTCATGATCGACGTATCACCGGCGTGGTTCATGTCGGTGATCAACGGGGAAGGACCCGTGACGTAGGCCTTCACGCCCGGCGGCGGGGCCGTCCCCGCCACGATGTCCCGGACCGCTTCCACAGATTCGTTGGCCAGGGCCTGGCCCTGGTTACCCGCGAGATTCAGCTGGACGTAGACACTCAGATCATCGGCACTCTCGACACCTGATGCGGTGAGTGAGTCCCCCCAGTAATCCTGAACGTGCTGCACATGTTTCGTATCGGCTCGCAGCTGGCGAACCAAGTCGTCGTAGTACCGGTGCGCATCCTCACCGAGGGGTTTGTCTCCCTCCAGGACGATCATCGCGACGCTGTCGGAATCGGATTCGCCGAACACCTGCCCCATGCGCTGCATCGCCTGAAACGACGGCGCATCTTTGGGGACCAGCGATACAGAGCTTTCCCGCCCGACTTGTTCCAATGACGGAACAGCGAAGGTGACGACGGCGATGATCGCCAGCCAGCCGAGAATGATCGGCACCGACAGCCGATAGATCACTCGTGCGATCAACGGCGGCCGGTCGCTTGTGTGCCTACTGCTCATGCGGCTTTCACCGCACAGAAGGAAGACGCATTCATGGCTGTCAGCGCTCTTCTCTCTGCAGGATCGACCGCACAAGCTGGCCCCGGCCCGACGGGCGTCCTGTTGCACTGAGCGGCCGTGGATGCACCCGTTGCGGCCACCAGAACCACCGCCCCAGCAGCGCGGCGATCGCCGGCGTCATGAACGCGCGTACCACCAAGGTGTCGAACAACAGCCCGACGCCGATGGTGGCACCCAACTGCCCGATCGTGACCAGGTCACTGACGACCATCACCAACATCGTGAACGCGAACACCAGGCCGGCAGCCGTCACCACCTTGCCGCTGCCGCCCATTGCCCGGATGATGCCGGTGTTGATCCCGGCGCCGATCTCCTCTTTCATCCGGGACACCAGCAGCAGGTTGTAATCGGAACCCACCGCCAACAGAACGATCACGGACATCGCCAGCACCACCCAGTTCAAAGGCATACCGAGGATGTGCTGCCAGATGAGCACGGAAAGCCCGAAGGCCGCGCCCAGTGAAAGCGCCACCGTGCCGACGATGACAAGTGCGGCGACGAAACTCCGCGTCACCACGAGCATGATGCCGAAAATGAGGCAGAGTGCGGCAACAGCCGCGATCAGCAGATCGTATTTGGACGCTTCGACCAGATCTTTCACTGACGCTGCGGTGCCTGTGAGATAGATCGAGGCATTTTGCAGCGGCGTGCCCTTGAGCGCTTCTTCGGCCGCGGTTTCGATCGGGTCGACCAGCGACATGCCCTCAGTCGTTGCCGGGTCGCCTCGCTGGGTGATGAGCATGCGGGCCGCTTTCCCGTCCGGTGACAGGAAGATGTCCATGACGCGCTGGAAGTCCTTGTTCTCGAAGACTTCCGGAGGCAGATAGAAAGAGTCGTCGTTCTGGGCAGCGTCGAATGCCTTGCCCATCGCGGTGGCGTTGTCGTTCGACGTCGCCATTTGATCCATGATCCCGGACATGGTGCTGTGCATCGTCAGCATCATGGTTCGGGTGGATTCCATGGTCGAGATCATCACCGGAAACTGAGCGGCCAACTGCGGCAGAATCGCGTCGAGTTGATCAAGGTTGTTCACCAGGCTGACCATCTTGACGGTGATTTGGTCAATCCCGTCGAGCGTGTCGAAAACACCTCTGATCGACGAACATATGGGAATCGTGTAGCAGTGCGGTTCCCAGTAGAAGTAGTTCCGGATCGGTCGGAAGAAATCGTCGAAGTTCGCAACGTGATCGCGCAGTTGATTGGTCACAGTTTGCAGCTCGTGGGTATCCGCGACCATCTGATGCGTGGTGCTGACCATCTCCTCCGTCAGAGCTTGCATGCGCTTGACGATGGCGATCGTTTTCGTCATGTCGTCGGCCTGCACCAAAAGGTCTTCCATTCGATCCTTCTGGAACGGCATCAAATGGGTTTGAGACGCATTGCTCATGCTGAGCATGAACGGAATCGTCGAGTGTTTGAGTGGCTCGCCGGCGGGACGGGTCGGCGCCTGGACCATGGCGACTCCGGGCACGGATTGCACACCCTTGGCCAGTTTGTTCAAGACCAGAAAGTCGATCGGATTCCGCATGTCGTGGTCGGCCTCGACCAACAGAATGTCGGGCGCCATCATCAATGACTGGGGAAAATGTCGCGTCGCCGCCGCATAACCCACGTTGGCGGGGATGTCCTGCGGGATGTAATTCTGGTCGTTGTAGCTCGGTTTGTACGCGGGAAGCGCCAGCAGACCGATGAGCGAGACCGCGCACGTCGCGATGAGAATGGGCCCGGGCCACCGGACGACCGCAGTGCCCACCTTGCGCCACCGACGGGTGGTGAGCTTCCGCTTCGGTTCGAACAGCCCGAAGCGGCTACCCACGGCGATGACTGCGGGGACGAGTGTGACGGCCACCAACACGGCGGCAGCCATGCCCACAGCCGTGGGAACGCCGAGAGTCTGATAGACCGGCAGACGGGTGAAATGCAGGCAGAGAATCGCCCCGGCGATCGTCATGCCGGAACCGACGACCACCTTCGCGACGCTGCTGAACGTCGTATAGAACGCCGCCTCTTTGTCCTCGCCGGCCTGGCGCGCCTCCTGGTAGCGCCCCGTGAAGAAGATGCCGTAGTCGGTTCCCGCCGCGATCGCGAGCGCCACAAGGAGATTGACGACAAACGTCGTGATACCGATGACGCCGAGACTGCCGAGAAACGCCACAACCCCTCGGGCCACCGTCAATTCGATGCCGACAACGATCAGCATGAGAATGACGGAGATGATCGACCGATAGACGAGCAGCAACATCACGAAGATGACCGTGAGGCTCAACGAGGTGACCAGCCCCACCGTCCGGTTGCCGGCCGGACCCAGATCGGCGGCAAATGCCGCCGGCCCCGTGACATAGGTCTTGACTCCCTGCGGCGCCGGTATCCGGTCCACGATCGCGCGCATCGCCTCGACGGACTTGACCGCCGAGATGTCCTGGTTGCTGGTGAGAGTCACCTGTACGTACGTGGCCTTGCCGTCGACACTCTGCGCAGCGCCCTGGGTCATCGGGTCGCCCCAGAAGTCCTGGACGTGCACCACATGCGTGGTGTCGGCCTTCAACTGACGAACCAATTCGTCGTAATAGCTGTGCGCAGCGTCGCCGAGGGGTTGATCGCCCTCCAGGACGATCATCGCGACAGCGCCCGAACCGGCTTCGCCGAACAGCTGCCCCATGCGCTGCATAGCCTCGAACGACGGTGCAGCGATGGGATCCATCGCTACCGCGTGCTCTTTCTCCACCTGCTCGAGCGACGGCACGGCGACGCTCAGGATGACGGTGATCGCCAACCATCCCAGGATGATCGGCACCGACAGCACGCGGACCATCCGTGCGACGAACGGCGGGCGCTTGCTTATCGGCAACGGCTCCGTGATGGGTTCGCTGGGGTCGTTGGCTGTACTCATGCGGCCTTCAGCTGACAGAAGGTGAAGGCACTCACGCCAGTCCGGACCTTCTCGTCCTTCACCTCGTCGCCGACGAGGATGCGGCATCCGATCGAGTCAGTATTGCCTTGAGCGGAGATGTTTCCCATCGCCGTCGCGTCGGAGATCGGGAAGTCCATCGACCATGGCAGCGGCGCATCCCTGATGAGTTTCGGCTCGGCATCGGCGTCGAAATAGCTGATGGTCGCCAACGTCCCAGGAGGGCCGAATACCTCGTAAACCAGGTGCTTGGGGTCGTGGGGCCGCTTCTCCTCGCGCTCGGCGCTGGTGTACGCGGGACGGCTCTGGCTGCCGAAGACGCCATGCAATCGCGACACGGTAAATCCGCCTGCGACCCCCACCACCACCAGCACCAGCGGAATCCACAGCCGCTTCAGGATCCTGAAAATCGCGAGTTCCTCCGACTGTCTTCCGTGCCGGCACCCTGCGGGTGCTCAAACATGCATTTGCAGATCGGATGCGAACGATCGAGCCTCGGATGCGGTGGCATCCCAGGCCTGACCCTGCACGAAGCTCCCGCAAACGTGCGGCGCCCCTCGATGAGCGCAACCGATCCCGAAGAGTAAACCATGCCGGTGCGTCAATATGGCGCAAACGGGTCAGATAGCCGGAATCGGTTCAACGCCTTGACAATCACCCGTGAAGCCACGCCGGTGGCACACCAACCGGCACCGCCGATCAATACCACTTCCGGGCACTGCCGACCCGCTCCCCCAACTAGGAACTAGCTATGAATCCGGCCAGAATGGACCACGAAATATGCCATTGCTGCAGGACAGTCGACGCAAACTGTCTGGCGGCGATGAATCCATAGAAGCACACGTCTGGAACCCACTCACGACCGACAGCCGCCGACGACCCTCAGCTCACCTGAACGGCCGGCGCAACGTCGCGGATGGCCTGACGGATGGTGCGGGGCCGGGGCACCGCACCTGCGGGGTACACCACCCTGATGTGCAATCGCGGGTTGCTGGTGCGGATTGTCCACACGTGGCTGTACACCACGCCGCGGGCATCGCGGGACGAATAGCTGACGGCCGTGACGCTGTCCCATGGCCGGAAACCCGGGTCGTCATCGGAAGGCGTCGCATAGCCGATCCCTTCGGGCGACAGCCAGAGGTGGGTGCGCCCGTAGGACCGGATGATTCGCGCGGGTATCGCCACGGCCATCGAAACCATCCCCACCAACGCCATCGCTGCGACCACAGTCACCCCGACGGCCGCCAACCCCGTCGTGTCGGACCGGTCGAGACCGCCGTGCTGTATCGCTCTCCGAACGAAACCAGCCACGCCCGAGGCCGTCAGCGCAAGGACAACGGCGGCCAAAGCGGCGAAGAGCCAGAACACCAGACCGAGCGGATGACCAACCTCCAGCATGGTGTCGGACGGCGCATCCGGCGGTTCACGCCGCGGTTCACCGCGTGACGCGCAGCGGAAGGCGACGGCCCCGAATCCCGCCGCCATCAACAGGACACCCGCCAGCGCGGCCCAAGGTGAGCCCGACAGTTCTCCGCGGGCCCAACCAACCACTACGAGTAGTCCCCCGACGACGGAGGCGACGGCTGCGGCAGTGAACAGCCAGACCAGTGGACCGATCCGGTACACCACCGCAGCAGAATGTCTGCGGTCATGCGCGCCGCGTGTCACGCGATGCCGCTACGGCAGGAAACGAGCGATCTGGGGTGACGGAAGTGTCTGCGCCGCGCGTGCCTGCCGGACTCCCACCGCTCCCCCGGCGGCCGTCATCAACAGCATGCCGGCGAGTCCGGGCAGCACCGCGAACAGCAGATCACTGGTGCTGGCCGTACGCAGATAATCGGCGTATCCGAGCCGGAAGGATTCGGGCACCGCAGGCACCGAAAGCGGCTGTGCCACTGGTGGTTCGGACCGCGGAACCGGAATGGCCGGCGCGCTCGGGCCTGCCGCCGGCACCCCTGCCGGCGGGGCCGCGGGCGCCGGGACCGCGATGACGGGAACGGGAGGGGCCACCACCGGAGCCGGAGCGACCGGGGCGGCGGGTGCAGCGATCGCCGGAGCCGGCGCGGCGGGAAGCTTGGGCGGGGTCGATCGGATGACGATCGTGCGACTGCTCGGAGCCGTCGGCACCGGCGCGAGGCCCGGGGCCCGGCCGAGGTTGCCATTGGTCGGCGCCCCCGCGGCTCCGCCTCCTCCGCCACCGCCCGACACGACAGCTGAAGGGGCCTGACTCGTGCCGCCTGTGACGGCCGCGGTGGGTGCCTGGGCGGTCCCACCCGACAGGACCGCCGACGGCGCCTGTCCGGTCGTGTCGACGCGGGCCGACTGCGGCGATTCGGCGAATGTTCCCGAGCGGGCCGCCGTCGCCGGAGCCTCACCGGCGCCCACTGTCGTGGCCCCGGTCTTGGTGGTCGCGGAGCTGGTGGCCCCGGTCCTGGTGGCCCCTGTCTTGGTGGTCCCGGTCTTGGTGGTCCCGACCTTTGACTCGGGCTTGGAGCCGCTGGAAGCCCGCGGCCCGCCGAGACTGCCACCGGAATTCTTGACTCCGCCGCCACGCTGCGGACCCAACTTGGCCGCCGCGGGACCGGACTTCTTGTTCTTCTTCTTGTGGTCGAAGAGGTCGTGGATGTCGATCCCGAACAGATGCGCCGAAGCCACACCGGTGCCGGTCATGCCAGGTCCGACCACCATGGCGCCACACGCGATCGCACAGCCGGCAGCGGTGTTACGCACCCATGACCGATCCACCTCGAGATCCCCCCCAAAAGAGATCGGCGGCACGACGGCCGCGCGCACTGGAACAAGTTCCCATTGTGACATACCGGCATTTCGTCGGATTTGCTGGACAACGATTCGAAATAGCGGCCGCGTCAATGTCGGCCAATCCGGTGGTCTGCGGCGATACCCTTTGTCCGTGGTGGTCAGCGAGTTCCGCCGATCGGTGTGCATACCTGAGATGGCGTTGAGCAACCGCGTTCCGGCCCGCACTCGGCACTACGCGGAGAGCGTGTCGAGCCGACTGCGGGTGTTGACGATTGCGACGTGGATCGCGGCCGCGGTATCCGGTGGATTCGGCGTATTTCAACTGATCCTCGGCGGGCCGATGTGGCGGTTCGGGTTCGTCAACCTCGGATCCGCCGCGTTGTTCCTGCTAGTGCCGCTGTTGTACCGGTTCGGTGAACTGATCGCACCGCTCGCGTTCTTCCTGTTCGCCTACGTGTCGGTGTCGACTATGTGCTTTGCCGTCGGGACCGGTTCAGGACTGCAGTTCTACTTCGTGGTGGCCGCCTCACTGGCGGTCCTGGTGCTGGGAATCGAGCGCATCGTCCTGGCGGGGGTGCTGACGGCACTGGCGGTCGCCGCCGCGATCGTGCTCGAGGTCCTGGCCCCCAAAGACCGCGGGCTGGGGCCCCCGTGGGCAATGACGGCGGGCTTCGTCCTTTCAGCGGTCTCAGCCGGAGTAATGGTGTTTGCCACAGTCTGGATGTCGTTACGCGAGATCGCCCGGGCCGAACAGGCGATGGAAGACGAATATCAACGATCCGAGCAACTGCTGGCCAATATCCTGCCGGCCACCATCGCCCAGCGACTCAAGGAGCCTTCACGCACGATCATCGCCGACAAGTACGACGACGCCTCGATCCTGTTCGCCGACATCGCCGGCTACACCGAGCGGGCCAGTGACCTCACCCCCACCGATCTGGTGCGCTTCCTGGACGTCCTGTACACCGACCTCGATGCACTGGTGGACCGCCATGGTCTGGAGAAGGTGAAGACCAGCGGTGATTCGTACATGGTGGTGGCAGGCGTGCCCAAGCCGCGCACCGATCACATCGAAGCACTCGCCTGTTTGGCGCTCGATCTGGCCGACGCCGTAGCCGACCTCAAGGACCCCCAGGGACGCGCGGTGCCGTTGCGGATCGGCCTGGCCGCCGGACCCGTGGTGGCCGGGGTGGTCGGGGCACGCAAGTTCTTCTACGACGTCTGGGGCGACGCGGTCAACGTCGCATCACGAATGGAAACCACCGACGTGGCCGGCCGAATTCAGGTGCCGCAGAACGTTTATGACCGGATCAGCCACGCGTTCGTGCTCGAGGAGCGCGGTGACGTCGAGATCAAGGGCAAGGGCCTCATGCACACCTGGTATCTGGTCGGACGCCGCGACGACGAAGCGGCACGCGCCCGGCTGGAGGTCGCCGGTCCGATGCGTGCCGCCTCGGTCGAGCCGCCGGGCGATGGCTAAACCTTGCGGTTCTCCGACTTGATCAGCCATGCCAGCTTTTCCAGACCATCGATCAACTGGTGCAGGATGTCGGCGGTGGTCGGGTCGTGCGCGTCGACCTCGTCGTGCACCCCGCGCATCGTCTCCACGGTTGCATAGATCCGCGTGGTCACGAGGTCGACCACCTCAGCAGTGCTGCGCTCATAGGCGGGGAACTCCGGCAACGTGGTGCCGGCCACGACAGTGTCCGACCGACCGTCGGGCACGGCGTCCAGTGCACGCATCCGTTCTGCGACCGTATCGCTGCCTTCCCTGGCGAAATCGACGAGCTCGTCGAGCTGCAGATGTAGGTCCCGGAAGTTCGTGCCGACGACGTTCCAATGCGCCTGCTTGCCCTGGATGCCGAGCTCGATCAAGTCGACCAGCACCTGCTGCAGGTAGCCGCTGAGCTCGGGCGCGGCCTGGTATCCCTGGATATCGGATTCGATTCGACGTGTACTCATGCCAGTTACAACGGTCCATAATCTGGCATCACTCCAGATTAGTCGAGATGTGAGCACGTTCACACAGACTGCTGGTCGGCCGCCTGGTCCTGCTGATTGAGCAGGCGTGCATACCCCGCCCCCATTCCCAGCAGCGCCAACCCGACCACGATGAATACCGCCACCCGGAAGATTCCGGCCAGGGTCCCTAGGTCGAACAGGAACAGCTTGGTCATGGCCGCCGCGACGAGCGCCATGCCTCCGCCGATCGGCAGGGACCGCTGCGCCTTGGGGCGCCGCGCCGCATAGCCGAGCAGGCCGGCCGCGACCGCGATCCAGCAGATCGTCGCCACCATGTGACCGCCGAAGAAGCCCGCCTCGATGCCGCCGACTGCGACACCGGCCGTCACGGCGAACACCGTCAGCGCATATCCGGCCACGAGACCCGCCGCTGCCCACACCAGCCGGAGCAACTCCTGATCCGCGGCACCCTCGGACGACCACGCCCACGAGACCGCGGCCGCCGCCGCGATCGCCAGGACGCTGCCGATCAACACCGAAACCGTAAGCCCTGCAGACATTTTGGTGGCACTAACCAAGATGTCGGGCCCGGCGGAATCGAGATAGATCATGCCCCCGACCGCGGCCAACCCGAGGGCAATCGACCGCGCGACACCGGCGTGGCGCCCCGCGAGGGCGACCACCGTGGCCATCGCCAACAGCACCGGGCCTGCCACCGGTCCTTCGAAGGCCACCAGCACCGCAATCAGAGCAGCCGCAGCCGCGAGTACCGCCCAGATCTGGCGGACCACCACGACCACCCCCGGAATGCGGTCGCCGAAGGCCACGATCGCCACGAGGGCGGTTGCCAACGCCGCCGCCATGAGGGCCGCGATAACGCGGTCGACGCCGCCCGCCACGCACAGCACGGGAAGAACGCCGCACGCCGTCAGAACGGCCGTCGCCGACGGCTTGGTGGTCCACCGCAGCACCAGCAGCCCGCCCGCCAACGCCAGCACTGCAGCGAGCCCGCAGGCCGGCGCGAGCAGGACATCGGTCCGTCCATCGATTGCGGCGGCCGCGAGTGCCATCAACAACGGCAACGTGGCCGCGGCGACACGCGCGGCGTACAACCCGGTCCAGTCCCGGCGGAACTGCACCGGGAGTGCGGCAGCCGACAGAGCCAGCATGAATCCGATCAGCAGGTGGGTCACCCCGTCGGTGACGACGGGCGCCAGGGCGATCAGCGGCACCAGCACCAACAAGCCCAGCTGTTCGGAGTTCCACCGCCGTGCCAGCATCAGGCCGCCACCACCGACTGCGGCGGCAACCAGAAGACCGATCGGCGCCGCAACCCACTCATAGACCGTTGTCACCGCGATCACGTCGATGTACGCGGCGGCAACACCGGTCGCGGCCAACGCGATGGCCCCCACCCGGCCACCCGGCCGACGATGAAGCCACCATCCGGCGCCGACCAGTCCAGCGGCCAGAACGGCTCCTGCGGCCACCCGGAACTCCGGTCGCAGAAGACCGGCCTGCGCGGCCAGCACCAGCAGCAGCACCACACCGGTGAGCGTCACGGCCACTCCCGCTACCGCGAGCGCCTTGCCGATCCAGCCTTCGGAGCGCTCCGGGCCGAACGTGGGCTCAGACCTCGGCGGCGGCACCGGCACCGGAGCGGATGCGACGGGCCAAGCGATCGGCGCCGCGGCAGGGACCGGGGGCGGCACGGCCACCGGGACCTGATCCAGCCTTCGACTCAGCTCCCCCAGATCCGTCGACACCCGGTTCATGTACGCCGAGATCGCGGCCAGGTCAGACGACATCCGGGCGATCACGACCCGATGAGATTCGCTCATGCGGTCATGGTGGCAACAAATGCGGCCGCCCGGATGAGTAGGACTACGTGTCGAGGCCGTGTTCGATGGCGTAGCGGGCCAATTCGACGCGGTTGGCGACCTGCAACTTACGGAACGTCGCCTGGACGTGATTCTCCACCGTGCGGTGACTCAGGGACAGGCGCGTCGCAATCTGCTTGGCCGTCAATCCCTTTGCCACAAATCGCAGCACCTCGGTCTCCCGCTCGGTCAGGCTGGGCGTGGCCGGGCCGTCCTCCGGGCGTTGGGCGATACGCCGGTACTCACCGAGCACCAGTCCGGCCAACCCTGGGGTGAACACTGCGCGCCCCTCCGCGGTAGCCCGTACCGCCGCGGTCAGTTCGGCTTTCGACGCGCTCTTCACCAGATAACCGGTGGCCCCCGCTTTCACCGCCTCAAGAACGTCATCGCGCTCGTCCGAGGCGGAAAGTACCAGCACCCGCGACGACGGCGACACGGTGAGCACCTCCGCGGTGGCCGTGGCGCCACTGCCGTCGGAAAGGCTCATGTCCATCACCACCACGTCAGGCAGTACCACACCGGCCCGTCTCCGCGCCGAAGCCACCCCGTCGGCGGTGGCCACGACATCGAATCCCTCGTCGGCGAGGTCGCGTGCCACCGCGTCGCGCCAGATCGGGTGGTCATCGACGACCATCACCTTCAGTGCGGTCTCGGTCATCACTGTCCCTTCTCGACGGAGTCACGGCCCGAAGAGCGGGGCAGCGTGAGCTCCCATTCCGTGCCACATCCGGGTGCGGTGTTCAGCTGCGCCTGACCGCCCAGCCAATCCATGCGTCCCACAATCGATTTCGAGATACCGACATGACCTTCGCGGACTGCTTCGGCCAGTCGTCCGTCGCCGATACCGATCCCGTCGTCGCGAATACTCACCGTCACCGATTCGCCGAGATCCTCAAGCAGCACGAAAACCCGGGCGTCAGGTCCGGCGTGTGCGGCGGCGTTGTCCAAGGCATTGCCTGCGGCAGCGAACAATTCGTGCGCGGCATCGTGGTCCAGCAGCACGGGTTCGGCCGGCAGACTGACCGAAATTCGATCAGAGGCCCTGGACCGTAGAAGCGCGCCGATGTCGGTGACCCCGCCGGTGTGAACCTCCGGATCGGGTGCGCTGACCAACCTGCGCAACGCACGCTCCTGTTCCCCGGCCAGTTCGGCCAATTGAGCTGTCTCTCCACCGATTTCGCGACCCCGCCGCGAAACCAGCGCCAACACCTGAATGGCGCCGTCGTGCACCCGCCGTGACAACCGTTCCCGTTCCTCCAGCGAAGCCGCCAACCGCACCGCACGCTCCAACTCGGCATGAGCCCGGCGTGCGGTCTGCGCAGCCATCCCTACCGCAAGACCCACGGCGAGTTCGATGACGATGGTGGCGTTGCGCCCGAGATTGATACTGACGTAGCCCTTCAACGCAGCGGCGGCGGCCATCACCGCCAGCCCGGCTCCCATCCCTCCGACCGGGCCGAATTGCAGGGCCGCCGAAATGGTGGCGTTCGTCGCCCACAACGTGGTGGGCCAGGACTGGTTGTCCGCGATCCAGTGCTCGGACGCCACCAGTTCGGTCGAGAGCATGAGGGCAAGAACGACCACGACCTCCGCAATCACCCACGACGGACGACGGCCGAACCCCTGCAGGTAGGCAATCGCACACACAACGCTCCACACGATCAGCACCGCACACAGCCCGCCGGCCACCACCGGACTGGTCAGGTCATCGTTGATCGCGATCTGAAAACCCAGCGCGTACAGGCAACTCAGCAACCGGAAGATCTGGGCGGCACGCCACAACGGGGTGACCGGGTCCGGGCTGCGCTGCATTGGCTCAGCATAAAGTCGCCGACCGGCGCCGCGGAGCACCGATGTCGCGCGTCGGCGCTGCTACTCACCCCGGGCCACGGGGTGCGCCGGATCCGACGCCCACTCCGACCATGACCCGGGATACAGCGCCGCATCCACCCCGGCGGCAGCCATCCCGGCCACCGCGAGCGCCGCGGTGACCCCGGAGCCACAGTAGGCACCGACGTCCGCGCCCGCGGCTGAGTGATCTGCGAGCAACGCCTGCAGTTGGGCGTCCGCAGCCAATGTGCCGTCTGAGGAAAGGAACTGGGTACTCGGCAGATTGACCGCCCCGGGGATGTGCCCGGCCACTGGGTCGATGGGCTCGACGTCCCCGCGGAACCGCTCGGGTGCCCGAGCGTCAATCAGCACACCGATCCCGGACCCCGCCTCTTCTGCGGTGAGAGTGCGCCGGGCACCGCGATACAGATCGCCATGGACGACGTCGATGTCACCGGGCGCCGGCGTGACCGGGCCGCTCTGTAGCGCCCCGCCAGCCGCTGTCCAGGCAGCCAGGCCACCGTCGAGAATGCGGACGTCGTCGATGCCGGCCGCGGTCAGCACCCACCAGGCCCGGGCAGACCCGGCGCGGTTCCAGTCGTCGTAGACCACGGTGGGCACCCCCTTGCGCACGCCCCAACGACGCGCTGCCGCCTGCAGGTCAGATCCGGACGGCAGCGGATGGCGACCCCGACCGGCGACGCGGTGGTCCGTCAGCTCCCCATCCAGCGAGACATAGACCGCGGCGGGCAGATGGCCGCTCAGATAGGCCTGTTCACCGTCGGGCTCGGCCAGCGACCATCGCACGTCCAGCACGGTGACGGGACCCCCGGAGGCGATGCGCTCGCGAAGGTCACCGGCCGTGACGAAGACGTCTTCACGTGTGGAAGCCACACAGTCGACGCTACATCACCTTCGACAGAAACTCCTTTGTGCGTTCATGTTTGGGGTTGGCCATCACCTCGCGGGGATTTCCGCTCTCCACGATGACGCCGCCGTCCATGAACACCAACTTGTCGGCGACCTCACGGGCGAAACCCATCTCGTGCGTGACCACGACCATGGTCATGCCCTCGCCGGCAAGTTTCTTGATCACCGCCAGGACCTCCCCGACGAGCTCGGGATCCAGCGCCGAGGTTGGCTCGTCGAACAGCATCAGCTTCGGATTCATCGCCAGCGCCCGGGCAATGGCCACCCGCTGCTGCTGCCCACCAGACAGCTGTGCGGGATAAGCGTCGGCCTTGGCGGCCAAACCCACCTGGTCGAGCAGATCCTTGGCGCGGGCCAGCGCGGCGTCCTTCTTCACCCGCTTGACGCGCATGGGCGCCTCGATGATGTTCTCCAAGGCAGTGCGGTGCGGGAACAGGTTGAAGTGCTGGAACACCATGCCGATGTCCCGGCGCTGCCGGGCGGCGTCCCGCGGAGCCATCTCGTGCAGCTTGCCGCCCCGTTCGCGATACCCGATCAGCTCCCCGTCGACGTAGAGGCGGCCCGCGTTGACCTGCTCGAGATGGTTGATACACCGCAGGAACGTCGACTTGCCCGAGCCCGACGGCCCGACCATGCACAACACCTCACCCCTGCTGACGTCCAACGTGACGCCCTTCAGGACGTGCAGGGCACCGAAGTTCTTGCAGACACTCTCGGCCCGCACCATCGGTTCGGCTGCGGCGGTCATGGATGTGGCTCTCCCATCTGGGCGTTGGCCAGGGCCTGCAGCTGCTTGGAGGTCAACTTGCGCGACGCACCACGTGCGTAGTGCCGCTCGAGGTAGTACTGCCCGACCATCAGAATGCTGGTGATCGCCAGATACCAGGTGGACGCCACCAGCAGCAGCGGGACCGGCTGAAACAGATCCACGCCGATATCTTTTGAGCGGCCGTACAACTCGAAGCTGTACGGGATCGCGGTGACCAGCGAGGTCGTCTTCAGCATGCTGATGAACTCGTTGCCGGTCGGCGGGATGATGACCCGCATGGCCTGGGGAAGCACCGTACGTCGCATCGTCATGGTCCATGACATGCCAAGCGCCACCGAGGCTTCCGTCTGCCCTTCGGGCACTGAGTTGATGCCCGCCCGGATGATCTCCGCCATATACGCGGCCTCGTTGAGACCCAGGCCGAGAACCGCCAGCCAGAACACATTCGGGTCAGACAGAGTGAACTCGAAAAGCTTCGGGCCGAACGGGACGCCGATCTGAATGTTCCTGTAGATCACCGGGACCAGGCCCCACAGCACCAACTGAACATAGATCGGGGTGCCGCGGAAGATCCACAGGTAGGTCCAGGACACCGCTTTGAGTACCGGATTCGGTGACAACCGCATCACCGCGAGGAGCACACCCAGCACGAGCGCCAGGATCATCGAATAGATGGTCAGTTGCAGCGTGTTCCAGGCAGCTTGCGAGATGCGTTGATCGAAGAGGTACTTGCCGTACGTCTCCCACCCGTACGCCTCGTTGGTCGCAGCGCCCCAAAGGAACAGCCCGATCAGGACGAGGATGAGGATCGCCGCCACCCAACGCCATGGATGTCTCAGCGGGACGGCGTCGATGGCGGCCGGCGAGGATTCATCACTCATCGGCGGCTCAGCTGGTCGCACCGTTGATGACCGGCTTCTCGATCATCCCCTTCTCCGCGCCCCAGTTCGTGGCCACCTGCTTGTACGCACCGTTGTCGATCAGGTGCTGAAGCGCCTGTTGCAGCGACGCTGCCAGCGGCGAACCCTTCTGGACCGCCCAGCCGTACGGAGCCGAGTCGAAGATATCCCCTGCGGCTTCGAGTTTCCCGTTGCTCTGCTTGATCGCATACGCCGTCACCGGCGAATCCGCCGACATGGCGTCGGCTTGGCCGAGCATCACCGCGCTGGTGGCGGCGGTCTGGTCGTCGAACTTGATGACGTTGATGGCGGGCTCGCCCGCGTCGACACACTTCTTGCTACGGGCCGGCATTTCCTCGGTGTCCTGCACCGTTGCCGTCTGCACTGCGATCTTCAAACCGCAGGCATCGTCGGGGTTGATCCCGGCACCGACCTTCTGCGCCCACGATGAACCCGCATTGAAGTAGGTCACGAAGTCAACCTGCTCTTCACGCTTCTTCGAGTCGGTGAACGACGACATGCCGACGTTGTAGTTCCCGCCCTGCACCGACGGGATGATCTTGTCGAACAGGGACGCCCGGTACTCCGGGGTGAGGCCCAGAGTGGCGGCGATCGCATTCATCAAGTCGACATCGAAGCCGATGATCTTGCCCGCGGGATCTTTGAATTCGTTGGGCGGGTACGTCGGGTCCGTCCCGATGACCAGCTTGCCGCTCGACTTGATCGGCTCGGGCACCGAATTGGCGATCGAGTCGACTTTTTCAACCTTTGCCGCCGTCGTCGATTTGGTTTCCGACCCACCGGATTCGGTGTTGTTCGCGCAGCCCGACATCGCGAGTGCGCCGCTGGCGGCGACCACCACCGCGAAACGCCACATCTTGCTTCGTCGGGGACGACATCCAACTGTCACGGTTGCCTCATTTCTCTGTCTTCGGCTGCGGTCGGGCTGTTCCAAAACGAAGAGGTTAACGGCCGCGGGCCGGGGATGCAGCGCCGGTAACGGAACCTTAACTACCAGGCTGCGACACCACAGCCGTAACGCAAAAACCGCGATCTACATCTACGTTTGTGTCAAACTGCCTGCATGGAAACCACTGCTGCCCCAAGCTTGTTGCCACATCTGTGGAAATCGACGCTGGTTTCGGGAATTCTCGCCGTCATCCTCGGCGTCCTGGCGTTGGTCTGGCCCGGGATCACCATTCTGGTTGCCGCGATCTTCTTCGCCGCCTACCTGTTGATCACCGGTATCTCGCAGCTCGTCCTGGCGTTCAGCATCCGGTCCTCGGTCGGTGGGCGGGTATTGCTGTTCATCGGTGGCGCCGCGGCACTCGTGCTGGCCGTGCTCTGTTTCGTCAGCCTGCAGAATTCGTTCGAACTGCTGGCGATCTGGATCGGTGTCGGGTTCATCTTCCGCGGTGTCGCAACGACGATGTCGGCCATCGGCGATCCCTCGCTGCCCGGGCGGGTCTGGGAGATCATCATCGGCATCATCAGCGTGATCGCCGGCATCATCATGTTCGTCGCCCCCATGGAGGGGCTGGTCGCCCTCGCTCAGGTCACCGGCATCATCCTCATCGTCGTCGGCGTATTCGAAGTGATCTCCGCCTTCGCAATCCGTAGCGAGGCCAAGAAACTCCACGCGGCAATCTCACACCAGGCGCCTCCGGTGACGTAAGACACCGGTCACGGTCGGCGCCTGGCCCGCGACCTTCTACTACACTCCGTCGTAGATTGGTCTGAGACCTCGGAAGTAGGGCCAGATGGACGCTTTGGACGTATCGCGGTGGCAGTTCGGAATCACCACCGTCTACCACTTCATATTCGTACCGCTGACCATTGGGTTGGCGCCGTTGATCGCCGTCATGCAAACCGCATGGGTGTTCACCGGTAACGACAGCTGGTATCGCCTCACGCGATTCTTCGGCAAGCTGTTTCTGATCAACTTCGCGATCGGTGTGGCCACCGGCATCGTGCAGGAATTCCAGTTCGGCATGAACTGGAGCGAATACTCGCGTTTCGTCGGCGACATCTTCGGCGCACCGCTGGCCTTCGAGGGCCTGGTCGCGTTCTTCGTCGAGTCCACGTTCATCGGCCTGTGGATCTTCGGCTGGACGCGACTGCCGCGTGCCGTTCATTTGTTCTGCATCTGGATGGTCGCATTTGCGGTCAACGCGTCGGCGTTCTTCATCATCGCCGCCAACTCGTTCATGCAGCACCCGGTCGGGGCGAAGTACAACCCGGAGAGCGGGCGGGCTGAGCTCATCGACTTCGGCGCCCTGCTCAGCAACAACACCGCTATCTGGGCGTTCCTGCATGTCGTCGCCGGGTCGCTGCTCACCGCGGGCACCTTCGTCGCGGCCGTGAGTGCGTGGCTGATGGTGCGTGATCGGCGGAGGACAAACGCCGACAAGGCGGCTGCCGAGTCCACGGAGGTATCCGACGCCGCAGCCGCCAACGACTCCGCTGGAATGTACCGACCCGCAACGATTCTCGGCAGCCTCGTGGCACTGGCCGCAGTCGCCGTGATCTTCTTCACCGGTGACATTCAAGGCAAGTTGATGTTCGTGCAACAGCCGATGAAGATGGCCTCGGCCGAATCCCTGTGCGACACGCAGACAGACCCGGATTTCTCGGTCCTGACCGTGGGTACACACAACAACTGCGCCAGCGTGACCCACGTGATCGAGGTGCCCTACGTGCTGCCCTTCCTGGCCGAGGGCAAATTCAGCGGCGTCACCCTGGAGGGCGTCAACGACCTCCAAAAACAGTACGAATCACGGTTCGGGCCCGGCGATTACCGGCCGAATCTCTTCGTCACCTACTGGTCGTTCCGGGCGATGATCGGCCTCATGGTGGTGCCACTGGCGTTCGCCCTGCTGACGCTGTGGCTGACCCGCCGCCGACGGCTTCCCGACCAACGGTGGTACGGCATCTTCGCGCTGATCACCCTGCCCACACCGTTCCTGGCCAATTCGGCCGGCTGGGTCTTCACCGAGATGGGCCGGCAGCCCTGGGTGGTGGTCCCCAATCCGACCGGTGACCAGATGGTTCGGCTGACGGTGCAACAGGGCGTGTCTGACCATGCGGCCGGCACGGTGTTCTTCTCACTCGCGGTCTTCACCCTCCTCTACGGCGTGCTCGCGGTCGTCTGGTTCTGGCTGCTGCGCCGCTATGTGACCGAGGGGCCACAGGAACACGATTCCGAGCCGGCACCGCCGACGCCTCCAGACGAGGACGAATCCGCCCCGCTGTCTTTCGCGTACTGAGAGGACTGATCTCAGATGGGACTCCAAGAACTCTGGTTCATACTCATCGCCGTCCTGTTCCTCGGATTCGTGGTTCTGGAAGGCTTCGACTTCGGTGTCGGGATGCTGATGGCCCCGCTCGGCAGCGCGGGCGAAGGCGATCCGGAAAGCCGCAGACGAGCCGTGCTGAACACCATCGGACCGGTGTGGGACGCCAACGAGGTGTGGCTGATCACCGCGGGCGCAGCCATGTTCGCGGCATTCCCCAACTGGTATGCGACGCTGTTCTCCGCGCTGTACCTGCCGCTGCTGGCGATTCTGTTCGGGATGATCCTGCGCATCGTGGGCATCGAGTGGCGCGGCAAGATCGACGACACCAAGTGGCGCAAATACGCCGACCTCGGCATCGCCGTGGGATCGTGGCTGCCCGCCATACTGTGGGGTGTCGCTTTCGCAATCCTGGTGCGCGGCTTGCCGATTGACGCCAACCATCGGGTGCACGCCGGGGTCGGCGACGTGCTCAACGCCTACACGGTGCTCGGCGGGCTCGCGACCGCATCGCTGTTCGCGTTCTACGGTTCGGTGTTCATCGCATTGAAAACCGCCGGCCCCATACGCGACGACGCGTTCCGGTTCGCCCGGATACTGACCCTGCCCGTGATCCTGCTGGCCGGCGGCTTCGGTCTGTGGACACAGCTGGCCCACGGCAAGCCATGGACCTGGGCGGCCCTGGCGGTCGCGGTGGTCGCACTGCTGATCTCGGTGGCATTGATGTGGTCTCGGTCGCGGGAAGGCTGGGCCTTCGTCGCCACCGTGGTGGTCGTGGCCGCCGTCGTCGTCCTGCTGTTCGGTGCGATGTACCCGTACCTCCTGCCGTCCACGCTGAGCTCGGAGTGGGGCGTGACCATCTACAACGGCTCCTCCACCCCGTACACCCTGAAGATCATGACGTGGGCGTCGTTGACGCTGCTGCCTCTGGTGTTGGTGTACCAGGGCTGGACCTACTGGGTGTTCCGCAAGCGGATTTCGGCAGACCGTATCCCCGCCCCCATCGGACTGTCTCGGCGGTCGGTCTGAATCTCTGGCGCGCGCTCGGTATCCGCGGGGCCGCCGGCGCTACGACGGGGTTACGGCGCTACCTGCTGGCGGCGGTGATCTGCGGCGTGACCATAAGCGCCAGCACCATCGCCGCAGCGGTGGTGCTGGCACACATCGTGGCCGCCATCATCGTCGACCCCGGTTCAGCGGCCGGCCACGGCAGTGCGCTGGTGGCACTGTGTGCGCTGTGGATCCTGCGCGCGGCCGCACACTGGCTTCAGGGCCGGCTGTCGCAGCGCGGTGCCACCGCGGTGATCGGGGAATTGTCCAGCCAGGTGCTGCGCTCGGTAACCTCTGCCCCGCCAAGACAATTGGCGGCCGAGCGCGATGCCGCAGCCGCAGTGGTGACCCGCGGCCTGGATGGTCTACGACCGTACTTGAGCGGCTACCTGCCCGCGGTGATCCAGGCCGCCGTCCTGACACCGGTGGCCGTGATCGTGATGGCCTGTTACGACCTTCAGTCCGCGGCGATCGTGGTGATCGCGCTGCCTCTCATCCCGGTGTTCATGATTCTCATCGGCCTCGTCACGGCCGACCGGTCGGCCGCCGCACTGGCGGCGATGACGACCCTGCAGGCCCGACTGCTCGACCTCGTGGCAGGGATCCCCACCCTGCGCGCCGTCGGCCGGGCCGCCGGCTCGGCCCAGCGCATCACTGAACTGGCTGCCGCGCACCGACGCTCGGCCATGGCAACCCTACGGATTGCGTTCCTGTCCTCATTGGTGCTCGAACTGCTGGCCACCCTGGGCGTGGCGCTGGTGGCAGTCAGCGTCGGCCTACGGCTGGTCTACGGCGAGATGGACCTGTCCGCGGGCCTGACCGCCCTGTTGCTGGCTCCCGAGGTGTTCTGGCCACTGCGCCGTGTCGGCGCGGCCTTTCACGCGGCCCAGGACGGTAAGACCGCCGCGGAACAAGCGTTCAAGCTCTGCGAGACGCACCAACCCGCCGAAGGTGGGGTGCGCGTGGCGGACGCCGCTCCGGCGATCGAGTTGGAGGGTCTGGGGCCAACCATCGAGCCGGGCCGGGTCACCGTGCTCACCGGCCCCAACGGAGCGGGAAAATCGACTGCACTACAAGCCATTCTCGGTTTGGCCACGCTTCCGTCCGGGCCCGTGCGGATCGATGGAGTGGATGTCGGTGACCTGGACATGACGGCGTGGTGGCACAGCATCGCCTGGCTGCCACACCGGCCCGTGCTGATCCCGGGAACGGTCCGAGAAAACCTTGAGCTGCTCGGACCACTGACCGACCTGGCCCGCGCCTGCCGCGATTCCGGCTTCGACGACGTGCTGAACGACCTTCCCGACGGACTGGAGACGAGGATCGGCCGCACCGGAGTCGGATTGTCACTGGGACAACGACAGCGGTTGGGCCTTGCCCGGGCACTCGGGGCCTCGGCACGGGTGCTGCTTCTCGATGAGCCCACCGCCCACCTCGATTCCGCGCTGGAACATCGGGTGTTGCAGGCGATCGTCGCCCGGGCCCGCGCAGGTGCCACAGTCGTCGTGGTCGGCCACCGGGATCCGGTGGTGGCGATCGGCGACGAGGTGATCACGATTGGTGCGGCGCATGTTTCGACGTGATCCGCTGCTGCGACTGACACTGGACCTGCTGCGGCCCCGGCTGAGCCGGCTGATCCTGGCCGGCGGCCTCGGAGTGCTCTCGCTGGGCAGCGCGCTGGCCCTGGCGGGCATCTCGGCGTGGTTGATCACGAGGGCCTGGCAGATGCCCCCGATCCTGGACCTCTCGGTCGCCGTCGTCGCAGTGCGTGCGCTGGGTATCTCCCGCGGTGTGCTCGGCTACTGCCAGCGCCTGGCCGCCCACGACACGGCACTGAGGTCGGCGGCCAACGCCCGCACCGGCTTGTACCGCAGGCTCGCAACCGGCCCCGACGACGACGCGATGCGGCTTCCGAGCGGGGAGTTGGTGTCCCGGGTCGGCAGTTCCGTCGATGAACTGGCCGACGTCGTAGTGCGGTCTGTGCTGCCGATCGTGGTGGCCACAGTGCTCAGCGCGGTGGCGGTCGGTGTCATCGCGCTCATCTCCCCCGGCGCCGCGGTGGTGCTGACGCTGTGCCTGCTGATCGCCGGCGTGGTGGCCCCGGAACTCACCGCCCGCTCCGTGGCCGCCGCGGAATCCGTTGCCGTCCAACACCGTGGTGACCGCGACTCCGCAACGATGTTGGCCCTGGAGTACGCGCCGGAGTTGCGGGTGAGCGGGCGCCTCGACGATGTCATCGCCACCGCGGAGCGCCACCACCGCGACTGGGGCCACGCCGCTGACCGCGCGGCCGCCCCGGCAGCGCTGGCCGCCGCGATGCCCAGCATCGCCATTGGTGCCAGCGTCCTGGGTGCGGTCATCGCAGGCATCGCACTGGCCCCCACGACCGCGCCGACCACCTTGGCCATCCTGATGTTGTTGCCCTTGTCGGCTTTCGAGGCCACTACCGCCCTGCCCGACGCTGCCGTCGGGCTCACGAAGTCCCGCATCGCCGCACGCCGTCTGCTCGAGCTCACCGAGGGCGATCCCCTGGCCCGCCGACGTCCCACGGCACCTTCGGTCGACCTGCCCGACGGGGGCCGACTGGCCGTCGTCGGGCCGAGCGGCTCGGGAAAGACGACGCTGTTGATGGCGCTGGCCGAGCGACTCGATGAAACACCCGGACGTGCAGCGTTTTTCGCCGAAGATGCACACATTTTCGAGACCACGGTGCGGGACAACCTTCTCGTGGTCCGCGGGGATGTCACCGACACCGAATTGCTGTCAGCGATCGACCGTGTCGGTCTCACCGAATGGTTGGACGGCCTGCCCGATGGCTTGTCGACCGTGCTCGAAGGCGGTCACACCGCGTTGTCGGCCGGTCAGCGACGCCGGTTGCTGCTGGCGCGAGTGCTGGTGTCCGATTTCTCTGTCGTCCTGCTCGATGAGCCCACCGAGAACCTCGACGCCGCCGACAGCCAACGGATCCTGACCGAAATCCTCACTCCGGGTGACTGGTTCGCCCCAGACCAGACCGTCGTCGTCGCCACCCACCATCTGCCGGACACGCTCGCCTGCCCCGTCGTCCGCTGTCCGCAACCGGGCACCATCACCGACGGGTAGCCTCGCAGACATGACCGACGAGCGATCCAACCCATCCGGGTCGGAGGAGCCGCAGCCGACCGGGCCTCCCCCTCCGTCGGGATATCCCTACGGGCCGCCCCCCGGTGCGTATCCCGGGCCGTACCCGCCGCCGTACGGCGGATACCCGATGCAGCCCAGCCCGCGTGGGCCCGCCAACGGACTCGGCCTCGCCGCGCTCATCCTGGCCATCTTCGCGTTGCTGCTGACATGGACCGTGATCGGTGGACTGATATTCGGCATCGTCGCACTGATCCTCGGATTTCTCGGTCGTGGGCGCAGCCAACGCGGCGAGGCCACCAATGGTGGCGTCGCCACCGCCGGAGTCGCGCTCGGCGCCATCGCCTGTGTGGTGTCTCTGGTGTTCGTCGGAATCTGGGTGTACTTCGGCCAACGATGGTTCGACGATGTCGGTGGCCGGGACTACGTGCACTGCATGCAGCGGGCCGGCGACGACACCGTCGCACAGCAGCGGTGCGAGAACGAGTTCGAACGGCGGATCGAGGATTCCTTCGGCGACACGCCGACCTCTACCCGCTGAACCGACTCACGTCGTGGCGGCACCGGGGAAGTACTTGACGATTCCCTCCTGGACCACCGTCGCGACCAGATGGCCCGCTGCGTCGAAAAAGTGACCGGTGCCAAGGCCTCGGGATTCGGCCGCCACCGGCGACGTGGTCGAGTACAGCACCCACTCGTCGAACTTGACCGGCCGGTGAAACCACACGGAGTGGTTCATCGTCACCGCGAAGATCCGGTCAAAACCCCAGGACAACCCATGCGTGGTGATGATCGAATCGAGCACGGTGGTATCGGAGGAGTACACCAGGGCCGCACCGTGCAGTACGGGATCGGAGGGCATGGTGCCCTCCGTCTTCAGCCACACCCGGTTGTGCTCGAGCTTGCCGCCCTTTTTCCGCATCACCCAGGACGGATCGTTGGTGTACCGCCATTCGATCGGGCGTAACGCCTCGACGAACAACGGCACCGTTTTCTCATAGCCGCGCAGCAATTCATCGATCTTGGGCAGCGTGTCCGGATGCGGAACCTCCGGAGCCGGCACGCTGTGCTCGAGCCCCCGGCCGGCGTTCATGTAAGACAGCATCACCGAGGTCAGCAGGTTCCCGTCCTGCATGACATCCACCCGGCGGTTGGCGAACCGGCGCTCGTCGCGCAGCCGCACTACATGGAACTCCAGATCCTTTTCCGGATCGCCACCGGCGATGAAGTGCGCATTCAGCGCACTCGGCGCGAGCTTGTGTTCCAGCGTGCGCCCGCCGGCGACAAACGCCTGCGCGATCATCTGGCCGCCGAAGGTGCGCACCGGGTTCTTGCTCGGATGCGAGCCGATGAACAGGTTGTCATCGACGCGATTCAGATCGAGAACAGCCAGCAGCTCCTCGAAATCCGGGTGTGTCAAGGAATGCCTTTCGAGATCTTTGGCGGCGCTGGTCGGCAGGCGACCGCTAGACGTCGTCCTCCCCGATGCGGTGCACGTGGATCAGATTCGTGGAGCCTACTGTGCCCGGCGGAGCACCCGCGACGATGACCACCAGCTCACCGCGCTTGTAGCGACCCAGATCCAGCAGCGACTTGTCGACCTGGCGGATCATGTCGTCCGTGCTCTTCATCTGCGCCACGATGAACGTCTCGGTGCCCCAGGTCAGGGCCAACTGGCTGCGGACCTCGGGCAACGCTGTGAACGCCAGCACCGGAAGCGGGGTGTGCAGCCGGGCCAGGCGACGCACGGTGTCACCGGACTGGGTGAACGCGACCAACGCCTTGGCGTCGAGTCGCTCCCCGATATCGCGGGCCGCATAGGAGATGACCCCGCGCTTGGTGCGAGGGGTGTGCGTCAGCGGCGGCACGCTCACCGAATTGTCCTCGACCGCCTTGATGATGCGGGCCATCGTCTTGACGGCCTCCAGCGGGTACTTGCCGACAGAAGTCTCGCCGGACAACATCACCGCGTCCGCGCCGTCGAGCACGGCGTTGGCGACGTCAGAGGCCTCCGCGCGGGTAGGCCGGGAGCTTTCGATCATCGACTCCAACATCTGGGTGGCGACGATGACGGGTTTGGCATTCTCCCTTGCCATCTGGATAGCGCGCTTCTGGACCAGAGGCACTTCTTCCAGCGGCAGTTCGACACCGAGATCGCCGCGGGCGACCATGATCGCGTCGAACGCCAGCACGATGGCCTCGAGGTTTTCGACGGCCTCCGGCTTCTCCAGCTTCGCGATCACCGGAACGCGCCGGCCAACCCGGTCCATCACCTCGTGGACGAGTTCGATGTCGGCAGGCGACCGGACGAACGACAGGGCGATGAGATCAACGCCCAGGCGCAGCGCGAATTCGAGATCCTCGATGTCCTTCTCGGACAGCGCCGGTGCCGTCACGTTCATGCCGGGCAACGACATGCCCTTGTTGTTGCTGACCGGGCCGCCCTCGGTGACCGTGCAGATCACGTCGTTGCCGTCGATCTGGTCGACCACCAGGCCGACGTTGCCGTCGTCGACGAGGACCCGATCCCCCGGCCGGGCGTCCTCGGCCAACCGCTTGTAGGTGGTCGACACCCGGTCGTGCGTGCCCTCGCAGTCGTCGACGGTGATCCGCACCGATTCACCGTTCGCCCAGTAGGTCGGGCCGTCTGTGAACCGACCCAACCTGATCTTGGGGCCCTGAAGGTCAGCCAGCACACCCACAGCGTGGCCGGTGGCATCCGATGCCGCCCGGATCCGCTTGTAGGCGGCCTCGTGGTCGGTGTAGTCACCGTGGCTGAAGTTCAGCCGCGCGACATCCATCCCGGCCTCGACCAGCGCGCGCACCGTCTCATCAGTGCTGGTAGCCGGGCCAAGCGTACAAACGATCTTTCCGCGTCTGCTCACGTCATGTCAGCTTAGTCGTTGATCGATTCAGATGACGGCCAGAGGCAGGGTGCCGGGCCTCACCGGCGACGGCAGATCCGACTCACCCATCAGGTAGGCGTCCACCGCGTGCGCCGCGCTGCGGCCCTCGGCGATGGCCCACACCACCAGCGAGGCGCCCCGGTGGGCATCGCCGCAAACGAACACCCCGGGCGCGTCGGTCTGCCAATCCGAACCGCACGACACAGTGCCGCGCCGGGTCAGTTTCAGGTGCAGCCCGTCGAGCAGCGCCATGTGCTCGACGCCTTCGAACCCGATCGCCAACAGCGCCAGGTCGCAGGGAATCTGCAACGACTCGCCGACCGGGGTGATCTCGCGCCGTCCTTCCGCGTCGCGGGTCACCTGAACCTCGGCAATCTCGACGGCCCGCACGTGACCGTTTTCGTCGCCTAGAAAACGCTGCACGGCCACCTCGAACCGACGCGCGCCACCTTCTGCGTGTGCCGGGGAGGTCCGCAGCACCAACGGCCACGTCGGCCAGGGAGAGAGTTCGTCGTCGCGGGTCTCGGGTGGCTCGGCGTTGTAGTCGAGCTGCGTCACTGACGCCGCACCCTGACGGTGCGCGGTACCCAGGCAGTCGGCGCCGGTGTCACCGCCACCGATGATCACCACGTGCTTGCCCGCCGCCGAGATCGGCGACGACGAGTCGCCTTCACACTCGCGGTTGGCCGGCACCAGATGCTCCATCGCCAGGTGCACGCCATCGAGCTCTCGTCCGGGCACGTCGTTGTCTCGGCCCCGGAGCGCGCCGACCGCCAGCACCACCGCCTGGTGACGCTGATGCAGCTGCTCGACGGTCAGATCGACGCCCACTTCGCACTCGGTGACGAATCGGGTGCCCTCGGCCCGCATCTGGGCCAGACGCTGATTCAGCACCGACTTCTCGAGCTTGTACTCGGGGATCCCGTAGCGCAGCAGCCCACCCACCCGGTTGTCACGCTCATACACCGTCACCTCGTGGCCGGCCCGCGTGAGCTGTTGTGCCGCAGCCAAACCTGCCGGTCCCGAACCGACGACTGCCACGCTTTTGCCGGTGGAGATCGCGGCGGGCTGGGGTTCGACGGTGCCGTTCATCCAGGCGTGGTCGGCGATCGTCTGCTCGATGCGCTTGATCGTCACGCTGCCGCCGGTCTGCTCCTCGGAGATCGAGAGCACGCAGGCCGCCTCGCATGGCGCCGGGCACAGCCGTCCGGTGAACTCCGGAAAGTTGTTGGTGGCGTGCAGGCGATCACTGGCCGCATCCCAACGTCCCCGCCGCACCAGGTCGTTCCATTCCGGGATGAGGTTGCCCAGCGGACAGCCAGCCTTGCCGGAATGGCAGAACGGGATCCCGCAATCCATACAGCGCCGCGCCTGCTGCGACACCTCGCCGGCGCGCGCGTTGGGATCCTCGCGCTCGTACACCTCGCGCCAGTCCCCCACCCGCTCCTCGACGGGGCGCTTGGCCGCCTCGATTTTGGGGACACGAAGAAATCCGGTCGGATCAGCCACGGCTGGCCTCCATGATCGCGCTGTCTACATCGCGTCCCTCGGCCTTGGCCATCCGGGTCGCCTGCAGGACACGCTGGTAGTCGGTGGGCATTACTTTGGTGAATTGCGCACTGCGCCTGGGCCAGTCAGCCAGAATCGAGGACGCCAGCGTGCTGCCGGTGTGGCGAGCGTGGGCGGCCACCACATCGTGCAGCCAAGCCAGATCTTCGGCCTCCAACTGCTGCAGCTGCACCATTTCGGTGTTGACCCGGGCCGGGTCCAGACCGAGCACGAAGGCGATGCCACCGGACATGCCGGCAGCCAGGTTGCGCCCGGTCTTACCCAGGATGACCACCCGTCCGCCGGTCATGTACTCACACGCATGGTCTCCGACACCTTCGACAACGGCCAAGGCGCCGGAATTGCGCGCGCAGAACCGCTCACCGACCCGGCCCCGCAAGAACACCTCACCCGAGGTGGCTCCGTACAGCAGAGTGTTCCCGGCGACGACGTTGTCCTCGGGCAGAAACAGCACATCGTCGGGTGGCCGCACGATCACCCGGCCGCCGGAAAGCCCTTTACCCACATAGTCATTGGCATCACCGATCAGATCGAGTGTGACTCCCGGCGGCAGGAATGCCCCGATCGACTGGCCGGCCGACCCGGTCAGGGTGACGTGAATGGTGTTGTCGGGCAATCCGGCCGCACCGTAGCGTCGGGTGACCTCTGATCCGAGCAAAGTACCCACTGTGCGGTTGACGTTGCGAACCGGGAGTTCCAGGCGAACCGGCAGCGCATCTTCGAGTGCGCCCTCGGCGAGTTGGATGAGGGTCTGATCGAGAGCCTGCTCGAGTCCGTGATCCTGGTCGCGCACCCGGAGCCGCTGAGTAAGCGCGCCGCCCTCGGCATCCGTCGGCAGCGCGAAGATCGGGCTGAGGTCCAGCCCACGGCTCTTCCAGTGCGCCACACCGGGATCGGTGTCGAGTACCTCGGCATGGCCGACGGCCTCGTCGATACTGCGGAATCCCAACTCGGCCAGGTAACGGCGGATGTCCTCGGCAATGAAGGTGAAGAAGTTCTCGACGAACTCGGGCTTGCCGTTGAACCGTGCCCGCAGTTCCGGGTTCTGCGTGGCCACGCCGACCGGGCAGGTGTCGAGGTGACAGACCCGCATCATGATGCAGCCCGACACCACCAGCGGCGCGGTGGCAAAACCGAACTCCTCGGCGCCCAACAGTGCAGCCACGATCACATCGCGGGCGCTGCGCATGCCACCGTCGCACTGCACGGTGATCCGATCACGCAAACCGTTGAGCACCAACGTCTGCTGGGTGTCGGCCAGACCGATCTCCCACGGTGCCCCGGCATGCTTGAGTGAGGTCAACGGTGCCGCGCCCGTTCCACCGTCATATCCGGATATCAACACGACGTCGGCGTGCGCCTTCGACACCCCGGCCGCGACCGTGCCGACGCCGACGCTGCTTACCAGCTTCACGTGGATCCGGGCCTGGTCATTGGCGTTCTTCAGATCGTGGATGAGCTGGGCCAGGTCCTCGATCGAGTAGATGTCGTGGTGTGGCGGCGGCGAGATCAGTCCCACGCCGGGAGTGGAGTGCCGGGTCTTGGCGATGTTGGGATACACCTTGTAACCCGGAAGCTGGCCACCCTCACCAGGTTTGGCGCCCTGAGCCATCTTGATCTGGATGTCGGTGGCGTTCACCAGATAGTCGCTGGTGACGCCGAAACGCCCCGAGGCCACCTGCTTGACGGCGCTGCGCCGGCGCGGATCGTACAGTCGGTCGACGTCCTCACCACCTTCACCGCTGTTGGATCGGCCGCCGAGGTTGTTCATGGCGATCGCCATGGTCTCGTGGGCCTCCGCTGAGATGGAGCCGTAGCTCATCGCCCCGGTGTTGAACCGGGTCACGATCGACTCGACCGGTTCGACCTCATCGAGCGGAACCGGGGGCCGCAGTCCCTGCTTGAACTCGAACAGCCCGCGCAGGGTCCCGCCTTCGCGAGACAGCCGATCGACCTCCGCCGAGTAGCGAGCGAAAATGTCGCGCCGACCGGTCCGGGTCGAATGCTGCAGCAGAAACACCACTTCCGGGGTGAACAGATGCAGCTCACCTTCCCGACGGAACGCGTACTCGCCCCCGACCTCCAGCCGGCGGTGCACCCGCTCGGTGGGGTTCTCCGGATAGGCGCGCCGGTGACGAAGCTTGACCTCCTCCGCCAGCACATCCAGCCCGACGCCGCCGAGCTGGCTGGTGGTTCCCGTGAAGTAGTCGTCGACGACATCACGGCTCAGCCCGATCGCCTCGAAGACCTGGGCGGCGGTGTACGACGCGACCGTGGAGATGCCCATCTTGCTCATCACCTTCACCACGCCCTTGCCGAGCGCCTTGACGTAATTGCGTACGGCAGTGGCTGTTTCGATGCCGGTGAGCTCGCCTTCGCGGATGAGGTCGTCGATCGACTCGAAGGCCAGATACGGGTTGACGGCGGCAGCGCCGTACCCGATGAGCATGGCGATGTGATGGACCTCGCGGGCGTCACCGCTTTCCACCACGAGCGCCACTTTGGTGCGTTCCTTGGAACGCACCAGGTGGTGGTGCACCGCGGAAACGGCGAGCAGCGACGGGATGGGAGCCCGGGTGTGGTCGGAATCGCGATCGGAGATCACCAGTGTGCGGGCACCTTTGGCAATCGCCTCGGTCGCCCTCGACCGCAGGTCATCGACCGCTTCGGCCAGACCTTCCCCACCGCGCTCGACGTCGTAGAGCGCACGCAGCACGGCGGTGCGTAAGCCAGGATGCTCACCGTCGTCGTTGATGTGGACGATCTTGCTCAGCTCGTCATTGTCCAGAACCGGCCAGCGCAAGACGATTTGACGACACGACGCGGCCGAAGGCTCCAGCAGATTCTCCTCGGGCCCCATGACGCGGGCCATCGAGGTGACCACCTCCTCGCGGATGGCGTCCAACGGTGGGTTCGTCACCTGGGCGAACAGTTCGACGAAGTAGTCGTAGAGCAGCCGTGAGCGCTTCGAGAGCACCGCGACGGGAGTATCGGTTCCCATCGAACCGAGCGGCTCGCCGCCGGATGCCGCCATCGGAGTCAGCAGGATCCGCAGCTCCTCCTCGGTGTAGCCGAACGCGATCTGACGGCGCACCACCGAGTCGTGATTCGGCTGAGTCCGGGCCCGCTCGGGCAACGTACCGAGATCGAGCAGCCCGGCATGCAGCCACTCGCCGTAGGGTTCGGCGGCGGACAACTGCTCCTTGATCTCGTCGTCTCCGATGATGCGCCCCGCAGCGGTGTCGACCAGGAACATCTTGCCGGGCTGCAGGCGCCCCTTGGCGACGATCTCGCCCGACGGCACGTCGAGCACACCGCTCTCGCTGGCGAGGATTACCCGGTCATCGACCGTGCGCCACCAGCGTCCCGGCCGCAGACCG
Source organism: Mycobacterium shunyiense (assembly GCF_058270075.1). Lineage (NCBI taxonomy): Bacteria > Bacillati > Actinomycetota > Actinomycetes > Mycobacteriales > Mycobacteriaceae > Mycobacterium > Mycobacterium shunyiense. Next base: position 240,866 of record NZ_JBZDPU010000005.1, on the reverse strand, counting down.
TTGCGGTCCAGTACTGCCCCCACCACGGTGCCGTCGGTGAACGTCACGCAGGCCGGCCCATCCCACGGTTCCATCAGCGAAGCATGGAACTTCCAGAACGCGCGCTCCGTGGCGTCCATGGTAGTGGCGTTCTGCCACGCCTCCGGGATCATCATCAGCACCGCGTGCGGCAGACTACGCCCGCCCAGGTGCAGCAGCTCAAGCACCTCGTCGAAGGACGCCGAATCAGAGGCGTCGGGGCTGCAGATCGGCGACAACCGGCTCAGATCACCAGGAATCAGGGCGCTGGCCAGCAGCGCCTCCCGGGCATGCATGCGGTTGCGGTTACCCCGCACGGTGTTGATCTCGCCGTTGTGGGCGACGAAGCGGAACGGATGCGCCAACGGCCACGACGGAAATGTGTTGGTGGAGAAGCGACTGTGCACGATGGCGATCGCGCTCATGCAACGCTCGTCCCGCAGATCCGGAAAGTATTGCGGCAGCTGCATTGTCGTCAGCATGCCCTTGTACACGATGGTCCGGCTGGACAACGACGCGAAGTACACCGCATCGGCGCCCTGGCCCTGTTCGGCACGCTTGCGCAGCGGATAGACCTTGCGGTCCAGCTCGATACCGCTCGGCCGGTTGCCGTCGACCTCTGGTGCCGCGACGAACAGCTGTGCCATGTGGGGCATGCAGCCCAACGCCGTCGAACCGATCTCGGCGCCGTCCGGATCCACCGGCACCTCGCGCCAGCCGAGAACCTCAAGGTCTTCCTCAGCGGCCAGTGCTTCGATGCGGGCGCGGGCAGCACCGCGCGCGTCCTGATCCTGCGGCAGAAAACAGATGCCCGCGGCGAAACTGTGGCTGCCGTCGGCGGCAGAGGCCGGCAGTGCGAAATCGACCACTTCAGTCAGGAGTTCGACCGGCAGCTGCAGCAGGATGCCGGCGCCGTCGCCACTGTTGGGCTCGGCCCCGGCGGCACCTCGGTGTTCGAGGTGCTCGAGGGCGATCAGCCCGTCAGTGACGATGCCGTGGGAGCGGCGGCCCTGAATGTCGGTGATCATGGCCACGCCGCAGGAATCGGCCTCGTTGGCGGGGTCATACAGCCCCTGCGCATCTGGCAATGCCGAGAACAGCACTTGATCGCACCTCCGCAAGTCCGGAACATCCTGGTCCCGGGACTGCACCGGCCCGAATTTTCAGTGTATCAGCGCAGGTGGGCTACTACTGAGCGCTTAACGTCGGGACCAGTGGGAAGACCGGCAGGTTACGCACCACCGTCCACAGCACCAACGCGACCACGATCGTCGCCACCGCGGGCATCGGAAACAGCGCCTTGCCCAACCGCCACCGCACCAACATCCACACCATCAGCGCAGGCAGACCGACCAAGGCGAATACGTTGTCCACGATCGCCGCGGCCACGTCGCCGTGCAGCAGATCATGGGTCATCCGCAGCCCGCCACAGGCCGGACAGTTCAATCCGGTCAGGGCCTTGAACGGGCAGCCAGGAAACAGGAACCCGGGACGGTGTGGATCCGCCACACCGGTGTAGGTCAACGCGCCGGCCCCGAGCAATCCCGCCGCCAGCAGCGAGTATCGCCCGGCCGTCGTGGAGGTCAGGCCGCTAGGTTCCATCGCGCAGTGGACGCCCGTACGGGTCGCGAACCTTGTCGGTGAAGATCAGGATCGCGTCGACGAGCCCCCAGATGATGGCGCCGATGGTGCAGGTGGCCAAGCCCACGATCAATTGGGCGATGCCCAATCCGGTTTGGCCCAGGTAGATCCGCCCGAGGCCGACAAAGCCGAACAGCCCGACCAACTGCAGCAGCCCGGCCACAACCTTCGACTTGTCGGAGAGCGGTTCGCCGGTCACCGGATGACGGCCGAAGGGCGCGCTCGGATCCACGAACGCCGGTGGATAGGGCGGATAGCCCGGTGGCGGCGGCGGATACCCCGCGGGCGGCGGAAAGCCGGCCGACGAAGGGATATCCGAGGAGCCTCCGGACTGCGACGGATCAGTCATACAGCCAGGATGCCAGAGCCCGACCCTTACCGGTTACGGCGGAACCAGCGACGCACCCGACCGCCCTGCTTGGTTGGCTCGGAAGGATCCGACGGCTCGACAGCAGCGGGTGATTCCGGTTCGGCTTCGTCGGAGACGTCCTCATTGCCATCGTCATTGCCATCGTCGGTTTCGGCAGTCTCGGACTCGGCTTCGTCGACGGCCTCATCCGCAGCTTCGGGCGCGGGCTCCTCCGAAGCCTCTTCGTCGGTATCGGGCTCGTCGGCTTCCGCGGCGCCTTCGTCGGCCTCGACCTCGACGTCATCCGCGTGGTCGACCTCATCGGTATCCACCGACGTCTCAGACTCACCAGTCTCAACCGGAAGGGCGTCTTCGGTGTCGGTATCGGTGTCGGTGTCGACTACCGCTTCCTCGCCTTCGGTGTCGTCCGCGGTCTCGTCAGCAGCCTGCTCCTCGGCGGCTTCCTCAGATTCGTGCTCCGGCTCGTCGGCTACATCGGTGGACTCATCGTCAGCGGCGACTTCGCCAGCTTCCTCCACGTCAGACTCGGCTCCGTCAGCCTCGCCTTCGTCATCAGCGGACTCATCGTCGGCAGCGACCTCGTCGGCAGACTCGTCAGCAGCCTGCTCCTCGGTGGCTTCCTCAGATTCGAGCTCCGGCTCGTCGGCTACATCGGTGGACTCATCGTCAGCGGCGACTTCGCCAACCTCTTCCACGTCAGACTCGGCCTCGGCTCCGTCAGCCTCGCCTTCGACATAAGCGGACTCATCGTCGGCAGCGACCTCGTCGGCAGACTCGTCAGCAGCCTGCTCCTCGGCGGCTTCCTCCGATTCGAGTTCCGGCTCGTCGGCTACATCGGTGGACTCATCGTCAGCGGCGACTTCGCCAGCTTCCTCCACGTCAGACTCGGCCTCGGCTTCTTCGGCCTCGCCTTCGACATCAGTGGAATCACCCGCGACAGCGGGCTCGTCGGCAGACTCTTCTTCGCCGCTCGACTCGGCTACCGCATCCTGATCGGCGACCTGCTCCTCGGCAGACTCGGCGACATCATCCTCGGCGTCAGTAGCAGTGCGCTGGTCATCAGCGACCTCGCCGGCAGCTGCTTCCACGGCATCGGACTCGGCTTCGACTTCTTCGGCTTCACCTTCGTCATCAGTGGAATCACCGACGACAGCGAGCTCGTCGGCAGCTTCTTCCTCGACGCCCGACTCAGCTTCTACAGCTTCAGCTTCTGCCTCGGTGTCTTCAGCCTCGTCCTCGAGATCCGCCTCGTCTTCGGATTCTTCGGACTCCTCGTCCCCGGCGTCCTCGTCAGGCTCGGCCGCGATCCCCTTCAGTTCGATGGCCGCGGCAGCTTCGGCGCCGTCGTCCTCACTGGCACCGACCTCGTCCGGATGCATGTGGTCGGCATCTTCGTCGTCGTCCTGACCCGCCACCACTGCGGCCGCGACGACACCGGTACCCGCCGCTGCGGCAACCAACTCCTTGCCGAGTTCGTCGACCGCGGATTCGTCCTCTTCGTCATCGCGCTTACCGACCAGCGTCGCAGGGTCTTCCCGACCCTTGGTCGCCAGCATGATGTAGACGACCGCTCCGATGAACACGAACGTCGAGGTGAAGGTGTTGACGCGGATACCGGCGAATTCGGTCGCCGGGTCGCTACGCATCAATTCGACGAGGAACCGGCCCGCACAGTAACCGGCTACATACAACGCAAACAGCCGGCCGTGGCCGAGCCTGAACTTGCGGTCCGCCCAGATCAGTAGCGCGAAAACCAGTAGGTTCCAAAGTAATTCGTAGAGGAAGGTCGGATGCACGACCTTGATGACCTCGCCGGTGGACACGCCATTGAGATCGTCGGGCATGCCGGCGGCATTCAGTCGCTTGTAGATCTCCAGGCCCCACGGCAAGGTGGTGTCCCCGCCGTACAGCTCCTGGTTGAAGTAGTTTCCCAGCCGCCCGATGGCCTGGGCCAAGATGATTCCGGGCGCGATCGCGTCCCCGAAGGCCGGCAGCGGTATCCCGTGTGCCCGGCAACCGATCCAGGCACCGACACCGCCCAGTGCGACGGCGCCCCAGATCCCCAGACCGCCTTGCCAAACCTGGAATGCCGCACCGAGACCCTTGCCGGTGGGCCCGAAATACGTGGGCCAGTCGGTCATGACGTGGTAGAGCCGGCCGCCGACAAGCCCGAACGGCACTGCCCACAAGGCGATGTCGTAGATGACGCCGGCTTGCCCGCCCCGCGCCTGCCAACGCCGGTCACCGATCACCAGCGCTGCGATGATGCCGACGATGATGCACAGCGCGTACGCGCGTATCGGCACCGGGCCCAAATGCCAGACGCCCTGTGACGGGCTGGGCAAGTACGCGAGCACGGTAGTGGTCAAGCTGAAATCCTCTGCCTAACGCCGTTGGCCAGTTCTTCGGTGAGGCGCCGGACTGCGTCCAACCCCTCACTCAGGGCCGACACCAGTGCCGACCCGACGATGACGCCGTCGGCGTAGGCGCCGATCTCGGCCGCCTGCGCTCCCGAGCGCACACCCAACCCCACTCCGACGGGAATGTCGGAGACTTCCTTGACGCGGCGCACCAACTCCGGCGCCGCGTTCGAGACCACGTCGCGTGCCCCGGTGACGCCCATGGTCGATGCGGCATAGACAAAGCCGCTTGAAGCGTTCACCGTCGCCGCGAGCCGCTCCGGCGTAGACGACGGGGCGACCAGGAAGATCCGGTCCAGATTGTGCTCCTCCGATGCCGCGATCCAATCGACGGCTTCTTCGGGGATCAGGTCCGGGGTGATCAACCCGTATCCACCGGCAGAGGCCAGATCGCGGGCAAACGTGTCAACACCCTTGCGCAACACCGGATTCCAGTATGTCATCACCACTGCGCGGCCGCCCGCGTTGCTGATCGCCTCGACCGCCGCGAGGGTGTCGCGCACCCGAACCCCACCGGCCAACGCCGCCTCGGTGGCTGCCGCGATCGTCGGCCCGTCCATCCCCGGATCCGAGTAAGGAACGCCGACTTCCACCAAGTCACAACCGGATTCGACCATCGCCGTCATCGCCGCGATCGACGTCTGAACATCTGGGAACCCGGTGGGCAGATAACCGATCAGCGCGGCACGACCCTCGGCGCGGCAGCCGTCGAACAACTCTGCCAGCCGGCTCATCCCGCGCTCCCCTCGTCGAGCAGTCCGAACCACTTGGCCGCAGTCTCAACGTCTTTGTCGCCACGCCCGGACAAGTTCACCACGATGATCGCTCCGCTGCCCAGTTCAGGGCCCAACTTGAGCGCACCGGCCACCGCATGCGCCGACTCGATCGCCGGGATGATGCCCTCGCGGCGGCACAACAACGCGAACGCGTCCATCGCCTCGGTATCGGTCACGGGGCGGTACTCGGCGCGACCGATGTCTTTGAGGAATGCGTGCTCGGGCCCGACGCCCGGGTAGTCCAAACCGGCCGAGATGGAGTGCGATTCGATCGTCTGGCCGTCCTCGTCCTGCAACAGGTAGGAGAACGATCCCTGGAACGCGCCAGGAGAGCCACCGGTGAATGTCGCGGCGTGCCGACCCGTCTCGACGCCGTCGCCCGCGGCCTCGAAACCGACCAACCGCACCGCCGGGTCATCGATGAAGGCGTGGAACACACCGATGGCGTTCGAGCCGCCGCCGACGCACGCAGTGACCGCGTCGGGCAATCGGCCGGCCTGATCGAGGATCTGCGCTCTGGCCTCCATGCCGATGATCCGCTGGAAATCCCGCACCATCAGCGGGAACGGATGCGGGCCTGCCGCCGTCCCGAAGCAGTAATAGGTGTCGTCGGCGTTGGTGACCCAGTCCCGGAACGCCTCGTTGATCGCGTCCTTGAGTGTCTTGGACCCGGCGTCGACCGAGACGACGGTGGCTCCGAGCAAGCGCATCCGCGCGACGTTGAGCGCCTGGCGGGAGGTGTCCACCGCGCCCATGTAGATGATGCATTCCAGTCCGAGCAGGGCACATGCGGTGGCGGTGGCCACTCCGTGCTGACCGGCTCCGGTCTCGGCGATGACCCGCGTCTTGCCCATCTGCCGCGCCAACAGTGCCTGACCCAGAACGTTGTTGATCTTGTGAGAACCGGTGTGGTTCAGGTCTTCTCGCTTGAGGAAGATGCGTGCGCCACCGGCGTGCTCGGAAAGTCGGGTCGCCTCGTACAGCGGGGACGGACGGCCGCTGTAATGACGCTGCAACCGGTCGAGCTCGTCGAGGAAAGCCTGGTCACCGCGGGCCTTCTCGTAGGCCGCGGTGACCTCTTCGATCACCGCCATCAGCGCCTCGGGAACCAACCGGCCGCCGTAGGATCCGAAATGTCCCAACTCGTCGGGATCGTGAACGGTGGGTTCGGCAACGCCTGCGCTGGTACGGGGCAACTCGGGCCCCGCGAGATCCGCCATCAAAGTGTCTTTTCGTACAAGCGGCTCATTGACTGGTTCAGCGAGCCGGTTTCGGGCAGGACGGGTGCGTGCCGGCGGTGACCAGATCGGCGACCGCGCTGCGGGGATCCCCGCTGGTCACCAGGCCTTCACCGACCAGCACAGCATCGGCACCCGCGCCGGCGTACGCCAGGAGGTCAGCGGTTCCACGGACCCCGGACTCCGCGACGCGGATGACATCGGAGGGCAGCCCCGGCGCGATCCGGGCGAAGCAGTCACGGTCGACTTCCAACGTCTTGAGGTCGCGGGCGTTGACACCGATCAGCTTGGCCCCGGCCTGCAACGCCCGGTCGGCCTCCTCTTCGGTGTGCACCTCGACGAGCGCGGTCATCCCGAGGGATTCCGTACGCTCCAAAAGCGATTCCAGCACCGACTGCTCCAGTGCCGCCACAATGAGCAGCAACAGGTCGGCGCCGTGCGCCCGAGCCTCATGGATTTGGTACGGCTTGACGATAAAGTCCTTGCGCAGCACCGGAATTGACACTGCCGCGCGCACCGCGTCCAGATCGTCGAGTGAGCCGTTGAACCTGCGCTGCTCGGTGAGCACGCTGATCACCCGGGCGCCACCGGCCTCATAGGCCTGAGCCAACTGCGCCGGATCGGCGATATTGGCCAACTCACCTCGGGACGGGCTCGCACGCTTCACCTCGGCGATCACGGCAATACCCGGTTCCCGCAAGGCGGCCATCACGTTCAGTGGCGCCGGTGCTTCCTGGGCCCGCGCCTTGATATCAGCCAAGCTGATAACGGCCTCGCGGGCGGCAACGTCGGCGCGGACTCCCTCGATAATGGAGTCGAGCACTGTGGCCGAACTCATCGCCCGTCGGTTCCTTTCTGGTGCCTCCGGGCCGGTCCCGGTTGCCCTCCCTGGAAGGGTAGCCGTCGCCACACCTTCACCATTCACCGGCCCTTACTGTCCGGATCACTGCCGTCACCGGTCGGATCATGACCTTCGTCCAGCGCATCCCACAACATTCGCTCCGACATCGGTTCATCACCGCCGTCGCCCTTGGCCGCCTCCCGCCGCGCTGCAGGTGCCGCGTAGCGGGTCGCATTGCCACGCCTCGCGCCGTTGGCCGACCGCATCAGCAGCACCGCGCCGACCAGTGCACACCCAGCTGCTACCAGCGTCAGCACCGCGCCACCATAGGAACGACTGGTTCCGCCCCCGGCGGCGGTCAACTGGGAGACGGGTACGACTGCCAGGTCAGCGGCCCGCTGCGCCACATCCTTGATCACCCACAGGCTGATCCCCAGGTACCCCATGCCGGCGCTGGCGGCGGCGATCAACAGGGCCAGCAGCCGCAGCGCCCAGCCGTGCACGGCCAGCGTCGCGACCGCGGCCGCCAGCACGAGCAATGCCAGGGGGATCAACGCCGTCGACCAGGATGCGCCCGTCAACGCCGTGGTCTTGGGCTGGCCGAGCCCGTCGAACGATGTCACCGAGACCCAGGTCATCCGCGAGGCGACCCACAGCAGCACCGCCGCGACGACGAACAGCGCCTGTGCCACCCGTGTCACGGCTCGGCCAATGTGTCGGCGGCGGCGATGGCGTTGAGCACGGCTTTGGCCTTGTTCGCCGATTCGTTGTACTCGTAGGGACCGTTGGAATCGGCCACGACTCCCCCACCGGCCTGCACGTAGGCCGTGCCGTCACGCATCAGGGCGGTCCGGATGGCGATCGCGAAGTCAGCGTTCCCCGCGAAGTCCAGGTAGCCCAGCACGCCGCCGTACAGGCCGCGTCGGGTCATCTCGACCTCCTCGATCAACTCCATGGCACGCACCTTGGGTGCCCCCGACAGCGTGCCGGCCGGGAAACATGCCGTCACCGCGTCGAGCGCGGTCTTACCCTCCGCCAACTCCCCGGTCACCGTGGACACCAGGTGCATCACGTGGCTGTAGCGCTCGATGTGGCTGTAGTCCTCGACCCGCACCGTGCCCGGGCGACACACCCGTCCCAGGTCGTTGCGGCCGAGGTCGACCAGCATCAGGTGCTCGGCACGTTCCTTCTCGTCGGACAAGAGCTCCTTCTCGAGAAGGACGTCTTCTTCCTCGGTGGCACCGCGCCACCGCGTTCCCGCGATCGGATGGGTGGTGGCTCGGCCGTCCTTCACCGTGACCAGCGCCTCGGGACTGGAGCCGACGACCGAAAAGTCCAGTCCGCCATCGACGTCGGGGACATTGAGCAGGTACATGTACGGGCTCGGGTTAGTCACCCGCAGCATCCGGTAGACGTCAATGGGATCGGCTTGGGTCGTCATCTCGAACCGCTGCGAGGGCACCACCTGGAAGGCTTCACCGGCCTCGATGTCGCCGACAAGCTTCTCGACGATCGCGGTGTACTCCTCCACTGTGCGCTGTCCGCGATGGTCGGGTTCGGGTCGGCTGAATGTCGCCACCGTGGACGACAGTGGCTGGCCCAGCGCACTGGTCATGATGTCGAGGCGCCGGACCGCATCGTCGTAGGCCTCGTCGACGCGCTCGTCGGTGCCGTTCCAGTTCACCGCGTTGGCGATCAGGGTGATGGTGCCCTCGTGGTGATCGACGGCGGCGATGTCGGTGGCCAGCAGCAGCACCATGTCCGGCAGGCCCAGATCGTCCACGGTGAGCTCCGGCAGCCGTTCCAGACGCCGCACCATGTCGTAGGCGAAGTAACCGACGAGCCCCGAGGACAACGGCGGCAGGTCGGGCACCGCCTCGGTCTGCAGCAGATCCAGGGTGGCCCGCAACGCCGCCAGCGGCTCGCCACCGCTGGGCGCGTCCTTGGGGGCCGTGCCCAGCCACACCGCCTGGTCATCGCGGACCGTCAGGGCCGAAGGTGCACCGGCGCCGATGAACGACCAACGCGACCACGAGCGACCGTTCTCGGCCGATTCGAGCAGGAACGTACCGGGACGGTTGGCGGCGAGCTTGCGGTACGCCGACAACGGCGTCTCGCTGTCGGCCAGCACCTTGCGGGTCACCGGGACCACGCGGTGCTCGGCGGCCAATGCCCGGAAATCCTCGCGCGATGTGGTGCGGGTGAGGCTGTCGGGGGTGGTTTGCACAGACCAATCCTCCCAGATCGACCGAGCAGGATCGGCATGCAGACGGCGTAGCGTGAGCGACCATGACACAGATCAGGACCGGTGACACCGTTCCCGACTTCGAGCTCCCCGACCAGACCGGCACGATTCGCAGCCTGACGAGCCTGCTCGCCGACGGACCCGTGGTGCTGTTCTTCTATCCGGCGGCGATGACGCCGGGGTGCACCAAGGAGGCCTGTCACTTCCGGGATCTGGCCGGCGAGTTCGCCGCTGCCGGGGCGAACCGGGTCGGCATCAGCACCGACCCGGTCGCCAAGCAGGCCAAGTTCGCCGACATCCAGAGTTTCGACTACCCGTTGCTCTCGGATGCCGACGGCAAGGTGGCGGCCCAGTTCGGGGTCAAACGTGGCCTGCTCGGCAGGCTCATGCCGGTCAAGCGGACCACGTTCGTCATCGATACCGACCGCACCGTGCTCGCGGTGATCGCCAGCGAGATCAGCATGGACAGCCACGCCGACAAGGCACTGGAAGTGCTCAAGGCGCGTTGACCGCCCGCAGCACCGCCGCCATCGACGCCGCGAGCACCGAATCGCTGCGCCCGCACGCCCATCCGGTGCGACTGGGCGACCGGTACTCCAGGTAGCTGACGGCGGTGCTGCCGATCGACTGTTGGGTCAGGCTCAACACCTCGACCAGATGGCCGATCTCGGCGAGCGCGGCCCGCAGTGCATCCACCGGTCCGATGCCGCGATGGCTGTTGGTGACCGTGCTGCCGTCGAACACCAACGTCAGGTCGGTGACTGCGGCCGCGCCGTCGCCGCCGGTGTGCCAGTCCTTGAGTTGCACCGGCCCGGCCGGATCCAGATACGTCGCTTCGAACAGGTCGAACAGTTCGGCGGCGGTGACCTCCGCGCCGCTTTCGTCGGTGTGTGCTTGGACGTGACGGGCGAAGTCGATCTGTAGGCGACGAGGCAGCTCCAGCCCATATTCTTCTGCCAGCAGGTAGGCGATGCCTCCTTTGCCGGATTGGGAGTTCACCCTGATCACTGCGTCATAGGTGCGGCCGATGTCGGCCGGATCGATCGGCAGATACGGCACCCGCCAATCGATTTCGTTCTCCGGCTGTCCGGTGTCCGCGGCCCGTCGGCGATGTTCGGCGAAGCCTTTCTTGATCGCATCCTGGTGGGTTCCGGAGAACGCGGTGTGCACCATGTCCCCGACATAGGGATGGCGTTCGTGGATCGGCATGCGGGTGCAGTGGCTCACGGTCCGGGCGATCTCGTCGATGTCGGAGAAGTCGATCATCGGATCCACGCCCTGGGCGTGCAGATTCAGCGCCAGGGTGGCGATGTCGACGTTGCCGGTGCGTTCTCCGTTGCCGAAGACACAGCCCTCCACGCGCTGAGCACCCGCCAGCACCGCGAGTTCGGCGCAGGCGATGCCGGTCCCCCGGTCGTTGTGCGGGTGCACCGAGAGGATGACGCTGTCGCGGCGGGACAGGTTGCGGTGCATGTACTCGATCTGGTCGGCGTAGACGTTGGGGGTGGCGACCTCCACCGTGGCCGGCAGGTTCAGGATCACCGGGCGGTGCGGTGTGGCTTGCCAGAGCTCGGTGACCGCGTCACACAGCTCCAGCACGTAATCGGGCTCGGTGAGGTTGAACACTTCCGGGGAGAATTCGAACCGCACATTCGGCATGCCGTCGGTGAACTCGAGGACGTCACGCGCACCGGCATAGATGAGCTGGCTCAGCTCGCCTCTGGCCTTGCCCAGTACGACATCGCGCCAGGTCGGAGCGGTGGCGGTGTACATGTGGATGACGACGTCGTTGCCGATGCCGCGCACCGAGTCCACGGTTCGTTCGATCAGGTCGCGGCGCGCCGGGACGAACACCACGATGGTGACGTCCGGCGGGGCGATGTCGGACTCGGCCAGCAGTCGGACGAAGTCGAAATCGGTCTGCGAGGCGGACGGATATCCGACCTCGATCTCCTTGTAGCCCATGGCCACCAGCAGCTCGAAGAAGCGGCGCTTGCGGGCCGGGTCCATCGGTTCGGCCAGCGCCTGATTGCCGTCACGTAGATCCACCGGCACCCACAGCGGCGCGCGTTCGATCCGGGCGGTGGGCCAATCGCGTTGCACCAGTGGAACTTCGACTCGGTCGTAGACACTGGCATAACGGTGCGACGGCATTTGCGAGTGCCGCTGCCGATTCCAGGCCGGTGCGGTGGCCGGGATCTCCCCGGCCGGGGTGTTGATGGTGGGAAATACGGAAGTGGTCATGAGGGTGCCTTCGGTCGGATGAGAGTTCGACCGGCGCGACACAGCCCCACGGCAGGGGGCCGGTCGATTCAGGCCCCGCCGCGGCGGCTAAGGAGGAGGGCACGCGTCATGATGGGTAGACTATACACAACTCCTCAGACAAGTAGACAGGTTTCGATGACCTCCCAAGTTCAGCGTCACCCGCTGGCGGCCCAGACCGCCCAGCTTCTACTGACGCGCATCCGCCAGGGCGAATGGCCACTCGGACATCGACTTCCAGGTGAGACAACCCTGGCTGCACAGCTCGGCGTAGGCCGCTCCACCCTGCGCGAAGCCATCCGCGAACTGTCCGGCAAGGGCGTGTTGGAGAGCCGCCAGGGTGCCGGCGTATTCGTCACGGCACTCGACGCCGCCGAAGACTGGGACACCGTGCTACGTCGGGCCACCATCGTCTCGGTGATCGAGGCGCGCATCGCCATCGAGGCCGAAGCTGCCGCGCTGGCCGCGACCCGACGCACCCCAGCCGATCTGCGCGCGATTCGTCGCACCCTGGCCGCCCGCGGGGTGACCGGACAGTCGGTACCCGACCACGTCGACGCCGACATGGCGTTTCACCGCACGGTGATCGCCGCGGCTCACAACGAGGTGCTGATCCAATTGTTCGACGCCTTCCTGCCGCGGCTGCGGCTGGCGATGATCGACATGCTCAAGATCCGGCCCATCGCCTCCGAGCCCTGCGATCACGACCTGCATCAGCAGTTGGCCGACGCGATCGTCGCCCGAGATCCCGAAGCCGCCGCGGCGGCCAGCAGAACCCATTTGAGCTCATTGAAGGAGTCTTTCGCATGACCCCGGTCCTCGACATCGCCGATGTGACGTTCCGCCGCGACGGCAAGCAGATCATCGACGGCATCTCCCTGACGGTGCAATCCGGTGAGCACTGGGCGCTGCTGGGCCCCAACGGCGCCGGCAAGAGCACGCTGCTGGGTTTCTGTGCCGCCGTGACGTTTCCGACTTCAGGCACCGTGCACGTGCTCGGCGGCCAGATGGGCCGCACCGACCTGGCCGTGCTGCGCCGCTCCATCGGCCACGTGAATCCCCGGTACCGGCTGCAGTACCCGCTCACCGTGCGCGAGGTGGTCCTCACCGGCATCACCGCCACCATCGACATCGCCGCGCACTGGGAACCGACCGCAGAACAGGCCCGCCGGGCCGAGGAACTGATCGACACCGTGGGGCTGTCGGCGCGGGCCGACGCGATCTGGCCCACGCTGTCCCAGGGCGAACGCGGCCGCACCCTGATCGCTCGGGCATTGATCGCCGATCCGCAGCTGCTGCTACTAGACGAGCCGACCACCGGTCTGGACGTCGCGGCTCGCGAGCAATTGCTGGAAACGCTTGACACTCTGGATGACTCGCATCCGGACATGGCCTCGATCCTGGTCACTCACCACCTCGAGGAGCTGCCCACCAGCACCACGCACGCCCTGTTGATCGCCCACGGCCGCACGGTGGCCAGCGGCGCGGCCCGCGACGTCGTCAACACCGAACACGTCAGCGAAGCGTTTGCGCACCCAGTGGTGGTGGGGTATCAGGACGGCCGGTGGAGTGCGCGGGCCAAGGCCAGTTCGCGGGCGTTGTAGCTTCCGCGAGTGCGACGCAATGGTCGTTCGCAGCGCCAATGCGCGACCCTTGCGTTGATCTCGGCGATTGCGTCAGGCTTCGGCGGCTGTGTTACGCCGCCGACGCGCCTCACGGTGCCGGGTCACCGGTGTGGTGTCGATGACGCGGTTGACCATGGTCGCCAGAAACCGCGAAGGCTGCAGCTCGGGCGGCACCGTGTCATGCCGGATCGCGATGTCGGGTAGTGCCGCCAACGCCTCGTCGACGGCGGCCGTGGCAACGTCGACGATCTCGAACAGCGCGTCCGGCTCGGCCTTTTCGATGCTGTCGACCTCCTCGTCCGCGGACTCGGCGACCTCGACGTCGTAATCGATCATCACCAGCGCCACCGCGTGATAGGCGTCGTCCTCGGTGCCGAGCTTGCCCAGCAGATCGATGAGCCACTCGGCCTTGTCCGGTTCTGTGCTCAGAATCGTCGAGCGCAAGCCGTAGACAAAGCCCAGCGCCGAAAGCGGGTGGCGCAGACGCAGATTCTTGGCGTCGCCGTAACTTTCCTCGACCCGGTTGGCGGCATTCTTGCCGAAGCTGGAATCCATACGTTTGGTACTGATCAGCAACTCCGGGCCGGTGTCCCAATCCGACATCACCACGTCGACCTGTTTCATGTAGTGCTTGCCCAGCACGCTGGCACTCGACGCGGCAACGCCTTTCATCGACCGCTTCAGCCGTTGCTCGATGAGGTGGCGTTCCTTCTGCGGCAGCGCCTCGAGCAGACTGGCGATCGCGCTGGGCATGATCCGCGGATCCGTCGCTCGGGGCCACACCGCATCCGCATCGAATCCAGCACGCCGCAACTCGTAGGCCAGCCACACGTCCAAAGCCAGCGCCGGAACGCCGGTGGTGGACGGCGCGTCCAGGAACAGCGGGACGCCGAGAAGCTTGCGCAGCACCCGGAAATCGGGAACGAAGGTCAGTGCGCCTCCGCTGCGCACCCACGGATTGGTGTGCACACCGCCGGGCGCGGCGTCGGCCACGATGCGATCGAAGATGGCCCATGCTGTGGCCTTGGTCGACGGTTCAGCGGGCACGCCGAGACCTTACCGTCCGGCGGGTCGCCAATGAATCGCGCGCGGCACGAACGGGTTCCAGAACGATCCGCGTCTCCAGTCCCAACGCATCGTCGACGACGCGAGTCGCATCGAGCAGACGGCCACGCTCCAACAGCGATCCGACCCTCCGTCGGACGGCCCGCAGTTCGTCGGCACGCGCGGCCACCAGATCGGGTGACGGAACGAGCCAACGGTCGGCCTCGCGCGGTTCGATCTTGAGGATCCCGCCGCCGTAGGAACGGCCGACGATCTCGGCATGTAGCACCGTCACCGAGTTCAGCGCCGCCAAGCCCAGCAGGTCGCGCCCCAGCGTGCGCACCCCGTCACGCAGATACACGCCGTGCACCGAGTTGAGATGATGTGCCTTGGCCCGGTTGCTGATCAACCGCGGAGTGTCGGCGTTCATACAGGTCAGCAGCAGATCGGCCGGTTTCACCAGTGGCACCAGATACCAAGGCTGACGCACCCGGCATTTGTAGGCCAGATGCACACCTGCGGCGTGGCCGGCGTCGATGTAGCGCTGCGCAGCGGCCGACGGCTGCCCGGCCGGACGGAACAGGTGTATCGACCGGCCGTCCTCCCCCAGCCTGGCCAGTTGCTCGGCGGTCAGCGTGAGGCCGCGTAGATGGGCACTGCCCGGCGGGGACAACGGCAACAGGTCAGTACCGCGCAGACCCAGCTCATGTACGCGCTCCGGGGACAGAGCGAAGAAGCCGTTGTTGCCGGTCACCATGCCCAGAGTCGTGTCGCCCCACGCCTCCAAGGTTGTGAACTGCCCAGCCTCATGTAGACCGTGGAGCGCATCGACCGGCGCGTTACCGATCAGGCCGCTGACCCACTTGTCGGCGGGATCGCGCGGCGACCAACGACGTTGTGCGAGTTCGGATGTCAACGAGCTCGCGTTGCAGGCCCGGTGGATGACGGCGTGACTGGTCGGCCCACCCCCATAGCCGTCGGCCAGCAGCAGCACCACATCGGCTTCGGCCTCGGGAAACACCTGCTCGTCGAACATCACCAACTCCACGCTGGCGAACCGGTCGAACAAGAACTTCCGCACCGCCGCCGCGTAGTTGACGCTCAGCAGCTCGGCGGGCAGCACCAGGGCCAGGCGCCCACCTGGCTGCAGGAACAACGCAGCGTGCACGGTGAACGCGGCCCAGCTCGAGGCCAGCCCAGACAGCGTGACACCCGCCTTGAGTGCGGCGCGGCGCGACTGCGCCCGGATGGCACCTCGGAAATCCTGGTAGCGGATGTAGGGCGGATTGCCGATCACCGCCGTGTACTCAGCACGCGGTTCGACGTCGAAGAAGTCGGATGTCCTGATCCTGGCCCGTCCCCCGGCTTCAGTGACGCGGCGGCGCGCCGTGGTGGCGCTGCTCCGGTGAATCTCGATGCCGTCGAGCTCGGGATGCTCGAGACCGAGCTGCTGCAGCCTGCGGGCGGCGGCTACCAGGAAGGCCGCGTCCCCGGCCGAGGGCTCCAAGATCCGCTCATCGGCGGACCGCACTGCCCATTGGGTTAGGTAATCGGTGATCTGGACCGGGGTGAAGTACGCACCGCGCGCTTTGCGGGCTTCGGCAGAATCGCCGTGGGCCGGCCCAGCGCTGTCAGTCATCCCGTTATTGTGCGATACCGCACCGACAAGCCCATGACCGCAACGCCCGCTCAGAGTTTGAAGTTCGTATAGACGATCCGGTGCCCGAGAAATCCGCTGACCTCGGCGATGAACTCGGGCGCCAACGGATTCCAATTCCAGACCTCCATGGTCAGCAGACCGAATCCCCAGGTCGGCTCCCAGTCCCACCCGTTCACGTCGTTGTCCGCACCACAGGACGGGCACGACATCGCACCGACACCACCATCTGCCCAATCACCGATGGCAGCGAATGCCGCCTGCCAATTCTGATCATCCGGTGCCGGCAGCTCCCGGTGCCCGCAGCGCCGGCAAGTCAATACCTCAGGCTCGTAGCTGTATGACACCACCCGGCCGACGCTGATGGCGGCCCCGTTTGTCCAGAGCACCGGTGCCGGTTCGGTACCGCCGATGGCGTGGCCATAGTTCGGTCCGGGCGGGTGACCAAGTGGCGTCCCGAGCACGCAGTCGGATTGTTCGGCACTGATCACCCCGGTGTCGATGAGCCACCGGGTCAGGCGGGCACCCAACTCGGGTGCGTCCTCGGCCGACACCTCGACATCGACCAGTGACTGCGACCAATCTCCCATCGCTCCACGGTAATGCCGCGTCAGTCAGTCTACGGCCGCCAAAAGCACGTCCGCGTCGAAGCAGGTGTGCGCCCCGGTGTGGCAGGCGGCGCCGATCTGATCGACCTCCAGCAACACCGTGTCGCCGTCGCAGTCCAGACGGACCGAGTGCACGTATTGCGTGTGCCCCGAGGTCAGGCCCTTGACCCACTGCTCGCCGCGGGAGCGTGAAAAATAGGTGGCCTCACGGGTTTCCAGGGTGCGAGCCAGCGCGTCGTCGTCCATCCAGGCGACCATCAGTACCTGACCGGTGGAACGCTCCTGCGCCACGGCGCTGAACAGCCCGTCGGCGTTGCGCTTGAGGCGCTTGGCGATGTCGGGATCGAGAGCCATCACCGCACCACGATTCCTTCGGCCGCCATCGCTGCCTTGACCTGACCGATGGTCATCTCCCCGAAGTGGAAGACGCTGGCGGCCAGCACCGCATCCGCGCCAGCCTGCACGGCGGGCGCGAAATCAGCCACCGCGCCGGCACCACCGCTGGCGATCACCGGGACGCCCACTGCCGCGCGCACGGCACGCAGCATCGGCAGATCGAACCCGGCCTTGGTGCCGTCGCGGTCCATCGAGTTGAGCAGGATCTCGCCGACGCCGAGTTCGGCGCCGCGGGCGGCCCATTCGATGGCATCGATGCCGGTGCCGCGGCGCCCGCCGTGAGTGGTCACCTCCCACCCCGAGGGAGTGGGCTGATCACCGGCGGGCACGGTACGCGCGTCGACGCTGAGCACGATGCACTGCGAACCGAACTGGCGCGCCATCTCGGCCAACAGTTCGGGCCGGGCGATCGCCGCGGTGTTGACCGACACCTTGTCGGCGCCGGCACGCAGCAGCACGTCGACGTCCTCGACCGCGCGCACACCGCCACCGACGGTCAGCGGGATGAACACCTGCTCGGCGGTGCGCTTGACCACCTCGAGCATGGTGGACCGGCCCGACGAGGACGCGGTCACATCGAGGAAGGTCAGTTCATCGGCGCCCTCGGCGTCGTAAACGGCCGCGAGTTCCACGGGATCGCCCGCATCGCGCAGGTTCTCGAAGTTGACACCCTTGACCACCCGGCCGGCGTCGACGTCGAGGCACGGGATCACCCTCGTCGCGACGTCACTGATGGTGCTCACAGATAGTCCTCCGGATTGCCAGCGGATTTCACGATTTCCAACATGCGTTCGTGCACGCCGGGCGCGGCGGCCAGCGCCGACTTCGACTCGGCGGTCCACGGATCGCCGGCCAGGTCCGTCACGATGCCGCCCGCGGCCCGGACCAGCGCCACACCGGCAGCATGGTCCCAGATGTGGTGGCCGAAACTGATGGCCCCACCCAGGATCCCGGCCGCCACATAGGCCAGGTCCACCCCGGTGGCGCCGTGCATCCGCACCCGCGAGCACACCCGGCTCAGATTGGACAGCACCTCGACCCGGTAGCGGCCGGGGAACCGGCCGCGAGAATCGATGTTGAAGGTCTGGATCCCGACGATCGAGTCGGTCAACGTCGGCGACCCCAGCGGCGGCAGCACGGTTCCGTTGTCCCGCACCGGTCCCCCAGCCAGCGCCGAATACCGCTGTCCGGTGAACGGCAGCCAGGTCAGGCCGGCCACCGGCTCGCCATCGGCCAACAGTCCGAGCAGGATGGCCGCCATCGGCGAACCTGCCGCGTAGTTGAACGTGCCGTCGATCGGGTCGAGCACCCACACCAGCGGGGAATCGATGGGCTCACCACCGAATTCCTCACCGTGAACCCCGATTCCGGTGGCCTCGGTCAGGGCCCGCACCACCTGCCGCTCGATCGCCAGATCGACCTCGGTGGCAAAGTCGTTGCCCTGCTTGGTGACAGCCGAATCCGCGCGGTGCCCGGCGATGAACGGCACGGACGCCGCGTCGAGGATCTCGGTGGCGGCAGCAACCAGTGCGGCCAGCTTCGACGAATCCAGGTCACCCACCTCGCTTATCCGCTGACCGCGGCCAGTGCCTGCGGCAGAGTGAATCGTTCGGCGTAGAGCGCCTTCCCGACGATCGCGCCCTCGACACCGTGACCGGTCAGGGTGGCGATTGCCCGGAGGTCGTCGAGGCTGGAAACCCCGCCCGAGGCGATCACCGGAGCGTCGGTGCGGTCGGCCACCGCGGCCAACAGTTCCAGGTTGGGCCCGGTCAGGGTGCCGTCCTTGGTGACGTCGGTGACGACGTAGCGCGAACACCCTTCGCGATCAAGGCGATCCAAGACCTCCCAAAGATCGCCGCCGTCGGTTTCCCAGCCGCGGCCGCGCAGCCGCCAGCTGTCGTTCTCGAACTGAACATCCAGCCCAACTGCGACCCGGTCGCCGTACTCGGCGATGGCCCGACGGCACCACTCGGGGCTTTCCAGCGCCGCGGTGCCGATGTTCACCCGCGCGCAGCCGGTGTCCATGGCCGCCTTGAGCGAGTCGTCATCGCGGATCCCGCCGGACAGTTCGACTTTCACGTCGAGCTTGCCGACCAGATCAGCCAGCAGTTCGCGGTTGCTGCCGCGCCCGAAGGCGGCGTCCAGGTCCACCAGGTGGATCCACTCAGCGCCGTCACGCTGCCAAGCCTCCGCAGCTTCCAGTGCCGAGCCGTAATCGGTCTCACTGCCGGCCTTGCCCTGCACCAGACGCACCGCCTTGCCGTCCACCACATCGACAGCCGGCAACAGAATCAAACTCACAGTCCCTCAACCCAATTCGCGAGAAGCGTCGCACCGGCGTCGCCGCTCTTCTCCGGATGAAATTGCGTAGCCGACAACGCGCCGTCTTCGACGGCGGCGATGAACGGCACGTGATGCGTCGCCCAGGTGACGCGTGCGTCCGGATTACCGGACCATTCCTGGGCGGCGTACGAATGCACGAAATAGAAACGCGTGGCGGTGTCGAGGCCCTTGAACAGAGTGCTGCCGGCCGCAGCTTCGACGACATTCCAGCCCATGTGCGGAATCACCGGCGCGTCCAGTCGGGTCACCGAGCCTGGCCACTGCCCGCACCCGGTGGACTCCACGCCGAACTCCACGCCGCGGGCGAACAGAATCTGCATACCGACACAGACGCCCAACACCGGACGACCATGCTGCAGGCGGTCGGCGATGATCTTCTCGCCGCCGATCGCCCGGAGTCCGGTCATACAGGCCTCGAAGGCACCGACACCCGGCACCACCAGTCCGTCAGCTGCCGCGGCGGCGCCGGGATCAGCGGTCACCTCGACGTCGGCGCCCACCCGCTCCAGCGCCCGCTGGGCAGAGCGCAGATTGCCCGATCCGTAGTCCAGGACGACGAGTTTCTTGGTCACAGAGTCCCTTTGGTGGACGGGACGCCGGTGACCCGGGCGTCGTACTCGACCGCCTGTCGCAGCGCGCGCGCCACCGCCTTGTACTGCGCCTCGGTGATGTGGTGCGGGTCCCGGCCGTAGAGCGTCCGCACGTGCAATGCGATGCGGGCGTTGAAGGCCAGCGATTCGAATACGTGGCGGTTGATCACGGTGTGGTAGGGCGCGCTGGACCCGGCGATGGTGAATTCGACCATGAACTCGGGTTCCCCGGTGTGCACGAAGTAGGGCCGGCCGGACACGTCGACGGCGGCGTGCGCCAGCGATTCGTCCATCGGGATGAACGCATCGCCGAACCGGCGGATGCCCTTCTTGTCGCCCAACGCCTGGCCGAGTGCCTGGCCCAACACGATCGCCGTGTCTTCGATCGTGTGATGCCCCTCGATTTCGATGTCGCCCTTGGCGTGCACGGTCAGATCGAAGCTGGCGTGGGTGCCCAGCGCGGTCAGCATGTGATCGAAGAACGGGACACCGGTATCGATGTCGACGACACCGGTGCCGTCGAGGTCGATCTCGACGGTGATGTCGGATTCCCTGGTCTTGCGTTCGACTTTCGCGCGACGGGTCACGATGCTCCTACCGGGCTGTTGGCGGGCTGAAGTTCGGTGGTGGCCAGATCGGCGCTGGCGGCCAGGAATGCGTCGTTCTCCTCGGCCAGACCGATCGTGGTGCGCAGGAAGCCAGGGATACCAACATCGCGGATCAGAATTCCCTTGTCCAGGTAGCGCTGCCACGTCGCCGGCGCATCGGTGAAATCGCCGAACAACACGAAGTTCGCGTCGCTGGGGATCACGCGGTAGCCCAAGCGGGTCAATTCGGCGCTCACCCGGTCGCGTTCGGCGGCCAGGGTCGCCACGCTTCCCAGGGTGTCATCAGCATGACGCAGTGCTGCACACGCGGCGGCCTGGGTGAGCACGGACAAGTGATACGGCAAGCGCACGAGCAGCAGCGCATCGATCACCGCGGGAGCGGCGGCCAGGTAGCCGAGCCGTCCGCCGGCGAACGCGAACGCCTTGCTCATCGTGCGGGTGACGATCAGCTTGGCCGGGAACTCGTCGATCAGCGTGACCGCACTGGGCTGCGAGGAGAACTCGCCGTAGGCCTCGTCGGCGATCAAGATGCCACCCGTCATCTCTTGCAGCAGCCGGCGCAGGTCCTCGATCGGGACGCTCTGTCCCGACGGGTTGTTGGGGCTCGCCACGAACACCACGTCGGGTGTGCGCTCCTTGACCGCGGCCACCGCTACGTCGATGTCGAGCCCGAAATCCGCGGCGCGGGCCGCCTGCAGCCACTCCGTCTGGGTGCCGTCCGAGATGATCGGGTGCATCGAGTACGACGGCACGAAACCGATCGCGGTGCGCCCCGGCCCGCCGAAGGCCTGCAGAAGCTGCTGCAGGATCTCGTTGGAACCGTTTGCCGCCCATAGGTTGTCGACGGTGAGCGGTACGCCGGTTGCCGCCGTGAGATAGGCGGCCAGATCGGTGCGCAACTGAACCGAGTCCCGGTCGGGATAGCGGTGCAATTCGGCCGCGGCGTCGCGGACCGATGCGGCGACGTCGTCGATCAGAGCCTGGGTGGGCGGGTGCGGGTTCTCGTTGGTATTGAGCCGCACCGGAACCACCAGTTGCGGTGCCCCGTAGGGCGATTTCCCGCGCAGGTTTTCGCGCAGCGGCAGATCGGCCAGCGTCACATCCCGTGCGCTCATGATCGCCTGTTCTTCGCGCAAGCGCTCATCACCGTTCAAACCTCCGTCGTACCGCCTCGCCATGTGAGGGCAGGTTTTCCGCCTTGGACAGCGTGATCACATGGCCGGACACATCTTTGAGTGCGGCTTCGTCGTACTCGACGACGTGGATGCCGCGCAGGAACGTCTGCACGGACAGGCCGCTGGAGTGGCGGGCGCAACCCGCGGTCGGCAGCACGTGGTTGGATCCGGCGCAGTAGTCGCCCAGGCTGACCGGCGACCAGGCACCGACGAAAATGGCTCCGGCAGAACGAATCCGGCCGGCCACCGCAGGAGCGTCTTCGGTCTGGATCTCGAGGTGCTCGGCGGCGTAGGCGTTGACCACGCGTACCCCGGCATCGATGTCGTCGACGAGCACGATCGCGGACTGCTTGCCCGAGAGCGCGGCCTTGACACGCTCGACATGCACGGTGGTCTCCAACTGGCGAGTGAGCTCGCGGTCGGTAGCCGCGGCCAGCGCCTCGCTGTCGGTGACCAGCACACTGGCCGCCATCTCGTCGTGCTCGGCCTGACTGATCAGGTCGGCGGCAACGTGCACCGGATCGGCCGTGTCGTCGGCCAGGATCGCGATCTCCGTCGGACCGGCCTCGGCATCGATGCCGACCTGCGAACGGCAGATCCGCTTGGCCGCGGTCACGTAGATGTTGCCGGGGCCGGTGATCATGTCGACGGGGGCCAACTCGGCGCCATCGGTGTCGGTGCCGCCGTAGGCCAGCAACGCCACCGCCTGCGCACCGCCGACGGCCCACACCTCTTCGACGCCGAGCAGCGCCGCAGCGGCCAGAATGGTCGGGTGCGGCAGGCCCGCGAATTCCGCCTGCGGCGGGCTGGCGATCACCAGCGAATCCACACCGGCGGTCTGCGCGGGCACCACGTTCATCACGACACTCGACGGGTACACGGCGTTGCCGCCGGGTACGTACAGCCCGACACGCTCGACCGGGACCCAGCGTTCGGTGACGGTGGCACCAGGCCCCAGCGTGGTGGTGGTGTCGGTGCGTCGTTGGTCGGCGTGCACCGTGCGGGCCCGGTCGATCGCGACTTGCAGGGCGGCGCGGACATCGGGGTCGAGGTCGGCGAGGGCCGCAGCCAGCCGGTCCGCGGGCACCCGCACGGTGTCGGGACGGATGCCGTCGAAGGTATGGCCGTAGTCCAGCGCGGCCTTCGCGCCGTGCTCGGCGACGGCCTCCACGATCGGGCGGACTTTGGGCACAATTGCGTCCACGTCGACTCCGCCGCGGGGCAGCGCGGATCGCAACTGCGCGGCATTCAGCGCACGGTTACGCAGGTCGATACGGGACATCTGAAACTCGGCCATCGGTTCAATTGTCCCTGATCAGTCCAGTTGATAAAAATCCGTCGTCGGCTGCCGCCGGCACAACCCGCCGTAGTGTGGTCCCAGACTGCCGAATGGAGCCCTAGATGTCCGCGAAAGACCATCCGAACAACGCCCCCGGCGTACCGATGCTCATACCGCCCGCGCTGGAGCGGTTCCAGATCAAATACATCAACCCGCTGGTCAAACCGTTTTCCAAGCGCTTGCCCGGCTTCACCGTGATCAAGCATCGGGGCCGTACCTCTGGTACGCCGTACGAGACGATCGTGACCAGCTACCGCAAGGGCAACGTTTTCGCGGTGACGCTCCTGCACGGCAAGACCAACTGGGTCAAGAATGTGATCGCCGCCGGCGGTGCTGACGTGCACCTGTTCCGCGGCGACATCAAGATCACCAATCCGCGCGTCCTGCCGGCGGGCACCGACGATCCGACCCTGCCCCGGATCCCCCGCAACGCGGCCCGCCGGATGGGCGTCTTCGTCGCAGATATCGTTTGACACGCTCGCCAGACTGCACATATGACCTGGCAGATCTGGCTCGCGTTTCTCGGCGCGTCGATCGCCATCAGTCTGTCCCCCGGTGCCGGGGCGATTCAGTCGATGGCGACCGGCCTGACCCATGGCGTACGCCGTGGGTCATGGAGCGTGCTCGGACTCCAGCTCGGGCTACTTGCACAGCTGGTGTTGGTGGCCGTCGGACTGGGGGCCGTGGTCGCGAAGTCGATGCTGGCCTTCCACATCGTCAAGTGGATCGGTGTGGCGTACCTGATCTACCTGGCCATCCAGCAGTGGCGCAGCGCCTCGCAGGATCTGCGCGACCGAATGGGCGGCACAGGTGAACGCGGCCGACTGTCCCTGGTGATGCGCGGATTCCTGGTGAACACGACCAACCCGAAGGGCTTGGTGTTCCTCGTCGCGGTGCTGCCGCAGTTCGTGGTGCCGACGGCGCCGTTGCTGCCGCAGTACCTGGCGATCGGAGCGACCATGGTCGTCGTCGACGTGGTCGTGATGAGTCTCTACACCGGCCTGGCGGCGCGGCTACTCAACTGGCTGCAGACACCGCGTCAGCAGACGATGCTCGGCCGGGTGTTCTCGGGGCTGTTCGCCACCGCCGCGGTGGTGCTGTCGTTGGTACGCCGCGGCGCGACCGCGTAGGAACCCTCTGTTGAGCACTAAACCGAGGATCTCAGCCACATATTGACCGGAATCCTCGGTTCAGTGCCCCAGGCCTGCCTAGTCGACCGTGTTCTCCTGCGCGCTCTTGATGATCGGGGCGGCCTGCTCCATCGCGGCCCGCAGCGGGCCCGCGGCCTCGTCTGGCAGGACATCACGCGACCACAGGAAGCGGCAGCGGTGCGGGCCGTCGGACACCACCTGCATCACCGCGTTGTCGTGCTCGGGCCTAGCGGTGTCACCTATCAGGGAGTACGCGACACGGCGCGTTGACTCGTCACGGCTGACCAGCCGCTCGCGGGCGACGAAACCGTCGGCGAACGTCACCACCCGAACGTCATCATGGGCTTCGGAGGTCGCCACGAATCCGGGCGCCATGCGTACCGGGCCGTCGGACCAGTCGCCGATCACCTCCCACACCGTCGCGCTGTCAGCTTCAATGTCGAACTCAATGTGGATCGATGCCATACCAGCCAGTCTGATCGCGGGCCGACCAGGCGTCTTGAACATTTTTGCGGGCCGTATCTGTCGGTCGCGAAGGCTAACGTGGCGCACATGCTGACCGCCCAGGCACTGATCGCGCGGCCGGAATTCAGCATCGCCACCTGGAGTTGCTCCGGCGAGCACCCGGACTGGTCAGAGGCCGAATGTCCGGTCGACGGGCGATTCGTGCTGGTGCGTTCGGGGTGTTTTCGCCGCCGCGGGTCCGGCGAGCCAGTGGACCACGATGCCACCATGGGCTACCTCGGCGAACCCGGAGAACACGAGCATTTCGCCCACCCACACGGCGGCGATGCGTGTACGTCACTACAGCTCAGCGCAGACCGCTGGTGGCAACTCGCCGGCGAGCGGAATCGGATCGGGCCGTCCTCCGTCTACGTGGATGCCCGTCTCGAACTTGCGCACCGACGGCTTCTGGCCGGCAGTCGCGCCGATCCCGATTACCAACTGGCGGAGGGCCTGGTGCGGCTGGTCGGGTCTGCGTTGCGTGCGGCCGCACGACGTCCGATACCGGCGTCCGATCCACCTGCTCGGCCATCGGATCGGTTGGTCTCGCAAGCCCGTGACGCGATCAGGCAGGCGGATGACGCCGCGGTCGGGTTGTTCCCGCTCGCAACTGCGCTCGGGGTCTCGCCATACCGGCTGAGCCGATCGTTCAGCAACGAACTCGGGGTGTCGGTGACGCGGTACCGCAACCGGGTGCGGGTCGGCCGGGCTCTCGACCATCTGCACCGCGGCACATCCACGATCGCCGACGTCGCGGCCACACTGGGTTTCGCCGACCAGGCCCACTTCTGCCGCACACTGCGTGCGCACACCGGGTTGACGCCGACCGCGGTTCGACGCGAATTACGCTGCGCGGGTTAGGTATCGAGCCCGAGATCGAGCACCCGCACCGAATGAGTGAGGGCACCGATCGCCAGGTAGTCGACCCCGGTACCGGCGTATTCGGCAGCGCTGTCAAGGGACAGACCACCCGAGGATTCCAGCAGCGTCTTGGGCGACCGAGTGTCGCGGCGCTGCACGGCGATCTGGGTCTGCCAAACCGGGAAGTTGTCCAGCAACACCAATCCCACGTCGGCGGCGAGCACGTCATCGAGCTGTTCGAGGGAATCCACCTCGACCTCACACGGCAGATCCGGAGCCTCGGCCCGGACGGCCTTGAGTGCGGCCAGCACCGACCCGGCCGCGGCGACATGATTGTCCTTGATCAGTGCCGCGTCGCCCAGCCCCATCCGGTGGTTGACGCCGCCACCGACGCGCACCGCGTACTTCTGCAGCGCACGCAGGCCCGGCAGTGTCTTGCGGGTGTCGCGGATCTTGGCGTTGGTGCCGGCCACTGCGTCGACCCAGGCGGCGGTCGCCGTGGCGATCCCCGACAGGTGGCACATCAGGTTCAGCATGGTGCGTTCGGCCGTGAGCAGCCCGCGGGTCGGCGCCTCGACCGTCAGGATCGAAGAACGGGCGTCCAGCCGGGCACCGTCCTCGACGCGGTCGATCACGCGGTAGCCGTCGGCGCCGAGGACCTCGTCGAGCACCAGCAGCGCAATGTCGACGCCGGCGGCCACGCCCGGCTCCCGATTCACCACCGAGGCGGTGGTCATGGCATCGGCGCCCACGGTGGCGAGAGTCGTGATGTCCGGGCCGAAGCGCAGGTCCTCCTCGAGCGCACGGGTGATCGTGGCCCGGGCCTCGGCCAGCTCAGTATCCGAAAGTGCCATCAGCACACCGCCGTTGCGGTATCGAGGACGGGGCGGCCGGCTGCGGCGCGAATTGTCACGGAATGCTCCTGAGCGGGGTCGGTATCGGGGTGATCGGCGCGATGGTGGCAGCCACGGCTTTCGGTGCGGGCCAGGGCCGCGACGGCGATTGCGCGTGCGGTCGCGGTGAGGGCCGCATCCTCGAAGCTGTGGCGGTCCGCGGGCTGCACCGAGCGCGCATCGGCCAGAACGGCGTCGAGTCGTTGCAGGCCCTCGGCGTCACGGACCACTGAAGCATGCTCAGACATGGCGTGCTGCAGGACATCTCGGTCAACGGAGTCTTGACGGCGATCCTGCGGCGCCTGGGCGCGCACCGAACCGGCCGCGCTCGCGTGCTCGGCGGCCAACCTGCCGGCCCGGCCACCGACGACGAGTCCCTCCAGCAAGCTGTTGGACGCCAACCGGTTGGCCCCGTGCATCCCGGTGCGGGCGACCTCGCCCGCGGCGAACAGCCCGGGCAGTTCGGTACGTCCCTGCACGTCGGTCACTACACCGCCGCAGCTGTAGTGGGCGCCGGGAACCACCGGAATCGGTTGGCAGGTGGGGTCGATCCCGGCCGCCGCACAGGCCGCCGCCACGGTGGGAAACCGGTCGGAGAACCGGGCGATACCCCTGGCATCCAGATACACGCACGGGTCACCCGTGGCGCTGAGCCGGGCGTTGATGGCCGCCGCGACCACATCGCGCGGGGCCAGGTCCCCCATCGGGTGCACCCCGTCAGTCACCGAGTGACCTTGCGAATCAATGAGTATGGCGCCTTCACCGCGTAGCGCTTCAGTGATGAGCGGACGCCGTCCGCCGCCGTTCTCCACGTACAGCATGGTCGGGTGGAATTGGACGAACTCGATGTCGCGGACCGCAACTCCGGCCCACAACGCCAAGGCGATACCGTCACCCGTCGAGCCACTCGGATTGGTAGTTGCCGCGTACACGTGGCCGAGGCCGCCGGTCGCCAGGATGACCGATGGCGCATGGATGAGACCCAGGCCGTCCTCGTTGCGGACCAGCACTCCGGTCACGCCACTGTCGTCACGCAGGATCTCGCACGCCACGTGGTCCCGGCGGATGTCGAGTTCGGCCGCCGCCGAATCCAGGGCGCGCTGCACCTCGGCCCCGGTGGCGTCACCCCCGGCATGAATGATCCGGCGTCGGGTGTGGCCGCCCTCGCGGGTCAGCGCCCAGCGCCCGGGAGCTGCCTCGTCGAACTGGGCACCGTCGGTCACCAAATCGGCCACGGCGCCGTAGCCGGCCGCAACGATGGAGCGCACGGCATCCGGGTCGCACAGGCCACCCCCCGCGGCGACCGTATCGGCAACGTGCGCCTCGACGGAGTCGTCGGAATCCGGCAACACGACGGCGATCCCGCCCTGGGCATGGAACGTCGCGGTCTCGCGAGCCTTGCTCAGCACCACCACTCGACGGCCCCGGCGGTGCGCCGCCAAAGCCGCCACCAGACCGGCGACTCCGGTGCCGACCACGACAACGTCAGCGCGCTGCTGCCACAGCGTCGAACTGCCGCAGGCGAAGCGGCTCGATCCCCGGGCGCTGCCCGTCGGGGTCATTCGCCGCCGCCGGGCTGACCAATCGCGATCATGCGCTGCACGCTGGCCCGTCCCAGCCGAGCGGTCTCGGGATCGACATGCACCTCGTCGGCACCTTCGATCAGGCAGCGCAGCAGTGCGGCCGGCGTGATCATCTTCATGTAGGTGCACGACGCGCGGTCGTTGACGGCCAGGAAGTCGACTTCCGGTGCAGCCCTGCGCAACTGGTGCAGCATTCCGACCTCGGTGGCGACGAGCACCTGCCGGGCCCGGGTTTCCCGGGCCGCGTCGAGCATTCCGCCCGTGGACAGTATCTTCACCCGCTCCTCGGGAACCGCACCCTCACCGGCCAGGTAGAGCGCCGAGGTGGCGCAACCACATTCGGGGTGCACAAACAGTTCGGCGTCGGGGTGCGACCGGGCCTGGTCGGCCAGCTCGTCGCCGTTGATCCCGGCGTGCACGTGGCATTCGCCGGCCCAGACGTGCAGGTTCTTGCGGCCGGTGACGCGGCGCACGTGTGCACCCAGGAACTGGTCCGGGCAGAACAGCACCTCGCGATCCTCGGGGATCGAGGTCACCACCTCGACGGCATTCGACGACGTGCAGCAGATATCTGTCAGTGCCTTCACCGCGGCGGTGGTGTTGACGTAGGACACGACGACCGCGCCGGGGTGCTCGTCCTTCCAGGCCTGCAGCTCGTCGGCGGTGATCGAGTCGGCCAGCGAGCAACCGGCGCGCTGGTCCGGGATCAGCACCGTCTTGTCGGGGCTGAGGATTTTGGCCGTCTCGGCCATGAAGTGCACGCCGCAGAACACGATGGTGTCCTCGGGGGCCTCGGCGGCGATGCGTGAGAGCGCCAGGGAATCACCCACATGGTCGGCGACATCCTGGATGGCCGGCAGCTGGTAGTTGTGCGCCAGCAGCGTCGCGCCGCGCTGATCGACCAAACGGCGAATCTCAGCAGCCCATTTCTCGTCGCCGTCAACGCCGGAATAGCCACCGGGACCATCGACGATCTGATCTGCCAAGCCCCCCGCGAGGGTGTCATCGAGAGCGGTCACGCCGACCTCCTCCACTGCGTCAGGTTTTCGACTTATAATCGAAAACATGCCACATGGTAACACCGCGCACGAAGTGCTCGCCGTCGTGTTCCAGGTTCGCGGCCTCGACACCCGGCAACCCGCACTCAACGTGCTGCTGTGGCAGCGGGCACTGGATCCCGAGCGGGGCAAATGGTCCCTGCCGGGCGGCCGACTGGATGACGACGAGGACCTGATCAGCTCGGTCCGGCGACAGCTCGCCGAGAAGGTTGACCTGCGAGAACTCGCCCATCTGGAGCAGTTGGCGGTGTTTTCCGACCCGCGTCGAGTTCCCGGCACGCGGACCATCGCATCGACATTCCTTGGCCTGGTGCCCTCCCCCTCGACCCCGACCCTACCGCCGGACACCCGGTGGCATCCGGTCAGCGACCTGCCCCCGATGGCCTTCGATCACGCGCCGATGGTCGAACACGCCCGCAACCGACTGGTGGCCAAGTTGTCGTACACCAACATCGGATTCGCCTTGGCGCCAAAGGAATTCGCACTATCCACGTTGCGCGACATCTACAACGCCGCGCTCGACTACCAAGTCGACGCCACAAACCTGCAGCGGGTGCTGGAACGTCGCAAGGTCATCACCCGCACCGGGACCACCGCACGATCGGGCCGCAGCGGCGGCCGGCCCGCGGCCTTGTTCCGGTTCACCGAGTCGCGGTACCGCGTCACCGACGAATTCGCTGCTCTACGCCCGCCCGGGTGAGTCGACTGGCTTCTTAGACCCTTCTTAAGTAAGAATGCCGGGATGGACTTGGGCAGTGCAGCCAGCGTCTCGGCAGCCGAATGGATCGGTCGGGCACCTCACGAGGAGCTCGACCAGGCCTCCCGGCCCGTCCTGCCCCACCACGACGCGTTCTATGTACCGCCTGCGGGTTTCCAGCACGCCGAACCGGGCACCGTGCTGCGCAGCCGTGACGTCGAGCTGGCGTTTCTGGGCCTGATCCCGCAGCGTCTGCAGGCCACGCAGCTGTTGTTCCGCTCCACCGACCGCAACGGCATCCCTGAAGCCGCTGCCACCACCGTCATCGTCCCGGCCGACGCCGCACCGGACTGCCCGATCGTGTCGTACCAGTGCGCGATCGACGCGATTTCAGCCCGATGCTTCCCCTCCTACGCCCTGCGCCACCATGCCAAGGCCACCGGCTCCCTGGCCCAGCTGGAATTCCTGCTGATCTCGGCCGCGCTGGCCGAAGGCTGGGCGGTATCGGTGCCCGATCACGAGGGCATCAACGGCATGTGGGGCGCGCCCTACGAACCCGGTTACCGGGTGCTCGACGGCTTGCGGGCGGCACTCAACTCCGAGCACCTGTCGTTGTCTCCGACGGCCCGTATCGGCCTGTGGGGATATTCCGGCGGCGGCCTGGCCAGCGCCTGGGCAGCCGAGATGGCCGGCAGCTATGCACCGGAGCTCAATATCGTCGGTGCCGTCCTGGGCTCCCCCGTCGGCAACCTCGGAAACACCTTCCGCCGGCTCAACGGCACCGTGTTCTCCGGGCTGCCGGCCCTCGTGGTGGCCGCCCTCGCCGACATCTACCCCAACCTCAACCGAGTGATCGCCGAGCACGCCACCACCGAGGGACGCAAGATCCTCGACCGGCTGCACCGGATGACCACGGTGGAGGCCGTCGTGCGGATGTTCCGCACCGACATGGCCGATCTGGTCGACCTGCCACTGGAACAGATCATCGACGGGCCCGAGGTCACCGAGGTGTTCAAGGACACCAAACTCGGTGTGGCCGTACCGGTCCCGCCGGTTCTGATCGTGCAGGCGGTGCACGACGAGATCATCTCGGTCGACGACATCGACGAACTCGCCGATACCTACCTGGCCGGCGGCGCCGACGTGACCTACCACCGCGACATGTTCAGCGAACACCTGCTGTTGCACCCGTTCTCGGCCCCGATGGCGTTGCGCTGGCTGGGCGATCGGTTCGCCGAGCGCCCGCTGACCGCCAACCTGGTGCGTTCGAAATGGCCGACGCTGCTCAACCCGATCACCTACATGGGCATGGCGCGACTGGCCGGAATCGCCACCAAAGTGGCTTTGGGCCGAACGGTACGGAAGCGCCCGCTCTGAGCTGTCGCGAGCTGGCACAATAGGGGTAGATGCGTTATATCCGTCAGCCCCCGACGGTGGCCCTGCGCGACAGCGTCGACCACCTGTGGTGCATTGCGGACGGACCCACCTACCCGGCGGAACGCATCCTTCCCACCGGCACCACCGAGCTTGTCATCAACCTCGGTGTCGACACCATCGCCATAGCGAACAGCCTAGGTACACAGCGCCTTTCGGGTGCCGTGGTCGCCGGCCCCTACACCCGGCCGTTCGACATCGACGCCCGTGAACACACCGCCATGGTGGGCGTGCACTTCAAACCGGGCGGTGTCCGTGCAGTCCTCGGAATATCAGCGCACGAACTAGTGGGTTCCCACATCAACCTCGACACGGTGTGGAACGGCGCGACGGCCGACCTGCGCTCCGAGATCTGTGAGACGCAGTCGATCACACAGCGGTTGGCGATCGTCGAACGTACCTTGCTCGCCCGACTGCACGGGTGCCGCGGACTGACCCCGGAAGTGGCATTCGTGGTGGACGCGCTCAGCCTCGACCGCCAACCAACGATCGAAAAACTCGCCCGCGCAATCGGCTTCAGTCACCGCAGGCTGATCCAGTTGTTCACGGCCCAGGTCGGAATGCCACCCAAACGGTTCGCCCGCGTTCAACGGTTTCGGCACGCACATGACGCTGTTTCGTCGGCACTCTCACCACCGCATTGGCCCACCTTCGCCATCGAGCACGGTTACGCCGACCAGTCGCACATGATCCGGGAGTTCCAAGAGTTCTCCGGGATGACGCCCGCCCAGCAGCTGCGCCGAAGCAGCTACGTCGCGAAGGATGACCACATCGCACTCGAGCCATAGGTCAATTTTGTTCAATACATCCGGTGCGAAGATCGGCAGACTGCGGTCATGTCTGGACATATCACCTACCGAGCCGGCGCGATCCGCTACCAGGTCACCGACGTCGAGCGCGCGATCGCGTTCTACACGGGCCAGCTGGGATTCGATGTCGCCCTCCGCGGAGGACCCGCGTTCGCGTCCGTGGTCAGCGGCAATCTCACCGTGTTCTTGAGCGGGCCGGGCAGCTCCGGTGCACGTCCACTGCCCGACGGCGCGCCGCAGATCCCCGGAGGCTTCAACCGGATCGTGCTCGAGGTCGATGACCTCGACGCTGCCGTCACCGAGTTACGCGGGGCCGCCGTCACGTTCCGCAACCAGGTGGAGACGGGGCCGGGGGGACGGCAGGTCCAAATCGACGACCCCGACGGCAACCCCATCGAGCTCTTCGAACCCGCAGCCGTCAAGCCCCGGGTGGAGTGACCACCGGCGGGATCACCGGATACGTCGGGGTCTCCACAGGAGGCCAGGCACCGAGATCGTCACGCACGGTCGACACCGCGATCAGCGCGTAGACCATTGCCGCTGCGGCGGCAGGGAACAGGATCGTGCCGGCGATCTGCAGCGGTGTGTGTCCGAAGAAGACCGACGGCGCTTCCAGCACGTAATGCACCCGATGTTCCGTGGTCACCGAGGCTCCGGCGATGTCCAACGAGCCGAACCGCACGTGAGCCAGTGCCGCACCGACACCGGCGGCCACCCCGGTGGCCAACGCAGAGCCCATGGCCAACGCGGCGACCATAACGGGCCCGCGATGCGGGGCCCACTGCCACAGCGCCACTGCAGCCACGACCGCCAGGACGACGAGCATGCCGACGAACATGAATGCCGACGTGAAGAAATGATCGGATTCACTGCCCAGATACGCGTGCACGCGCTCGCCGCTACGAGTCAACGCGATCACTCCGTGAACCCCCGGCGTCAACCACGCCCACAGCGCGCCGAGCAGCGCTCCGGCCACCGCGAGAGCCCCGATGACGGTCAACACCGCCCGCTCACGCGGAACGCGGGGCGCGCCAACGAGATTGGCCGGAGCCGGACCGGCCTGGGCAACCTGCTCTTCGCCCGAGAGGCTCATCGGGACCTTCTGCTCTTCGCCCGAGAGGCTCATCGCCGCGTATCCAGGTCCATCGAATCCACCTGCCCATGCCGCGAACACTTGGCCCACCACCCGGTGGGCCGCACCTGGACGATCATCCGACGGCCGCATTCGGCACAGAACCGTGGCGGTTCCAGGCCGAGTTGTGCGGCGGTGGGCACGACGCTTCCGTCCGCCGCGTCCGCCTGGACCCCGGTGTAGACGTTGTATAGGCCGGCGCCGACGGGCGCGGGCAAGTCTTGAACCATCACCACCAGTTCTACAGGCTGGCGTTCAGCGC
This sequence comes from Mycobacterium shunyiense, assembly GCF_058270075.1. Lineage (NCBI taxonomy): Bacteria > Bacillati > Actinomycetota > Actinomycetes > Mycobacteriales > Mycobacteriaceae > Mycobacterium > Mycobacterium shunyiense. The sequence goes on along the minus strand of NZ_JBZDPU010000005.1, from coordinate 207,286 downwards.
CTTGATCGGCATCTGCAGATCGTCGAGCAATTCAAGGTCCGACTCGGCCGGGCGGCCCAGCGTGGTCAGGTAGTTGCCGACGATGACAGCGTTGATGCCGCCAAGGATGCCCTGCTTGGCGCCGAGGTCACCAAGGGTGATCTCGCGGCCACCGGCGAAGCGCAGCATGGTGCGCGGCAGCGCCAGTCGGAACGCGGCCACCGCCTTGAGGGCCTCAGAGGCAGGCAGCACCTCGAGATCGCCGAACGGTGTGCCCGGGCGCGGGTTGAGGAAGTTCAGCGGCACCTCGTGCGGGTCCAGCTCGGCCAGGTTGGCGGCGAACTCAGCGCGCTGCTCCAGCGTCTCGCCCATGCCCAGGATGCCGCCGCAGCAGACCTCCATGCCGGCTTCACGCACCATTTCCAGCGTGCCCCAGCGCTCCTCCCACGAGTGCGTGGTGACGACATTGGGGAAGAACGACTGCGCGGTCTCCAGGTTGTGGTTGTAGCGGTGCACGCCCATGTCCTTGAGGCGGTCCACCTGCTCCTGAGTCAGCATGCCCAGCGAGCAGGCGATCTGGATGTCGACCTCGTTGCGGATCGCCTCGATGCCCGCGGCGACCTGGGCCAGCAGGCGCTCGTCGGGGCCACGCACCGCGGCCACGATGCAGAACTCGGTGGCGCCGGTCTTGGCGGTCTGCTTGGCCGCCTCGACCAGGCTCGGGATGTCGAGCCAGGCGCTACGCACCGGAGAGGCGAACAGACCAGACTGCGAGCAGAAGTGGCAGTCCTCCGGGCAGCCGCCCGTCTTGAGGCTGATGATGCCTTCGACCTCGACCTCGGGGCCACACCACTTCATCCGGACCTCGTGGGCCAGGGCCAGCAGCTCTTCGAGCTGGTCATCGGGCAGCTGCAGCACCTGCAGCGTCTGGTCCTTGTCGAGGCCGACGCCACGCTCCAGAACCTGCTCGCGAGCTACGCCCAGTACATCTACGGCTGCCTGCGTCACCGAAAGTCCTCCTGTGGATCATGGGGTCGGCCGAGCCGACAATTGAACACCGTTCAGGCTAGGGTAACGGTGTGCAACTCCACAAACCCGACGTGGTGGATGCGGCGACGGCCATCCTCGACAACTACGGCATCGCCGACCTGACGATGCGCCGCCTGGCGCGCGAGCTCAATGTCAGCCCGGGCGCGTTGTACTGGCATTTCGCCAACAAACAGGAGCTGCTCGGCGCGGTCGCCGACCGCATCCTGCAGCCTGCTCGCACGGATTCCACGACGCCGTCCTGGCCGGGCCGGATCCACGAGATCTGTGTGGCGCTGCGCGACGCACTGCTGTCGCACACCGACGGCGCCGAACTGGTGTCCTCGAGCTTCGCGGCCGGGCAGTCAAAGCTGGCCATCGAGATCGTGGCCCAACTCGCCGACGCCGCCCAGCGTGCCGGTGTGGCACCGCCGGACGACGAGTTGGCTGCTCGCACCTTCCTGTACTTCGTGCTCGGCTTCACCGCCGACGAACAGTCCCGTCTGCAGTGGGACGCCGCGGGCGCCCTGGCCGACGAGCAGTCGGTGCTCACCCGTGACACCTCCCGGCAGTTCGCCTTCGGCCTGCAGTTGCTCGTAGACGGTGTGGCAGTACGGGGCGCCAGCACACTCAGCTCCGGCCGCGGTGGCCGGCAGCGTAGCGAGAATTGACCCGGCCAGCTCAGAATGCCGCCTCAAAATGGCGGTGGTGGTCCATATTCTTCGGCGAGCCAGGCTTGGTATTGGCGTTCGACGTCGAGGTCGTTGTTGAGTTCGGCGCGTAGGCGTCGTTCTTCGGCGATGCGGTCTTGGCTGTCTTGTTCGCGGGTGTGTGGGCGTTTGGGCATCATCGCGCTCCGGTGCGGATTCTCGTTGGGGGCTCCGGGTTCGGACAAGTTGAGGTTCCCGGTGGGTTGACCCAGGGTGGGGAACATACCCGCGCCGTGTGGTTCGGTGACATGCGTGTGGCCGGTCGGTGTGGTGATTTCGACTGTGCCGTCAGGTAATTGACGATCCGACCAGCCGGGGCAAAACGTCTTCACCAAATGATGGGCCCGGCAGTACAGCTTGGTGTTCGATGGATGCGTCGGGCCCGCCGGATAGGGCACGGTGTGGTCGATGTCGCACCGGGCGATCGGGGCGTCACAACCGGGGAACCCACACGTCAGATCGCGCCAGCGGATGAACTCCGACAGTGCCACCGACGGGCGATACCCCGGCTCAGCCCCCTCGGGGGCGGCGGACTCGCTGGGTTCGATCGGCGCCTCAGGCGAACCGCTCGATTCGGTCGACTCAACCGTGTCAGACACCGTGCCTTGTTCGGCCGGAGTCTTAGGCGCTGCAGGCATCCGCACCGGCTTGATCTTGGCCGTGGCCGCCAGGTCGCGAACGGATTCGGCAGGCAGGATGCCATACCCAGGCAGATACCCCGGATTCTGCGAGGTGCCATCGAGAGTGGATTGCTCGGCCAGCACGTGCACCACCGCCGCATCCGCCGCCGCACGCTTTTGGGCGGCCGGGCAATTATCCCGACCACACCGGCAGGTCAAGTGGGCCTCCCGCCGCGCCAACGGCCCGATCGCATCGGCACGGCGCCGCTCCCGGCTGCGCGGATCATGCTCACACACCGTGTCCGCCAGCGCATCCAGGCGTTGATCGAACGCCGCCCCGTCGGCGGCATCCACATTGGCGACAATGGTGGCCTGACCGGGGCTGCCCGGATCGACCTGCACAAACCGGTCTTGCGCCAGGTCCGGCGGCACCCGGACCCCGTTCGGATCCAGCTTCGCGATCCACTGATCAATCCGATCCCGCAACTGCCGTTCGGAGAACCGCATCCACTGAGGCGCCCGCGCAGCCAACTCGGCGTCCAGCCCGGCCCACACCGCGCGGTCCGTGGTCTCGGTGCGGGCGATGATCATCCGCACCACCCGATAGTCGATATCGCCGACGGCGAAGCGGGCTGCCACCTGGGGCAGTTTGTCGCGCAAGACCCGAGCGTGGTGTACCTGGGTGCCGCCGCGGCCCCGGCTGATCCGCATCGCCACCGACACCTCCGCCGAAACCTCTTCGAACGGATCGGTGCGCCACAAAATGCTGTCGGCCAGTTCCTGTTCACGCAGGCTGTCCAACGCCCCGATCGCGGCCAACCGTCCGGCGATCGCCACCGACTCGGCCCGCGTAGCAGCACTGACCTTGTCGATCAGCTCCACATCAGAAAGTGAGTCGAACATGTGTTCGATTATGCCACCACCCACCGACGCTGCGGGCGAATTCGGGCCGGACAGACCTAGGGGCAGTTCCCGATCGGGTGACCCAGGCGCTTGTCGCCGTCCCAATGACGTAGCCCGGTCACCTGACCGACGATCTCGGCGGGTCGCCCGGCGATCCGCACAGCGGTGGTCAGCCGGCCCGGAGCGATCCGCCGGGCCAGCGTGACGTGCGGGGTCCAATTCCCCGGTTCGGTGTGCGGCATCGGAGCCGGGTCCATGAACGGCAGACACAGTCGATACACCTCGGCCTGGACCTCGAGCAGCTCATCCGTCGGGACCAGCAGCCGTGCCAATACTCCGGCCGAGCGCCCGAAGATCAGCGTCGCGCCCAGCCGGCACGGCAGCGGGAACCGGTCCACGAGTTCGGTGAGCACGACGTCGGCCTGAACGTCGATGTGTTGGGCGACGGTCAGCGTCGCGTGCGGCCTGCCGGCGGGCGCCTGGCTGGGAATGTCGGCCTCGCGCAGTGCATCCCAGATTTGCCGGACCGCGGCTTCGGTGTCCGGGTCGAATACCAGCTCGACGGAATGGACCATCTCAAGCCAGGCCGGTCAGCCAGTTCAGATCGAAGGCGTCGGCGCAGATCTTCTCGAACTCCTCGGCGCTCGCCCGGCCCGCCCCTGCGGGCAGTACGGCACGCACCGGCGCCAACCGTGCCAGCGCGTCCCGGTTGCCAGACTCGGCGACCCCGGGGTGGCCCGGCCACGCCCCAATCACCAGACCGGCGCAGGTAATTCCTTGCCCGGCAAGAGCTTCCAATGTCAATGCGGTGTGGTTGAGCGTTCCCAGCCCCGGGGAGACCACCACGAGGACGGCGGCGGAGAGGTCGACGGCCAGATCACGCAGCGTGACGCCGTCAGCCCCCAGCTCGACCAGCAGACCGCCGGCACCTTCGACGAGGGTCAGCCCGTCGGGAACCTCGGCAGCGCGTACCGCATCCGCCAACTCGGTACGCGTCGGCAACGGAAGGCCGGCACGTTGCGCGGCCGCCACGGGCGCCAGCGGTTCCGGGTACCGCCATCCGCCGTGCAGATTGCCGACCCCGGACAACCGGTTCACCTCACCGAGGTCGTTGTCACCGTCCACGGTTCCGGTCTGCACCGGCTTGGATACCGCGACATCGAGCCCGGCAAGCCGGGCCGCGCAGGCCAGCGCCGCGGTCGTCACGGTCTTGCCGACGCCGGTGTCGGTCCCGGTGACGACGAGCGTGCTCACAACCGGGCCTCCGACAGAACCTCGGTCAACACCTGACGGGCCAGATCCATCTCGTCGGCGGTCAGCGAGGCCCGGGCCGTCAAGCGCAGACGTGAGGTGCCCTCGGGAACCGTCGGTGGCCGGAAGCAGCCCACCCGTACGCCGCGGTCCAAACAGGCGGCAGCAGCAGCCACCGCGACCTCGGGCTCACCGAGGATCACCGAGACGACGGCGGAATCGGGCACCGCGGTATCCCCGGAGATGCGGGCCAGCTCGGCGGCATGGTCCAGAACCGCTTGCGCTCGCTGGGGTTCGGCGATCAGCACCCGCAGCGCGGCCGACGCCGCACCGACTGCCGCCGGTGCCAACCCCGTATCGAAGATGAACGGACGGGCCGCGTCGATCAGGTGGGCGCGGATCGGCTCGGGGCCGAGCACCACGCCACCCTGGCTGCCGAGCGCCTTCGACAGTGTCGTCGTCATCACCACGTCCGGCGCTCCCGCGAGGCCGGACTCGTACAACAGGCCCTGTCCGCCCGGACCGCGCACGCCGAGCCCGTGTGCCTCGTCCACGAGCAACAACGCGCCGTGTCGACGGCAGACCGCGTGCAGTTCACGCAGCGGCGCCAGCACGCCGTCGGTGCTGAACACCGATTCGGTCAACACCACCGCGCGGTCCTCGGTCCGCGACGAGAGTGCGGCATCTACGGCGTCGACGTCGAGGTGCGGCGTGACGGTCACCCGCGCACGGGACAACCGGCAGGCGTCGACCAGCGAGGCATGCGTCAGGGCGTCGGAGACGAGCAGTGAGCCGGGGCCACTCAACGCGACGACGGCACCCAGGTTGGCGGTGTAACCCGACGAGAAGACCAATGCCGACTCGGCACCGACGAACGTCGCCAGCGCGGTCTCGAACTCTTCGTGCAACTCGGTGTTTCCGGTGACCAGCCGCGATCCGCCGGCGCCGGCACCCCAGGTGCGCAGCGCCTCGATACCGCCGTGGAGGACCTCAGGGTGTTGCGACAGCCCCAGATAGTCGTTGGAGGCAAGGTCCAATTCGGTCGCCACAGCGGGGCGGGTGCGCAGCTCGCGACGAAGCCCGGCCTGCCTGCGCTGCTGCTCGACGTCGGTGAGCCAGGCCAGCGGTGAAAGATCCGTGCGCGTCACGTGGTGCTCCCTCGGGCCGACGACCATTGAACACCGTTCAGGTTAGTGCACGAGCGACGCCGACCATGCCAGCGGTGATCTGTTCCACCTCTGCAGGCGTGCAGATGAACGGCGGCATGGCATAGACCAGCTTGCCGAACGGGCGCAGCCAGACCCCGTGCCGCAACGCCGCCAGCGTCGCCACCTTCATGTCGACCGGCTCGCGCATCTCGATCACGCCGATGGCGCCCAGCACCCGCACATCGGCGACGCCGGGCAGCGCACGGGCCGGCTCCAGTCCCAGTCGCAGGCCCGCCTCGATCTCGGTCACCCGGGCCGGCCAGTCACTGGCGACCAGCAGTTCCACCGCGGCGACACCGACTGCACAGGCCAGCGCGTTGGCCATGAACGTCGGCCCGTGCATCAGCGCGCCGGGCTCCCCCGCACTGATCGTCCGTGCGATCTCACGGGTACACAGCGTGGCCGCCAGGGTGATGTAGCCGCCGGTCATCGCCTTGCCGACACACATGATGTCCGGGCTCACCCCGGCGTGCTCGGCGGCGAACAGCTTTCCGGTGCGACCGAACCCGGTGGCGATCTCGTCGAAGATGAGCAGTACATGGTGGCGATCGCAGATCGCCCGCAAGTCCGCGAGGTACCGCGGGTCGTGAAACCGCATTCCCCCGGCACCCTGCACAACGGGTTCGACGATCACGGCGGCGAGCTCATCGGCGTGCTCGGCCAGTTGCCGCTCGAACGCCTCGCTATAGGACGGCTCGTAGTCGCCGGGGACGGGCGGTGCGAAAACTTGGGGCACCAGAACGTCGGACCACAGGGAATGCATGCCACCGTCGGGATCACACACGCTCATCGGGGTGAAGGTGTCGCCGTGATAGCCGCCGCGCCAGGTCATCAGACGATGTTTCGACCCTCGGCCGACGCTGCGCCAATACTGCAGCGCCATCTTGACTGCCACCTCGACCGACACCGACCCCGAGTCGCTGAAGAACACGGTCTCCAGGGGTTCGGGGGTGAGGTCGACCAGCAGCTGGGCCAGCCGGGCGGCCGGCTCGTGGGTCAGACCGCCGAACATGACGTGGTTCATCGTGGCGAGTTGGTTGTTGATGGCACGGTCCAGCACCGGATGCCCGTGTCCGTGCACGGCAGTCCACCACGACGCCATCGCATCGAGAACCTCGATCGGTGCGCCGTCGGTAGGGTCGATCACAGTCAGCCACGCGCCCTTGGCCCCGACCGCCACCACCGGCGGTAGCGTGTCCGCGCCCATGGCGCTGTAGGGGTGCCAGATGTGGGCTGCGTCGATGGCGCTGATCTGCGCCGGGGTCAGCTCGGCCACAGTCGGGCAGCCTAGCCCTTTGCTCACAGGGTGTGACGCACGCATCCGAAATGTGAGCGGCGGGCCGATGTTAGGTAAATTGGCCTCGACCATGAAAACCCTTGACGCCCCCCGGACGGAGCCCGGCACCGAATCCGGTTCCGTTCCGCACGCAGTCATGGGCACCCGTGCATCAGGTTTCTACCGCCACGATCTGGACGGACTGCGCGGTATCGCGATTGCCCTCGTGGCGATGTTCCACATCTGGTTCGGTCGAGTTTCCGGTGGTGTCGACGTTTTCCTGGCGCTGTCCGGATTCTTCTTCGGCGGCAAACTCCTGCGGATCGCACTCAACCCCGAAGCTCCGCTGTTGCCCGTTCCCGAACTGGTCCGGTTGATTCGGCGCCTACTTCCAGCACTGGTCGTGGTGCTTGCCGCAGCCGCCGTGCTGACGATCCTCGTGCAGCCAGAGACCCGCTGGGAAACGTTTGCTGACCAGAGTCTGGCGAGCCTGGGCTACTACCAGAACTGGGAACTGTCCAACACCGCCGCGGACTACCTTCGCGCCGGTGAGGCGGTCAGTCCGCTGCAGCACATCTGGTCGATGTCGGTCCAGGGGCAGTTCTACGTGGCGTTCCTGGCGCTGGTCTTCGGGTTCGCTTTCCTCGGCCGCCGGATCTTCGGACGGCACCTACGCACCGCGTTCATCGTTTTACTGGGCGCCCTGACCATCGCGTCCTTCGTATACGCGATCATCGCCCACAACAACGACCAGGCCACCGCCTACTACAACAGCTTCGCCCGCGGCTGGGAGCTGCTGATCGGCGCGCTCGCCGGGGCATTGGTTCCGGCGGTGCGGTGGCCGATGTGGCTGCGCACGATCTTGTCCACCGTGGCGTTGGCGGCCATCCTGTCGTGCGGTTGGTTGATCGACGGCGTCAAGGAGTTCCCGGGGCCGTGGACGCTGGTTCCGGTCGGCGCCACCGTCCTCTTCATCCTGGCGGCCGCGAACCGGTCCGAGGATCCGAGCGCGGGCCAGCGGTTACCCGCACCCAACCGGATGCTGGCCACAAAGCCGTTCGTGTCGCTGGGCTCGATGGCGTACTCGCTCTACCTCTGGCACTGGCCGTTGCTCATCTTCTGGCTGTCCTACTCGGGCCACGCGCACGCCAACTTCCTCGAGGGCACGATCGTGCTGCTGGTGTCGGGCGTGCTCGCCTGGCTCACCACCCGTTACATCGAGGAGCCGCTGCGCTCGCAGAAAAAAGCAAAGGACACCACCCAGAGTGTGTCCATGCCCGCCATTCCGTGGCGTGTCCGGCTGCGTCGGCCCACCATCGTCCTCGGCTCCATCGTCGGACTGCTCGGTGTCGCGTTGACGGCCACCTCCTTCACCTGGCGCGAGCACGTCACCGTGCAGCGCGCCAACGGCAAGGAGCTCTCCGGACTGTCGGCCCGCGACTACCCAGGGGCCCGCGCACTGATCGACCATGCCCGCGTGCCCAAGCTGCCGATGCGCCCGACGGTGCTCGAAGCCAAGGACGATCTGCCCGCGTCCACGACCGACGGCTGTATCAGCGATTTCGGCAACACCGACGTGATCAACTGCACCTACGGCGACAAGGACGCGGCGCGCACCATCGCGGTCGCCGGCGGCTCGCATGCCGAGCACTGGATCACCGCGCTCGATCTACTGGGCCGTCTGCACAACTTCAAGGTGGTCACCTACCTCAAGATGGGTTGCCCGCTCACCACCGAGGAAACCCCGCTGGTGATGGGCGACAATCGCCCCTATCCGAAATGCCATGAGTGGAACCAGAAGGTGATGACCCAGCTCATCGCCGATCGCCCCGAATTCGTGTTCACCACATCGACGCGGCCCTGGAACATCAAAGACGGCGACGTCATGCCGGGCACCTACATCGGAATTTGGGAAACCCTCTCCCAGAACAACATTCCGATTCTGGCAATGCGCGATACCCCGTGGCTGACCCGCAACGGCAAGCCGTACTTCCCCTACGACTGCCTGGCCAACGGTGGCGATGCCATCTCCTGCGGCATCGATCGGTCCAAGGTACTCTCCGACCACAACCCCACGCTGGATTTCGTCGGGAGGTTTCCTCTGCTCAAGCCACTGGACATGAGCGATGCGGTGTGCCGGAAGGACTACTGCCGCGTGGTGGAGGGAAATGTGTTGCTATACCACGATTCTCACCATATTTCGACGACGTATATGCGCACGATGACAGGTGAATTGGGCCGTCAGATGGCGGTCGCCACCGGTTGGTGGTGAACCCATGCCGCCGTCATCTCCCGTGCCGCCATCGTCAGCACCCACGCCGATGTCGACTGTGTGGCCCGGCGAGGCCTACCCGCTCGGGGCCACCTATGACGGTGCCGGCACCAACTTCTCGTTGTTCTCCGAAGTCGCCGAACGGGTCGAGCTGTGTCTGATCGCCAAGGACGGCACAGAACATCGGATCAACCTCGAAGAGGTCGACGGGTACGTCTGGCACGCCTATCTACCTACGGTCACCCCCGGCCAGCGTTACGGGTACCGGGTGTACGGCCCATGGGATCCGGGCAGCGGCCATCGGTGTGATCCCAGCAAGTTACTGCTCGACCCGTATGGCAAGTCGTTTCACGGTGACTTCGACTTCAGCCAGGCCCTGTTCTCCTACGACCTGAACGCCGAGCCGCCCGGTACCGGAAACCCGCCCGGGGTCGACTCTCTCGGTCACACCATGACCAGCGTGGTGATCAACCCGTTCTTCCAGTGGGGATCCGACCGGGCGCCCAAGACGCCGTATCACGACACGGTGATCTATGAGGCACACGTCAAGGGCATGACCCAGACCCACCCGGGAATCCCGGAGGAACTCCGGGGGACCTACGCCGGACTCAGTCACCCGGTGATCATCGACTATCTCCAGTCGCTGAACATCACCGCGATCGAGTTGATGCCGGTGCACCAGTTCATGCATGACCACCGCCTGCTGGATCTCGGGCTGCGAAACTACTGGGGCTACAACACAGTCGGCTTTTTCGCCCCGCATTTCCAGTACGCCGCCACCCGGCACGCCGGCGGCGCGGTGGCCGAGTTCAAGACCATGGTCAAGGCGTTCCACGACGCGGGTATCGAGGTGATCCTCGACGTGGTCTACAACCACACCGCCGAAGGCAACCACCTCGGTCCGACCATCAACTTCCGCGGCATCGACAACGCCGCCTACTACCGTCTGCTCGACGGACAGCCCGAGTACTACAAGGATTTCACCGGGACCGGCAACAGCCTCAACGCGCGGCACCCACACACGCTGCAACTGATCATGGACTCACTGCGGTACTGGGTCCTGGAGATGCACGTCGACGGGTTCCGGTTCGACCTGGCCTCCACACTGGCCCGCGAATTTTATGACGTGGACCGCCTCTCGGCGTTCTTCGATCTGGTCCAGCAGGATCCGGTGGTCAGCCAGGTCAAGCTCATCGCCGAGCCGTGGGACATCGGCGAGGGTGGCTACCAGGTCGGCAACTTCCCAGGTTTGTGGACCGAATGGAACGGGAAGTATCGCGATACTGTGCGCGATTACTGGCGGGGCGAGCCCGCAACTCTGGGGGAGTTCGCCTCCCGGCTGACCGGCTCCTCGGACCTGTACGAGGCCACCGGCCGTCGTCCCGGTGCCAGCATCAACTTCGTCACCTGTCACGACGGGTTCACTCTCAACGACCTCGTGTCCTACAACGAGAAGCACAACGAGGCCAACGGTGAGGACAACCGCGACGGCGAGAGTCACAACCGCTCGTGGAACTGCGGGGTCGAGGGACCGACCGACGATCCGGCGATCCTGGCCTTGCGCGCCAAGCAGATGCGCAACATCGTGGGGACGCTGATGCTGTCGCAGGGCACCCCGATGATCGCGCACGGCGACGAGATCGGCCGTACCCAGTTGGGCAACAACAACGTGTACTGCCAGGATTCCGAGCTGTCCTGGATGGACTGGTCACTGCTGGAGACCAATGCCGAGCACCTCGAGTTCACCCGCAAGGTACTGGCGTTCCGTAAGCGCCATGCGGCATTCCGTCGTCGCCGGTTCTTCGAGGGCAAACCGATCCGCAGTGGTGATCAGGTCCGCGACATCGCCTGGCTCACTCCGGGCGGCACCGAGATGACCCCGGAGGACTGGGGAACGGGATTGGGAACCTGTGTCGCGGTGTTCCTGAACGGCGACTCCATCCCCGCTCCCAATGCCCGCGGTGAACGCGTGGTCGACGACACATTCCTGCTGTGCTTCAACGCCAATGACCACGAGCAGGATTTCGTCACGCCCAACGGCGACTATGCCGCCGAATGGACCGGTGACCTCGACACCGCCAGTCCGACGGGCGATTCCGATCTGGTGGTGGCCGCCGGCGAGAAGATCTCGCTACAGGCCCGCTCCCTACTCGTCCTACGCAAGACGGCCTGACATGCCGCGCCCGGTGCTGTCCACGTATCGGCTCCAGATGCGCGGGGACTGCTGCACATTCGACGATGCGGTGAACCTGCTCGACTACCTCGACCGTCTCGGTGTGTCACACCTCTATCTCTCGCCGATCCTGTCGGCCGCACAGGGATCGACCCATGGATACGATGTCACCGATCCCACCACGGTGTCGGCCGCACTTGGTGGATCCAAAGGTCTACAGCGCCTGTCGGAAGCGGCCCGATCCCGCGGCATGGGGCTGATCGTTGACATCGTGCCCAACCACGTCGGCGTTGCCCATCCCGAGCAGAACCCGTGGTGGTGGGACCTACTTCGGCACGGCCGAGATTCCGCTTACGCCGGCTACTTCGACATCGACTGGGATCTCGATGCCGGCCGGATCGTGTTGCCGGTCCTGGGTTCCGATGACGACGTCGCCGACCTCGTGGTCGACGGCGACGTGCTGCGCCTGGGCGATCTGGTCTTCCCCATCGCACCGGGGACCGGCGCGGGTACCGGCAGCGAAGTGCACGATCGCCAGCACTACCGGCTGACCGGTTGGCGCAGCGGAATCTGCGGCTACCGGCGCTTCTTCTCGATCACGTCTCTGGCCGCACTGCGCCAGGAAGACCGTGCCGTTTTCGACGCCAGCCATGTGGAGGTCAAACGCTGGTTCGACGAAGGATTGGTGGATGGTCTGCGTATCGACCATCCGGACGGATTGTCTGATCCCGCAGGCTATCTGCGGTGGTTGCGTGAGCTCACCGGCCCCGACGCGTGGATCGTGGTGGAGAAGATCCTGGCCGCCGACGAAAGCCTCGATGCATCGCTCCCGGTTAACGGCACCACCGGGTACGACGCGTTGCGTGAGATCGGCGGACTGTTCGTCGACCCGGCCGCCGAGAGCCCGCTCACCGCGGTGAGTGGCGATCCGGATCCCGAGGCCGAATCGACGCTCAAGAGGGCTGCTGTGGCCGAGACCCTCGCCAGCGAGTTGGGCCGACTGTGCCGATCCGTCACGGCGGTGACCGGGCAGCACGACCCCCGACTGCCTGCGGCGCTGGCCACACTGATCAGCAGGATCGGCGTGTACCGCAGTGATTATCCGGCACTGGGCACGATCCTCCCGGTGGCGATACAGGAGTCTGCCTGCGCCGCAGCCGAACTCACCGAAGCGTTGACCGCCATCTCGGTAGCCATGTCCCGCAGCGGCGAGGTGGTCTCCCGGTTCAACCAACTGTGTGGCGCCGCGACCGCCAAGGCCGTCGAAGACTGTCTGTTCTACCGCGAGGCGCGTCTCGTGTCGCTCAACGAGGTCGGCGGCGCACCGGAGTTGTTCGGGGTCACGGCGGCTGAGTTCCATCAGCGGGCGACGGCGCGAATGCGTGCCTGGCCGGCCACGATGACCGCATTGTCGACCCACGACACCAAGCGCGGCGAGGATGTCCGCGCCCGCATCGGCCTGCTGTCCCAGGTGCCCGAGACGTGGGCAGATTCGGTCGAGCGGTGGATTGCAACGTCCACTCCCCCCGACCGTGACACCGCACTTTTCCTGTGGCAGAACATCTTCGGCGTCTGGCCGGTCGACGGCGCCGTGACCGACGAGCTTCGCTCCCGGCTGCACGGCTACGCCGAGAAGGCGATCCGGGAGGGCGCCACCAGGACGTCTTGGCACGACCCCGACGTGGATTTCGAGAATGAGGTACACGCTTGGCTGGACCGCGTGCTCGACGGGCCGGTCGCAGCCGAACTGACGGCATTGGTGAGCCGACTCGAAGCCCACGCCCGCAACGACATCCTTGGCCAGAAACTCATTCAGCTCACGGCACCCGGCATCCCCGACGTCTACCAGGGCACCGAGACGACCGAGGACAGCCTGGTCGATCCGGACAACCGGCGCCCGGTCGACCATGCGGCACTGCGCGGAGCTGCGGAGCGCGGCGACGACGACAAGCTGCGCGTGACCATGGCCGCCCTGGCGCTCCGCCGGGCCCGGCCCGAGACATTCCTGGCCGGCGCCTACGCCCCGCTGCCGGCGACCGGCAGTGCCGCGAGACACTTGGTGGCGTTTCTGCGAGGTCAGGATGTGGTGGTGGCCGCCTGTCGATGGACCGTGGCGCTGGCCGAAACCGGCTGGGAAGACACAATATTGCCGCTGCCCGTGGGCCGGTGGCTGGATCGACTGAGCGGGCGTCAGTGGGCTGGGTCGGTCCCGCTGACCGAGCTGCTCGCCGATTCGCCGGTGGCGCTGCTGGAGCGTACCGATGACTGAATTCGCCGTGTGGGCACCGGCCCCCGACCGCGTGCGGGTCGACGTCGACGGAATGCTGCACGACATGGTGCGTTCCGAAGACGGCTGGTGGCGTACCGAGGTCGCGAGCCGTAGCAATGCCCGATACGGGTTCGTTCTCGACGACGATCCGACGGTGCTGCCCGATCCTCGCTCAGCGCGCCAACCCGACGGTGTACATGAACGCTCCCAGCTGTGGCAGCCCGCGCCCGACGCCTGGACCGACAGCGGCTGGGCGGGCCGCTCGATCAACGGCGCGGTGATCTACGAACTTCATGTCGGAACCTTCACTCCCGAGGGCACATTCGATTCCGCCATCCACAAGCTCGACCACCTGGTGGATCTCGGTGTCGATTTCGTGGAGTTGATGCCGGTCAATGCCTTCAACGGCACCCATGGGTGGGGCTACGACGGCGTGCTCTGGTACGCGGTGCACGAGCCCTACGGCGGTCCCGACGGACTGATCCGGCTCATCGATGCCTGCCATGGGCGTGGTCTCGGTGTACTGATCGACGCGGTGTTCAACCATCTCGGCCCCTCGGGCAATTACCTTCCGCGGTTCGGCCCCTACCTGTCATCCGGCCACAACCCGTGGGGCAGTTCGATCAACCTGTCCGATGCCGACGCCGACGAGGTGCGCACTTACATCATCGATTGCGCGCTGCGCTGGATGCGCGACTTCCACGCCGACGGCCTACGCCTGGATGCAGTGCACGCACTGGTGGACAACACCGCAATCCATCTGCTCGAGGAACTGGCGACCGACACCGACGCCCTGGCCGGGGAACTCGGCCGACCGCTGTCGCTGATCGCCGAAAGCGACCTCAACGATCCGCGGCTGATCACTCCTCGCGATCGCGGCGGGTACGGGCTGACCGCACAGTGGGACGACGATATCCACCACGCCATCCACGCCGCGGTGTCCGGCGAAAGGCAGGGCTACTACGCGGATTTCGGATCGCTGGCGACGTTGGCGCAGACGTTGAAGCACGGCTACTTTCATGCTGGCACCTATTCGTCGTTCCGGCACCGCAGGCACGGTCGGCCGTTGGACACCGCCACGATTCCGGGTACTCGGCTGCTGGCCTACACCCTCACCCACGACCAGGTCGGCAACCGCGCCGTCGGCGACCGGCCGTCACAGTTGCTGACCTTCGGCCAGCTGGCGGTCAAGGCCGCGTTGGCACTCGGATCTCCTTACACGGCGATGCTTTTCATGGGTGAGGAATGGGGATCCTCCTCGCCGTTCCAGTTCTTCAGTTCACACCCCGAGCCGGACCTTGCCCGCGCCACTGCCGAGGGGCGCAAAGCCGAGTTCGCCGAGCATGGCTGGGACGCCGACGAGATTCCCGATCCGCAGGACCCGGCGACCTTCCAGCGCTCCAAACTGAACTGGGGCGAGGTCACCGAGGGTGATCATGATCGGCTCCACCGCACGTATCACGCACTGATCGCGTTGCGGCGCAGCGAACCCGACCTCGCAGATCCGTGGCTCGACCACATGTCCATCGACTTCGACGAAGAGCAGCGCTGGATTCTGCTGCATCGAGGGGCCGTGTCGATCGCCTGCAACCTGGGCACCGAGGCGGTGACGCTTCCCGTTTCCGGCGAGCTGCTCCTGGCGTGGGAAACCCCCGACATCCGCGCCGAATCCATGGTGTTGGCCGGCCAGTCATTCGCCGTCCTGCGTAGCAAGCGCGATCAGTGAACCTTCCGCACGGACGTGCCGTCGAGGTCCACGACGGCACCGCGCGAGTTCGTCGGCCGTAGTTCCGAAAGTCGATCACCGGTCGTGTCGACGAGCACCGAGTGCGCCTCGCCAGATGCGAACGCATGCCGCTCACCCCACTGGCGCAGCGCCACCACCACCGTGAAGAGGTCACGACCGGACTGGGTGAGGGTGTACACCTGCCGCCGGCCCGACGCGGCCGTCTCCCGGTCGAGAATGCCGCGGTCGACCAATCGGCGCAGGCGGTCGGTCAGGATGTTGCGCGCGATGCCGGTCCGCTGCTGAAAATCGGTGAAGGCGCGGGCTCCGTCCATGGCGTCACGCACGATCAACAGGCTCCAGCGATCCCCCACCAGGTCGAGGGTGCGCGCCACCGGACATGCGGGATCGGTCCAGGTCACGTCGTCGCTGTGCGGCATCGCCTCGCCCATCGCTCCCCCTGAAGAGTTGCTGAATGAAACTATTCTGCCGTAGCGTCGGTTCAGTTGCAATTTGCAACCAATTGGAGGGTAGATGAAACCGACCGTCGGCCTGAAGATGCTTCTCGCCACCGTGTGCGCAGTGGCCGTGGCAACGATCTATGCGGCACAGCCGGTGCTGACCCTGATCGGCCACGACCTGGGCGTGCCCGATGCCGAGCTGGGATCGATCGTCACCGCCGGACAACTGGGTTATCTGGTGGGACTGTTCGCCCTCGTCCCGCTCGGCGACATGGTCGATCGCCGCCGGCTCATCAGCGGGCACCTGGTGTTGGCCGCAGTGGGCGTGGCACTGGCCGCGACGGCCGCACAGTCCTGGCTACTGCTAGCCGGCCTGGCGGTGGCCGGCCTGTTCGCGGTAGTCGTTCAGACCACGGTCGCCTACGCTGCGGCTCTGTCCACACCCGAACAACGCGGTCGAACCCTCGGCGTGGTGACCTCCGGAGTCGTCATCGGCATCCTCGGATCCCGCGTGGCGGCGGGCGCCGTTGCCGCGGTGTGGGGTTGGCGCAGCGTCTATCTCGGGCTGGCGGTGCTGTTGCTGACGCTGGCATGTCTCGTGCTGCGGCTCCTCCCGCCCGACCCGCCCCGTGCGCACACCACCTACGTCCAGGTGCTGGCGTCGTTGGGCCGACTGTTCGGTGACCGCCTGTTCGTCTCGCGCGGGGTGATCGCGTTCTTTCTGTTCGCCTCGTTCGGAACGCTGTGGAGCGGCCTGGCGCTGCCACTGGCGGCGGATCCGTGGCATCTGAGCACAGCTCAGATCGGACTCTTCGGAATCGCCGGCCTCGCAGGCGCACTCGGCGCCGCCCGGGCCGGACACTGGGCTGACGCCGGGTTCGCAAGTACGGTCACCGGCGGGGCGCTCGCATTACTGGCCGTATCGTGGCTGGCCATCGGGCACGTGTCATGGTCGCTGCTGCCGATCGTCGTCGGTGTCGTCGTGCTCGACTTCGCGGTGCAAGCTGTCCATGTGAGCAATCAGCACCTGCTGACCACTGCCCACCCGCACCGCACCAGCAGCGTCATCGGCGGCTATATGTTCTTCTACTCACTCGGCTCAGCACTGGGTGCGACCGCCACGACCGCCGCGTTCTCGGCTGCAGGCTGGACCGCCTCGGCGCTCCTCGGCGCCGCCTTCGCCGGCTGCGCCCTCGTCACGTGGGCGGTCAGCCGACCGGCGCACCGAACGCCACGATGACGGCGACCAGTGCCAGAACCGCCGCGAACACCGGCAGATGGTCCACGGCTTTCGTGACCAACTTCTCCCCCGCCGCGACTCCGAAGAGGACCATCATCAGCCACAGTGCGTGCGGAGCCAACGCCATGGGCAGCATCATCGGGCCGCAGGCGCCCACACAGCGCAGCCCGTTACGCAGGCCCTCGCCGACGCATGCCCGGTCCGCTCGCCGGCCGTCCGCAGGCAGCGCCTGTACCCGATGACACGCCCGCAGGAACAACCGCTTCCGGCGGGTCAGTTCCCAGGCTGCCGCGCCCGCGAGCAGACCCGAGACCACCGGAACACCAACTGTTTTCACACCGACCGACCAGACAATGGCCAGCGCTGCGGCACCGAACACCGACCACACTGCGAGATAACCGAGTACGAACAACACTTGGCTGCGGTGCCGCCGATTCCACCTGCCGTTCATCGATATCGACCGCACGGCGGCCAGCGTCGTGGGCAGCATCATCGCCGCGGCCATGACCACCCACATTCCCAGCGAGGCAGGAAATTCGGGCACACCGGGACCCATCGCCGCGCAGCGTTCTGCGACGACGCCCAACCCTGACGCCCCATGGTGGTGGGCCGCAGGGTGAGGCACTGCCGAACAGTGATGGGCGCCAACGTGACCCGGCATCATCAGGTGCAGTACCGTCACCGCCGACCAGGCAGCCACCGAAACCGTGAGCACGGATAACTCCGGATGCCGCCACCACAACCGTCGCCAGGGCGATGGCCGCGCCGGTGCTGCAGCCAGAGTCATTGCAGGAAGACACTCACGCGCCCGACGCGCGCCTGACCCGGCTCCTGCGGTGCCGAGGCCTGAGCCCCCGGTAGCCGGATGGGATGAGCGGCCGGCTCCACGTACTGCGGCACGAAGGTGACGCTGACCTGGTCACTCCACCGCCCTTCGGCGGTGAACCGTTGATACAGACCGGTGATGTCGTAGGCGAGCCGCATCCCGCCGTGTTCATTGTCGGGATTGATGGTTTCCTCGATCCCGAAAAATGCGGCGACACCGACGAAATGGTCATCATCGACAGTGGGTTCACCGCCGCCCACGTCGAGATACACCTTGTAGGTGACGCCCACCGGCGCCGGCGACGTCACATCCTCGATCCGAAGGAAAGCGCGGGATACCGGGCTTTCCTCCTGGGCCAGAGGACCCACGGGTGGCGCGATGGCGAAGGTGACGTTCGTCGCCTCACCGGCGAGGGCGATCGCGCGATCCGATGCTCCGACGAGTTCCGGTGGGTTCTCGGGCGCAGGTGCGGTTGGCATGAGTGCCTCCAGTGCAACAGGGGCGGCGATGTCCTCATAGCTGTAGCTGAGCTGAGGGGCAGTTTCGAGCACCTCCTGAACCGTCTCGGCGAGCGTCGCCCGGTTCTCGTCATGGAAGTGGAAGGTCACACCGCTCAGCCAGGCGGCCTCCGTGGTGTTGGCGCGGTCCGGCATCGTCCGCCAGATCTCCCAGATCCGGTCGATGTTGGCATGATGTAGCCAGAAGATGGGGTCCAGCGCCGCCGTGTTGAACGATCCCATCAGTCCACCCACACCCACGTGGACGGCACCGTGAGGCGTTCCTTCCAACGGTCCCATCGCCGCACCGGGGTCCTCGCCGGCATGACTGAATCCCGTACGCCCACCGGCGAACCCGCCGAACCCGGCGAAGTCGACGGGCGCCAGCGCACTCGTCAGGTCGACATCGGAGGCAGGCAGTGACGAGCCGTCGTTGAGGTTCCGTCCGGGCACCCACAGGGGATTCGGTGTCACCCCGTCCGGCAGGGTCGTATCGAGGAAGGCCTGCGGCAGCCGTCGGCGGTCCGGGTCGTCGCTGCTGTAGTTCCAGTACGGCAGCGCCCAGGTCGACTTGGTCTGTTCATCGACGTCGTCGAGTTCCTGGATGGCCGACGTGACAATCCGCTCGAACCATTGCAGATACATCCGGTGCCAGGGCAGGAAGAACCAGCAGAAGTGCTGGCACTGATTGCGGAACCGGTCGGGCTTCACTGTGGTGCCGTGAATGTCGGACTGATACTGCCAACCGATCGGATCCAGCTGATCCGCATCTGTCCGGCCGATCAGCACCTGAACTGCGCGGGCGTAGGCGTAGATCGTCGGGTGCCAGTGATCGATGTGATCGAGCGTCCAGATGTTGCGCCGAACGCGGGTCGATGCCGACTCCGCGACCGTGAGGGTGTCACCGGACTGCATGATGTGTTCGGCCATGGTCGGCTCTTCCTTGCTGCGGATCTCCAGTGGGGCGAATACCCACGTCAGGACGGTAAGCGCCCGGAGGCAGGGGCGCGCGCGTACATCACTACCTGTGTTCGGCGTCGACGCCGGCGGCACGCGCATCGCGGTGGCCCGCACAGGCATCGGAGCTTCCGATCGTCGCGATATTCGAGTAGGCCACTACGCACGCGTCTGCGCCGCACTCTGGCGCATGATCAGGCCGTGCCACGGCGCCGGCGCAGGCCGGTCCGCACCCGGGCAGCCCAACCCTCGGAGCAGGAGATGTGAGAACTCATGAACGACAACGGGTTAGAGAGCTTTGCACTGCACAGCGCGGACAAGTACCAGGGCCCGGCAGTACAGGCCATCAATGACGAGGCGGTTGTGCCCGGTGGGGCGCAGGCGATCGACGTGGCAACGCTCGATCCGGAATCGGCGGCACGCCGCTACCTCAACCAGATGATCTCCAGCCCCGAGGTGCCCTCGATCACCGACAGCAGCGCAGGCCCGGGGACCGAGTACCTGGCCCTGGGCACCGAGTCGATTCCGCTGACCGAATCCACCGTCGTGAAGTTCGCCCAATACCGCCAACGCATCCCGGTGTACGGGTCGCTCGTCACGATCGAACTCGACGACGCCAACAACATGCTGGCCGTCAACTCGGCGATCGGTAATCCCGAAGGGGTCGACGCGGTCGCGACCATATCGCCGGCGCAGGCCCAGGACGTGATCGTCAAGGATGCGGGCAAAGACGCATTGCCACTGCCGGAGCCACCCCGGCTCTACTTCTACTTCGACAAGAGTGCAGACCCCAGCGTCTGGCGCCTCGTGTACATCGCCAAGAACGTACAGCGCCACCGCGAGCGCACCTCCGACGGTCACCCGGAGACGCTGCCGGAGCTCTTCGACTACGTTGTCGACGCGCACTCCGGCGATCTCGTCGCCAAACTTCCCCGCACCCAGACGATTTCGTGGACCCTGGAAGAGCTGGACTCGACCGACGCCCTCGGCCAGACCCGTCGCATCCGGGCCGAACGCGACGAGAACGACAACAAGCGTCTGGTGGATCCCACCCGGCGCATCGAGACCTACGATTTCGGGTTCCGCAAGATCGAATCGCAGTTCCGCTCACTACCGGGCGCGGCACCGATCTCCAATCCACCAGCACCTTGGAGCCCGGCGGCGATCAGTGCCCACGCCAACGCCCAGGAGGTTGCCGACTATCTGCTGAACACATTGCAGCGCAACGGCCTCGACAACCAGGGCGGCCCGTTCATCTCGTCCATCAACTGCACCTCTATCCAGGCCGCGACACCCCAGGAATGGCGCAACGCCGCCTGGATCGGCACCCAGATGGTGTACGGGCAGCGCAGTGTCGGTGGCGAACTGCGGTCGTATGCAGTGGCGATGGACGTCGTGGCGCATGAAATGACGCACGGACTGACCGACAACACGGCCCGTCTCGAGTACAAGGACGAGTCCGGCGCGCTGAACGAGTCCTACTCGGACATCATGGGGACGATCATCGCGAACTCCCAGAAACCCGACATCGACAGCTGGAACTGGGAAATGGGTGAAGAACTCGACGGTACCGGCGTACCCCTGAGGGATCTGAGTGATCCGGCCCGGCGCGGCCAGCCCGCGCACATGCGCGACTATGTACACACGACCCGGGACAACGGCGGTGTGCACACCAACAGTGGCATCCACAACAAGGCGGCGTTCAACATCATCAGCGCAAAAAACGGCCAGGGCCATCTCTTCACGCCCAAGGATGTGGCAGCGCTGTTCTACCTCGCACTGACACTTCATCTTTCGCGAACGTCAGGTTTCAGTGACAGCCGCCGGGCCGTGGAACTGGTGGCCAAGTCTCTGTTCCGCGGGGACTCCGAAAGCGTTCGGGATGAGAAGGTCGCCGCCGTGAGCGCCGGATTCGAGGCCACCGGGATCAGCGCCTGAAGGCTCGCCCTTCAGATCGGGTTCCTCAGGTCAGGTACCGGTACGTCGGCGACCCGGGTTCGAGCAACTCCACGTGGATGTCGGAGTCCGCCATCCGGGCCAGCAGGCCTTCGAGGTCGGTCGCTGCACTCAACTCAACACCGCACAGTGCCTCACCGGTCTCGCGGTTGTTGCGCTTGACGTACTCGAAAAGCGTGATGTCGTCGCCCGGTCCGAGAACCTCGTCCAGGAAACGGCGCAACGCCCCCGGTTCCTGCGGGAAGTCGACCAGGAAGTAGTGCTTGAGCCCCAGGTGCACCAGTGACCGCTCGACCACCTCGTTGTACCGCGACACGTCGTTGTTCCCGCCGGAGATCAGGCACACGACGGTGGAACCGCGTTCGATGTCCGCCTCCAGCAGCGCCGCGACCGACAACGCACCGGCAGGCTCGGCGATGATTCCGTCGTTCTGATACAGGTCGAGCATCGTGGTGCACACCGCGCCTTCGTCGACCGTGGTGAGCGAGACCATGTCACCGGCCGCGGCCAACGCGGCATACGGCAGCGCCCCGGCCCGCGCCACTGCCGCGCCGTCGACGAACTGGTCGACGTGATCGAGGGTGACGGGCTGGCCCGCGGCCAGCGCGGCGATCATCGAGGCCGCACCGGCCGGCTCGACGCCGAGTACCGACGTGCCCGAGGCACGCTCGGCGAGGTAGGTGGTGATTCCGGCGATACAGCCGCCGCCGCCGACGGGGACGATCACCAGGTCCGGCTCGTCGTCGAGTTGGTCGAGCAGCTCGGCAGCGATGGTGCCCTGCCCGGCCATCGTCCGCACATCGTCGTACGGAGGTACGAGGGTCGCCCCGGTCCGGGCGACGTCGTCGAGCGCCGCGGCAGCGGCCAGATCGTAGGTCGACCCGACCGCGATGAGCTCGATGAACTCGCGGCCGTGGTACCTGATCCGGTCCCGCTTCTGCTTGGGCGTCTTGGCCGGCACGTACACGCGACCGTGGGTCCGCATCGACCGGCAGGCCATGGCGAAGCCCTGCGCATGATTGCCCGCCGATGAGCACACCACGCCGGCGGCGAGCTCCTCGGGCGAGAGCTGCGCCATCAGATTGAACGCCCCGCGCACCTTGTAGGAACGCACTGCCTGCAGGTCCTCACGCTTGAGGTAGACATTGGCTCCGGTCGCGTCCGAGAGCCGTTCGTTGAACTGCAGCGGACTGCGGGTGACCACGCCGGAAATTCGCTTGGTGGCCTCGTCGATGTCGGCCGCGGAAAGCGGCGCAGCCAGCGGGGAGACTCGGGAGCCCTTGCTCAGATCGGCAGTCACCGTTCAATGGTGCCACTGGCCAGGCATTTCTCTGCAGTTGGGTGGGGACACGCGACCGGATCCCGGCAGCTGGACGGCTATCGCGAGGAAAGCAACAGCAGGTGGTTGAAGGGACTCCGAACTGGGAAAACAACCGTCATGCGGCACATGCAGCAGCGGGCGCGGCGGGTGGCGGCGCACACCGTTTCGGTAGGCGCGCTGGCGTTATCTGCCTGCGCGGCGGCCACCGGCATCCCTGCGGATGCCTACACGGCGCGGATTTTCATCAACGGCGAGCAGGTCCCGACCACGTTCTCGGTGCTCTGCACGCAGAGGTCCTGGCTGTGGACCATCGAAACTCAGCCGGAAACGCCCGGCTTCACGGCCATCATCCAGACCGGCGCCACCGTCGAGCCGAAAGTCATGCGCTTGACCGGGTTGGAAGGGTTCACCGGCGGCTCGGCCAATGTGACAGCGCCTGCCGACGCCAGCGTCGATGGCACCACATTCCATATCAGCGGCACGGCGCGTGGCTGGTTCGCGGACCGCCCCACCCGACCGGCCGAGGTCCAGTACCGGATGGAAGCCCGCTGTTGAGCAGTCTGGACCGATAAAGCGACACGCCACATCCAAGGTTTCGGCTAGCCGAAATCAATGTTGCGAGCTATCGTCAATACATGACCACCGCCGGGAACTTTCGCAGTGTCGCCTCCCGGGCCGATCACCAAGTGGACATCGCCGGGGTGCCCTGGCCGACCTACAAGCTGATCGCCCTGGCGGTCGGTGCGCTGGTACTGGTGATCGTCGGCGTGGCAACCATGAGCGCCGCCCCGGCGGTACTCTCCGCAGCCGCGGCGACCATCGTCGTGTGGCTGAGCCTCGGCCACGTTTCGTCGTCTGATCAGTGACCCTCCAGCAGCCGCCGCAAGGTCGCTAGATCCGCTGCCACCGCAGCCACGTCTGCTTCGAACTCCGAGTCCGTCACGCCGGGCCGCTGCCGGACGGTGAACACGACTTCGCACGACTCGGCGTCGACGCCGCCCGACACCACCCGCATCGGGTTGTAGACGGCCTCACCCGAGGGCAACCGCACCACGTGGTCAAGCACTCCCAGCGTGTTGGGGCCGGCGAATTCGACGGTGACCTCACCCATCGGCGAATCGGCGACCCATCCGCGCGGGGTGAGTCGTAGCCCACCTTCAGCCAGCCCCGCCGCCCAGTTCGCCAGATGCTGCGGATCTGCCGCGTAGGCGTACACCGCGTCCGCGGCAACCTCGATCCAGACGCTCACGTGCATGCTGCGCATGGCTCCCACCGTAGGCTGCGGTCAGCTCACTGCCCACCCCCCTTTCACCCACACCACCGGTCGGCGGCGCGTGATCGTAAGGGCGGTAAACGTTTTCGCCCACATGTTCAGTCCTTACCGGGTGTACCGTCGGGTTGTGGGTATTGCGACGACGGGCCTGACGCCGGTGGAGGAAACCGCGTTCCTGACCCTGTACGCCAGGGCGCTCGACAGCAGATGGGCGAACCCCATCCTCGGCGACACGATGGCCGACGAAACGGTGGCACGACTCGACTACGACTTCGCCGGACTCGGTGTACAGACCAGCGTGGTGTGCCAGTCGGCGTTGCGCGCCAAGATGCTCGACGATCGGGTCCGTGCGTTCGTCGTCGATCATCCCGATGCCGTCGTGGTCGACCTCGGCGGAGGTCTGGACAGCGGCGTCCATCGCGTCGCGCCGCCGGCCGCGGTCGACTGGTACAGCGTCGATCTACCCGGGATCAGCGAACTGCGAGATCGGGTGCTGCCCTCACTCCCCCAGGCGCACACTGTCTCTGCGTCGCTGGCCGACCCGGACTGGACGGACCCGATCCCGTCGGATCGCCCCACCATGCTGGTGGCCGACGGGTTGTTCGCGTTCCTCACCGAACCGGTGATCGCCGGTATCTTCCGGACCATCACGGAACACTTCGAATCCGGCGAGCTCGCATTCAATGACTACGGTCGCATCGGATGGATGAGTAAGGCGGCGCTGAAGTTCTTCCCCGCCAAGATGTTCAAAGACGTCGGAAGCCAATGGGGCTACGCGGGTTTCAAGGATGCACACCATCCCGAATGCTGGAACCCAAAGCTGCGTCTGATCGAGGAGTCCAGCCTGGCCTACCAGCCCGAAGTCGACCGCTTCCCCGGAATGCTGCGGATCGCCACGCGGGCCTCCGGCCTCAGCAAGGCCACTGCACGCAAGGCGCGCATTCTGCGCTACCGGTTCTGACGCAGCCACGCCATTCCGCGCGAGACAATCGACCCGAGCGGCTGTTGCCGCTCCTTCGTCAGGCCGGCAATTCGTGATGAATCCCGCACGTGCACAACTCGATTGACGGGCAGGTGCACCGCATCCCCCACTCGATGATGGCCCGCGCCCGCGCCAGCGACTTCAGTTGCTCGTCGATCTCGGCCAATTTGGTCTGCGCCAGTTCGCGAGCCAAGGGGCGGCCCGGGGTGTCGTCCTTGAGCAGCAGCGCGATCTCTGTCAGCGAGAAGCCCGCCGTCTTGCACAACCTGATCACTTCCAGCCGCATCAGGACCGACTCCTGGTAGCGGCGCTGCCCGCCCACGCGATGCGGTGCAGGCAACAAGCCGACCTGCTCGTAGTAGCGCAGCGCGGTCTGGGCGATGCCCGACCGCTGCGTGACGTCTCCGATGGTCAGCATCGCGCCCATCTGCCCTCCTTCTGCGCTTGACTTAGAGTCAACTCTAAGTCGTTGACTGGCTACATGCCACACACCGACTCCACGTTGGAGACCCTGAGTCACTCCCGATACGCGCTGCTGCGCAGCTTTCGCCGCGACGGCACCGCAGCAGACACCCCGATCTGGTTCGTGCTCGACGGCCGAACGGCGTTGTTCCGCACCAAGATCGGCCCGAAGACCCGCAGAATCGCGGCGCGGCCCGACGTCGAACTGGTGATCTGCGATCACCGCGGCCGGATCACGGGCACCACCTGGCTGACCGGCCGGGCCACGGTCCTGCACGGTGAGGACGCCGAGGAGGCGAACCGGGCGCTGCACCGGCGCTACGGCTGGCAGTGGAACATCATGCCGCTACTGAAGATCCCCGGAGTCACCAATGTGCACAGCAACCTTCCGCTGCTGCAAAAACTACGGCGCGCGCGGGACCGGGCACTGTGGCCCGACAGCGCGATCGTGAAGATCGACCTGGACGGTCAGCCCAGGCAACCCGGCCCGAGCAACGCCTTCAGGTCGCCCATCAGCGCCGAGGACGGCGTCACCCGCAGCGACTGATCCAGTTCCAGCGTGGTGATCCGTTCACCGCTGATCAGCCGCAGATGCACCTGAGACGTGCCGGGATGGTTGGCCAGCACCTGCTTGAGCGCACTGACCTTGTCGATGGTGCACTGCCGGGTCGGCAGGCTCACCGCCAGCGGCCGGTCGGCCTGGGCGCTGCTGAAGTCGGGTACCACCAGTTCGTGGGCGATCAGCGAGATCCGGTCATCCCGGGCAGCCACCTTCGCCTTGACCAGTACCACCACGTCGTCAGCGATCTCGTGACCGAACAGTGAGTAGGTCTGCGGGAAGAACAGCACCTCGATGCCACCGGTGAGATCTTCCAATTGGGCTGAGGCCCAAGGCAAGCCATTCTTGTTCACCCGACGGTTGACCGAGGCCAGGATGCCACCGACCACCACCTGCGCATCGTTGGCGACATCGCCGTCGAGAATCGCCGGAATCTGGGTGTCGACCTGGTTGGCCAGCAGGTGGGCAATCCCGTTGAGCGGATGGCCGGACACGTACAGCCCCAGCATCTCGCGTTCGAGCGCCAGCTTGTGTTTGTCCTCCCATTCCTCCTCGGGCACGCGGATGGTGAACACCGCGTCGGTGCCGCCGCCGTCGTCAGCACAGCCGAACAGGTCGAACTGGCCCATCGCCTCGGCCTTCTTGGTGCCGAGCACCGAGTCGACAGCGTCGGTGTGCACCAGGAACAGCCCCTTGCGGGGGTGGCCGAGCGAATCGAACGCACCCGCCTTCACCAATGATTCGGTGACCTTCTTGTTGCAGGCCGCGATATCGATCTTGTTGAGGTAGTCGGAGAAGTCGGCGTACTTGCCCTTCTCGGTACGGGTACTGATCAGCGACGCAACGACATTCGCGCCGACGTTGCGGATGGCCCCCAGACCGAACCGGATGTCATCGCCCACCGAGGCGAAGTTCTGCACCGACTCGTTGACGTCGGGCGGCAGGACCGTGATGCCGAGACGACGGCAGTCGGCCAGATAGACCGCGGCCTTGTCCTTGTCGTCACCGACCGAGGTGAGCAGACCGGCCATGTACTCGGCGGGATAGTTCGCCTTGAGGTAGGCCGTCCAGTACGACACCAGGCCGTAGCCGGCCGCGTGCGACTTGTTGAACGCATACCCGGCGAACGGAAGGATGGTGTCCCACAGGGCTTTCACCGCGGCTTCGGAGAACCCGTTGGCGGTCATGCCCTCCTTGAAGCCCTTGTACTCGGCCTCGAGCACTTCGAGCTTCTTCTTACCCATGGCCTTGCGGAGCGCATCGGCCTTACCCATGGTGTAGGAGGCGACCTTCTGCGCGATGAACATGATCTGCTCTTGGTAGACGATCAGGCCGTAGGTCTCGGCGAGGATCTCCTTGAGCGGCTCTTCGAGCTCAGGATGGATGGGCTTGATGGCCTGGCGACCGTTCTTACGGTCCGCGTAGTCGTTGTGGGCGTTCATGCCCATCGGGCCGGGGCGGTACAGCGCGAGCACCGCGACGATGTCGTTGAACCCGGTGGGCTGCATCCGGCGGAGCAGGTCACGCATGGCACTGCCGTCGAGCTGGAACACGCCAAGGGTGTCGCCGCGGCCGAGGAGTTCATAGGCGGCCGGGTCATCGAAAGGCAACGTGTCGAGGTCGAGGTCGATACCGCGGTTGGCTTTGATGTTCTCGATGCAGTCGCCGATGATCGTCAGGTTCCGCAGGCCCAGGAAGTCCATCTTCAGCAGGCCGATGGCCTCGCACGACGGATAGTCCCAGCCGGTGATGATGGCGCCGTCCTGCGGCCGTTTCCACAGCGGGATCGCGTCGACCAACGGCTCGGAACTCATGATCACCGCGCAGGCGTGCACGCCCGCGTTACGGACCAGGCCCTCCAGGCCGCGCGCCGTCTCGAAGATGGTCCGCACATCCGGATCGGTGTCGATCAGGGCGCGGACCTCGGCTGCTTCCTTGTACCGCTCATGGTTGGGATCGGTGATCCCCGACACCGGGATGTCCTTGGCCATGATCGGCGGCGGCAGCGCCTTGGTGATGCGGTCGGCGATCGCGAAACCAGGTTGGCCGTAATGCACGCGGGCCGAGTCCTTCAGCGCCGCTTTGGTTTTGATAGTGCCGAAGGTGATGACCTGCGCCACCCGGTCACTGCCCCACTTGTTGGCCGCGTACCGCAGCATCTCGCCGCGGCGGCGGTCGTCGAAGTCGATGTCGATATCAGGTGCGGAGGGCCGTTCCGGGTTGAGGAACCGCTCGAACAGCAGGCCGTGCGGGATGGGATCGATGTTGGTGATGCCCATCGCGTACGCCACGAGCGATCCCGCGGCCGAGCCACGGCCGGGCCCCACCCGGATACCGACCGAACGGGCGTAGTTGATCAGGTCGGCCACGATCAGGAAGTACGACGGGAAGCCCTTGTCGCAGATGACCTTGATCTCGTAGGCGGCACGGTCGGTGTACTCGGCGGGTACGGCGTCTCCACGGAACCGCCGGTTCAGCCCCTCCGTCACCTCGTGCGTCAGCCACGATGCCTGGTCGTGGCCGTCGGGCACCGGGAACACCGGCATGCGGTCGGTGGGCGCCCACACGTCGGCATAGGACTGCACCCGCTCGCCGATCAGGACCGTGGAATCACACGCGCCCGGAACCTGCGAATCCCACAGCGCCCGCATCTCTTCGGCCGATTTGAGGAAGTAGCCGTCGCCGTCGAACTTGAAACGGTTCGGGTCCGACAGGGTCTTGCCGGTCTGGATGCACAGCAGGGCCTCGTGGTTCTGCGAGGCCTCGCGCGTCACGTAGTGGCAGTCGTTGGTGGCCAGCGGCGGAATGTTGAGCTTCTGCCCGATCTCCAGCAGGCCCTCACGGACCCGGCGCTCGATGTCGAGGCCGTGGTCCATCAACTCCAGGAAGAAGTTGTCGGGGCCGAAGATCTCGCGCCATTTGGCAGCCGCCTCCAGCGCCTCCTGGCGGTGACCCAGCCGGAGCCGGGTCTGCACCTCACCGGACGGGCAACCGGTGGTCGCGATGATGCCTTCGGCATACTCGGCGATGATCTCGGCATCCATGCGCGACCACTTGCCGAGCTGACCTTCGAACGATGCCAGCGAGGACAGCTTGAAGAGGTTGCGTAGACCGGTGGCGTTCTCGGCGACCATGGTCATGTGGGTGTAGGCGCCGCTGCCCGAGACATCGTCACTCTTCTGGCTCGGGTCACCCCACTGAACCCGTTTGGTGTCGAACCGCGACGCCGGCGCGATGTAGGCCTCGATGCCGATGATCGGTTTGATGCCGGCCTTGGTTGCCGAGTTGTAGAACTCACTGGCGCCGAACATGTTGCCGTGGTCGGTCATACCGATCGCCGGCATGCCCAGCCGCTGAGCCTCGGCCAGCATCGGCGTGATCTTCGCAGCCCCGTCCAGCATCGAGTACTCGGTGTGGTTGTGCAGGTGTACGAAGGACCCCGAAGATGAACCGCTCATAGAGTGGCCAGTCTATTGCCGACCACCGACACCCTCCGGGCGTGTCGCCACGCGTGTCTGCGCCGAGCTTTCAGCGATCACGATCAGCGATCGACAGCAACCCGTTTCCGATCACCTGATGCAGTTGCTTGGCTATCGCCGGCACATCAACCGGCCGGCCCTGCCAACCACTGTAGGCACCCACTCCCCACATCATCGCGTACAGCAGTTCGACCAGGGTCGCCGGCTCGGTGTACGGGGACACCTCGCGGCGGGCGATCGCCTCGGTGACCACCTCGCCGAGGAACCCGCGGGTGGCCGCGACGGTGGCGGCGGGCAGGCCCGGGTGCCGGTAGGCCTCAAGCCGCGCATTGGCCAGGAACCCGACCACAGCGTGGTCCCGATGCCACACCGCCACCACCGCATCGATGTAGGCATGCAACCGATCCAACGTTCCTTCATGCTGTTTCGCCACGCGAATGCACGAAACGACGACATCGTGCGCCTGCTGGAGCAGCGCGCTGTAGAGCTCTTCGCGGCTGGCGAAGTAATAGTTGAGGGTCGGGCGGCTCAGACCACTGCGATTCGCGATCTCCTGGAATGTCGCCGCCGCGTAGCCGCGCTCGTTGATGACTTCATAGGCCGCGTGCAGGATGCGTTCACGGGTTTGCGCAGCGTCGGCGCCAACCGGCCTACCGGGCCGACGAGCGGCCCGAGGCCCGCTTCGCACAGTCATTCAGCAAACACTATGACATTGCCAGAATGAGGTCAAAAGATGCGTTCGCAAAGAGTCTCCCGGATGGGTCACGACCCCGGTCCGGTCTGGCCGGTCGATCGGAGCCCCATCAGCCGTCCGGCCAAGTAGGTCCGCACCGCATCGTCGGCGGTCAGTTCGATGGCACGGCGGTATGCCGCGGCCGCCTCGTCGACCCGTCCTGCCTCGGCGAGAAGATGCCCGTGCCTCGCACAGACACATCAGTGCGGCCAGGCCCAGAACCTCGGGCTCCTCGGGCAACAACTCGACGAGCACCATGGCCAGGTGCAGGGCCTCGGACGACAGCGATTCGACGGTCGTTGTCTGCGGGACGGACAGCCAGTCGATCGAGTAAGCGCCGTAGACCGCTTCGAGTACCTCGGGTAGCCGCGCATCGAGGTCGGCGCGCTCCGGCAGGGTGAACGGGATCCCGGTGTCCCGAATGCGCTTCTTGGCCCGCACCAGTCGTTGCGCCATGGTTGCCGGGGCAACCGCGAAGGCCGAGGCGATGGCGGCGGCCTCCACCCCCAGAACCGTCTGCAGCATCAACGGGGTGCGGATGTCGGCGGCGATGGCCGGATGGGCGCACACCAGCATGAGTTCGAGCCGGCAGTCGGGAATCACCGCCGCGGGGTCCGCCATCTCCCAGGCGACGTCGTGGTCCTCGGTCCATGGCCCGGTCAGCCGATAGGCAGGCGATTTCCACATGTCCCGCAGTCGATTTCGCGCCACGGTCACCAACCACGCCTCGGGATTGGCCGGAACGCCGTCGCGTGGCCACCGCTGCAGGGCGCGTTCGAGCGCGTCGGCCAAGGCGTCCTCGGCCGCGGCGATGTCGCGGCTCTGGGCGGCAAGCAACGCAAGCAGTCGGCCGTAGGACCGGCCGACCACCTGCGCGAGGCGCGCCGAGGCCGGTGTGTTCAGGGGGCGTACCAGCCCCGGCCACTGCGATAGGTCACGGCGACGGGCCTGATCTCGATGGAACCCCACGCCGCGGCGGGGCATTTCGCCGCCCACGCCAATGCCGCATCGAGATCGGGCACGTCGATCACGAACACGCCGCCCAACCGCTCTCTGGTGTCGGCGAACGGGCCGTCCTGGATCTCGGCGGCACCGGTACGTGCGGTGTAGGTCGTGGAGGCTGACGCCGACTGGAGTACCTGTGTCCCGATGAGCACTCCGGCCGCGTCAAGATCGTCGGCATAGCGGGCGAATGCGGCCCGCGCCGGTTCCATGTCCTCGTCGCTCAGGCCCGCCTCCGGGCCCTCCTGATAATGCATGAGTAGGCAGTACTGCACGGTGTCGTCCCGGTTTCGGTTTTCAGCCTGTCACCGTGATGACGATTCCGATTGCACCTGATCGACAAAGTCGGCCGAAATCTCGGCCGGCTTTTTGCGCAGCGCCCCGACCGTCATGATCACCAACGCCACCCAGATCAGGGCGAACCCGATCCACCGGCCCAACGGCATCGGCTCGTGGCCGATGAACACCCCCCAGGCCATCTGCAGCCCAGGGTTGAGATAGAACAACAGGCCCAGTGTCACCATCGGGAGGCGCTGTGCGGCCGCGGCGAACAACAGCAGCGGGACCGCGGTGACCGGCCCGGCGAGCAACAACAGCAGCGCGTGCCAGGTGCCGTGGTCGAGGAAGTTTCCCCGGCCCAGCACCTCGAGCGTGATCAGATAACCGGCCGCGAAGGGAAACGCTGCCAATGTCTCTGTGGCCACGCTCACTCTCGGGTCGGCCTGCACCACTTTCTTGATCAGGCCGTAAATGCCGAAGGACAGCGCGAGCACGACCGCGATGTATGGCGGCGCGCCCAGCTCCACGGTCAGGATCACCACTGCGACGAGTGCGAGCACCAAGGCGACCGCCTGCCATCGGCTGATCCGTTCGCGGAACACCAGCACGCCCAGCAGCACGCTCACCAGGGGATTGATGAAATAGCCGAGAGCCGCGTCCACGACGTGGCCGGTGGTCACGGCATAGATGTAGGTCCCCCAGTTGACGGAGATCAACGCGGCGGCAATCAGCAGCTCTAGCCAGGTCTTCAGCGTCAACCTGCGGAGGTCACCGAGCCGCCGGGCCACCGCGAGCACCAGCAGCAGGAACACTGCGCTCCACACGATGCGGTGGGCCAGCACCTCCGGCGCTCCCGCCGGGAGTAACAACAGGAAGAAGCCGGGGCACAAACCCCACCAGATGTAGGCACCCGCACCGTAGAGCACCCCGGCGCGGGTGGCGCCGGTCTGCTGCGCAGGTGCCTGCACACCCACCGCTAGTGGCGGCGCAGAACGTCGAGGGCGGCCTGCAGGTCAGCCGGATACGGACTGGTGATCTCGATGCGGCGGCCGTCGGCCGGATGGGCGAAGGCCAGCGACCGGGCATGCAGCCATTGACGTTCCAGCCCAAGCTTTTTCGCCAACGTCGGGTCGGCGCCGTAGGTCATGTCGCCGCAACACGGGTGGTGCAGCGCGGAGAAGTGCACGCGGATCTGATGTGTGCGGCCGGTCTCCAGGTGGACGTCCAGCAGGCTGGCGGCCTGGAACGCCTCCAGGGTGTCGTAGTGGGTGATGCTGTGACGTCCGCCCTCGACGACCGCGAACTTCCAGTCGTGACCACGATGCCGCCCGATGGGGGCATCGATGGTTCCGCTCGACGGATCGGGGTGTCCCTGCACCAGCGCGTGGTACCGCTTGTCCACGGTGCGTTGCTTGAACGCCCGCTTGAGCACGGTGTATGCCCGCTCCGACAACGCCACGATCATGACTCCGGAGGTGCCGACATCGAGTCGGTGCACGATGCCCTGGCGTTCGTGGATGCCCGAGGTGCTGATCCGGAACCCGGCGGCGGCCAGCCCGCCCAGGACCGTCGGGCCATGCCAACCCACGGTCGCATGCGCGGCCACACCCGGCGGCTTGTCCACGGCCACGATGTCGTCGTCCGAGTAGAGGATGCCCATGCCCTCGATGTCGACCGGGGTGTTCTCGACCTGTGGGGGCGCCTCAGGAAGCCGAACTTCCAGCCATGCCCCGGCGACGAGCTTGTCGGATTTGGCTGCCGGCGCGCCGTCGATATCGACACCGCCGTCCTCGGCCATCGCTGCCACCGCGGTACGCGACAGCCCCAGGAGCCGGGCCAGGCCGGCGTCGACCCGCATTCCCGCCAGGCCCTCGGGCACCGGCATCGACCGGGTGGTCACTATGACGTCTCGGCCTGGCGCCCGACCGCGCTCGACTCGTCTTCGGCCGCAGTCTCCGGATCGGCGTCATCAACCTTCTCGGACTGATCATCGTCGGCCGCTTTGTCGTCGCCCGCTTTGTCGTCGGCGTCGTCGTTCAGGCGCCGCCGCCCGACGGTATCGAAGTCGAATCCGAACAACGAGAGCGCCACCAACAGGATCGCGCCCCCGACCACCGCCGGATCGGCCACGTTGAACACCGGCCACCAGCCGACCGAGAAGAAGTCCACCACGTGCCCACGGAGCGGTCCAGGGGCACGGAAGAAGCGGTCGATCAGGTTTCCCGTCGCACCGCCCAGGATCATCCCGAGACCGATCGCCCACCACGGAGAGACCAGTCGGCGGCCCATCCAGACGATTCCGATCACCACTCCGGTCGCGATGAGCGTCAACACCCAGGTGTATCCGGTTGCCATCGAGAACGCCGCGCCGGAGTTTCGTACCAGCGTCCAGGTCACGGTGTCACCGATGATCGACACCGGCTGTCCGGGCGTCAGCAGGCGTACCGCGAGCACCTTGGTCACCACGTCGATGAACAGCACGACCGCGGCGACGGTGAGCAGCAGACGCAGCCGCCGCCGGGGCGGAGCAGCGGTTACAGGGGATGGTTTCGCATCCCCGGTTGCGTCGGTCACCGGCTCTACCGGGCCTGACGTTTCATCAGTCACTCCCCCATCATCCCAAACAGTCGAGCCGGGACAATTGCGGGACAATCTGGACCGTGACGGAGACCGTGACAGGAGCTGTGGCGCCGCGCCGCCGCGTCGTCGTGATCACCACCGGCGGCACCATCTCGACCAGCACCGACGACGCCGGAATCCGGCGTCCGACGCGTGCCGGGGCCGAGCTGACGGCCGGACTGGCGGTTGACGCGGACGTCGAGATCGTCGATGTGCTCTCGACCGACAGCGCCCTGCTGACACCTGCGGACTGGGACGTGATCCGAGCGGCGTCCGGCGCCGCAGCGGCCCGGGCCGAGGGCGTCGTCATCACGCACGGAACCGACAGCCTGGAGGAAACCGCGCTGTGGCTCGACCTCACCTACGGCGGAGCCGTGCCGGTGGTACTGACCGGGTCGCAGCGCAGCGCCGACGCGCCCGATGCCGACGGTCCCGCCAACCTGCGGCACGCCATCACCGTCGCGGCCAGTCCGCAGGCCCGAGACCTCGGGGTGGTCGTCAGCTTTGCCGGGACCGTGTGGCAACCGCTGGGTCTTCGTAAGCGTCACACCGACGAGTTGAACGCCTTCACCGGCGACGCGATCGGAACGGTCATCGATGGTCGTTTTGAAGCAGCCGCGACCAAACGCCGCACGTTTCTCGGCGAGTTGTCCGCAGCGACGGCACCGCGAGTCGACATCGTCGCCGCGTATCCGGGAGCAGACTCGACCGCCCTGGACGCCTGCGTCGACGCCGGGGCACGCGCGGTCGTGCTCCAGGCGATGGGCTCGGGCAATGCGGGAACTGCGCTGATCGACGCGGTGCGCCGGTACTGCCGCGCCGGTGTCGTGATCGCGGTGTCGACCCGGGTTCCCGACGGCCCGGTGGTCGCGCAGTACGGACCCGGCCGGCAGTTGGTCGACGCCGGCGCCACGATGGTCCCTTGCCTGCGCCCGGCGCAGGCGCGGGTTCTGTTGATGGCCGCACTGGCTGCCGGGCGACCCGTAACGGAGGTCGTCGACGCCTGGGGTTGACGACCTGTGCTGAAATAGCGAACGTGCGTTTCCACATTGTGGCGGCAGCTGCCGTCGGCCTATCGATGTTCGGCCCGCTTCCGACCGCGCAGGCTTGGCCGTGGCCGCCGCCACCTGGGATCGAGGACATCGACGGCTACCCGATCGCCGAGGGCAACTACACCTCGCCCACCGATTTCTACGGGCTGTACTTCCAGACCCCAGACGGTCGGTACTGCGGAATCCTTCCCAACCGCGGTCCGGTCGGGTGCGACGCGGTGCCCGCGGATGCACCCGAGGGCATGAACCAGACCTTTGTCGAGGCCGGAGCACCGGCGTCCTACCGCTATTCGGGGAGCAAGCTGTTCACCCGGGATGTAGGCGTGCTGCCCGCAGGCTATCGACTGGAGAACTGGGAGGCCGCCTGCGCTGTCACCCACGAGGGCACACTGATCTGCAAAACGTCCGGCCGGCACGGCTTTTCGCTCGACGCCGCTTCCGGCGTGCTCTGGTAGTCGGCCACGGGGGTTGACGGCATCGGTTCAATGGAACCTATGCGCCATCACCTCATGGCAATTGCGGCGATCGGCCTGCTCACGCTGACACCGGCCCCGACCGCGGCAGCGGAGCCACCACCCGGCGCCGACGACATCGACAGCTATCCCAAAGCAGAAGGGCATTACAGCTCACCCACCGACTTCTACGGCGTGTTCTTCCGGACCCCGGACGGCCGGCATTGCGGAATCGGACCCAACGGCGGACCGGTCGGTTGCGACGCAGTGCCGATCGATGCACCGGCGGGCAGCAACCAGATCTTCGTCAACAGTGGCGGGCCCGCCTCCTACCGTCACTCCGACACGGCCTCGTTCACGCGCGATGTCGACGTGCTGCCCGAGGGGCATCGGTTGGAGAACTGGGGCGCGAGTTGTGGGGTCGGCTATCAGGGCACGGTGACGTGCAAGACGTATGGCGAGCACGGCTTCATCCTGAATGCCACCTACGGCGTGCTCTGGTAGTCGGCCAGGCCGCTGAGATAGTCGCCCCAGTCCAGGCTGTCGACCGGATCGGCCCGGCTGAAACCGGGAGTGTCGTCGGGAAACGTGCGGGCCGGCCCGGGACCGCTGGCCCTGGTTTCGAAGCGCACGGTCATCACGCCGTGACCGGCCCCCTGGACCCAGCCGTGACCGTGGTCGGGGTGCGCGACGTCGTCGCCGATGCGCCAGCCCGTCGGGCTGCTCTGCGCAGCCTCGGTGGCCTCATGCTGGTGCGAGTCGGAGATGTCGTCGAGCTGCTCGAGGTCCGGAAACAGGGATTCCTGCCTGCTGTCCGACAGCCCCGAAAAACCCACGCCGACAAGGCGAATCGGACCGATCTCCACCGGGTCGAGCAGCAGCCGGCGGGCGGTGCCGATCAGGGTGGCGGCCTCGGTCGTGGCATAGGCCAGCGTGGCCGAGCGAGTCAGCGTGCTCATGTCCGACTTCTTCAACTTGACCGTCACGGTCCGGGCACCACGACCGTCTTTCTCCAGGCGACGGTGCGCATGTTCGCCGATCGGTGCGATCGCGTCCTGCAACTGACGAAGAGTGGTGAGATCCTCCGGAAAAGTCGATTCCGCGCTGATCTGCTTGGCCTCGGCGCGCTCGGCCACCGGGCGGTCGTCGATCCCGCGGGCCAGCCGATGCAGCGCGGCACCCACCGCCGTGCCGAGCACACTGGCGGCTTCGGCATCCGACAACGCGGCCAATGCGCCCACCGTCTCGATACCGAGTCGGTGCAGCTTCTCCTCGGCCACCGGGCCGATCCCCCACAACTTGCGTACCGGCAGGCCGTCGAGCAACAGCGCTTCCTCGTCGCGGCGGACGATCCGGATCCCATCGGGCTTGGCCAGCCCGGATGCGATTTTGGCGATCTGTTTTCCCGAGCCGGCTCCGACGGAGGCCACCAGCCCGGTCTGCTCGAGGACCTTGGCCCGCAACTGCTGACAGAACTGTTCGACGTCGGCGGCGGTGGCGCCGACCAGTTCCACCGGTTCGCCGAAGGCCTCGTCGAAGGACAGCTGCTCGAGCACCGGGACGACGCTGCGCACGGTGTCGAGTGCGCGTCGGCTCGCCAATCCGTAGACCGCGCCGCGGGGCGGCAGCACCACGGCGGGTGCACCGACGAGCCGGCGGGCCTGGTGCATCGGCATCGCCGACCGCGCGCCGTAGCGGCGCGCCTCGTAGCTGGCCCCCGCCACCACACCGCGCCCGCCGAGGCCGCCGACCAGCACGGGTCTGCCGCGCAGGGTGGGACGCGTCAGTTGTTCGACGGATGCGAAGAACGCATCCATGTCGAGGTGCAGAACCCAGCGTCCGCCCGCGCCCGTGACCTCGGCGCCGTTCATAGTTGCTGATGCTATGGCGCTAGCCTGACTTTCATGACGCCGGATGACGTGCCGATCAGGGACGAGTCGATTCGCCTGGGACAGTTCCTCAAGCTGGCCTCCCTGATCGACAGCGGCGCCGACGCGAAGTCCGTCATCGCCGACGGCCTGGTCAGCGTCAACGGCGAGGTCGAACTGCGCCGCGGCCGCCAACTACGACCGGGCGACACCGTCGCGTTCGCCGGCCGCAGTGCGCGCGTGGCCGGCGGCTGAACCCACCGCCTCACGCTTTTGCGATCGCGACCCGCACTCCGTCCCCGATCTCTGTGCCCTCCAACACCGTGTCCGTGCTCATGAATTCGAAACCGGTGGCCAGGATCTCTCCGGCGATGAGATCACGATGGGCCCGCGCCCATGGCTCGTACTGCGCCGGCACCGACATCTGCACGACGATCCGGTCGGACACCTCAAGGCCGGTGGACTTGCGCAGTTCCTGCAGTTCGCGGATGCGGTCCTTGGCCCAGCCCTCGGCCTCAAGCTCCTCGGTGACTGTGCCGTCGAGCACCACCAGGCCCGCACCGTCGGGCAGAGCCGCGGTCCATTCCGGGTCGGCGGCAACCAGTTTGGCGGTGTACTCCTCGGGCTGCAGCACCACCGGTCCCGCGGTCAGGGTGCCGTCGGGATTGACCACGCCCTCCCCTGCCTTGACGGCCTTGATCGCGGCCTGCACGTCCTTACCGATCCGGGGACCCGCGACGCGGGCGTTGACGGCGAGGTCGAACTTGCCGTAGGCGTCGATGTCGTCGGTCAGGTCGACCGCCTTGACGTTGAGCTCGTCGGCAATCAGATCCGCGAACGGGGCGAGGGCAGTTGGGTTTTCGACCGCGACAGTCAGTTTCGGCAACGGCAGCCGCACCCGCAGCTTCTTGGCCTTGCGCAGCGACGAGCCCACCGAACACACCTCGCGGACCTGATCCATCGCGGCCACCAACTCGGCGTCGTGCGGCACCACATCGGCTTCGGGCCAGTCGGTCAGATGTACCGAACGCTCACCGGTCACGCCCCGCCAGATCACCTCGGTGGCCAACGGCAACAGCGGAGCCGCGAGTCTGCACGTCACTTCCAGGACGGTGTGCAGGGTGTAGATCGCGTCGGCATCCTCTTCCCAGAAACGCGAACGTGACCGACGCACATACCAGTTGGTCAATGCCTCGGTGAACTGCCGCAGTTCGTCGCACGCCCCGGAGATGTCACAGGTGTCCAGTGAAGTGGTCAGATCGTCACGCAACTGCGCCAACTTGGCCAGGATGTAGCGATCGAGCACGTTGGCCGAGTCTGTCCGCCAGGTGCCCTTCTTCGGCGCGTACAACGCCAGGAAGCTGTAGGCGTTCCACAACGGCAGCAGCACCTGACGGACACCTTCACGAATGCCCTGTTCGGTGACGATCAGGTTGCCGCCGCGCAGGATCGGCGAAGCCATCAGGAACCAGCGCATGGCGTCGGACCCATCGCGGTCGAAGACCTCGCTGACATCGGGATAGTTGCGCAGCGACTTGCTCATCTTCGCACCGTCGTTGCCCAGCACGATCCCGTGCGCCACACAGGTTTTGAAAGCCGGCTTGTCGAACAGCGCGGTGGCCAGCACATGCATGGTGTAGAACCAGCCGCGGGTCTGGCCGATGTACTCGACGATGAAATCGCCCGGGAAATGCGCGTCCTCGCCGCTGCCCCCGGTCTCATTGTCGGCACCGCCGACGCCGTCGAACCATTCCGCGTTCTCGAACGGGTAGTGCACCTGCGCGTACGGCATCGAACCCGAGTCGAACCACACATCGAACACGTCCTCGATGCGGCGCATCGTGGACTTGCCGGTCGGATCGTCGGGGTTGGGCCGGGTCAGTTCATCGATGAACGGTCGGTGCAGATCCGTCGGCCGCACACCGAAATCGCGTTCGAGCTCGTCGAGGCTGCCGTAGACATCGATCCGCGGATAGGCCGGATCATCGGACTTCCACACCGGAATCGGGCTGCCCCAGTACCGGTTTCGAGACACCGACCAGTCGCGCGCATTGGCGAGCCACTTACCGAACTGTCCATCCTTGACGTGCTCGGGGTACCAGGTGATCTGCTGGTTGAGCTCGACCATCCGGTCCCGGAAGTCGGTGACCTTGATGAACCACGACGAGACCGCGCGG
Organism: Mycobacterium shunyiense; assembly: GCF_058270075.1. Classification (NCBI taxonomy): domain Bacteria; kingdom Bacillati; phylum Actinomycetota; class Actinomycetes; order Mycobacteriales; family Mycobacteriaceae; genus Mycobacterium; species Mycobacterium shunyiense. The sequence goes on along the minus strand of NZ_JBZDPU010000005.1, from coordinate 167,678 downwards.
TAGATCAACGGATTGCGGCACCGCCAGCAGTGCGGGTAGGAGTGCTCGTAGGTTTCGTGCCGCAGCAGCACCGCGCCGTTGGCGGCAGCAGGCCCGTCACCGTTCTTGAGGTCGCGGATGATCTGCGAGTTGGCGTCGAAGACATGCTGACCCGCGTAATCGGGCACGGTCGCGTCGAAACGGCCCTTCGAGTCCACCGGGGTGACCGCGACGATGTCGGCGGTGTCGGCGGTGGCCTTGTCGTCCTCACCGTAGGCAGGCGCCATGTGCACGATGCCCGTGCCGTCCTCGGTGCTGACGAAATCGGCGGCCAGCACCTGGAACGAATTGGGTGCGTCCATGAAGTAGGGGAACGGCGGCAGGTAGTGCGTCCCGAGCAGGTCGCGCCCGGTGTAGCTGCCGAGGACTTCAGGCTCTTCCCCGAGTTCGCGCGCGTAGGCTGCGAGCCGCGCTTGGGCCAACACGTACCGCCGCCCGTCGGTGCCCTTCACCAGGACGTAGTCGATGTCGGGGTTGACGGCGACAGCCTGGTTGGACGGCAGCGTCCAGGGCGTCGTCGTCCAGATCAACAGGTGGGCGCCCTTCAGCGGGCCCTCGGTCACCGTGAAGCCGACCGTCACTGCCGGATCCTGGCGGCTCTGGTAGACGTCGTCATCCATCCGAAGCTCATGGTTGGACAGCGGGGTCTCGTCGTTCCAGCAGTACGGCAGCACCCGGTTGCCCTCATAGGCCAGGCCCTTGTCCCACAGCTGCTTGAACGCCCAGATCACCGACTCCATGAAGGTCGGGTCGAGGGTTTTGTAGTCGTTGTCGAAGTCCACCCAGCGGGCCTGCCGCGTGACATAGGCGCGCCACTCGTCGGTGTATTTCAGGACCGAGGCTCGGCAGGCCGCGTTGAACTTCTCGATGCCCATCTCTTCGATCTGGGCCTTGTCCGCGATGCCCAGCTGGCGCTGCACCTCAAGTTCGGCGGGTAGGCCGTGCGTATCCCACCCGAACCGGCGTTCCACCTTGTAGCCACGCATGGTTCGGTATCGCGGCACGATGTCCTTGACGTAGCCGGTCAGCAGGTGGCCGTAATGCGGCAGACCGTTGGCGAACGGCGGTCCGTCGTAGAAGACGTACTCCTCGGCATCCGCACGGCGCGCGATACTGGCCCGGAAAGTGTCGTCGCCGGCCCAATAGTCGAGCACCTCGAGTTCCCGCTCCGGGAAGTTGGGTGCCGCCGGCTTGGGATATCCGGCCGACGTTGAAGACTCCGATTGGGCAGTCACTGACGCGTCTCCTGTGCCTATGACGTGGCCGTCGGGCCGCGTCGCCGGCCCCTCATTGAGGAGCCTGTGTGTCCTAGGCACGGGGACGACGTCGCGCGGGTGCGCAAGCGCCGCGGTACCACCCCGCTTGCGCGCTGTCACGCAGCGCGCCGCTCAACTTTCAGGCGATCACGGGCCCACCCGTCCGGTTCTACTGAGCCGCGGAACCCGCAACTGTTCTTCCGAAGGCTCCCCGGTGATGGCCGGATCAGCGCCGATGCGCCCAGTCTAGTGAGCACCGCAAATCATCGAGAAATCACACCTAACCGGAGGTGACCTCGATCAGTGCCAGCGGGAACTGCTCGGCCAATTCCTGCACCGTGCACTCGTCGAACCCGCGGCTGTCGAACCGCCAGTCCAGGCTCATCGTGGCCGCACTGTCACGCCGGATGTGCAACGACAGCGGATGTTCGCACTGACCGGCCCGGGGCCCCTCGCCGTAGGCGAAGGCGATGTCCGCCGGTGGGTGGTCCCCGTTGTCGACGACGGGCCGCGCCGCCGCGAGCAATTCGTGCCCAGACAGGCCACGATGCGACATGCAGGGCACCCCGACGCGGCGGTATCCGGCGCGCTCGGGACCAGTGACGACGTCGACGACCAGCACACCTTCACCGATGGTGCGGGCGACCGTCCGGCCCAGCGCAGCCAGCAGCAGCTCCTCGGCGGTGCAACCCATCGCGAGCTGGGCTTCGTGCACCTCCGCGGACAACACCTCGTCCAGCGAACTGGACACCGACGCCAGATCTGCGACAACGGGAGGCCCCACGGTGCCGTAGTCGGCGATCCACGAGCTCGCGCCGTATGCATGGGGCAGGACGGAAACAGACATAGGTGTAACGGTAGCCAGAGAGTCCCAAAAATGGGAGATCTGTGCCAAAACTCTGACATCGTTGTCAATTACGTCATTGCTGGCTTCCCTGCGGTTCGCTGTGACCAACTCCGGGCCCGGGGTCTATTGTGTTCTGATGCCGCGAACCGACGAGAACGGCAGGCAGCTCAAGGCCCTGCTCGACTATCTGCTGGACGGCGAGGTCGACGCCAAGGCCGTGTACAGCGCGCTGGGCGTATCCAGCAGCACGTACTACCGGCGTGTGAAAGAAGCCGACTACCCCAACGCCGAGGAATTGCGGCAGGTGGCCGACCGCTTCCATCTCAGCTACCCCGACCTGCAGATCCGGTTCGGGCTGATGAGCCGCCAGGAAGTCTGGCACTACATGGAGTCGTCGCCGGTGACGGTGGCACCGACGGATACCGCCACCCGCGTGCGCCCGACCGTCCACCGCTCCAAGAGACTGTCCCAATTGACCCCGAGATCCGACGCACCCCCGCTGTGAGCAACCCGCACGTCAGCTGAACCGCAACACCGTCCGAGGCAGATCGTTATGTCCGTCGCCACACTCATCCTGATCACACTGGCCTGCATCCTGTGGAGCCTGTGGATCAGGAGGGTCACCTGGTCGTGTCGGTGGGAGGTGGCCGCCACCCTCAACATCGCGCTCCAGGGCCTGGCCGTGCTCCTGATGTCGCCCTGGGCCTCGGCGACCATCGGACAGGTCCTCTACGAGCTGACGGGCAAGTGGAATGTCGAGGACTACATCGGGCACGACTGCTACATCGTCGCGGCGTCGGCCATCGTGTACAACTCCCTGGGCCGGCTCCAGGACGACAGCGCCATGCAACGCTCGTTCAAGCAGTACGTCGAGCGCCCGGCAACGATCTGTATCCCGGTCCTGCTGGCCACGTTCTCGATGGGCAACGGCGCCGCGGTGTACCGAGCCGACTTCTTCCAGGTACCGACCGACTTCTGGCTCAGCGTGTACTGGATCATCCTCTGCGGCACCTTGATCTACCTGCTGGGGTACGGTGCCCGCGCCATGCTGATCCTCCGCAAGGATCCGCGGTCCCGGCGGATCGCCAACATCTATCTGTTCGCCTCGATCAGCGGCGTGCTCGCGTGCGCGACACGGATCGTCACTTCGCTTGTTCCGGCGCTGCAACCCATCGAGAACGGCCGACTGGTCTGGATTTTCGCCTGCGGCTGCGGCGCGATCTTCGCACTCGCGTCCGCGCATTCCTGGCGGATCAAGACGCGGTGGCTGTCCCCGAGCAATCGGTGATCGGTGAGGTCGAGGCGCACATCAATTCACTGTCCCCACGGCACCGCCCGCTGCCGTCCCGCTCGCCCGTAGGATCGTAAAGTGCCGTCGCCGACAGAATCTACGAGCACGGCCGAACACTCCTCGCTGTTCGTCCGGCTCGGCTCACTGATAGTGCGATGGCCGTGGCTCGTCATCGGAATCTGGCTGGCCATCACGGCTGCCCTCCCACTGACGTTCCCGTCGCTGACGCTGATGGTGCAGCAACGGCCCGTCGCGATCCTGCCGTCACACGCACCCGTCACCCTCGCCACCCGTGAGATGACCGAGGCGTTCCACGAATCCGGCTCGGAAAACGTGCTGTTGGTCGTCCTGAGCAACGACAAGGGCCTGGGCCCGGCCGACGAAGCGACCTACCGCACGCTGGTCGACAACCTGCGCAAGAACGACGCCGACGTCGTGATGCTGCAGGACTTCATCAGTACCCCTCCCCTGCGCGAGTTCATGGCCAGCAAGGACGGCAAGGCCTGGATCCTGCCCGTGGGCATCGCGGGCAACGTCGGTTCGCCGCAGTCGTACGCGTCGTATACCCGGGTCGCCGCCATCGTCAAGGACAGCGTGCACGACGCCTCGCTCACCGCGAGCCTCACCGGCCCGGCCGCCACCGTCGCCGATCTCACCGACATCGGCGAACACGACACGACCGCCATCGAGATCGCCACGATCGGGATGGTCCTGGTGATCCTGCTGTTGATCTACCGGAATCCGGTCACGATGCTGCTGCCCCTGCTCACCATCGGGGCCTCCCTGGTGACAGCGCAATCAGTGGTCGCCGGCCTGGCCTCGCTCGGGATGGGGATCTCGAACCAGACCGTCGTGTTCCTGACCGCCATGATGGCAGGCGCCGGGACCGACTACGCGGTGTTCCTCATCAGCCGATATCACGACTATCTGCGCGACGGACTGGAGTCCGATCGCGCCGTCGAACAAGCACTCGGCTCGATCGGCAAAGTCATTGCCGCGTCCGCCGCGACGGTGGCCGTCACCTTCCTCGGGATGACGTTCGCCCAACTCGGCGTGTTCTCCACGGTGGGCACCGCGCTCGCCGTCGCCATCGGCATCGCGCTGTTGGCCGCGTTGACACTGTTGCCTGCCGTGATGGTGCTCGTCGGACGGCACGGTTGGATCGCCCCGCGCCGTGACCTCACGAGCCGACTCTGGCGACGGTCCGGCATCCGCATCGTGCGCCGACCGTGGTCCCATCTGGCCGCCAGCCTGGTCGTCCTCGCGGCACTGGCCAGTTGCGCATCCCTCGTCCAGTACAACTACGACGACCGCAAGGCGCTGCCGGCGCACGCCGAGAGCTCGATGGGGTATGCGGCCCTGGAAGACCACTTCCCGATCAGCTCGGCCATTCCGCAGTATCTGATCATCCAGTCTCCGAACGAGTTGCGTACGCCGCAGGCACTGGCCGACCTGGAACAGATGGCCCAGCGGGTGAGCCAACTTCCCGGGATCGCCGTCGTGCGCGGGATCACCCGTCCCACGGGAGAATCGCTGCAGCAGGCACGACTGAGCTATCAGGCCGGCGAGGTCGGGACCAAGCTCAATGACGCGTCAACCCAGATCAACGGGCGCGCAAGCGATCTCAACCGGCTGACCGACGGCGCCGATTCCCTGGCGACCAGCCTTCTCGACGTGCGCACACAGGTCACCCGCGGCGTGGCCGGAGCGCGTGGCCTGGTCGATGCCCTGGCGGCAATGCAGAAGCAGGTCGGTGGCAATACGACACTTCAGCAGGTCGACAGCGCGGCAAAGCTTGTCAGCAGTATGCGGGCACTCGGAGACTCACTCGGTTCGAACTTCTCCGATCTGACCAACGGAATGCCGTGGATCGATCCGGTCCTGCGGGGACTGGACACCAGCCCCGTCTGTCTGACCGACCCAGCCTGCCTTGAGGCCCGCGGAGCCCTGCGCCGTCTGGCCGCGGCCCGCACCGATGGAACCTTCGATCAGATCGCTGCCCTGGCCCGGGATCTACGGGCAACAGATCCGATGCAGTCCCTCGATGACACGGTCAAGAAGCTCAGCACCACCATCGACACCGCGAGCAAGGCCATGCAATCCATGGGTCTGGCCAACCCGGCCCAGGCACGTTCGCAGCTCAGCACCCTGCAGACCGGTGCCGACACCCTCGCCGACGCCAGCCGACAGATCGCCGACGGGGTCTCGCAACTGGTCACGGAGACCAAGCGGATGGGATCGGGGCTCGACGAGGCGTCGGCATTCCTGCTCAACATGAAGACCGACGCGGCCAGTCCCCCGATGGCCGGGTTCTACGTGCCCGCCCAGATCCTCACCCAGGACGACTTCCGCAAGGCCGCAGCGACGTTCATCTCTCCCGACGGTCATACCGCGCGTTACCTGATCCAGACCGACATCAACCCGTTCGGCACCGAGGCGATGAACCTGGTCAATGCGATCGGTGACACCGCACGTGGCGCCCTGCCCAACACCGCGCTCGAAGGGTCCTCGGTGTCGATCGCCGGATATCCGGCGATGCTCCGCGACACCCGCGACTTCTACAACCACGACATCCGGCTCATCCTCGCGCTCACGATCGCTGTCGTGCTGCTGATCCTGGTGGTCCTGTTGCGAGCCTTGGTCGCGCCGATCTACCTGATCGCCTCGGTGGTGATCTCCTACCTGTCGGCTCTGGGCATCGGGGTCGTGATGTTCCAGTATGTCCTCGGCCAACAGTTGCACTGGAGCGTTCCCGCGCTGACCTTCATCGTGCTGGTCGCCGTCGGAGCCGATTACAACCTGCTGCTGATCTCCCGAATACGCGATGAGTCGCCACATGGCGTGCGGTCGGGTGTGATCCGTACCGTCGGATCCACCGGCGGCGTGATCACGGCAGCCGGGCTGATCTTCGCCGCATCGATGTTCGGGCTGTTGTTCGCCAGTATCTCCACCGTCGTGCAGGCCGGATTCGTTGTGGGCGTGGGGATTCTGCTGGACACGTTCCTGGTGCGCACCTTGACCGTGCCCGCCATCGCGACGCTGATCGGCACGGCGAACTGGTGGCCGTCGGATTTCGTCACCCGGCAGGTCGAGCGGGTGCGCAGTCGGCTGCGGGTGGGGGTCAAGCAGGAAGCCGAGCCCGGCAACTGAGCCGAGCTCGGCAACGCTGGGCGGAGCCGGCTAGCCGATCCCTGGGAACAGGTTTTTCACCTGCTGAGCGGCGTTGTCGATGTTGGCCTGATCGGTGGGGCTCACCTTGATGCCCTGCACCGCCTTGTCGATGTTCTCCTGGTCGGTGCGGCTCAACTTGATCGTGGGCTGCGACACGGGAGCCTGCTGTGGCGGCAGTTCCGCCAGACCGGTGCCGGCCTGGCGCAGCCACTCCTCGACGTTGGCCCGGGCCACGGGATCGATACCGGTAGCCGGTGCACCCGGGTAGTCGTTACGGGAGTATCCGGCGTCCACCATGGGACGAACCACGCCGTCGAGCTGGTCGACCAGCTCGTTGGGAACTCCGAGATCGCGAAGCGGCCTGGTCAGGGGCAGGAGTTGGGTCGGCAGGAAATACGCCGTCTGCGTGGCTCCCTTGGAGTTGACCGTGACGAAGATGTTCTGCGGCGGCACGTCCTCACGGGTGGAGTACGACGTCTCGGTGTGCAGATACTCCAGCGCAACAAGCGAATTCGCAAGCGCCAGGAAGTTGTCCGGCCGATCGGGGAAGTCGGCGATAAAATCGTATTCACCCACGACCAGGGTGGTGTCGTACTGGCTCTCCACCGGACCGCGCACCGTGTAGTCGATCAGCGGCACGTACGTTCCCGGCGTCAGCGATGACAGGACCGAATGGCTGAAGGGTGTCACCGACTGCGGGGGCCCGAACAATGTGAAGGACACGCCTTCCGGGGCGCGCGCACCGGGATCCTGCGACAGGCGCGCCAGCGCCTCGCTGAGCACCAGCGCGCCCTCGGAGTTGCCGACCACCACGGTCTGGCCGGGAGTGTTCTGCAGCGCGGTCTTCAGGTTGCGCGCACCGATGTCCACCGAGTCGCCCACACTGTCGGTCGAGATGTCGTTGCCGGGCCACAACTTGTCCGGCAGCCGGCCGTACACCATCCCGGCGGGATACTCGACGATGCGCCGGTTCGCATTCGGGTAGTAACCGCGGCCCACCTTGTTGGTGATCTGGTCCCACGGAATGCCGGGGCCGCGGGCGCCGCCGAAGATCAGCGCGTTCTCGGCGGACGCGGTTCCGGCGCCGAACACCGTTCCCGCGGCGACGAGGCCGACGGCGAAGGTTCCGGCCAGCAGGCCTTGCGGCACGCGGCGCCGACGTCCTCCGTTGACTCCAGGCATCCTGCCGTCTCCCTTCTGAGCACCGCCCGTCGGCGGTGTCATGCTGCCGCTCAAATCCCCAGCAGACCGATCGTGATGAACAAAGCACCTGCAGCAGTGAGGATCATCGCTACGTCGCGCCGCGTGCACGAACGGATCCAGGTGTGCACGCGGGTCATCCACACCAGCGTACGTTGCGGCGCAATCAGGTAACTCAGGAGTGGGATCTCCACGAGTGCAAATGCCACCAGGTTGAAGGCGATCACCGCGCCAACCTGTGTGCCGGGTGCGACACCGGAGGCGTGTATGACGGCCAGTGCCGCCAGGTAGTCGACCGACGGCAGCGCGATGCCCAGCCCGCTGACGCCGGCCACCCACAGCGAATTGCCTTGCATGACCGCACGTATCCGGTCTCGCAGACCGACGCGCGGCGCCGCCACTGCCACCTGGCCGGAGCCGGATTCCTCAGGCGCCGGCTCTGCCTTTTGCGCCCGCCGCGAGCCCACGTTGGCGGCGACCAACACGGCGGCGACCAAGGCGAGGATGCCGATCCCGATCTGCATCCTGGGCACGGTGAGCGTGCCTGCGGCCAGCGGTGCGGCGTCGAGGACCAGCAACGCCGTCCCGCCGACCACCAGGCCCATGAGGAATCCACCGCACAGGAACGCCAGCAACTGATGCACCGGCCGGGGACGGTTCAGCATCAACACGGTCAGCCCGATCCGTACGGGTTCGAGGCTGACCGCGATGGCCATCAGCAAAAGGGTTGCCCACATGGTGGTTTCAGCGCTTCGGTTCAGCCCCGATCAGGCGTCCAACCTCGCAAATTCCTGCCGCCGGTACAGCTCTGCACTCGCCTGACGACGGACCTTGCCGCTGGTGGTGATCGGGAGCGAGCCGGGGGCCACGAGTGCCAGGTCGGCGGGGTTGAGTCCGTGCGCCGTCGAGATGGCGGAGATCACTTCGCGTTTCATCAACGTGAGACGCTCAGACAGGTCCTCCGGGCTTTCGTCGGAACGCTTCTTGACCTCGATGACGGCGACCAGCTTCTCTTCCTCTTCATGGTTCACCGCAATCGCAGCGACGCGCCCACGGGAGATCGCCGAGACCGTGGCCTCGATGTCGTCCGGGTAGTGGTTGCGCCCGCGGACGATCAGGAGATCCTTGACCCGTCCGATGATGAACAACTCGCCTTCGGAGATGAAGCCCAGATCGCCGGTCCGCAGCCATGTTCCGCCGGGGACGCCGTCGACGGTCGCGCCGAAGGTCTCCTGCGTCTCGGCGGGCCGGTTCCAGTATCCGGCCGCGATGTTCTCGCCCTGCGCCCAGATCTCACCGATCATCCCGGCGGGCATCTCGGTGTGGGACTCCGTATCGACGATCCGTACGGCGGGGCTCTGTGGTGTCCCGTAGCTGATCAGCGCGGTTCCGCTGGCACACCGCTCGGCGTGCCCGGCGGCCAGTTTCTCGGGCTCGAAGTGGGCCACCACCGGCGGCTTGCCCGGCTCGCGCGTCGCGACGTACAGCGTGGCCTCGGCCAGGCCGTAGGACGGACGAATCACCTTGCCCTGCAGATTGAATGCGGCGAACCGCTTGGTGAAGCGTTCGACGGTCGCATGGTGAACACGCTCGGCGCCGCTGATGATGCTCAGCACGTTGCCCAGGTCACAACCCGCCATATCGTCATCGGTGGTCTTGGCCGAAGCCAGGTCGAAGGCGAAGTTGGGCCCCGCGGTCAGGCCAGTGGTCACGCTGCCGAGCTGCTGCATCCAGCGTGCCGGACGGGCCAGGAACGCCAACGGACTCATCATCACCGTGCGCCATCCACCCAGGATCGGCGCCACGATGCCCGCCATCATCCCCATGTCGTGGTACAGCGGCAGCCACGTCACGACGGTCGTGTCGGCCGGTGGCACGCGGTTGTAGTCCGGATAGAAGCTGGCCATCATCTGCTCGAAGTTGGCCGTCAGGTTGCGGTTCGAGACCATCACGCCCGCGGGAGTCCGCGTCGAGCCCGACGTGTACTGGAGGTACGCGGTCTCGGGGGCGGCTTCGCGCCTCAGCCGTACCGCCTTGCGGGAATCCAGGTCGAGCGTGTCGACCTCGAGCACGACGGGTGCCGGGTTGCCGTCCTGGGCCACCGCATACGGGGTCACCGTCGCGGAAATCGCGGACGTGGTGAGGATGACGGTGGGCGCCGCGTCACGCAGGACCGCGGTGACCCGCTCGTCGTGGGCGCCGATTATCGGCGTCGACAGCGGGACGCAGACCACCCCGGCTTCCAGTGAAGCCAGGAACGCGACGATGTAGTCGAGGCTCTGCGGTGCCAGCACCACCGCGCGGTCCCCCGCTGCGGCGTGGGTCTGCAGTTCCCCCGCCAGATTCCGGATGCGTCGGTAGAGCTGACCCCAGGTCAGGGTCTCCTCAACGCCATCCCAGTCGCGTTCGTAATCGACGAAGGTGTAGGCGATGTCATTGGGCTGCATGCTCGCCCGCTCACGCAACACGCCGTTGAGTGTTGACTCAGCCATCGAGTGTGCCTTCCTGTTCTGACTTCATTCCGCGGCTCACCTGCGCGACCCTGCGCTGAGGTTTTCCAGCACCCGTGCACACGTCGACTTCAGCACCTTGACGTACCGGCCGACCGATTCATGTGCCTCGGGATTGTTCGGATAGACCACCGAGACCGCCGTGCGGTCCTTCAATCGCACCAGGAACACCGTCATCTGGTACGAGTACACGCCGTCACTGAACATGCCGATCCGCATCGATTCCAGCTCGGTGGTGAGCAGCACCGACAACGGGGCCGCCCCGGCATCCAGGAAGTTGATCACCTGGAAATTCGGCCTCGGCCAATCCAATTCGGGTCGCAGCTCGAGCACCCGGTAGAACGGGACATCGACGAGCTGATGTCCGGCGTCGAAGGATTGCTGTGCCGCAACGGCCGACTCGGCAAAGGACCTACCCGCGATCGGGACGGTGATCGGGACCAGCCCGGTGAACCAGCCCATCGTCATCAGGTCGGCGGTGGTCTTGCGGGTATCGCTCGGTGTCAGCCCGTAGTAGGTATCCGCTCCGGTCAGTTCATGCTCGGCCATCCCGGTGCAGGCGAGCATGCCACCGATGAAGCGGGCCCCGGCTGCGACGCATGCCGATTCGAAATTGGCCGTCTGCTCCTCGTCCATGAGGGTCTCGACCCACATCTCCGCTCCACACGGCTCGAGCGGATCGCCCAGGGGCAGTGGGAAGTCCGGCAGACTGCCCTTGTTGCTGGTCGCGAAGTCGGCCCACGCCTTGACTTCCGGCGAATCCGGCGTCAAAGCACCGAGCAGTTCCTTCTGACGCATGCAGAAGGCGTCGTAACTGCCCGCCTCCGGAAGTGCCAGGGGCGCGCCACCACTGACGAGGGTGGTGTACATCGCGTGGAACTCCATGAGCGTGACACCTGCGAACGTCGCGTCCATGTGCAGGTGGTCGATGCTCACGTAGATCGTGAACCGATCCGGGTACTGGACGATGCCATAGGTGAAGCAGTCCCAGTGCAGCGGATCCGGCGTCGACAGCGTCAGCTGACGCAGTTCCTCCGACGTGAGATCGCCGTGCCGGGTGGGCACGAACTTGATGTCGGCCGGATTGGGCATCGTGTGCCGCACGATGTCGTGGACATCGTGGTACTCGAACCAGCTACGGAACGTGTCATGCCTGCGCACATGGGCATTGACCACGTAGGTCATCGCCCTGATGTCGCATTGCCCTGGAATGTCACACGTCACGATCACCAGACGGGAGTAGTCCAGGCCTTTGGCTCGCTGATCGACGAACCCGCGCAGGTGCTGGGCCTGCATGTAGCTGACCGGCACGTCACTGACGGGCGCTTCAGCCGCCTTGGCGCACGAGGCCGGCGAGGCTCGCCAGGAAACGGCAGAACCGGGCGGTGCGTCCCACTCTTCGACCGAACCGATCGAAACGGACCCTAACTGCAACGTGACTCCTCTATAAACTCAACCGAATTCGGCATCACGCCGTCGGTGTCAGCTCCGTGTCGGCATTGGCGACCAACTTCTCGCACAACTTGTCGGCGAGCCCGCGGACGGTGGTGATGTCCGCCGGGCTGATCCGCACCCCGGTTTCGGTCTCGATCCTGGTCCGTACCTCGAGGTTGCCCAGTGAGTCGATACCGTATTCGGCCAGCGGACGATCCGGGTCGATCGAACGACGCAGCAGCACGCTGATCTGGTCGGAGACCAGCCGGCGCAACCGCGAAGGCCATTCGTCCTGCGGACTGGCATACAACTCGGTGAGGAACCCGCTGGCATCGGAATCCCCGGAACTCGCGGGACGGAACGACTCGGCGAACGGGACCCGCTTGGCGAAGTCGGCGAGCCAGGACACCCCCACGATCGGCGTATAGCCGGCGTAGCCACGGTTGTGCCGCAACATCGTCTCGAACGCGTGGGCACCTTCGTCGGGCGCGATCGCCGAATCGGAGGCTTCGGCAAAACCGGCACCCTTGCCGATCTCGGTCCACGCGCCCCACGCGATGGCGCTCGACGGGAGTCCCGCGTTTCGCCGCCACTGGGTGAATCCGTCCAACCAGCTGTTGGCAGCGGCGTACGCACCCTGCCCCGGTGAGCCCACCAGGGCGGCTGCCGACGAGAAGCAGCAGAACCAGTCCAGCGACTCCGACCGCGTCGCGTCGTGAAGGTTCCACGCGCCCACAGCTTTTGGTGTCCAATCTCGGGCCACCAGGTCATCGGTGATGTTGGTCAGCGTGGCGTCTTCGACGACCGCTGCCGCGTGCAGGACACCACGCAGTGCCAGTCCGGTGGCGGTCGCCGCCGACACCAGCGCCGCGGCAGTGGCGGGATCGGCGATGTCACCGGTGACCACCTCCACCTCGGTACCGAGGCCGCGGATCCGGTCGAGCTCGACGAGTGCTTCGGCGGACGGCTGGGACCTCGCGTTGAGCACGATCCGGCCGCTACCGGCCGAGGCCATCTTCTCGGCGAGGAACCGTCCGAGGCCGCCGAGACCGCCGGTGATGACATAAGCCCCGTCGGCGCGGAACACCGGTGCGTGCTCGGGCGGCACCACCGCCGTATCCGAGCCCGACTCCGGGATCTTCACGACGAGCTTGCCGGTGTGCCCGGCCGCATCCATCAGTTCCATCGCCGCGGCCCATCCGGTCAGCGGATAGGTGCTGATCTCTGGCAGCGGTAGCGCGCCTTCGGCGAGCTTGCCGAACACCGTCTGCAGCAGTCGGCGGACGACGTCGGGTCGACGCTGGCTCAGCGACGACAGATCGACCGCGTGGAACGACAGGCCCTCTCGGATCATCGCCGGCGTGAGGGTGGCGTCACCGCGAAGGTCAGCAACTCCGGTCTCGACGAACCGGCCGCCGAAGGCGAGCAGTTCCAGTCCGGCACGCTGCCCTGACCCGGTCAGCGAATTGAGCACGACGTCGACACCGTATCCGTTGGTATCGCGGCGGATCTCATCGGCGAAGCTCAGCGTGCGCGAGTCGTAGACATACTTGATGCCCATGTCGCGCAACAGTTGCCGACGCTCGGGACTGCCGGCAGTGGCGAACACCTCGGCTCCGCACTCGCGTGCGATGGCTATGGCTGCCAGGCCGAGGCCTCCGGTTGCCGAATGGATCAGCACCTTGTCCTGTGCCGATATCCTCGCCAGCTCCCGCAGCGCGTACCACGCGGTGGCATGCGCGGTGGGCACCGCGGCGGCACTGTCCACGGCCAACTCATCGGGCAGCGCGACGGCCAGGTCGGACGCGCACGTGACGAACGTGCCCCAGCAACCGGTCGCCGCAACCCCGGCCACCCGATCGCCGACCTTGTGGTCGGTGACGTCGGGTCCGACGGCCGTGACGACGCCGGCGAAATCGCGGCCCAGCGCTGCGGACTGCTCGGCGAGACCGGGATACCGGCCCGACGCCGCCAGAACGTCGACGAAATTCAGGCTCGACGCGCTGACCCTCACCTCGATGCAGCCGCTCTCGGGGGCCGACCGCTCAAAGGTGGTCAGCTCCAGCGAACCGAAGTCACCTGGGGTCCGGATGCTCAGGCGCACCGCATCGGTGGACAGGTCCACGGTGGTGGACAGCCGCTCGTCGGCAGCCAACGGGCTGGCCCCCAGCCGTGCGGTGTACCACCGACCGTCGCGCCAGGCGGTCTCGTCCTCGGGACTGCCGGCGAGCAGTTGGCGGGCAATGTCCTTGGGATCGGTGCGCTCGTCCACGTCGATCTGCGTCGCGTGCAGTTGCGGCTGCTCGTTTCCGACCACCCGGACCAGTCCGCGCAGTCCGAGCTGGTCGAGGTTGAGCGCATCGCCGGGCAGCACCGACTGCGCGCCACGTGTGACGAGGTGCAGGCGCGGAGCCTGATCGTCGACGTCGATCAGTTCGCGCACGATGTGAACCACGCGCTGGACCAGCCCCAGGCCCCGGGACGCCGACTCCCGGTCCCCCGTTGCCGCTGCGCCGGCCAGGACCAGGACGACGTCACTGTAGGTCTCGGCACCGAGGTGTTTGCGCAGCGATTCGGCGTTGGCGGTTTGGTTCGCCCGTTCGGGCCAGACCACTGTCGACACGTCACCGAGGTCGGGTTCCAGCGCGTCGGCCAACTCCGTGGTCAGCAGATCCGAACCGTCGGACGTGATCAACAACCACTTGCCCGTCCCGGATGTCCGGGCCTCCGGCAGTTCCTGCTCGTGCCACTCGACGGCGAGCAGGCGCTCGTTGAAGATGCGTTCCCGCTGACCGCTTTCGGTCATGCCGGTGCCCAGCCGCAGACCACGAACGGCGAGCAGGACCTCACCGTCCTCGTCGAGCAGATCGAGATCGGCTTCCACGCTGGTGGCGTCGGCGTTGGTGACCTGCAGCAGGCAGTAGTGCGCCGAACGGGTCGACCCGGACGCACGCAGGCTCCGCACGCCCAGTGGGAGCAGCAGACCGCCCGGGTCCTCGCCTTCGGCGTACGCCGCCACCGACTGGAAGCACACGTCGAGCAAGGCCGGGTGGATCTGGTAGGCGCCCTGCTGGGACCGGATTGCGCTGGGCAGTGCGACCTCGGCCAGCACACTGGTGACGGGACCGTCGGCGGTGAATGCCGCCGCCAGGCCGGAGAACGCCGGCCCGTACTGAATACCTTTGTCCCCGAACCATTTACGCAGCGCATCGCCCTCGACACGGCGAGGGTGGGCCGCTTTGAGTTCGGTCAGATCGAGTCGGGTCGGCGCCTCCGAAGGCTCCGCCTCGGCGATCACCGCCGCGGCACGCCGGATCTGTTCGCCATCCCCGGCCGTCTCGACCAGGAACTGCACTGCCCCCTCGGGGGTCACCTTCGCCTCGGCCGAGACCACGGTCTCGGCGTCGAGCAGCAGCATCTGCTCGAAGGTGATGTCGCGTACCTCGCAGGCATCCCCCAGCAGCGAGCGACCGGCGACCAACGCCATCTCGCAGTACGCGGCGCCCGGAAGTGCGGCCACGTTGTGGACCTGATGGTCGGCCAGCCACGGCTGAGCGTCGACACCGACATCGGCCTGCCAGACATGACGCTCGGGGTCTTCGGGAAGTACGACGTGCGCACCCAACAGCGGATGGACGCTGAGCAGATGTCCGCCCCCGGGAACGTGCTCGCGAGCGTCCCGGCTGACGGTCAGCGGCAGACGAGTCCAGGTGGGCAGAGGTGCGTCGGCGAGGGTGCCCGCCGGGTACAGCGTCCCGAAATCGACTGCAGCGCCCGCGCTGTGCAGGTCGCCGACGTACTGCAGCAGACCGGTGGGCATCTCGGTCTCACGCCGCATGCTCGGCAGTGCCGCGATGTTGATGTCCAGGCTGCGGGCGACCTGCTGGGCCGGGTGAACCAGCAGCGGGTGCGGAGAAAGCTCACCGAACACGCGGTAGCCGTCCTCGAGGGCGGCCTGCACCGCAGCCGAGAACCGCACGGCGTGGCGCAGATTGTCGACCCAGTAGTCGGCGTCGGTGTAGGGCTCGTCGCGGGGGTCGTACGACGTCGACGAGTAGTACGGAACCGTCGGCGTGAGCGGGGTCAGGTCACTGAGCACCTCGGCGAGTTCGTCGAGGATCGGATCGACCTGCGGCGAATGCGACGCGACGTCGACCGCGACCTCGCGCGCCATGATGTCCCGCTGTTCCCAATCGGCGACGAGTTCCCGAATGCGTTCGGTGGTTCCGCCGACGACGGTGGACTTCGGCGAGGCGATCACGGAGATCACCACGTCGGTGATGCCTCGGGCGGCGAGCTCGGACAGCACATGTTGCGCCGGCAGCTCGACCGAGGCCATGGCGCCCGAACCCGAGATCCGCGTCATCAGGGTCGACCGCCGGCAGATCACCCGCACGGCATCCTGTAGCGACAACGCCCCCGCGACCACCGCGGCTGCGGCTTCGCCCATCGAGTGGCCGATCACCGCTCCGGGTTGCACTCCCCTGGACTTCAGTGCGGCAGCGAGCGCGACCTGCATCGCGAATATCGTCGGCTGCACCCGGTTGATGCCCTGGACGGGCTCCGAATCCGAAATTGCCTCGGTCACGGAGAAACCTGACTCCGCGGCGATGAGGGGTTCCAGTTCGGCGATGGCCGCCGCGAAGGCGGGCTCGGTGGCAAGAAGTTGCGCACCCATCCCCGCCCACTGCGAACCCTGGCCGGAGAACAACCACACCGGTCCGCGCTCGCCGGTTCCGACGGCCGGCTCGTAGACCGCGTCGCCCTCGGCGACCTCCCGCAGCGCTGCCCCGAGTTCCTCTGCGGTCGCCGCCGTCACCGTCGTGCGGAACGGCCGGTGAGCGCGGCGCCTCGTCAGCGTGTACGCCAGATCCGGCAGCGGCTGGTCGCCGGCCTCGTGGATCAGCCAGTTGGCCAACCGGCCTGCGGTCCGCCGCAACTCGTCGGCCGAGGTGGACGACACCGGGAACATCATCGGCTCGCCGTCACCGCCCGGCGCGCCGGCGGGCTCGGACCCGGCTGCGGGCGCCTGCTCGAGCACCGCGTGCACATTGGTACCGGACAACCCGTAGGACGACACGGCCGCGCGACGCGGGTGTTCCCCGGCGACCGGCCACGGCATCAGTTCGGTCGGGACGACCAGTGAGCTGTTGAGCCGGGCCATCGCCTCGGGCAACTCGGTGAAATGCAGGTTGGCCGGAACGGCGCCGTGCTCCAGGGCGAGTACGGCCTTGATCAGACCGATCGCTCCGGACGCCGACTGGGCGTGCCCGATGTTGGTCTTCACCGACCCGAGTGCGCACGGGCCGTCCGTGCCGTACACCGCGGCCAAACTGGCGTACTCGATGGGGTCGCCGACCGGCGTTCCGGTTCCGTGGGCCTCGATCATGCCGACGGTCACCGGATCGACCGCTCCGGCGGCCAGCGCCGCGCGGTAGACCGCGCTCTGCGACTCCTCCGACGGGGTCGCGATGTTGATCGTGTGGCCGTCCTGGTTGGCCGCGGTGCCGCGGATCACGGCGAGCACCCGGTCGCCGTCACGCTCGGCATCGGCAAGACGCTTCAACAGCACCATGGCGACGCCCTCGCCCGAGACGAACCCGTCGGCGCCGACGTCGAACGCATGGCAGCGGCCCGTGGGCGACAGCATTCCCTGCGCCGAGCCCGCCACCATCTTCTTCGGGTCGAGCAGGAGTGAGGCGCCGCCGGCCAGGGCCAGGTCGCTCTCCGATTCGTGCAGGCTCCGGCACGCCATGTGGATGGCCAGCAGGCCCGATGAGCAGGCCGAGTCGACCGTCAGCGCGGGTCCGTGTACGCCCAGTGCGTAGGCGACACGCCCCGACGCCAGGCTGAAGTTCGTTCCGGCGAAACCGTAGGCGCCGTCCAGCGCGTCCGCCTCGGCAGCGACCATCTGATAGTCGTTGTGCGTCATACCGAGGAAGACGCCGGTCAACGATCCGGCGATGTCGCCGGGAGCACGACCCGCGTGCTCGAGGGCCTCCCATGACGTCTCGAGCAGGAGTCGGTGCTGCGGGTCGATGGACGGCGCCTCACGCTCCCCGTAACCGAAGAAGTCCGCGTCGAATCCTGAAACATCGTCGAGGAACGCACCCCACTTGGACACGGAACGACCAGGCACTCCTGGCTCCGGGTCGTAGTATTCGTCCGCGTCCCAGCGATCCAGGGGAACCTTGGTGACGAGGTCGTCTCGCCGCAGAAGTGCCTGCCAGAACGCGGCCGGTGAGTCGATCCCTCCGGGCAGACGGCAGCCCATGCCGATTACGGCAATCGGGGTGACTGGTGTCTCGGCCAAGTTGGCTCACCTCTCTCGATGCGATCGATCAGCAAAGCGTCGATCAACATACTTAGAACGCGGAAAAGAATGTGCGCTACGTCGCCCACGACGCACGGTACCGAATCCCCGTATCCGGTACGAGTCGTTGCCAACGCGGGTCCGTAGCCTAGCGCGTGGACCAACTGGATGTTGGAAACACCCGATCGCAAAAACTTTCAGACGTTCGCTGCACGGACCAATTCTTGAGAAATGGCAGCACCGGCCAATTTCATCAGCGAGGCACCGGACCCGGATCGTCGACACCTGCCATAGTTCACCAATACTGCTGTGCACCAACACTATTGAGCCCTCAATGTCCCACCACCACGGCGCGGGGGTAATTATCCCGCTAACTAACCCCGAGCCGTTTTAAGACGCGGAGCGGCGCTTTCACAGGTTGTCCATAGTTTGAAAACGGTGTTTGATTCACCACTCACAGTTAATTCATAGGTCGACTGCGAATAGTTAGCTGGCAACCGCCACGCAAACTATGGGATCCGTAGTTGAACCGAATTCATGTTCCATGCGGCAGGCACGCGAAAATGGTACGAATGTGTACCCTCATCACGCATCAGCTAATGGTCATCATTGACTATGCAACGTCATAACCAGCATGGATCACCGCAGACCGGGAAACTGTCGCAACACAGGAGACGTAGACGTACCAAATTCCGGCGCCAGGGCAGGCCGACTGAGATCCAGCCCACGCCGTACGCGAATGCGTGACAAAAACCACAATGTGTCTACCAAAGCAAATCTGCCGAGGTTAACGGTGGACATGCGCTGCAACCACGGGACGAGCCTCCCAAATATGGGACATAGTGTGATGTATATCACTGCAGGTAGAAGCGGTACGTGGCCGTTCCTGGCCCGCGCTCAACCCTCCGCAACGAACGGGAGCCGACCTGCTGGTTGCAACCGGTCGGCTCCCATTTGGGTGAACTATCCCGCGACGGGTTTGGACAACTCGTACGGGTCCGCGCCGAGGTTCGGCACCGCCTCGAATCCCCGCTCGCGGGCACGGGCCACGTCCTTGCGAATCAGGGCATTCAGACCGACGAAGGCGGCCATGTCCAACACCATCGGAGTCAGCAGACGGTTGTGCACGAACCCGATCGCCAGCCCGCTGGCCGGGTCCGCCCAGCCGACCGACCCGCCGAGCCCGACATGACCGAATCCGGGCATGATCCCGAACGGCACCGAGTGATACCCGAGATGGAAGCCGAGCGGCACCCCGAGATTGCGGTCCGGGCGTAAACCGGGCGGACCGGCCAAGCCGCCAACGATGCGCTCGGACAGGTAGTCCGCGCCACCGAAACGGCCGTGGTTCGCGATTGCGCCGTACATCCTGGCCAGGCCACGGGCTGTGGCGACACCGTTGACGGCGGGTGCCTCGGCGTCCAGAAACGGAGTGTCCCCCTGAACGAGGGACATCACGCCGGGAAAGTACATGGAACCGAAAGCGCCGGAGAAGTTCAGCGCTGCGATCCGCGGTGCCATGAAGTCGAAGACCTGGTTGGGCCACCGTCGTTGCGGAACCAGAATCTGTGCGGCCCGGGTCGGGGCGTCGGCCGGCGGCCGACCCAGATGCAGGCCATCGGTGCCCAACGGCTCTGCCAACTCGATCCGGAACAGCTCGCGCATGCCCTGCCCCGTGACCGCGCGGGCCAGACCCGACAACAGCCAGCCATAGGTGAGCGCGTGATAGGCGGGCTTGCCGAACAGAAGTGAGTTCACCGGCGCCGCCGCAACCCGGCCTTCCATCACCACGTGATCCAACAGATCGGCTTTGCTGACGCCATTGAGCTGAGACAGTCCCGCCTCGTGCGCCATCACCTGTCGCACCGTGACCGCGGATTTGCCATTGGCCCCAAATTCAGGCCAATAGTCGCTCACCGGGCCGGCGTAATCGATCAGACCACGATCGACGAGCCGATGGATGACCGTCGAGGCCATTCCCTTCGTCGCGGAGAACACCATCGCGCCCGTGTCGGCTGTCCAATGCTGCGTACCGTAACGGTCCGAGTAGCCGGTCCAGACGTCGACCACCGGTTGACCGTCTTGGAGAATCACCAGTGCCCCGCCGCCGTACTTCCGGCCTGGGAACAACTTTGAGAACCCGCGGACCGTGCAGGAGAAGTTCCTGTCCGCCGCGCCTTGGACGCCGTGTGGAAGCGCCTCGTCGCGCTCCCCGTTGTGATCGGTCACACACTTGAATTTACCTGGCCCCCCGGCAAATTCCACAGGCGTTATCTACCTGTTAGCCGGAGCCCGGCGATCGGGTCAGGGACTCGGCTTGTCATCCACCTTGAAGTCGATCTTGACCTTCTCGGATTCGACGTTCTTGACCGTAGCCGTAACGCCGTACTTGGTGCCGTTCTTGTCTGTCAGCACACAATGCTGGGTCGCTCCCACCTTGCCGACGATACCGTCGTCGCAGGTCACAGACTTGGCCTTGCGCTTGGCCGCGGCTTCCAGGTTCTCCTTCGCCATGGTTTGCAGCTTGGACTTGGCCACGGTGGGTGCTGGGGCGGTCGATCCACCGCCGCAGCCGGTCAGGACAGCACCGCCGACCATCGCGGCAGCCACGAGCACACGCAGTTTCGCCTTCACGTCCCTCATCTCCGGGTCAACCCAGCCTTTCCCTGTCATCCGGCCGCGTCGAGGATTTCCTGCGCGGCCAGGGCCGGTGTCAGTTCGCCCTCGCGCACCCGGCGCTCCACCTCGTCGCGGATACTGCGGACACCAGGATGCGACATCACGCGGTCCAGCACGGTGTCTCGCACCATCGACCAGGTCCAGTCCACCTGCTGCGCGCGTCGCCGGGCCTCGAACTCACCGGCCTGGGTCAGCACCTCACGATGCTTGAGCACTGTCTCCCAGAGTTCGGTCAGCCCGTGGCCTTCGATCGCGCTCATCGTGAGAACCGGTGGCCGCCATAGCGTTTCACGGGGGTAGATGAGACGGATGGCACCCGTTAGTTCGCGGGCGGCCGCCTTGGCCTCGATCGCGTGCTCGCCGTCGGCCTTGTTGACGACGATGACGTCGGCCAGCTCCAGCACACCTTTCTTGATGCCCTGCAGCTGGTCACCCGTGCGGGCCAGGGTGAGGAAGACGAAAGTGTCGACCATGTTCGACACGGTGACCTCGGACTGCCCCACCCCCACCGTCTCGACCAGGATGACGTCGTAGCCGGCGGCCTCCAGCAGAACGATGGTCTCGCGGGTGGCCTTGGCCACCCCACCGAGCGTCCCGGACGTCGGCGACGGCCGGATGTAGGCGTCGGGATGAACCGCCAGTTTGGCCATCCGGGTCTTGTCTCCCAGGATCGAGCCACCGGTCCGGGTCGACGACGGGTCTACGGCCAGGACCGCCACCCGGTGGCCGGCCCCGATGAGGTACATGCCGAGGGCCTCGATCGTCGTCGACTTGCCGACGCCGGGAACGCCGGTGATGCCGATGTGTTGAGCTTTGCCCGCCTCGGGCATCAACTCCAGCAGCAACTGCTGAGCCTGGTCACGGTGGTCGGCCCGGGTGGATTCCACCATCGTGATGGCCCGCGCCAGGGCAGCTCGGTCGCCGCCCCGGATGGCCTCCGCCAGTTCCTGAACTGCACTCATGTCCCGGGTCGCTCCGCTCCTGCCCGCCGAACGGAAGCCACTACTCGCTCAGCTGGTAACCGAGCCGGTCTGCCAGCTTCTGCAGCAGGCCGATGGCCGCATCGGCGATCACGGTGCCAGGCGGGAAGATCGCATTCGCGCCGGCAGCGTAGAGCTCGTCGAAGTCCCCGGGCGGGATGACCCCGCCGACGACGATCATGATGTCGGGTCGGCCCACCTCGGCCAGCGCGTCACGCAGCGCGGGCACCAGGGTCAGGTGCCCCGCGGCCAGTGACGACACCCCGACCACATGCACGTCGTTGTCGGCGGCCTGACGGGCCACCTCCTCCGGGGTGGAGAACAGCGAGCCCACGTCGACGTCGAAACCGATGTCGGCGAACGCCGTTGCGATCACCTTCTGGCCACGGTCGTGCCCGTCCTGGCCCATCTTGGCCACCAGGATCCGGGGCCGACGGCCGTCGGCCTCGGCGAACTTGGTCACGAGCTCGGTTGCGGTAGCGATGTTGCTGCCCTTCCCCACCTCGTCGCGGTAGACGCCCGAAATGGTACGGATCTCGGCCTGGTGCCGCCCGTACACCTTCTCCAGGGCGTCGGAGATCTCGCCGAGGGTGGCGTTGGCGCGGGCGGCATTGATGGCCAGGGCCAACAGGTTGTTGCCCAGTCCGTCCTCCCCCGCAGAACCTGTCGCCTCGGCGGCACGGGTCAGCTCGGCCAGCGCGGCCTGCGTTGCCGACTCGTCGCGGTCGGCCCGCAGCTGCTGCAGTTTGGCCAGCTGTTCGGCCCGCACCCGGCTGTTCTCGACCTTGAGGACCTCGATCTCCTGGTCCTCTTCCACCTGATACTTGTTGACACCGATCAGCGGCTGGGCACCGGAGTCGATCCGTGCCTGGGTCCGGGCCGCAGCCTCCTCGATGCGAAGCTTCGGGATGCCGTCGCTGATGGCCTGTGCCATGCCGCCGTGCTCGTTCACCTCGTGGATATGGGCACGCGCCTTGTCGGCCAACTGATGCGTGAGCCACTCGACGTAGTACGAACCGCCCCACGGGTCGATCGGCCGGGTGGTCCCCGACTCCTGCTGCAGCAACAGCTGGGTGTTGCGGGCGATCCGCGCGGAGAAGTCGGTGGGCAGCGCCAGCGCCTCGTCCAGGGCGTTGGTGTGCAGCGACTGGGTGTGCCCCTGCGTGGCCGCCATCGCCTCGATACAGGTTCGGGCGACGTTGTTGAACACGTCCTGCGCGGTCAGCGACCAGCCCGAGGTCTGCGAATGGGTGCGCAGCGACAGCGACTTGTCGTTCTTCGGGTCGAACTGCGCCACCAGCTCGCTCCACAGCAGGCGGCCGGCCCGCAGCTTGGCCACCTCCATGAAGAAGTTCATGCCGATGCCCCAGAAGAAGCTCAGCCGCGGCGCGAACTTGTCGATGTCCAGGCCGGCATCGAGGCCGGCCTTGATGTACTCGACACCGTCGGCCAGCGTGTAGGCCAGCTCCAGATCGGCAGTCGCCCCGGCCTCTTGGATGTGGTAGCCCGAGATCGAGATCGAGTTGAACTTGGGCATCTTGGCGCTGGTGTAGGCGAAGATGTCCGAGATGATCCGCATCGACGGCGTGGGCGGATAGATGTAGGTGTTGCGGACCATGAACTCTTTGAGGATGTCGTTCTGGATGGTCCCGGCCAGCTTCTCCGGCGGCACCCCCTGCTCCTCGGCTGCGACGACGTAGAGCGCCAGGATCGGCAGCACAGCGCCGTTCATCGTCATCGACACGCTGACTGTCGACAGGTCGATGCCATCGAACAACTGGCGCATGTCGAGAATGGAATCGATGGCCACACCGGCCATTCCGACGTCACCCTGTACGCGCGGATGGTCCGAGTCGTATCCGCGGTGGGTGGCCAAGTCGAAGGCCACCGAGAGGCCCTTCTGCCCGGCGGCCAGGTTGCGCCGGTAGAACGCGTTGGATTCGGCAGCAGTTGAGAAACCGGCGTACTGACGGATGGTCCACGGCTGGTTGACGTACATGGTCGGGTACGGCCCACGCACGAAAGGCGGTGCCCCCGGGAAGGTGTCGAGCGGGTAGCCGGCGGCGACCGCCTCGTCGCGGTCGGCGGCGATGTACACCGGCTTGACATCGATCCCCTCGGGCGTGGCCCAGGTCAACTGCTCGGGGGTGTAGCCATGCGCGGTCGCGGCCGCCGCGACGTGCGTCTCGACCGCTTCCGGAGTGGCGGGCTCACCCGCGCCTTCGCCGTGCAGCGGTACGTCCGCGAAACTTCCGATTCCAGTTGTGGCAGTCATCTCAGGCCCCCAGTCCGGTGAGCAGGTTCGACAAAGCTTCGACCGCATCGATCTTGGCGGTCAGGTATCCGTCCGGCTTCGAATCAGCCTCGGCGACAGCTTTTTCCGGGCCGGCCAGCAGCACCTGACGCACACCGGCCGCATGTGCAGCGGCCACAGCTGCGGAGGCCTCGGCACCGTAGCGGGCGTCGCTGCCACACAGCACCGCCACCGTCGGGGCACCGGCATCGGCCACCGCCGCGGCAACCGCGGCCGCCTCGACGGTCCCGGGGTTGACCGCCTCGATTCCGCCGGACGCCAACAGGTTCGACGCGAAGGTGGTGCGGATGTTGTGCTCGGCCAGCGGACCCAGCGGCAGCAACACAACCTTGGGCCGTGCCCCGGTCGATGCCAGGAACGCATCCGAGCGGTCCCGCAGCGCCTCGAATCCGGCTGCGTACCGCGCGATGGACGACACCGACGATCCCTGCGGCAGCGGCTGTTCGTCGAGGTTGGGGAATTCGTTGACGCCGGTGATCGCGGTGCGACGGTGCGCGACATCGTCACTGCGCCGCGCAGCGACCTCGGCGATCTGGGCCGCGATGTAATCGCGAGCGGCGACGAACCCGCCCCGCGCCTCGATGTCCTGGAAGTGCGCCCACGCCTGTTCGGCCAACTGAGCCGTCAGATCTTCGACGAACCACGAGCCACCGGCCGGATCGAGCACCTGACCGATGTGCGACTCCTCCAACAGCAGCAACTGGGTGTTGCGGGCGATGCGCCGCGCGAAGGTCGCCGACGTCCCGTCCAGTCCATCCGGAATCGCCGCGTCGAACGGATGCACCTGCACGGTGTCGGCACCCCCGACACCCGCCGCGAACGCGGCCAGGGTCGTGCGAAGCATGTTCACCCACGGGTCGCGCTGGGTCATCATCGGCAACGAGCTCACCGCGTGAATGCGCGCGGCTCCGGCGTCATCTGCAGTGTCGGCCCCGACCACCTCGGCCACCCGCGCCCAGAGCTGCCGGGCAACGCGCAACTTGGCGATCGTCATGAACTGGTCGTCGTCGGCGGCGTAGCGGAAGCTGATCTGCCGCAACGCATCCGGCGTCGCCACCCCGCCGTCGCTGAGCAGACGCAGGTAGGCGACCGCCGCGGCGATCGATCCCGCGAGCTCCCAGGCGGCGCTCGAGCCGAGGTTGTGGAACGCCGGGCCGTCAACCGTGATCGCCCGCACTCCCCCGCCGTGGCCGGTGAGCTTGGCGACGGTGGCCGGCAGGTCCGCGCCGTCGGTGGCGGGCCGGCCGGAAAACGGCGCGGTCAGCGGGTCGACACCGAGGTCGATCGACAGCCGCGAGCGCTGGTCCTCGTCAAGGTTTCCGAGCAGCGCCAGCACCGCGTCGGCCGCTGCCGCCAGGTCGGCACCGGCGCTTTCGACGCCTTCGAAGATCACCGGCACCAAGTCCAGGAACACGCCGTCGAGCAGACGGTCCAGCTCGCCCAGGGCGATGCCGCCCTCGTCGCCGACCCGCAGGGAGAGCGCGCTGGCGCCCTCCGTCAAGGCCACCAGGACCGCACCGTTGACGGTGCCGACGGCGGTACCAGGGACAGCCGGGAAGCTTTCGACGACGCGCCATCCGGACTTCACGTCGCGAAGGGCATCGCCGCCGCGCACGAACGGCCACTGTCCCGGCAGCGCGGACTCGGGCACTGCATCGAGGGTCGTGTAGAGCGGCCGGATCGCGAAACCCTCGTAGGTCTGCGAATCCAGTAGGCGTTCGGGCTCGGCCGGCAGATCGGCCACATCCCGTCGGCTGCTCTTGGCCAGCACTCCGGCGACTGCCGTCCGCCACTGCTGTCGGTCCGCCTCGACCGCGCTAGTCCCCTGTAACGACACCCGCATCTCCTGTTATCGCAGCGTGTGACCTACCTACTTGACCCTCAGGCTAAATGATCGCCGTCACGGCTCTGACCGCTGGTGGGTGGACTCGCGGTTACACCCAGCGGTCAATGGTGCCTGCGCCCCGTACTCTTGGAAGACGTGAAACCCGTCGTCAGGACCCTGCGCGTGCTGCGCGCCGCGGTGATCTCGACGGTTTCCCAACTGCCGCCCCGGCGGATCGTGGGCCCGCTGGCCGGCATTGTGATTCTTGTCGCAGTCGCCGTACTGATTCCGTTGCCGACCGCGATGCAGATGCGGGACTGGGCCACCTCCGTGGGTCCCTGGTTCCCACTGGCATTCCTCGGTGCGCACATCATCATCACGGTCTTCCCGTTCCCGCGCACCGCATTCACCCTGGCTGCGGGCCTGCTGTTCGGGCCGGTGCTGGGTGTGGCCATAGCCGTGGTGGCCAGCGCGGTGAGCGCGGTCCTCGCATTGTTCTTGATCCGCGCTGCCGGTTGGCAGCTCAATCGCCTGGTCCCGCACCCCCGGATCGACTCGCTCGATACCCGGCTGCGCCAGCGTGGCTGGCCGGTGGTGCTGTCCATGCGATTGATCCCGGCGGTGCCGTTCTCGGTGCTGAACTACGCGGCCGGCGCGTCTGCGGTGCGGGCTGTCCCCTACGCGCTGGCGACGCTGGTGGGGCTGTTCCCCGGCACAGCGGCCGTCGTCGTCCTGGGCGACGCGTTGACCGGGAACATCAGCCCGGCACTGGTCCTGGTGTCGTTGAGCACCGCCGCACTCGGCGTGGCCGGCTTGGTCTACGAATGGCGCCTACACCACCGCGACCGGCGTGCGAATCAATCCGCCGACAAGACACACGAACGCGCCGTCACGGGCTGACGCCCCCGCTGTCGGTCGCGAGGACGCAGCACCTTGCGGGTACTAAACATTTGTTTACAATAGTAAACGTGGGTTCACCATCTGACGATCGAACCGCGCGGGCCCGGATTCGTGACGAGGCGTTGCGACTGTTCGCCGAACGCGGCGCCGACGCGGTGACGATGCGCGACATCGCTTCCGCTGCCGACGTTTCCCCGGCGCTCCTGGTCCGGCACTACGGCTCCAAGGATGGACTCGTGGCGGCGGTCGACGAGCACGCTGTACGCAGCCTCGAAGCGGTGCTGACGCAGGTCACCGAACGGACCGCACAGGATGGCCTCGGACCGTCGGCGGTGCCGACGATGCTGGAGAGTCTCGCCACCCACCTCCCCCCGGACTCTCCTGTGCCGGCCTACCTGAGCCGCCTGCTGACGACGGGTGGCGCGGTCGGATCGGCAGTGTTTCAACGGCTCTACGGCATCAGCAGGACCGCGCTGGACGGCATGGTCGCAGCGGGTGTGGCAAGTCCCGGCGAAGACCCCGCAGTGCGGGCTGCAGTTCTGATGGTCAACGACCTCGCGGTGCTGACGCTGCGGACGCGCATCACCGAGACGCTCGGCGTCGACCCGCTCTCCGCTGCCGGGATGAAGCGCTGGGCGACAGAAGTTTTCGCAATCTACCGCGACGGTCTGAAGTCCTGAGCAGCGAAAAGAGACGAGGAGGAGACAACCCATGGCCACAATCCCTGATCTCGGCGCCCGACTCCTGCGCAACCGCCGGCTGGTGCGTGCTCCGATCTGGCTCTACCGGATGCGCGCCGGGGCACTGTTCGGCTCGAGGATGTTGATGCTCGAACACGTCGGTCGCACCTCGGGCGCGCACCGCTATGTCGTGCTCGAAGTGGTGGGCCGGCCGAGTCCGGACACCATCGTCGTGGCGTCAGGGTTCGGCACAAAGGCCCAGTGGTTCCGCAATGTTGTTGCAAATCCGCAGGTCCGGGTGTGGCTCGGCAGTCACCGTCCGGCTGCCGCTACCGCTCATGTGCTGGACCAGCAGGCTGTCGACCAGGCGCTGGCCGATTACCGCACAGAGCATCCGAAGACGTGGGGGCAGTTCAAGCTCGTTCTGGAAGAGACGCTGGGCCAACCGATCACCGATACCAATGCACCGCTGCCGATGGTGGAACTACGGTTGCAGCCTCGCCACTGACAGACGTGCCCCTCAGCCGGGTGGCGGTTGGATACGCACCTGACGCCGGGTGGGTCGGTGCGCGACCATGATGCCGACGGTCACGCACGCCTGCACGCCGCCGGTCGGTGACGGATCGACGGCCCAATCACGTTGTCCCGCATCCTCGAACAGTGCGACCGCGTTCGCGCCGGCGCCGGTACTGAACCGGGTCTGATAACGAATTCCACGGTGGCGGCCGGTGGCGAAGAAGGCCGCGGCCCAGGCCTGCGGCAGCTCATAGTCCGGGCACGTACCGAGCTCACGGGTCATCCCGACGAAGGAAGCCGCCCGCGCCGCACATGCGTTGGCCAACCATCGGGCCGCAGGCACCCGCACCCGCGACACCACCGTGCGGGCCGCGGCGTCGAACGTGACCACACCCTGCCGTACCAGATCGTGGCCGAAACGCTCGCGCAGCGCCGTCATGACATCGGTTGCCAGATAACAGGTTCCGTTCGGCGGGACTAGATCGAAGCGACCGCTCAGATCTGAGGAGAACCACCACGGCGACTTGCCCACGGTGTGGGCCCGATACAACAGGTGGTCGATGCGCAGCCGGGACCGCGGGAACCCGGAGACGTCCGGCGGTGAACCGAGCGCGGGCCGCTGCCGGCTCATGCGCTCCAACTCGCCGCGGTCTCCCGGGCCATGTCGATCACCGTTTGCGGATCCCCACCATCGCGCAGCCAATCCGCGGGACAGGATCCGTCGAGTCGCTCACTGGGTGCCCGCATCCACAACGCGGCCATCCACGGGTCATCGGTGCCCTCGGTCAGCACCGTCAGCACGTCACGCAGAGACGGAATCGTGGCACCGCTGTCGAGAAACTGCCACGTCGGGTACACGACCCCGCCATCGTCGAGCGGGCAGGCCAGGATCGCGTACCGCGCCACCTTCTGGTGCAGGGCCTGGCGGGTGACGCCGAGCCAACGCGTCAACCCTGCCGTGTCGTAGAACGGCCCGGTGACCTCGTCGAACACGTGCCCCAGCGGCAATGCCGCCACCATGGCCTCGGCGATCTGCTCCGGGTCGCCGAATGCCTCAGGGCCCAGGCTCGCCTCGTCGGCCCGCCGCAACCGCTCGTGGACCTTCTGCCCCACCGAACGCATGATCTGGCGCTCGAACAGTGCGAGATCGGTCATTGCGGCCTCCCAGACGCGTCAACTACGTCAAGTCTACTGCGTCAAGGACGTCAAGCAACGAACGCGACCACTACGCGCGGTGCGCGCCACCTTCGAGTTCATTGGGCGGCATCCCCGGCGGCGTCCCCAACGGCTGCTGTGCCGGCGGAGCACCCAGGGGCGGCGTCGTCGCCCTGGCCTCGGCCTCGGCCTTCGCCACGGCACGTGCGATCTCGGGATCGGTCTCGGTGTTGAACCACTCGGCGACTTCGTCGCTGTCGTCCTCGGGCTTGGGCAGGTCCTCGTCGACCGGCGGCGGCGTATACCGGAAGACACCGTCCTCGCCGGGCGCACCCAGCATCTTGGTGAAACCCTGCAGCGCCGAACCGAAGTCGCTGGGCACCAGCCAGACCTTGTTCGCCTCACCCTTCGCCATCTGGGGCAGCGTCTGCAGATACTGGTACGCCAGCATCTCCGGGGTGGGCCGGCCCGCCTTGATCGCGGCGAACGTCTTCTCGATGGCCTTGGCCTGCCCCTGTGCCTGCAGGTACTGGGCTGCGCGTTCACCCTGGGCGCGCAACATCCGCGACTGCCGGTCGGCCTCGGCGGCCAGGATCGCGGCCTGCTTGGCACCCTCGGCGGCCAGGATCTGCGACTGCTTCTGGCCCTCGGCCTGTTTGATCGAGGATTCCCGAACGCCCTCTGCGGTCAGGATCATGGCCCGCTTGTCGCGGTCGGCCTTCATCTGCTTTTCCATCGACTCCTGGATCGACGGCGGCGGATCGATGCTGCGCAGCTCGACACGCGCCACGCGCAGCCCCCAACGGCCGGTGGCCTCGTCCAGCACCCCGCGCAGCTGGGCATTGATCGAGTCGCGTGAGGTCAGCGTCTGCTCCAGCGTCATACCGCCGACGACGTTGCGCAGGGTGGTGGTGGTCAGCTGTTCCACACCGACGATGTAGTTGCTGATCTGGTACACCGCAGCCTGCGGGTTGGTGACCTGGAAATAGACCACGGTGTCGATGTTGAGCGTCAGGTTGTCCTCGGTGATCACCGGCTGCGGCGGGAAGGACACCACCCGCTCACGCAGATCCACTCGCGCCCGGATCCGGTCGATGAACGGCACCAGCAGCGTCAACTGGCCACTGACCGTGCGGCTGTAGCGGCCCAGCCGCTCGATCACCGCTGCCTCGGCCTGGGGAATGAGCGCCACTGATTTCGCCACGATGATGATCGCGAACACCACCAGCACGAGCAGCAAGATCAGCCCGGCTACAGCACCTTCCATGGTGGATCCCTCCCTCTAGGTCCTACCTCGTTTACGGAGCTACTACATCGCCTTGAAAACCACCGCGGTGGCGCCGTCGATCCTGACAACGGTCACGTGATCACCCGGTTCGTACACATCGTTGTCGTCGAGCGGCCGCGCCGTCCAGACCTCGCCGTCGAGCTTGACCTGCCCCTCGTGCTGTCCCACCCGGTCCAAGACCAGCGCAGACTTGCCCTCGAGCGCCTTGACGGGCTCGGGGAGCCCCCGGCCGGCCTCGAAACGGCGCCGCAGCGCAGGCCGGACCAGAACCAGCAAAAGCACCGACACCACGAGAAACACCAGACCGTCACCCCAGAGTGGCAGGTCGAACAGCCAACTCGAGCCCGTCGCGGCCAGTGCACCGCCGGCCAGCATGAGCAGGAACATGTCACCGGTCAGCGCCTCTGCCCCGGCGAGACCCAGCGCCAGGATGAGCCAGATCAGCGGAAGCGGCATACGCCCACCCTAGCGAATACGACCCGATCGGCGACCGACAATTACACTGCCAGGATCATGTGGTGTCCAAGTGCGACTCTTTCGATGTGGGCCAACGCCTGGCTTGCCGGCGCGGCCGCGCCCGACGACGTCCTCGACGCGTTATCTCAATGGGCACCAATGCATTCTGTGACGGCCTACGACTCGCAGGCCGCCGTCCGTACGGGGCTGCCCTGGCCCGAGTTGGAGGACTCGGGTTCGGTGTCGTTGCTGCAGACCTTGCGCACCGCCGTCGGCCGGTCCGGCACCCGGCCCTCGATCAGGGTGGCGTTGCCGGTGCCCGGCGATGTCCGCGGACTGCCCGCGGGATCGCAGTTCCAGCGTGACGCACTGAGCGTGGGCGAAGCGGTGCTGGTGACCCATGACGAACTCGACGGCGTCGGACTGGTGCCGGAGTTCGAGTATTTCGAATTCGACGACGTGGAAACCGAATCCACCTTCGAACCCGAGCCGAGGGCGTTGTCGTGGACCGTGTACTCACTGCCTGTTCTGCCACCGCCCCAGCACCACGATCTCGGCGAGGCCGAGTACGAGTTGCGGTCAGCGGTGCGCTCGGCGGCCGACACGCTGGTCACCTTGCGGGCCGGTGTGGGGGTAGATATCGAGGATCCCCGTGGCATGGTCGAGGACATCCTCGAGGCCGGACGGATGCACCGCATCCCCGACCACGCCCCCACCCGGGCCCTACGCGTGTTGGAGAACGCTGCCCACGTGGAGGCGATCATCACCGTGAGCTCGGGCCTGATGCCGATCGGCCTGCAGAGTTCCTCCGAGGTTCAGATCGCCGGCGACGCCATGCGACCGCTGGAACAGGTGGTGCGCTCGGCGCGGTTGGCCGCACTCGAAGCGATCCTGCAATCCGCTTGGCGGGACTAACCTTCGGTCGGTGTCCCACAGCAGTGCGGTGAGCACAGCGCACCGTTGACGCTGAACCCGTAGCCAGGCACCGGCTCTGGACCGGCGTCCCGCAGCGGCGCCGCGCCGGTGCGCAGCTCCTCGATCAACCCGGCCGCCAACCGAGCGAAACGTTCGTCGGCGTTCGGGGTGCTTGCCCGCGCGAAGGCGATACCGGCCTGTTCGGCCTGCAGCCGGAGTTCGTAGTCGAGATCCCACACCACCTCGATGTGGTCGGCGACGAATCCGATCGGACAGACGATGACCGCCCGGGTTCCGTTCTGGCCCAACACAGTCAGGTGATCAGCCACATCGGGTTCGAGCCACGGGATCCGGGGCGGTCCGGACCGGGACTGCCAGACCTGGTCGTAGTCGTCGTAGCCCGCGGCGGCGGCCACCAGCCGCGTCGCGTAGCCGACCTGCCGACTGTAGAGGGCAGGGCCGTGCCGCTCGTCGGCGGCGATGGGCACCGAGTGCGCGGTGAACACCAGCCGGGCCTCGTCACGTAAATCGACCGGCAACGTGGCGGCCGCGGCCGCGATCGAGTCGGCGAACATCTCCACCAACAACGGATGGTCGAAGTACTGGCGCAGTTTGACCAGTTCGGGTGCGTCGGGCCCGGCCGCGGCCCGCGCCCGGGCGATGTCCTCGACGTACTGGGTGCAGCTGGAGTAACCGCCCCAGGCCGACGTGGTGAACACCGCTGCCCGCCGGATTCCGTTGTCCCGCATCGCCGCAACAGTGTCTTCGACGTACGGCTCCCAGTTCCGGTTGCCGAAATAGATGGGCAGACCGGGCAACTGGAGACGCAACTGCTCGATCAGCGCCCGGTTGATCCCGTTGATCGGTGACACCCCACCGAAATGCAGGTAGTGCTCGGCGACGTCGGCCAGCCGCTCGGCCGGGATACCACGCCCCCGGGTGACGTTCTCCAGGAACGGCATCACCTGCTCAGGCGCCTCCGGACCGCCGAAAGACAGCAGCAGGACCGCGTCAAACTCCATCAACTCGAGTCCCCTCTGCGGCGGAATACAGGTCAGAGCAGCTGGGTGCTGGCGCCGCCGTCGGCGTAGACGATGGTGCCGGTGGTGGCGGGCAGCCAGTCGGACAGCAGTGCGCACACGGTCTTGGCGACCGGCTCCGGATCCTTCATGTTCCAGCCGACCGGTGCACGCTGATCCCAGCCCTCTTCGAGCAGCCGCATCTGGTCACCGGCTTCGGCACCGAGCGCACCGCCGACGATCGCACTCATGGCCAGGGTCCGGATCGGGCCCGCCGCCACGAGGTTGGAGCGCACACCGAACGGTCCGGCCTCACGAGCAACGAACCGGTTGACCGACTCGAGGGCGCTCTTGGCCACGGTCATCCAGTTGTAGGCCGGCATCGCGCGGGTCGGATCGAAGTCCATGCCGACGATGCTGCCGCCCTCGTTCATGATCGGCAGAGTCGCCTTGGCCAGCGAGGCATAGGAATAAGCCGAGATGTGGATGCCCTTGGCGACGTCCTCGTAGGGGGCGTCGAAGAACGGGTTGACACCCATACCGGTCTGCGGCATGAAGCCGATCGAGTGGACCACGCCATCCAGCTTGTTGCCCTCACCGATGACACCGGAGACGCGCTCGGCCAGGCTCGCGAGGTGCTCCTCGTTCTGCACGTCGAGTTCCAACAAGGGAGCCGGACTCGGAAGTCTGTCGGCGATGCGCTGGATCAGCTTCATCCGGTCGAACCCGGTGAGCACCAGCTCCGCGCCGGCCTCCTGGGCCACCTTGGCGATGTGGAACGCGATCGACGAGTCCGTGATGATCCCGGTGACGAGGATGCGCTTGCCTTCGAGCAAACCTGCCATTAGTGCGACTCCTTCTTGGGGAAAGTTTCAGTAGACCAATATGTTTGGGTCAGATCCAGGTGGATCAGTGCCCCATGCCCATGCCACCGTCGACGGGGATGACCGCACCGGCGATGTAGCCGGCGTCCTCGGAAGCCAGGAAGCTCACCGCGCCGGCGACCTCTTCGGCGGTGCCGACCCGCTTGGCCGGGATGAACTCGAGGGCACCGGCCTGAATCCGCTCGTCCAGGGCGCGGGTCATCTCGGTGTCGATGTAGCCCGGGGCCACCACGTTGGCGGTGACGCCGGCCTTGGACAGCTCCCGGGAGATCGAGCGCGCCATACCGATCAGGCCGGCCTTGGCGGCCGCGTAGTTGGCCTGGTTGCCGATGCCCCACATGCCGGAGACCGAGCCGATGAAGATGATGCGGCCGAAACGCTTGCGCTGCATGCTGCGCGACGCCCGCTGCGCCACCCGGAATGCTCCGGTGAGGTTGGCGTTGATGACGTTCTCGAACCGCTCCTCGGTCATCCGCATGAGGAACGCATCCTGGGAGATGCCGGCATTGGACACCAGCACCTCGACCGGGCCCTGGTGCTCCTCGACCTCTTTGAACGCGCGGTCGACGGCCTCGTTGTCGGTGACGTCGCACACGACGCCGAACAGCCCGTCGGGTGCGCCGGACCCACGGTGCGTGACGGCCACCTTGTGTCCGTCGGCGGCCAGTCGCTGCGCGATCGCCAGGCCGATCCCCCGGTTTCCACCGGTGACCAGCACGGAACGGGGAACGAAGGCCGGCCGGCCGGTGGATGTCTCGGTGTCGGCTTCGGAGACAACAGCGTCACTCATGCCCGCCAACTTATCTCCTCACCAGCATGGTCTGAAAATCGCGTCGCCGGTGAGGACCGCAGTCCAGGAAGGCGCGATCGCGGCTCAACCGGGCAGTCTGCGGTTGATCAGCAGCGCCGCCACCCCGGCGACGGCCAGCAACAACGCGCCAAGCCGCAGCCAGCCGAGGCTGGCATCGCCCTTGATGGTCTCGTAGCCGATCTGCTGCTGCAGCGAGGTGAACACCTGCTTGAGCTGTTCCAGGCTGGACGCGGTGAACGCGTCTCCGCCGGACAGCTTGGCGATCTTGCCGAGCATCTCGTCGTCGACCGGCACCGGCTGGCGCTGGTCGTTGATCTCGACGTAGCCGTAGGGCGTACCGAAGGACACGGTGGAGATCGGCACGCCCTGGTCCTTGGCGGTGCGCGCCGCGGTATAGGCGCCCTTTGGATTGTCCGGGTTGGACGGCACCGTCTCCTTGCCGTCCGACATCAGCACGATGCGCGCGGGCGGCTTCTCGTCGCCGCCGCCGATCACCGCGCCGACGGTGGCGATCGCCTGCAACGCGGTGAAAATACCCTCACCCGTGGCCGTGCGGTCGGCCAACTGCAGCTTGTCCAGACCGTTTTTGGTGGCCTCACGGTTGGTGGTCGGCTGCACCAGCACCGTCGCCGTACCGGCGTAGGCGATCAGGCCGAGGTTGATCCCCGGGGTGAGCTGATCGGCGAACTGCTTGGCGGCCTCCTGCGCGGCGGCCAGCCGGCTGGGGGCGACGTCGGTGGCGCGCATCGACTGTGACACGTCGATCACCAGCATCACCACCGCGCGATTACGCGGAATGCGCACATCGTGGGTAGGGCCGGCCATCGCGACCGTCAGGAGCACGAGCGAGGCAGCCAGCAGGGCGGCGGGCAGGTGCCGCCAACGCGTCGGCTGCTTGGGCGCCACACTTTCGAGCAGCTCCATGTTGGCGAACCGCAGGATCCGCTGCTTGCGTGCGCGCTGCACGATGACGTAGTACGCCATCAGGCCGAGCACCACGAAGAGGAACAGGAACCACCAGGCGTGCGCGAAACCCGTCAGGCTCATCGGACCGAGAATCGGTAAAGTCATGTGCTAGAAGTCATTTCGGGTTGGTTGCTCATCAAGCATTCGTCTACCGCTGGCCGGCCAGGGCGCCACGCCTCCGGTTGGCCACGAACCGCACCACGTCGGCGATCCAGTCCCGGTCGGTGCGCAGACTCAACAGCGGTGCATCACAACGCCGCAAGGTCCGGGCCACCTCTTCCCGATGGGCGGCGGCGGCCCGCTCGAAGTCGCTGCGAAGCTGTTCGTCGATCGTGAACTCACGGGTGACACCGGTCTCGGTGTCCTGCAGCACCACATCGCCGACCGCGGGCAGCTCGACATCGCGCGGGTCGAGGATCTCGATTCCGAGGACCTCGTGGCGACCGGCGATGGCCCGCAACGGGCGCATCCAGTTGATCGGGCCGAGGAAGTCACTGATGATCACCGCCATGCCGCGCCGGCGCTCGGGACGGCGCAGCGCATCGATGGCAGCAGCCAGGTCTCCCCGCACCCCGGTCGGGGCCTTCGGCGTGGTGGCGATCGCCCGCAACAGCTCCTGCTCGTGCACCCGCCCGCTCAGCGCGGGCACCCGCCGCACCGTGTCACCGTTGGCGATGACCGCGCCGATCCGATTACCGCCTCCGCTGTTGAGGAACGCGATCGCCGCGGCAGCCGCCACGGCGAGGTCGCGCTTCTCGCAACCGGTGGTGCCGAAGTCCAGGCTGGCCGACATGTCGACCACCAGCCAGGTCTCCAGCTCGCGGTCGGCGATCATCTGCCGCACGTGTGGCGTCATCGTCCGCGCCGTGACAGACCAGTCCATCCGGCGCACGTCGTCGCCGGGCTGGTAGATCCGCGAGTCCCCCGGCTCTGATCCCGGCCCCGGGATCAGACCGAGGTGGTCGCCGTGCAGGACTCCGTCAAGCTTGCGCCGCACCGTCAGCTCAAGCTTGCGCAACGCCGCCGTCAGTGCGGGGTCGCGAATCTCCCCGCGCTTCAGAGACGGCAGGTCGACGGTGCGTCGCGAAGTGGTCACCGACCACCCGCCGCGCCAGCCGCGGCAGGTACGGCGGGCGCAACCGAATGTCCTTGCTGCGGAAGCGCATTGACCTGCGGCAGGGCGACGGTCTGCAGGATCCGGTTGACCACGGTCTCCGCAGACACCTCGTCGGCCAGCGCGTCGTAGGTCAGCACCAGGCGGTGGCGCAGCACATCCGGGATCACCTCGACGACATCCTGCGGGATGACGTAGTCACGGCCGCGCACCAACGCCAGCGCGCGGGCCGCCGAGATGATGCCCAGCGACGCACGGGGCGAGGCACCGTAGGCGATCCAGGCCTTGGCGTCGGGCATGCCGAACTTCTCCGGCTCGCGGGTCGCGGTGACGATCCGCACCACGTAATCGACGAGCGCATGGTGCACGAACGTGTTGGCCGCGAGTTCCTGCAGCCGCAGCAGGTCGCCGGTGTCGAGGATCTGCTTGGGCTCCGGGGGCTTCACACCCATCCGGTAGATGATCTCGCGCTCTTCCTCCGGCGACGGGTAGTCGACGTTGAGCTTGAACAGGAAGCGGTCACGCTGGGCTTCCGGGAGCGCGTAGACGCCTTCCTGCTCGATCGGGTTCTGGGTGGCCATCACCAGGAACGGGCTGGGCAGTGGGAAGGTCTTGCCGCCGATGGAGATCTTGCGCTCGGCCATCACCTCGAGCAGTGCGGACTGCACCTTCGCCGGCGCACGGTTGATCTCGTCGGCGAGCAGGAAGTTGACGACCACCGGGCCGAGCTCGATGTCGAAGTCTTCCTTGCCCTGCCGGTAGATGCGGGTACCGATGATGTCGGTGGGCACCAGGTCAGGGGTGAACTGGATGCGGGCGAATGTGCCGCCGACCACCTTGGCGAACGTCTCGACGGCCAGCGTCTTGGCCACGCCGGGCACACCTTCGAGCAGCACGTGGCCCTTGGCGAGCAGACCGACGAGCATCCGCTCGACGAGCTGGTCCTGACCGACGATGATCCGCTTGACCTCGAAGATGGCGCGTTCCAGGGTGTGCACCTCGGCCTGCAGGCTGCCGTTGGTCGTGGCCTGCGGGGCGGCCGGCGCGGCGTGGGAGCCGGCCGACCCGGGCGGAAAGCCCGGCGCCGGGCTCGAACCGGGATAACCTCCGGCGCCCTGCGGCGGTCCACTCGGTGACGTCATCAACTTCCTCCCACGGTGTTCGACTACAAAAAAACGCTGGTCGTGCTGGTTGCTCATCGGGCAATCGGGTGCCCGCCGTCAACTATTCCAGGCACTTCGAGATCCGTCGACGCTGCCCGGAAGAGTTCAGGTTCCCCTCAGGATTCGATGATGCGGGCCGCGTACGGCTGGATGCCTGACATGCGAACGGGACTCACGGTCACTTTCTCCGCACTGCCCGACGCCTCCAGCATCTTGCCGCCACCGAGGTACATCGCCACGTGCTGGCTACCGCCGGGACCCCAGAACAGGAGGTCACCGCGCTTTGCCTGGGCGACCGGCACCTTGCGGCCGGTGTTGTACTGGTCTCCGGAGTACTTGGGAATCTGCACGCCCACACCGGCGAACGCGTACCTGGTCAGGCCCGAGCAATCGAAACCCATCTTGCCCGCGTCGTAGTCCACCCCCGGCCCCGGCCCGGTGAGCGTGCCGCCGCCCCAGGAGTACGGCACGCCCATCTGGGTGCCGCCCCTTCGGATCGCGTATTCGATGGCTTGGGGCCCGCGTACCCGGCCGCCGGGGAATGTCGAGGCGGCCTGCTTGGGCGCCAGACCGATGGTCTGCAGGAACTGCGAGCCAAGGTTCTGTGTGGTCTGGAGCGCGATCTGGCTGACCTGGAATGAGGCGTTGGCGATGGCCACCGGATCCCCCGGCGCGCCCGAGCTGACGATTTTCGGCAAGGTCGGATCCCATTGGCCGTCGTCTGGCGCAGCGTTGGCCGGCGACACGAGACTGATCGCCGCGAACGCGATTGCGGCGATCAGGATCAGGCACCGTAAGACGAAGGAGCGCAATGTATTCCCATCAGTATTCGATGTAGCGGACGACGTACGGGGTCATGCCGCTGGTGCGGACCGGAGAGACCTTGACCTCCGAACCCGTGTAGGGCGCTTCGAGCATCTGGCCGTTTCCGAGATAGAGCGTCACGTGCTGGCTGCCACCGGGGCCGTAGAAGATCACGTCACCACGGCGCATCTGCGACGACGGGATCTTGCGGCCGGCGTTGTACTGGGAGCCGGAGTAATGGGGCAACTTGATCCCGACGCCGGCGAACGCGTAGAGGATCAGGCCCGAGCAGTCGAATCCGACGGTGTTGGCCCCCGAATCGATGCCGCGACTCGGACCGGCCGCGTTGCCGCCGCCCCAGGAGTAGGGAACGCCCATTTGCGAACCCGCCCGCTGGATCACGTATTCGGATGCCTGCCGGCCGTATACGCGCGGGATCGCGCCGTTGGTGTAGCCGGTCGGCGTCGGCAGGATGCCCAGCTTCTGCAGGAACTGGCGACCCATGTTCTGCGTCACCTGCGCCGACGTCGACGAGATGCCGAGGATGGTGTTGATGATCGCGACCGGGTCACCGCTGACGAACGCGCTGGGGATCGCCGGCAGCGTGGGATCCCATGCGGTGTCCCAGTTCTGGCCGCGCTGCACGGGCGCGCCCGGGGCACGATCCCAGTTGTCCGCCGCGGCCTGGGGTGCGGGTCCCTGCGCCGGTGTGGCCGGGGCCGACGCCTTGTGCACCTGGGCGAGTTCGGCTTGGGCGGAGGCACGTTCGGCGGTCAACCGCTGCAACTCACCTTGCTGCGAGCTGAACGTCTGCTGCGCCTGTTGTAGTGCCGCGACCGCGGTGTCCTGACTCGTCTGGGCGTTGGCCGTGGCCTGGTCGGCGTTCTGCTTGGCCAGGCGCGCGGCCGACTGTCGGTTGACCTGTTCGGTGCGGGCGCGCTGCAGGTCGGCGATCACCTTGTCGCTGCTGACGGCCAGGGTCTGACCGGTGGCGGCGGCGCTGACGATGTCGCCCGGATCGGAGGAGGTCAGGTACGAGCCGGAGGGGCCACTGACATAGGTGGCCGCGGCGAAGGTGTCGAAGCGCTTCTGCGCCTCACTGATGGCGGTGTTGGCGTCGTCGATGCCCTGCTGGCTGGCATCGACCTCCTGCTGCGCCGTCGCGGCCGCGTCACGGGCGTCCTGCACCTCGACGATCGCCTTGTTGACGGCTTCCTGCTGAGTCTGGATGGCCGCGCCCAGCTCCTGCAGCTTCTGGTCGGCGTTGGCCACCGCGGCGACGAGCGTTGCGACCTGATCGGGGGCCCCCGGCTCGGCGGCGGCCGTAACACCTCCCGTCATGGCCGTGGCCAACAGCATCCCGGCGGTCACCGGCACGGCCAAGAAACGGCCGTACAGCCGGGACGCAGAGGCGCCAGCGGTGCGTCTCATTCGACTCAAGTCTCCTATGGCTCAACGACGGCGTACCGACGTTTGCTCGGGGCCATTGCAACAGAAGTCACATGAAGCACAACTACAACAATGGCTACCGATTGCACCGTACGTCACATCTGAAGCCAAAGAAACTTTAGTCACAAATTACAAGTTTGTAATTGCGAATAGTGTGACCAATTAGTGATATTGGACGTTATCCCGAACTAATGTTCGAGGGATTTCCGAGACCGGATCGACACCTAGTCCGAGGAGGCTGCAGACGCCTCTGACCCGGCCAATTGTTTGCTGCGGCGCTGCAGAACCCGAGTGAGAGCGGCCGCCCCGGCAACACCGAGAACCAACACGATCGCGAGTGCCGTCCACGGGAAATCCGGGGTGGAAATCTCGCCGACGAAATTCTTCGCAGACAACACCGGATTACCGGTCTTGGCCACGTCCTGACCCGCCTCCAAAGTCACCCGATCGATCGTCGGGCTGTAGGTACCCGCGAACGACGGACTCAGTGCCAGCACGGTCGCGCCCGGATTCGCCTGCCCGACCTCGGTGGCGATGTCACGCAACGGCGTGTCGATCCCCGGGTTGCTCGGCAGCACGACGATCTTGAGGTCGATACCTTCCTGCCTGGCGTCGCTGACGACCTGACGAAGACCGTCGACGTCGGCGGCGGGGGCACTCACCCCGTCATCGCGAACGTCGGCCTGCACAGTCGCCATGCACTTGGCCACCCCGTCGGGTTGCGCCGCATCGAGCCCTACGGTGTCGCACACCTCGACCGGAATGTAGGCCGGCAGGAACGGGATGACATGGGGTCCGGTCACGTCAGGCACGGTACGCGGCGTCCACCGACCCCAGCGAGGCGACACGGGAATCGTCATCGCATCGGTACCGCGGAGGGATCTCAGACGGATCCAACCGACCGGGTAGCAACGCGAACGCGACAAGGGAAGACTGGACCCCGGCCCGCTGGCCATTGCAGGACAAGCGTACTGTTAGGATCAGGACGCCGCCGACACAGCCCGTCGCGGCGAGATCGAGCCGGGAGTTGATGTGAGCAGCGAGAATACGGAAAATTCGTCCCTTAACTCATTTGGTGCCCGCGACACATTGACTGTCGGGGACCAGAACTACGAAATCTACCGACTGGACGCGGTACCCGGTACCGAAAAGCTCCCGTACAGCCTCAAGGTGCTTGCGGAGAACCTGTTGCGCACCGAGGACGGCGCCAACATCACCAAAGACCACATCGAGGCCATCGCCAACTGGGATCCCTCGGCCGAGCCGAGCGTCGAGATCCAGTTCACCCCGGCCCGCGTGCTGATGCAGGACTTCACCGGCGTGCCGTGCATCGTCGACCTCGCCACCATGCGCGAGGCCGTGGCCGCCCTCGGCGGTGATCCGAACAAGGTCAACCCGCTGTCCCCCGCCGAGATGGTCATCGACCACTCCGTCATCCTCGACGTGTTCGGCAACGCCGGCGCCTTCGAGCGCAACGTCGAACTCGAATACGAGCGCAACTCCGAGCGCTACCAGTTCCTGCGCTGGGGCCAGGGCGCGTTCGACGACTTCAAGGTCGTCCCGCCGGGCACCGGCATCGTGCACCAGGTCAACATCGAGTACCTGGCCCGCGTCGTGATGACCCGCAATGGCGTCGCGTACCCGGACACCTGTGTGGGCACCGACAGCCACACCACCATGGAGAACGGCCTGGGCGTGCTGGGTTGGGGCGTCGGCGGCATCGAGGCCGAGGCCGCCATGCTGGGCCAGCCCGTATCGATGCTCATCCCCCGCGTCGTCGGCTTCAAGCTGACCGGTGAGATCAAGCCCGGTGTGACCGCCACGGACGTCGTGCTCACCGTCACCGACATGCTGCGCAAGCACGGCGTGGTCGGCAAGTTCGTCGAGTTCTACGGCAAGGGCGTGGCCGAGGTGCCGCTGGCCAACCGCGCCACCCTGGGCAACATGAGCCCGGAGTTCGGTTCCACCGCAGCGATCTTCCCGATCGACGACGAGACCATCAACTACCTGCGGCTGACCGGGCGTACCGAGGAGCAGCTGGCACTCGTCGAGGCCTATGCCAAGACGCAGGGCATGTGGCACAACCCTGACCGGGAGCCGGTGTTCTCCGAGTACCTCGAGCTTGACCTGTCGACCGTGGTGCCCTCGATCTCCGGCCCGAAGCGTCCGCAGGACCGCATCGAGCTGTCGGACGCCAAGAACGCGTTCCGCAAGGACATCCACAACTACGTCGAGGAGAACCTGCCCGTCGAGCACACCCAGCTCGACGAGGCGATCGAGGAGTCCTTCCCGGCCTCGGATCCGGCCAAGCTGACCTTCGCCGACGACGGCGCCGTGGACGTCCGCCCGTCTGCCGCCAACGGCTCCGAGGGCCGACCGACCAAGCCGATCACCGTGCGCTCCGACGAGCGCGGTGAATTCGTGCTCGACCACGGCGCGGTTGTCGTCGCGGGCATCACGTCCTGCACCAACACTTCCAACCCGTCGGTCATGATCGGCGCCGCGCTGCTCGCGAAGAAGGCCGTCGAGAAGGGCCTGACCAGCAAGCCGTGGGTCAAGACCAACATGGCGCCGGGCAGCCAGGTCGTCACCGACTACTACAACAAGGCCGGCCTGTGGCCGTACCTGGAGAAGCTGGGCTACTACCTGGGCGGCTACGGCTGCACCACCTGCATCGGCAACACCGGCCCGCTGCCCGACGAGATCTCCAAGGCCATCAACGACAACGACCTGTCGGTGACCGCGGTGCTCTCGGGTAACCGCAATTTCGAGGGCCGCATCTCCCCCGACGTCAAGATGAACTACCTGGCCTCCCCGCCGCTGGTCATCGCATACGGCATCGCGGGAACCATGGACTTCGACTTCGAGACCGACCCGCTGGGCCAGGATCAGAACGGTAACGACGTCTTCCTCAAGGATATTTGGCCATCTGCCCAAGAAATCGAGGAGACCATCGCGTCCTCGATCAACCGGGAGATGTTCACGGACTCCTATGCCGACGTGTTCAAGGGCGACGACCGCTGGCGTTCGCTCTCCACCCCCGAAGGCAACATCTTCGAGTGGGACGACGCCTCCACCTACGTGCGCAAGGCGCCGTACTTCGACGGCATGCCCGCCGAGCCGGAGCCGGTCGG
Source organism: Mycobacterium shunyiense (assembly GCF_058270075.1). Taxonomy (NCBI): domain Bacteria; kingdom Bacillati; phylum Actinomycetota; class Actinomycetes; order Mycobacteriales; family Mycobacteriaceae; genus Mycobacterium; species Mycobacterium shunyiense. The sequence continues at coordinate 124,565 of NZ_JBZDPU010000005.1, read as the reverse complement.
CGACATCAAGGGCGCCAGAGTCCTTGCCCTGCTTGGCGATTCGGTGACCACCGACCACATCAGCCCGGCAGGTTCGATCAAGCCGGGCACCCCGGCCGCGCAGTACCTCGATGCCAACGGCGTTGAGCGCAAGGATTACAACTCGCTGGGGTCGCGTCGCGGCAACCACGAGGTGATGATCCGCGGCACGTTCGCCAACATCCGACTGCGCAACCAGCTGCTCGACGACGTCTCCGGTGGCTACACCCGTGACTTCACCCAGCCGGGTGGGCCGCAGTCGTTCATCTACGACGCCTCGGTCAACTACAAGGAAGCCGGCATCCCGCTGGTGGTCCTGGGCGGCAAGGAGTACGGTTCGGGATCCTCGCGTGACTGGGCGGCCAAGGGCACGGTGCTGCTGGGCGTCAAGGCCGTCATCACCGAGTCCTTCGAGCGCATCCACCGGTCGAACCTGATCGGTATGGGTGTGATCCCGCTGCAGTTCCCGGCCGGCGAGTCCGCGGCGAGCCTCAAGCTCGACGGCACCGAGACCTACGACATCACCGGCATCGAGGCGCTCAACGAGGGCAAGACGCCGAAGACGGTCAAGGTCACCGCCACCAAAGAGGATGGTTCCAAGGTGGAGTTCGACGCCGTGGTCCGCATCGACACCCCCGGCGAGGCCGACTACTACCGCAACGGCGGCATCCTGCAGTACGTGCTGCGCAACATGCTGAAGTCGAAGTAATCCTGTCCGGACTGACCGAAGCACGTAAGGACAGCGCCAACGGGCGCTTGCGCGAGGAGTGGTCTGAATGCCCCGGGTAACGGACGACCATCTCGCGGCCCGGCGCCGTCAGATCCTTGACGGCGCCAGGCGCTGCTTCGGTCAGTACGGATATGAGAGTGCGACCGTGCGGCGGCTCGAAGAAACCATCGGGCTCTCGCGCGGCGCAATCTTTCACCACTTCAAGGACAAGGACACCTTGTTCTTCGAACTGGCCCGCGAGGACGCCGAGCGGATGGCCGAAGTGGCTGCCCGCGAAGGGTTGATCCAGGTGATGCGGAACATGCTCGCCGCCCCCGAGCAGTTCGACTGGCTGGCCACCCGGCTGGAGATCGCCCGAAAGTTGCGAAACGACCCGGCTTTTCACCGCGGCTGGGCGGAACGGTCCGCCGAGCTGGACGCCACGGTCACTGAGCGCCTACGCCGGCAGAAGCAGGCCGGCCGACTGCGTGACGACGTACCGAGTGCGGTCCTGCACATCTACCTGGACCTCGTGCTCGACGGCCTGGTGGCGCGGATCGCCTCCGGCGAGGATCCGCAGAACCTCACGGCGGTACTCGATCTGGTGGAGGCCAGCGTGCGCCAACAGACGCCGGCGGATAGCTGAATCCCGCTATTCCGCAGCGCTTGTGCTCGTCATACCCTGGCCCGGGTCCGGTGATTGGGTCCCCCGCGGCTTCGCATCGTCGTGCCCGACTCACGCAGCAAGCTGTGGACTGAACCGTATGAACGACCGGTCTTCGCCACCAGCGAGCGGATGCTGGCACCCGCCTCGTATTCCTTCCGAAGCTCGGTCAGCAGTTCGCCGCGATTCTTGTTCATATCCCTCATCGACATCTCCCAGATTGTGATGTCCCGACGGGTACCCACAGTAGAAACCCCACACACACCACGGGGTCGATTTGTCCAACGTCTTAAATTGACGCTCTCGAAGATGCGGCGGTCCTTGAGGATTCGCGGTCAGGCGAGCTCGATGAGGTCCCGGTATTCGGTGGACCAGAAGTCCTCGGTACCGTCCGGCAGCAGCACCACTCGCTGCGGATCGAGAGCCTCGGCTGCACCCGGATCGTGCGTCACCAACACCACCGCGCCCTGGTAACTGCGCAGCGCGTCGAGAACCTGCTCGCGTGACGCTGGATCGAGGTTGTTGGTGGGCTCGTCGAGCAACAGCACATTGGCCGTAGAGGCAACCAGACCGGCGAGAGCCAACCGCGTCTTCTCACCGCCCGAGAGAGTGCCCGCCGACTGATCGAGCTGTGGTCCGGTGAACATGAAGGCGCCCAACAGGCCTCGGAGATCCTGCTCGCCGGTGTCGGGTGCGGCGTGGCGGATGTTCTCCCAGACCGTCGCCCCGTTGTCGAGCGTGTCGTGCTCCTGGGCGAAGTACCCGATCTTGCACCCGTGACCGGGTTCCAGTGCTCCGGCGTCGGCAGTCTCGGCGCCGGCGAGCAGTCGCAGCAGGGTGGTCTTGCCGGCACCGTTGAGGCCGAGCACCACCACCCGGGATCCGCGGTCGATCGCCAGGTCGACACCGGTGAAGATCTCCAGCGACCCGTACGTCTTGGTGAGCCCCTTGGCCACCAGCGGAGTTTTTCCGCACGGCGCCGGGGTGGGGAACTTGATCCGGGCCACCTTGTCGGCCACGCGCTCGGCATCGAGCTCGGCGATCATGCGGTCGGCTCGGCGCAACATGTTCTGCGCGGCAACGGCTTTGGTCGCCTTGGCGCCCATCTTGGCGGCCTGGGCCCGCAACGCACCGGCCTTCTTCTCGGCATTGGCACGTTCGCGACGGCGGCGCTGCTCATCGGTCGCGCGCGCGTCGAGGTACTTCTTCCAGCCCATGTTGTAGACGTCGGCCTCACCGCGCACCGCGTCCAGGAACCACACCCGGTTGACGACCTCATCGAGCAGGTCGACATCGTGACTGATGACCACAAGGCCACCGGTGTGGTTGTGCAGGAAGTCCCGCAGCCAGCCGATCGAGTCTGCGTCGAGGTGGTTGGTCGGCTCATCGAGTAACAGAGTCGTGGCCGACCCCGAACCGGTGTCGCTCGCCGCGAACAGGATGCGGGCCAGCTCGACGCGGCGGCGCTGACCGCCGGACAGCGTCCGCAGCGGCTGCGTCAGCACCCGGTCCGGCAGGCCCAGGCTCGCGCAGATGCGACCGGCCTCACTCTCGGCGGCGTAACCGCCCAGTGCCGAGAACCGTTCTTCGAGCTGACCGTACTTTCGGACCGCCTTGTCGCGAGCCGCGTCGTCGGCGACCTCGGCCATCAAGACCTGCTGCTTCTCCAAGTCCGCCAGCAGCGTGTCGAGACCGCGGGCCGACAACACCCGGTCACGGGCCATGACGTCGAGGTCACCCTCTTTGGGATCCTGTGGCAGGTAACCGATTTCACCGGTGGTTGTGACAGACCCGGCGTACGGCTCGCCCTCCCCCGCCAGAATTCTCATCGTGGTGGTCTTGCCTGCGCCGTTGCGCCCGACCAGTCCGATCCGGTCACCGGGCTGCACCCGCAGCGCCGAGCCCTCGAAGGACAGCAGCGTGCGCGCGCCGGCGCGGACCTCCAGGTCCGTTGCGGTGATCACGCTGCGGTCCTCCTAGGTATGTGTCTTACTTCTCGTCGGTAAATATCGGGTCGCGCTTCTCCGCGCGCGCGGCAACCGCTTCCTCAAAGTTTGCGGTGAGCAGACGCACGAAGAGTTGTCCCAGGCCCTCGGCCTGCATGTGCCCCTCCAGGCTAGCGGCGTCCAGTCCACTCCAAAGTGTGCGCTTGGTCAACTCGATACCCGGCCGGGAGAACGCCGCCATCCGGTCCGCCATGTCGTAGCAGGTCCCCAGGAGGGCCTCCTCGGCCACCACACTGGACACCAGACCGATGCGCGCAGCCTCCTGGGCGTCGACGTCGCGGCCGGTCAACATGATCTCGAAAGCGCGTGACGAGCCGATGGCGCGTGGCAGCAAGTAGGACAAGCCCAGCTCACTGGCGGTGAGCCCGTTGTTGATCCCCGCGGCGCGGAAGTAGGCGCCCTCGGCGGCCACCCGGACGTCACAGGCCAGCGCGAGGCAGAGCCCGCCGCCGATGGCCGCGCCGTTGACCGCTGCGATCACCGGCTGGCGCAGCCGCCGTAGGGCGAGGATCACATCGTCGAGAATCTCCATCGACCGCAATGCGTACGTCGGCCTGGTCAAACCGGCCACGTGCGGCACCGACCCGGCCGACTTGTGATCGGCCCCGGAGGAGAACCCCCGACCGGCCCCGGTCAGCACGACAACGCGCACGCTGTTGTCATAGCGCAGGTCTTCCAGGACGCCCTTGAGCGGGACCATGACGTCGAACGCCATCGAGTTCATCCGCTCGGGCCGGTTGAGGGTCACCAGGGCGACGTCCGAGCGGGGGCGGTCGACCAGGACGAATTCGTTCTGCGCAGTCACGGTCAGCACGCTATCGCGTGCCGGCGCTCACATCTGTTCTGCGTCGCCCTGAGCGGCCTGCTCTTTCATGGCCGCGTCGATGTCGAACTCCTTGATCTTCTGGACGAGGTCCTCCAATGCAGCCGGTGGCAGCGCCCCGGCCTGGTTGAAGACCAACTTGCCCTTCTTGAAGGCCATCAGGGTGGGGATCGAGCGGATCTCAGCTGCCGCGGCGAGCGCCTGCTCGGCCTCGGTATCGACCTTGGCGAAGACCACATCGGGGTGGTTCTCGGAAGCAGCCTTGTACGTCGGCGCGAAGGCCCGGCACGGTCCGCACCACGACGCCCAGAAATCGACCAACACGATCTCGTTGTCCTTGACGATGTTGTCGAACTGTTCTGTGGTGATGTCCTGCGTACTCACACTTTTCCTAACGTCGGGGCTTAGCGGCCTGTTCCCAGCCTATTTCAGTACAGCCTGGCCAGCGCGGTTTCGGCGTGGTAGCCGGTGAAGCCGCCGAGCGTGTCGTCACGCAGCCGATTCACCCAACCCGGATCCGCCAGCAGGGCTCGGCCGATCGCCACGATGTCGAGCTCTTCGGCCGTGAACTGCGCCAACAGTCGATCGACCGGGGCCGGCTCGATGGGGTCGCCATCTCGCTTTCCGGGTTGGAACTCGGTTGCCAGTCCGACCGATCCCACCCCGATCACCGGCACACCGGTGATCTTCTTGGTCCAGCCGGCCAGGCTCAGATCCGAGCCCGGGAACGCGGGGATGTACACGCGCCGGGTCGACGGATGCAGTACGTCGACACCCGCGGCGACCAACGGTGCGAGTACCTGCTCCAACTCAGCCGGGGTCTCGACGAGTTGTGCGTCGTAGGCGTTGGCCTTCCACTGCGAGAAGCGGTAGATGATCGGGAATCCGGTACCGACGGCTTCGCGCACCGCCGCGACGACCTCGGCCGGGAAGCGGGTCCGCGCTGCCGGCGAGCCGCCATAGGAATCGGTGCGCTGATTCGTCTTCTCCCAGAGAAATTCGTCGAGCAGATAACCGTGGGCGGAGTGCAACTCGACAGCGTCGAATCCAACAGCCTTGGCATTGCGGGCCGCCTCCGCGAACTGCGCTGCGACACCACCCAATTCATCGGCCCGCAGCGCCCGGCCCTTGGCAACGCCCACACTGTTGACCCCCGAGGGGCTGACCGGCACCACCCCGTCACCGTCGGCACGTTCGGCACCCTGATGCCACAGTTGCGCGGCGATCACGGCGCCTTGAGCATGTACCGCGTCAGTGACGGCCCGCCAGCCGTCGAGCGCCTCGGTACCGGACAGCGTCGGGATGCTGAACGGCCAGCCCGCGGCCGGATCCGTCAACCGCACCCCCTCGGTGATGATCAGGCCGACGCCACCGGCTGCGCGACGGGCGTAGTAGTCCGCCACGTCGGTGCCCGGCACACCACCGGGCGACGCCGCTCTGGTCATCGGTGCCATCGCGAAGCGATTCGGGATCGTCAGCGATCCGACGGTCAACGGACTGAACAGGTCGCGGGGAGTTTGGCTCACTTGGGCGTCAACGCCCCGTGGGACCGGCCGATTCCGATTTACTCAGCGCGAGTTTGGGGGGCGACGTCAGTCGTCGCGACCATCGGAACTGTCACCGATGTCCTGAGACATCACAGCCCGTGTGTCGTACCGCCGTGGCATAATCGAACACATGTTCGACACTGATTCCGATGTCGCTCTGATCGACAAGATCAGTGCCGCGGCGCGGGCGGAGTCGGCGGCGATCGCGGGGCGGCTGGCTGCGATCGGGGCGTTGGACAGTCTGCGGGAACAGGAGTTGGCCGAGTCGATCTTTTGGACCACCGACCCGTTCGAAGAAGTCTCTGCCGAAGTGTCGGCGGCGTTGCGGATCAGCCGGGGCCGGGCCGGCACCCAGATTCATCACGCCCGGGTATTACGCGACAAACTCCCGTTGGTGGCCGCCCGGTTCGCCGCCGGCGACATCGATTACCGGGTGGTGCGGATGCTCATCGCCCGCACCGGCATCGTCGACCCCGCAGTATGGGCCGGCCTGGATGAAGAACTCGCGGCCCGGGCCCATAAATGGATGCGGCTATCTGAACGCCAGTTGCGGGACCGGGTGGATCAATGGATCGCCAAACTCGACCCCAACGGGGTACGGGTCCCACCCCCGATCGATGACGGGCGGTTTGTGCAGGTCGAGGCGAGCAGCCCCGGCATGGCCTCGGTGTGGGCCAACATCCACGCCGCTGACGGGGTCGCACTGAATCAACGTCTCGATGCCGTCGCCGACACCGTCTGCAAACACGACCCCCGTACCCGCGAGCAGCGCCGCGCCGATGCGGTGGGGCCGGTGGCCCGACTGGAATCGCACCTGCCGTGTCTGTGTCGGCGCGAGGACTGCCCGGCCGCACAGCAGCGGGCGGCCGCGGATGCCGCGGTGGTGCATGTGCTGGCCGACCAATCCACCGTGAACGGGACCTGTGATGATCCGGGGTATCTGGTCGGCCATGGCATCGTGCCCGCCGAGTCCGTGCGTGATCTGGCCGCCACCGCGAAGGTCAAACCGGTGCGCATGCCCGCTGCGGCCGGCGAGCCGCAGTACCGCCCCTCGGTGGCCTTGTCAGAATTCATCCGGTGGCGCGATCTGACGTGCCGGTTCCCCGGCTGTGACGCCCCGGCCGAACGCTGCGACATCGACCACACCGCACCCTGGCCCGCCGGGCCGACGCATCCGTCGAACACCAAACTATTTTGCCGGGCACACCATTTGGTGAAAACGTTCTGCCCCGGCTGGACCGATCGTCAACGACCCGACGGCACCATCGAATTCACCACCCCCACCGGACACACCCACAGCACCGAACCTCACGGCGCCGCCCTGTTCCCGACTCTGGCCCAACCGACCGGGGACCTCAACCTCCCCGACCCCGAACCTGGCGCGCCCAGCCTGGACCCGAACCTGAACCGGGCCGCCAAAATGCCCAAACGCTCACGCACCCGCGAACAAGACCAACGTGACCGCATCGCCGAAGAACGACGCCTACGCGCCGAACTCAACAACGACCTCGCCTACGAACGCGACTACCAAGCCTGGCTCGCCGAACAATACGGACCACCACCACCCTTCTGAGACAGGCGGTTTGGTGCCGCTCGGTTCGGCGAAAAAGTCCGCAGTCCCCGAGCGGCAACAACCTCACGACGCGAGATCGCGTTGATGTGGTCGTCCGGATTCGAACCGCCATATCGCGTGATCGAGCGCGAACACATTCCACCCCGCGGATGCAGCTACCTCACGCACCATCTCAGCTGCGCATTCGGCACTGAGAGCGCCGATTTGGCGGGACACGTACGCCGCCACCACACGGCCGGCCCTCGCCCCAGGGATCTGTGTGAGCTTCAGCGTGTACTCCCAGGTGACGCCCGACCGCTGCCCGGACACCGCGCACCATGCCTTCGCGACCTGATCCCGGCGGTCGTCCTCCTCAACCAGGGTGCGCAGGTCCGCGGTCGTGCGAACATCCAGTGCGACAAGCGCTTCCGCAACCTGTTTGACGGCAATCGACTTCAAGGGCGCGTTCGCCATGGTCGAGGTGGGCCGACGATTTCCGATCTGCGTCGCCCATGAGTCCGGCCCGCCCAACTCGGCGATGTTCTGAAGAAGTTCGACCGCGCCGTCAGTATCGGCGTCCGCGCCCTGCGCAGCCCGATAGCCGCGGTATCGGGCGATGATCTTCTCCACAGAGGCACGTTGCGCCCCGGTCGAGTAGATCGAATCAATCACGCACAACGCCAGTGATTCTGGATATCCGAGCGGACTGAACCAGCGCTGCGGATCACCGAGATCGCGCAGGCACGCTTGGTGCAATTTTTCGACGTCTGAGTGCATGGGGAGTTCCTTCCGGCTGTTCGGGAACCCCGTCGGCTCCCGATGCGCTGGAAGCTAACGACGGAGGCCGACAGAAAGCCGTCGAAAATCCGTGCGGTGGCGAAGTTATCCACAGGCCTGCCGGACATTGGCCAGCAGGTGCGCGTGCCGCTGCGGCCACCAGAACAATTCGACCGCCAAGGCCACCAGGTAGACGACCGAGACGACGGCATTGCCGACCGACCCGAATACGGCGTCCCACAACGCGCTTGCCGCGGCGACGATGAGCACCACCGGCAAGAGCCAGCGAAACGGTCTGGCTGCCTCGGCGGCCTCATGCACGCCGCGGTCGTAGTCGCGGGCGGCCTCGACCAGTCGTGGGTCGTCGATGTGCTCACCACGGCGGGCAAAGGCAACGACCCTGACCCGATCAGCGCCGGTCAGCTGTCCCGACATCGGCCAGTACCGGGCCATCCGGCGCGCCATCCAGACGCCGTAGAACGTGCCCACGATGACGAGGACCAGCACGCCGGAGATCCAGAATCCGGAGTCCAGCCAGGAGAGCACGCCCAGCACGAATCCCACGCTGCCGCCGATCAGCAGCGCTCGGCCCCAAAAGCCGCGGCGCCAGACGAACGCCGGGACGGTCAGCACCGCCCGCTACCAATCTCCATCGGCCACAGCATCACCCGGCGTGCCCTTCACCGTGACGACTTTCGCGGGATCAACAGGGACAAACGGCATCTCGCCTTCCCCGAACCACTCCCCGACACTCTTGACGTTCTTCAACACCTCGGTGGCTGCCAGATCCTGGGCGTCCGCGTCGTAATAGTCGAACCATGGCAGACCGGCTTCGACATAGGCGTCGCGGTCCACCGGCGTGGGCGGCGGCACCTCACCGGTGATCGCAGTCCACTGCGCCGCGCTGCAGAGATGCACGAACACCCGCCACGAACGGTCCTCGTCGTAGTCGGACAGCGGGCGGTCGTCGACGTATACCTCCTGCCGCATCCTGCCGCCGGCGCCCAGACCCATCGACGCTGCTGCACAGGGCGCCGGGAGCGGACCGCAGTCATCGAAATCCACCGTCGCTTCTTCGATCAGACGACGCGCCCGCCACTCGTCGAGGGCCTCTGGCGTCAGACCGACCGCGCGCAGCTGGACACCGCCGTGGACTTCCTCGCCGGTGACCTGCCCTTCGACCGTTGCCCCGGAACCGAGCGGCACGGCCACGAACTGTCGGATGAACCCGTCACCGGCGTTGATGCCGTCGAGCCATGGCTGCTCGGGTAGAGCGACGTAGTTCTGCGGATCATGGGCCAGCCGGTCGGTCCAGCCCTCGCCGCTGACCGCGCACACCTTCCCGATGCCGATCTGCAGCGCGGCGGGTTCATCTGAGCCGAACGACAGCCACATCGCCTCACGCTGATAGACCGGCAGCATGACCCCGCCGTGCGCCAGCCACTCGGCGGGGACCCGATGGGGATAGTCCTGGACCCGACGCAGCGGAAACGAACCGAGACTCGGTGGGAGCGGGTGTAATCCGGTTTCCGGAATACGAAGGGTCCGCTCGAACGTCACCGTTGCCGGCCCCAAAAACAGCCGGTCACCGACGACCTTTACCTCAGGACTGTGTCCCATGTGTGCCTCCGTATTCGCCTGGTGGCGATATTGGTAGCACTGAGGACCGACAGTCCGACGACCTTGGCGGCTAGGTACAGCTAGACGGTGAACCCGAGCGCGCGCAACTGCTCGCGACCGTCGTCGGTGATCTTGTCCGGGCCCCACGGCGGGTTCCAGACCCAATTGATCTTGATCTCGTTGACCAGGCCCGCGCCCACGAGCGCGGTGCGCGACTGATCCTCGATCACGTCGGTCAGCGGGCATGCTGCCGAGGTGAGCGTCATGTCGATCAGCGCAACCGCGCCTTCATCGCCCTGCTCGACGTTGAGTCCGTAGACCAGGCCCAGGTCGACGACGTTGATGCCCAGCTCGGGATCAACCACGTCGCGCATGGCCTCCTCGACATCGGCGAGCAGCTCGTCAGAAGCGGTATCACTCATCGCTTGTCCTCCACGTCGTCGCTGGCCTGTGCCAACGCGTCTTTAAAAGCCATCCAACCCAGCAGCGCGCACTTCACCCGCGCCGGATACTTGGCGACACCGGCGAACGCGATGCCGTCACCGATTACATCTTCGTCCCCCTCCACGTTGCCGCGTGAGGAAATCATCTCGGTGAACGCCTCGACCGTCTTGAGGGCGTCTCCGACGCTCTGACCGATCACCTGATCGGTGAGCACCGAGGTGGCAGCCTGGCTGATAGAGCAGCCCTGCCCGTCATACGAGATGTCCGCCACCGTCTCCGCGTCGTCGGACAGCGTTACCCGCAGCGTCACCTCGTCCCCGCAGGTCGGGTTGACGTGATGTACCTCGGCGGCGAAAGGCTCCCGGAGTCCGCGATTGTGCGGATGTTTGTAGTGGTCCAGGATCACTTCCTGGTACATCTGTTCCATTTTCACGAGAAGAACTCCACGGCGCGTCTGATGCCGGCCACCAGGCGGTCGACCTCGTCGAGCGTGTTGTAGACCGCGAAGGACCCACGAGCGGTGGCGGCGATCCCGAAGCGACGGTGCAGCGGCCAGGCGCAGTGGTGTCCGACGCGCACGGCGACGCCCTCGTCGTCGAGCACCTGCCCGACATCGTGGGCATGGATCCCGTCGACCACGAAACTCACCGGGGACCCCCGATGTTCCATCGTCGTCGGCCCGATGATCCGAACCTGCGGAACCGAGGCAAGACCTTCCAGCGCGGCTGCCACCAGTTCGGCTTCGTGAGCCTCGACGGCGTCCATCCCGATCGCGCTCAAATACCTTGCGGCTGCGGCCAATCCGACCACCTGCGAGGTCATCGGCGTGCCTGCCTCGAATCGCTGCGGCGCCGGCGCGTAGGTGGTTTGCTCCATCGTGACGGTCTCGATCATCGAGCCGCCGGTGATGAACGGCGGCATCGAGTTCAGCAGCGCGAGTCGCCCGTAGAGCACACCGATACCGGTAGGGCCAAGCATCTTGTGACCCGAGAATGCCGCGAAATCGACGTCGAGCGCGTGAAAGTCAACCGGCTGATGGGGCACCGACTGGCAGGCGTCCAGCACCGTGAGCGCACCCACCGCCTTGGCCCGCGACACCAGTTCGGCCACCGGGGCAACGGCGCCCGTGACATTCGAATGATGGCTGAAGGCCACCACTTTCACCCGCTCGTCGAGCTCCAGGGAATCCAAATCGATGCGGCCGTCGTCAGTCACGCCATACCAACGCAGCGTCGCACCGGTGCGCTGGGCCAGCTCCTGCCAGGGAATCAGGTTCGCGTGGTGCTCCAGCTCGGTGGTGACGATGACGTCACCGGGGCCGACTGCATGCTCGAACCGCTCGTCCCCCAGCACGTATGCGACGAGGTTGAGCGACTCGGTGGCGTTCTTGGTGAACACCAGCTCATCCGGATCGGCACCGACGAACGCCGCGATGTCCGCGCGGCCCTGCTCGTAGGCGTCGGTGGCCTCTTCCATCAGCTGGTGCGCACCGCGGTGCACGGCACCGTTGGAAGTGGTCAGGAAGCGCCGTTCGGCGTCGAGCACCTGCAGCGGCTTCTGCGACGTCGCCCCGGAATCCAGGTACGCCAACTGCTTTCCACCGCGCATGACCCGGCTCAGAATCGGGAAGTCCGCCCTGACCTCAGCCAGCACGGTGGGGTCGATAGTCCGTGCGGCTGTCATGTCAGGCTCCGACCGCCTGCGTGAAGCGCACGTATCCGTTCTCTTCGAGCTCGTCGGCGAGTTCCGGGCCGCCCGATTCCACGATGCGGCCGCCGACGAACACGTGCACGAACTGCGGACGGATGTAGCGCAGGATCCGGGTGTAGTGGGTGATCAGCAGGATGCCGCCGTGCTCGGCCTCGGCGTAGCGGTTGACACCCTCGCTCACGATGCGCAGCGCGTCGACGTCCAGACCCGAGTCGGTCTCGTCGAGGATTGCGATCTTGGGCTTGAGCAGACCGAGCTGCAGGATCTCGTGGCGCTTCTTCTCGCCACCGGAGAATCCCTCGTTGACGCTGCGCTCACCGAACGCCGGGTCGATCTCCAGATCGTCCATCGCGCCCTTGACTTCCTTGACCCAGTGCCGCAACTTCGGGGCCTCGCCGCGGACCGCGGTGGCCGCGGTGCGCAGGAAGTTCGACATCGACACGCCGGGCACCTCGACGGGGTACTGCATGGCCAGGAAGAGGCCCGCGCGCGCCCGCTCGTCGATGCTCATCTCGAGGACGTCCTGCCCGTCGAGCGTGATCGACCCTGAGGTCACGGTGTACTTCGGGTGACCGGCGATCGCATAGGACAGGGTCGACTTGCCCGAGCCGTTGGGGCCCATCACCGCGTGGGTCTCCCCCGACTTCACGGTGAGGTCGACACCCTTGAGGATCGGGATCTCGGTGTTCTCAGCGCCTTCGGCGGCGTTGACCGAGACGTGCAGGTCCTTGATTTCCAGAGTGGTCATGACTAGTTGGCTCTCGATTCAGTGATGGCAAGTTCTTTTTCGATGGCTGCGGTCAGACGCTCGCGCACCTCGGGGACAGCGATCTTGGCGATGATCTCGTTGAAGAATCCGCGCACGACAAGACGTCGGGCCTGATCTTCGGGGATGCCACGGGCACGCAGGTAGAACAACTGCTCGTCGTCGAAACGTCCGGTGGCACTGGCGTGCCCGGCGCCGACGATCTCGCCGGTCTCGATCTCGAGGTTGGGCACCGAATCGGCGCGGGCACCATCGGTGAGCACCAGGTTGCGGTTCACCTCGAAGGTGTCGGTGCCGGTGGCCTCGGCGCGGATCAGCACGTCGCCGATCCACACCGTGTGCGCGTCAGGCTTCTTGGAATCCGGATCGCCCTGCAACGCGCCCTTGTAGAGGACGTCGGACTTACAGTGCGGCTGAGCATGATCGACCAGCAGCCGCGACTCGAAGAACTGACCGTCGTCGGCGAAGTAGGTGCCGAGCATCTTGGCGTCACCGCCGGGCCCCGTGAATCGCACGGTGGCCGAGGTGCGCACGACATCGCCACCGAGGGTGACGTTGACGTGTCCGAGCACCGCGTCCTTACCGAGCTTGGCGTGGTGCGCGCTGACATGCACCATGTCGTCGGCCCAGTCGGCGATCCAGATCAGTCCAAGACCGGCCGCATCACCGACGATGATCTCGACGTTGTCGGCGTAGGTTCCGCTGCCGCGCAGGTCGACCACCACGATCGCCCGGGACAGTTCCTCGACCCGGATCTGCAGATGCCCGTAACCCACGGTGTCCGCGCCGGGTCCGTCGATCACGATCTCGATGGGCTCGGCCACCTCGGTGTCACGCTTGACCGTCACCACCGTCGCGGTCTCGAACGACGAGTATGCCTGGGCAGCAACGCGATCGGTGGGTACTCCGCCCTCGCCGAGCCGCTTGTCGTCACGGCCGACGGTCTCGACCGTCACGCCCGGGCGCTCGGTCACCGTGATGCCGGCCTTGCCGTTCGCAACGGCCGAACCGTCGTGCAGGCCGCGAAGCCGCTTCAGCGGGGTGAACCGCCACAGCTCGTCGCGACCGCCAGGCACCTCGAAGGCGTTGACGTCGAAGGATGCGAACAGCTCGCCCTTATTAGTCGCGATCCCCTCGACCGCTTCAGTGAGATTCTGTGCCACTTAACCGACCGCGCCTTCCATCTGCAGCTCGATCAGCCGATTGAGCTCGAGCGCGTATTCCATGGGCAGTTCCTTGGCGATGGGCTCGACGAAGCCGCGCACCACCATCGCCATCGCCTCGTCCTCGGTCAGACCGCGGCTCATCAGATAGAAGAGCTGATCCTCGCTGACCTTGGACACCGTGGCCTCGTGGCCCATCGTGACGTCGTCCTCGCGGATGTCCACGTACGGGTAGGTATCCGACCGGCTGATCGTATCGACCAGCAGCGCATCGCATTTCACGCTCGACTTGCTGCCGTGCGCGCCCTTGTTGACCTGGACGAGTCCGCGGTAGGACGCGCGGCCACCGCCGCGGGCCACCGACTTGGACACGATGTTGCTCGACGTGTTCGGGGCCAGGTGCAGCATCTTGGCGCCGGTGTCCTGGTGCTGTCCCTCGCCGGCGAACGCCACCGAGAGCACCTCGCCCTTGGCGTGCTCACCGGTCATCCACACCGCCGGGTACTTCATGGTGACCTTGGAACCGATGTTCCCGTCGATCCACTCCATCGTGGCGCCGGCCTCGGCCCGGGCACGCTTGGTGACCAGGTTGAAGACGTTGTTGGACCAGTTCTGGATCGTCGTGTAGCGGACGCGGGCGCCCGGCTTGACGATGATCTCGACGACGGCCGAGTGCAGCGAATCCGACTTGTAGATCGGTGCGGTACAACCCTCGACGTAGTGAACGTAGGAGCCCTCGTCGGCGATGATCAGCGTCCGCTCGAACTGCCCCATGTTCTCGGTGTTGATCCGGAAGTAGGCCTGCAGCGGGATGTCGACGTGCACACCCGGCGGGACATAGATGAACGAACCACCCGACCACACCGCGGTGTTGAGTGCCGAGAACTTGTTGTCGCCGGCCGGGATCACCGTGCCGAAGTACTTCTGGAAGATCTCCGGGTGCTCGCGCAGGCCCGAGTCGGTGTCGAGGAAGATCACGCCGAGCGCCTCTAGGTCCTCGCGGATCTGGTGGTACACGACCTCGGACTCGTACTGCGCAGCCACACCCGCCACCAGACGCTGCTTCTCGGCCTCCGGAATGCCAAGGCGGTCATAGGTATTGCGAATGTCCTCGGGCAGCTCCTCCCAGGAAGCCGCCTGCTTCTCGGTGGAGCGCACGAAGTACTTGATGTTGTCGAAGTCGATGCCCTCGAGGTTGGAACCCCAGTTCGGCATGGGCTTCTTGTCGAACGTGCGCAGTGCCTTGAGCCGGGACTCCAGCATCCACTCCGGCTCGTTCTTCTTGGCCGAGATGTCACGCACGACGGCTTCCGACAGGCCGCGCTGCGCACTGGCGCCCGCGACGTCCGAGTCCGACCAGCCGTAGCCGTAGTTGCCCAGCGACGCGATGGTCTCTTCCTGGGTCAATGGCGTTTCGGGCGTGATGGTCATGTCGCCGCTCCTTGCTTGTTGCTCGCTGTCGTTTGGCTTGTCGCTGCGGCCGTCCGGGCTGGGCCGTCCGCATCGAGTGGAACGTGGGTGGTGCAGGCGCAGTCACCGTTGACGATGGTCGCCAGTCGCTGCACGTGGGTGCCCAGAATCTCGGCGAACGCCTCACTCTCCGCCTCGCACAACACCGGGAACTCCTCGGCGACGTGCGATACCGGACAGTGATGCTGGCAGATCTGCACCCCGCGAATCGGGCCGTCCACCGGGTTCGTGGTGGTGGCATACCCGGCCCGGGTCAGTGCGTCGGCGACACGCTGGGCGGTGTCGGCGACGCCCTCGGACCCCTCGGTCACGCCGGCCAGGATGGTGTCCATCCGGCGCCGAGCGAAGGTCCGTACGGCGTCCTTGCCGCCGATCTCGCGCAATTGCCGAATCGCGGCGACGGCGAGATCGTCGTACGTGTGGCCGAGCTTGGCGCGCCCCGCAGCCGTCAAGCGGTAGCGCTTGGCCGGGCGGCCCCGGCCGTTGTGCTGCCAGGCGGCCGCGGCACTGGCCTGCGCATCGCCGGCTTCGATCAGGGCATCGAGGTGGCGGCGTACACCGGCGGCCGAGATGCCGAGCCGGTCACCGATCTGCCCCGCGGTGATCGGGCCTTCGAGCAACAGGTGGATGATCGCGCGGCGGGTATGCCCGTCCGATGCCGGCACGACGTCGTTGACCGGCTTCGGCGCACCAGCCGAAGCAGAGCCCGCAGTCGTCCGACCCATTTTCACAACACCATTGTGACGGAATTCCGCTCAGGGATCCACCAAGGGCACCCTTACGTGACCTGGGCCACCGTTGCCCGGCGAAGACCGCCGCGGCCGACGGTTACGCTGCCCTGATGGCAAGCCGCCTGTCGACCTTCAGCACATCTATCGCCCGGTGGCACGGCGACGAACGCACAGTCGGATCCCCACTCAACCCCGCCGAGGTCGTCGCGCTGCGTCGTACCCGGCTTTTCGGTGCCACCGGCACCGTACTGATGGCGATCGGCGCCCTCGGTGCCGGCGCCCGTCCCGTCGTGCAGGATCCGACGTTCGGCGTGCGGCTGCTCAACCTGCCGTCCCGCATCCAGACCGTGTCTCTCACCATGACCACCACCGGTGCGGTGATGATGGCGCTGGCCTGGCTGATGCTCGGACGCTTCGCTCTGGGCCCCCGCCGGATGTCACGCAGCCAGCTCGACCGCACCCTGTTGCTGTGGGCCATCCCGCTGCTGATCGCACCCCCGATGTACAGCAAGGACGTCTACTCCTACCTGGCCCAGAGTGAGATCGGGTACATCGGCCTCAACCCCTATCAGGTCGGCCCGGCGACCGGTCTCGGCCTCGATCACGTGTTCACGTTGTCGGTACCCAGTCTGTGGCGCGAGACCCCGGCCCCGTACGGACCGCTGTTCCTGTGGATCGGCGAGAGCATCTCCGCCTTGACCGGTGAGAACATCGTCGCCGCCGTGCTGTGTCACCGCGCCGTGGTGCTGCTCGGTGTCGGGCTCATCGTGTGGGCGACGCCCCGGTTGGCCCGGCGCTGCGGCGTCGCCGAGGTCAGCGCACTGTGGCTCGGCGCATGTAATCCCCTGCTCTTCATGCATCTGGTGGCCGGTATCCACAACGAGGCGCTGATGCTCGGCCTGATGCTGGCCGGGACCGAGTTCGCGCTGCGGGGCATCGGAGCTGCCAGGTCGGCGACATCGGGATCAGTCGCCGCTCCCATAATTCCCCGGCCGCTGACCTGGCCACACTCACGCGAGGACTGGGACCGCTGGTATCCCGCGGGGATGCTCTTGTTCGGCACCGTCCTCATCACACTGTCCTCGCAGGTCAAGCTGCCGTCGTTGCTCGCACTCGGGTTCGTCGCGATGGCCCTGGCCTGGCGCCTGGGCGGCACGATCAAGGCGTTCTTCGTGGCCAGTGTCCCGCTCGGCGTGATCTCGCTGGCCGTGATGGGCCTGATCGGCTGGGCCAGCGGGCTCGGCTTCGGCTGGCTGTCCACCCTCGGCACCGCCAACGTGGTGCGCAGCTGGATGTCGCCGCCGACCCTGCTGGCATTGGGCACCGGTCAGGTCGGCATCCTGCTGGGGCTTGGCGACCACACCACCGCAGTGCTCGCCCTGACCCGCGCCATCGGCGTCTTCCTGATCGCAATCCTGGTCAGCTGGCTGTTGTTGGCCGTGATGCGCGGCCGGCTGCACCCCGTGGGTGGATTGGGCGTCGCCTTGGGCGGAACCATCCTGCTGTTCCCGGTGGTGCAGCCGTGGTACCTGCTGTGGGCGGTGATCCCGCTGGCCGCGTGGGCCACCCGGCCCGGTTTCCGTGGGTCCACGATCGCCATAACCCTGGTCGTCGGGATCTTCGGCCCGACGGCCAACGGCGACCGGTTCACGTTGTTCCAGATCGTGATGGCCACGCTGGCCAGCACGTTGATCGTGCTGATCCTGATCGGCATAACCTGGCGCCGGCTGCCGTGGCGCGCGTCACGCCAGACCGACACGGACGCACCGCCGACACCTACGCAATCCCCCGACGCCTACGCTGAATCCCCGTGACCTCGCGTTCTGATCAACCGGTGCTGCTCCGCGGCGTCAGCAAGCGCTACGGCGCGACGACGGCGGTGTCCAATTTGGACCTCGAAGTGCAGCGCGCCGAGGTGCTGGCTCTGCTCGGACCCAACGGCGCAGGCAAGACCACCACCGTCGAGATGTGCGAGGGATTCATCCGCCCGGACGACGGCCGAGTTGAGATCCTCGGGTTGGACCCCGTTGCCGACAACGCCCAACTCCGTGAGCGGATCGGCGTGATGCTGCAGGGCGGCGGCGGGTACCCCGCTGCGAAAGCGGGCGAAATGCTCGATCTCGTGGCCTCCTACGCTGCCGACCCTCTCGATCCGGCCTGGTTGATGGACACCCTCGGCCTGACCGAATCCGCCCGCACCACCTACCGGCGACTGTCGGGCGGCCAGCAACAGCGCCTGGCGTTGGCCTGCGCCGTGGTGGGTCGCCCCGAGCTGGTATTCCTCGACGAGCCGACCGCAGGAATGGACGCCCACGCCCGAATCGTGGTGTGGGAGTTGATCGATGCGCTGCGCCGGGACGGCGTGACGGTCGTGCTGACCACCCATCACCTCGCCGAGGCCGAGGAACTCGCGGATCGGATCGTGATCATCGATCACGGCGTGGCGGTCGCCACCGGCACACCCGCCGAGCTGACCCACAGCGGCGCCGAGAACCAGCTGCGTTTCAGTGCGCCGCGCAAGCTCGACCTGTCCCTGCTCTCCGCGGCCCTGCCGGAGAAATACAAGGCCACCGAGACGGCACCCGGCGAGTACCTGGTCGAGGGGCACATCGACCCGCAGGTGTTGGCCACCGTCACGGCGTGGTGCGCCCGACTCAACGTGCTGGCCACCGACATGCGGGTGGAGCAGCGCAGTCTCGAAGATGTATTCCTCGACCTCACAGGACGGGAGCTGCGGTCATGACGAGCGCTCCGAACCGGTTCGCCCCGGGCACCTTCTCCCCCGATCCCCGTCCGGCCAAGGTGCCGGCGATGCTCGCCGCGCAGTACCAGCTGGAACTGAAGCTGCTGCTGCGCAACGGTGAACAGCTGCTGTTGACCATGTTCATCCCGATCACGCTGCTGGTCGGGATGACGCTGCTGCCCCTTGGCTCGTTCGGCGACGACCGGGCCGGGACCTTCACCCCGGCGATCATGGCGCTGGCCCTGATCTCCACGGCATTCACCGGGCAGGCCATCGCGGTGGCCTTCGACCGTCGCTACGGCGCCCTGAAACGGCTGGGCGCGACCGCGCTTCCGGTGTGGGGAATCATCGCGGGCAAGTCACTGGCGGTCGTCACTGTCGTGTTCTTGCAGGCAATCTTGTTGGGCGCCATCGGTTTTGCGCTGGGTTGGCGGCCTTCGCCGCTGGGGTTGGCGCTCGGTGCGGTGATCATCGCGCTGGGCACGGCCACCTTCGCCGCGCTGGGGTTGCTGCTCGGCGGCACCCTCAAGGCCGAGATCGTGCTGGCGCTGGCGAACCTGCTGTGGTTCGTGTTCGCCGGTCTGGGCGCGCTGACCCTCGAAGGTGGCCCCGTGCCGTCGGCCCTGCGCTGGGCGGCCCGGCTGACACCGTCGGGAGCCCTCACCGAGTCCTTGACCCAGGCGATGACACTGTCGATGGACTGGTTCGGCTTGGCCGTGCTGGTGGTCTGGGGTGCCGTCGCCGCGATCTGCGCGCTGCGCTGGTTCCGCTTCACCTGATCCACACCGGCCCTACTACGGGTTGTAGTTCCTGATCAACTACGATCAGGCCGTGCCCGGCGGAACAGCTTTCCAGCGAATGGTCGACCTGCTGCCCCTGCCAAGTCTCCGGGTCCAGCGCCTGATCGCATTCCTGGTGATCCTCACCCAGGGCGGCATCTCGGTCACCGGGGCGATCGTGCGCGTCACCGCGTCCGGCCTGGGCTGCCCCACCTGGCCCCAGTGCTTCCCGGGCAGCTTCACCCCCGTCCCGCACGCCGAGGTCGCCGTCGTGCATCAGGTGGTCGAGTTCGGCAACCGGATGATCACCTTCCTGGTGGTGCTGACCGCCATTGCGGCCGTCCTGGCCGTGACCCGGGCCCGTCGCCGCCGAGAGGTGCTGATCTACGCCTGGCTGATGCCGGCCTCCACCGTGGTCCAGGCCATCATCGGCGGCATCACGGTGCGGACCGGCCTGTTGTGGTGGACCGTGGCCATCCACCTGCTCGCATCCATGGCAATGGTGTGGCTCGCGGTGCTGCTGTTCGTCAAAATCGGTCAATCCGACGACGGCGCGCCCACCGCGACCGTGCCGAAACCGTTGCGGCAGTTGACGGTCCTGAGTGCAATCGTCCTGGCCGCCGTCCTGGTGACCGGCACGCTGGTGACGGGCGCCGGTCCGCATGCCGGGGACAAGAGCCTCGACCGCGTGGTGCCGCGACTTGAGGTCGAGATCACCACGTTGGTGCACATGCATTCGTCGCTGCTGGTCGCGTACCTGTCCCTGATCGTCGCGCTGGGATTCGGCCTCACCGCGGTGCGCGCCTCTCGACCGGTCATGATCCGGCTCGCCGTCCTGGTCGTGGTGGTGTGCGCACAGGGGCTCGTCGGGATCGTGCAGTTCTATACCGGCGTTCCCGCCGTCCTGGTCGCCGTCCACGTCGCCGGTGCGGCCACCTGTACCGCGGCCACCGCGGCGCTGTGGGCCTCGATGCGGGAGCGGGTCCCGGCCGGCACCTAGTCCGGTCCCGCCCGCCTCAGTGGCTCCACCCGGCGGCGCTCTGTGCGTCGAAGGTCGCGTCGATCCGATCGAATCTGCGGCGGATCGACGTTCGTGACGCCTCGTGCGTCAGCACATACAGCCGGTCGGCAAGGACCGCCTCGGCGGTGAGCCGGGCAACCTCGTCGACGTCGAGAACGTCGTTGCCGGCGATGAGTTGGTCCTCGACCGCCTCTCCGCGGGCTCGCGCCGAGGTGGCAAGAAGGTTGGTGCCAACCATCATCGGGCACAACACCGAAACCCCGATGCCGTCGTTGCCGACCTCGCGGGCGAGCACCTCAGCCAGTGCGACCACACCGTATTTGGCCACGCAGTACGCGCCGAGGCCGACGTTGGGGACCAGCCCGGCGAAAGACGCGGTGAACAGCAGATGCCCGCCCTGGCCCTGCTCGATGAGGCGGGGCAGAAACGCCTCGACGCCGTGAATCGGCCCCCACAGGTCGACGTCAAGGACGAAATGCCAGTCGTCGTGGGTCATCTGGGCGACCGGGCCGTCGACAGCCACGCCGGCGTTGTTGAACACCACGTGCACGGCACCGAGCAGCCCGAAGGCCTCGTCGGCGAGGTGGGTGACCTGTTCGAGCTCGCGGACATCGCACGGCACGCCGTGTGCGTCGTGCCCCTCGGACCGCAATTGTGCGACGGCTCGGTCGAGCGCCGCCGCATCGTGGTCGGCAAGCACAACCCGGGCGCCCCGCGCGGCGAACTGACGCGCCGTCGCCAGGCCGATGCCGCTGGCGCCGCCGGTGACCACGGCGCCCCGTCCTTCAAAGGTGTCCATCGCGCCGACTCTAGGGCGGCCAGGTCATGTGGAGGTCAGAAACCGCGGTGCGACAAGGGGCCCAGGCCGAGCCGTTCGAGCGCGCCCTCCACACCGACGGCGAACCGCCGCTCGGCGTCTTCCCGATCGACCTGATCGAGCTGCCGGAAACCCAGCCCTGGCTCGACCAGCTCCAGCTCCAACACGCGAGGATCGTCCGGGCCGCCGATCACGTCGACACGGGCGTAAACCAACTCCTCGGGCTGAAGGTAGAACGACCGGATCACCGCGTCGATCGCCAGGCGCCCGACCCGCCACACCTCGTCGTCAGGATCGGCCGGCGACAACGACTCGTGCGCGTAGGTCCCGGTCTCCTCGAACTCGGGTGACTGTCCGGGCGGAGGCAGCATCGGTCCCTTGATGAACGCGTGGGACTCCTTGCCGCCAAGGAACACCAGTGCGGTCTCTCCTTCGGCGATCCGGTGGTCGTACGGTTGCACCAACACGGCGCGACCCGTGGCGTGCAGTGCCGCCGCGTGGGCCAGAGCCTCGGAGGTGTCGACGAATCGTTGCGCCCCGCGCGAGCCCGCACCGACCGCGGGCTTCACCACCACTTCACCGTCGGGCACGATGACCTGTTCACCGACCGCGAAGTATCCGGTCGGTACCACCGGAATCCCCATGCTGTGCAGATCGTCGAGGTAGCGCTTGTCGGTATTCCACGCCACGACTCCCGGCGGGTTGATCAGGTGACGCACCGAGCGCGTCCATGACAGGAACTCCTCGAGGCGCTCGGCGTAGTCCCAGGTGACCCGCAGGATCACCACGTCGGCGTCGAGGGTGGCCGGGTCGTCCCACGGCAGCCAGCGGGCATGCAGGCCGCGGTTGCGCAGCGCCGTCACCAGGCCGGCGTCGTCGCCGTCCCCGTCTGGCAGTGCCGCGCAGCCGGCCAACACGATGCGGGGATGGAACACATCCGGACGGGCGAGCTTCACCCCCGCGATGATAGGTGTGGATGATGGATGGCGTGTATGCCATCGAAGTTGCCGAGACCGGCGGACCCGAAGTCCTGAGCTACGTCGAACGGCCCGAGCCCGCCCCGGGGCCCGGCGAGGTCCTGATCAAGGCCGAGGCCATCGGCGTCAACTTCATCGACACCTACTTCCGATCCGGGTTGTATCCGCGTGACCTGCCCTTCGTCGTCGGGTCCGAAGTCTGCGGCACGGTCGCCGCCGTCGGCGACGACGTGGCCGCGCTGGCTGTCGGTGACCGCGTGGTCACCGCCAATGCGATCGGCGCCTACGCCGACTTCTGTATTGCCCCAGCTGATTTCGTCGCGTATGTGCCTGAAGGGGTGGCTCCCGACGCAATCGCCTCGGCTCTGCTGAAGGGCATGACCGCGCACTACCTGATCAAGTCCACCTATCCGGTGCAGCCGAACGACACCGTGCTGGTGCATGCCGGGGCAGGCGGCGTCGGCCTGATCCTCACCCAGTGGGCCACCAGCATCGGCACCCGGGTGATCACTACCGCCTCGACTCCGGAGAAGGCCGAACTGTCCCGGCAGGCCGGCGCGATCGAGGTCCTCGAATACCCCGAGGACCCGACCGAGTTCGGAGACAAGATCCGTGATCTCACCGGCGGGGCGGGGGTCGCCGCCGTATATGACGGGGTCGGTGCGTCGACGTTCGACGCCAGCCTGGACAGCCTCGCGGTGCGGGGCACGCTGGCGCTGTTCGGCGCGGCCAGCGGGCCGGTGCCACCGGTGGACCCGCAACGGCTCAACGCGGCGGGCTCGGTGTTCCTGACCCGGCCGACGCTGGCCCACCACACTCGCACGCCCGACGAATTCTCCTGGCGTGCAGGTGAATTGATCAATGCGATCGCAGACGGGTCGATCACCATCACCGTCGGCGGGCGCTACCCGCTGGCCGAGGCCGCCCGGGCCCACACCGACCTGCAGGGCCGCAAGACCGTCGGCTCGGTCGTGCTGGTCCCCTAGACCGGCTGCGCGGCGGGGAACGTCCAGGATCCGTCGAGGATCTCGGGCCTCGGCCGGTACAACCGCACGAGGTAATTCCAGCCCTCGGTGACGGGCAGCAGGTTGGCCACCGCGCCGCCTTCGTCACTGCCGCCGAACTGCACCGTGGTGGCGCCGTCGTCGTCCTTGACGGCGGTGACGTTGTTCACCGAATAGGCGTTCTGCGCATTCGACGTGAGGTAGCCGTCCTTGTTGTAGACCGTGATGGACCAGAACCCGTCGACCGGGACGTCTTTCACGGTCAGCCGGTGCACTGTGGCGCCGTCGTTCGCCGGTGGCACCACGGTGAGATACAGCGCATCGCGTTCCGGGTTGCCGCCCCAGGCGAACGCCGAGCCGATCAGGTGACGCACCGGCTCCACCTCATACCTTGGACCGAACATTGATCGGGTGTCGGCAAGAGTGGTCGACAGGCTGATGAGTGCGTCCCGAACTGTCTTCTGACTGACCGGATCCCACGGCGGAACCTCGAACAATCCCGGCGCATCGTCCTGTGAGACCACGATCGCGTCCTGCAGCGCATGCACCGCGGCAAGGTCCGCTGCGTCGGCGGGATCGGCCAGGATGCGTACTGCCGCTGCCGCATAGCGGCTATCGACGGAATCGCGACTGAACGTCAGCTCGGCAGGCGCGTAGACGACGTTGGTGGTGTAGTGGTCCTCGCTGATGATCTGCAGGGACATGAACCGGCCGGCGCACTCGGGCAGCGTGATGGTGACCGGCCCGGCATCGAGATCGAAGACCGCCGCGGAGTACAGGGTGTCGCGGTTCTGCCGGATGACGATCTGATGCTCGATCGAGCTCATCTCACGGTTGTGGAAGAACTGCCCGAAACCGCCGTCGTTGACGATACTGGCGAAGTACAGGTCGGATTCGGCACGTGCGAAGTTGTCGGGACTCACCGATTCGGTCATGCCACAACGCTGCCACACCCCGCAGGTGCGGACCGCGGGTTCGTCGACCTAGTGACCGAAGAGCGTCGGCAGCGCCAGCGCCGAGTCGATGGCCAATGCACAGAACACGACAGCCAGGTAGTTGTTCGACTGCAGGAACAACCGCAGCGGCTTCACCGGCTCACCGCGCTTCACCCCGGAGTACAGTTGGTGCGCCATCACCAGGAACCAGGCGCCCGCCAGTAGGGCAACAGCGCCGTACAGCCATCCGGTGGCCAGCGCCAGCGCCAGCGTGGTGAGGACCGTCAACCAGGTGTAGATCAGGATCTGGCGGGTGACCTGACGCTCGGTGGCCACGGCGGGCAACATCGGCACGCCGGCCGCCTTGTAGTCGTCCTTGTAACGCATCGCGAGTGCCCACGTGTGCGGCGGTGTCCAGAAGAAGATGATCAGGAACATCACCACCGCCGGCCACTGGATGGTGCCGGTCACCGCGGACCAACCGATCATCACCGGCATGCAACCGGCCGCTCCGCCCCACACCACGTTCTGGGAGGTGCGGCGTTTGAGCAGCAGGGTGTAGACGAAGACGTAGAACGCGATGGTGGCCACGGCCAGCACCCCGGACAGCAGGTTCGACGTCCAGGTCAGCCAGCAGAACGACGTCACCGACAGCACCAACCCGAAGATCAGTGCATGCCGCGTCGGCACGGAGGCCTGAGCCAACGGGCGGCGGGCGGTGCGCTTCATCACCTTGTCGATGTCGGCGTCGGCCACACAGTTGAGCGTGTTGGCGCCTGCCGCGGCAAGCATGCCGCCGATCAGGGTGTTGAGGATCAGCAGCGGGTCAACCGTGCCCCGTTCGGCCAGCAACATGGCCGGAATGGTGGTGACCAGCAACAACTCGATCACACGCGGCTTGGTCAACGCCAAATACGACAGGAAGGTGGACCGTACTCGGCTCGGCGCCCCATTGATGAGCCGGCGCTCGCGAATGCTCACGCAAATAACTCCTCGGGTGGCGTCACGCGGCTTCTACTACACACGATGGTAGACCGCCGCCCGAACGCCTCGGCACCGCAGGGTCTGTTCGGGGCAACAACCGGGTAAACGAGCGGGTATCGGTGCGCCAACCAGTCTGCATCGGATGACTCCGCCCCACTAGGGTGTTTGTCGTAGCAGCATGGCAACTGCGCGCACGTGCCGGCAGATAGAAGACGAGGAAGTGAGCTTAGTGACCACCGCCGAAGAGATCACCGCTCTCACCCAGCCCAACCACCCAGATGACTGGACCGAAGTCGACAGCGTTGCCGTCGACACCGTCCGGGTGCTCGCGGCTGACGCGGTGCAGAAGGTCGGCAACGGCCACCCGGGAACCGCGATGAGCCTGGCACCGCTGGCCTACACGCTGTTCCAGCGGCAGCTCCGGCACGATCCCAGCGACACCGAGTGGATCGGTCGGGACCGCTTCGTACTGTCCTGTGGGCACTCCAGCCTCACCCTGTACCTCCAGCTCTACCTCGGCGGTTTCGGCCTCGAACTGGCCGACATCGAGGCGCTGCGCACCTGGGGCTCGCTGACCCCCGGCCATCCCGAGTACCACCACACCAAGGGTGTGGAGATCACCACCGGCCCGCTGGGCCAGGGCCTGGCCTCGGCCGTCGGTATGGCGATGGCCGCCCGTTACGAGCGCGGCCTGTTCGATCCGGACACCGCCCCGGGCGAGAGCCCCTTCGACCACTACATCTATGTGGTGGCCTCTGACGGCGACATGGAAGAGGGCGTCACCAGCGAAGCGTCGTCGCTCGCGGGCACCCAGCAGCTCGGCAACCTCATCGTGTTCTGGGACGACAACAAGATCTCCATCGAGCACAACACCGACATCGCGCTGAGCGAGGATGTCCCCGCGCGGTACCGCGCCTACGGCTGGCACGTCCAGGAAGTCGAGGGCGGCGAGAATGTAGTCGGTATCGAGCAGGCCATCGCCGAGGCCAAGAAGGTGACCGACAAGCCGTCGTTCATCGCGTTGCGCACCATCATCGGCTACCCCGCCCCCACCAAGATGAACACCGGTGGCGTGCACGGCTCGGCGCTGGGCGCCGACGAGGTGGCCGCCACCAAGAAGGTCCTCGGGTTCGACCCGGACAAGAGCTTCGAGGTGCGCGACGACGTCATCGCCCACACCCGTGAACTGGTGACCCGCGGCAAGCAGGTCCACGACGAATGGCAGGTGTCGTTCGACGCCTGGGCCAAGCGGGAGCCCGAGCGCAAGGCCCTGCTCGACCGGCTGCAGGCCAAGGAGCTTCCCGAGGGCTGGGACGCCGACCTGCCGCACTGGGACCTGGACTCCAAGCCCGTGGCCACCCGCGCCGCCTCCGGTGCCGTGCTGGCCGCCGTCGGACAGACGCTGCCCGAGTTGTGGGGTGGTTCGGCCGATCTCGCCGGCAGCAACAACACCACGATCAAGGGTGCCAATTCGTTCGGGCCGCCGTCGATCTCGACCGAGGACTGGAACGCGACCTGGTACGGGCGCACCCTGCACTTCGGTATCCGCGAGCACGCGATGGGCGCGATCCTGTCCGGCATCGTGCTGCACGGCCCGACCCGGCCCTACGGCGGAACGTTCCTCCAGTTCTCGGATTACATGCGGCCGGCCGTGCGTTTGGCCTCGTTGATGAACATCGATCCGATCTACGTCTGGACACACGATTCGATCGGCCTCGGCGAGGACGGCCCGACGCACCAGCCGATCGAACACCTGGCGGCGCTGCGGGCGATCCCGAATCTGTCGGTGGTGCGTCCGGGCGACCCGAACGAGACCGCCTACGCCTGGAAGACCGTGCTGGAGCGCACCGCCAGCACCGGCCCCGTGGGCCTGATCCTGACCCGCCAGGGTGTACCTGTGATCGAAGGCACCAGCGCCGAAGGCGTGGCCCGCGGCGGCTACGTGCTGGGCGGCACCCCGGAGGAGAATCCCGACGTGGTGATCATCGGCACGGGCTCCGAGCTGCAGCTCGCCGTCGCAGCACAGAAGCTGTTGGCGGACAAGGACATCAACGCGAGCGTGGTGTCGATGCCGTGTGTCGAGTGGTTCGAATCCCAGCCCAAGGAGTACCGCGATTCGGTGCTGCCGCCGGCGGTTTCGGCCCGGGTGGCGGTCGAGGCCGCAGTGGCGCAGAGTTGGTACAAGCTGGTCGGAGACACCGGCGAGATCGTCTCGATCGAGCACTACGGTGCCTCTGCCGACGACAAGACGCTGTTCCGTGAGTTCGGTTTCACCGCCGAGGCCGTGGCGGCCGCGGCGGAACGATCGCTGGACAACTGACCGCACCGCGGTCGCGACAACTAACTTCACGACTGGCAGGAGAAGGCGAACATGACTCAGAACCCGAATCTCGCGGCGCTGAGCGCCGCGGGTGTATCCGTCTGGCTCGACGATTTGTCGCGCGAGCGGTTGCAGACCGGCAATCTGCAGAATCTGATCGATACCCGCAGCGTCGTGGGCGTCACCACCAACCCGTCGATCTTCCAGGCCGCGCTGTCGAAGGGCACCGCGTATGACGCCCAGGTCGCCGAGCTCGCCAAGCAGGGAGCCGACGTGGACGACACCATCCGCACGGTGACCACCGACGACGTCCGCAACGCCTGCGATGTCCTGGCCAAGCAGTACGAGGCCTCCGACGGGGTCGACGGCCGGGTATCCATCGAGGTGGACCCGCGGCTGGCCCACGAAACCGACAAGACGATCCTGCAGGCCATCGACCTGTGGAAGACCGTCGACCGCCCGAACCTGCTGATCAAGATCCCGGCCACGCTGGCGGGGCTGCCCGCGATCACCGCGGTGATCGCCGAGGGCATCTCGGTCAACGTCACGCTGATCTTCTCGGTGGAGCGGCACCGGGCAGTGATGGACGCCTACCTGTCCGGGCTGGAGAAGGCCCGCGAGGCCGGCCACGATCTGTCCAAGATCCACTCCGTCGCTTCGTTCTTCGTGTCCCGCGTGGACACCGAGATCGACAACCGGCTGGAGAAGCTCGGCTCCGAGGATGCACTGGCCCTGCGCGGCAAGGCCGGTGTGGCGAACTCGCGGCTCGCCTACGCCGCCTACGAGGAAGTCTTCGGCGGGGAGCGCTTCGCGGCGCTCAAGGACAACGGCGCCCGGGTGCAGCGCGTGCTCTGGGCTTCCACCGGTGTCAAGAATCCGGACTACTCGGACACCCTCTACGTCACCGAACTGGTTGCGCCGCACACGGTGAACACGTTGCCGGAGAAGACGCTGGAAGCGTTCGCCGACCACGGCAAGATCACCGGGGACACCATCACCGGGACCGCTGCGGCGTCGCAGGAGATCTTCGACAAGCTCAGCGCCGTCGGCATCGACCTGGTCGATGTGTTCAAGGTGCTCGAGGACGAGGGTGTGGACAAGTTCGAAAAGTCGTGGCAGGAACTGCTCGACGCGACACAGGGCCAACTCGACGCCGCCAAGAAATGAGCCCGCTCAACGACAGGCCGGAGACCGCCTGGCGTAACCCGTTGCGGGACAAGCGCGACAAGCGCATGCCCCGCATCGCGGGCCCGTGTGCGGTGGTGATCTTCGGTGTGACCGGCGATCTGGCCCGCAAGAAGTTGATGCCGGCCATCTATGACCTGGCCAACCGCGGTCTGCTGCCACCCAGCTTCGCGCTGGTGGGCTTCGCCCGCCGCGACTGGGCGGACGAGGATTTCGGCAAGATCGTCTTCGACGCGGTCAAGCAGCACGCCCGCACTCCCTTCCGCCAGGAGGTCTGGGACCGCCTGGCGGAGGGATTCCGGTTCGTGCAGGGCACATTCGACGACGACGAGTCGTTCGAACGGCTCAAGGACACCCTGCACAAACTCGACGTCGAGCGCGGCACCAGCGGCAATCACGCGTTCTACCTGTCGATTCCGCCGAAGGCGTTCCCCCAGGTCTGCGAGCAGCTGAGCAAATCCGGGCTGGCCGACAAGCCGGAGGGCAGCTGGAGCCGGGTGGTCATCGAGAAGCCGTTCGGTCACGACCTCAAGAGCGCCGAGGAACTCAACGCTGTGGTCAACAGCGTGTTCCCGGAGTCGTCGGTGTTCCGCATCGACCACTACCTGGGCAAGGAAACCGTCCAGAACCTCCTGGCACTGCGCTTCGCCAACGAGATGTTCGAGCCGGTGCTGAACTCCCACTACGTCGACAGTGTCCAGATCACCATGGCCGAGGACATCGGGCTCGGCGGGCGGGGCGGCTACTACGACGGAGTCGGCGCCGCCCGCGACGTCATCCAGAACCATCTGCTGCAGCTGCTGGCACTGACGGCGATGGAAGAGCCGGTGAGCTTCTCCCCCGCCGAACTGCAGGCCGAGAAGATCAAAGTGCTCTCGGCCACCCGGCTTGCCGAGCCGCTGGACGAGACCACGTCGCGGGGGCAGTACGCCGCGGGCTGGCAGGGCGGCGAGAAGGTCGTCGGGCTGTTGGACGAGGAAGGCTTCTCCAAGACATCCACCACCGAGACGTTCGCAGCCATCACACTGGACGTGGACACCCGACGCTGGGCGGGCGTGCCGTTCTATCTGCGCACCGGAAAACGCTTGGGCCGCAGGGTCACCGAGATCGCGCTGCTCTTCAAGCGGGCACCGCACCTGCCCTTCGATGCCACGATGACCGATGAGCTCGGCCAGAATGCGCTGGTGATCCGGGTCCAACCGGACGAAGGCATCACGCTGCGGTTCGGGTCCAAGGTCCCGGGCCACATCATGGAGGTCCGCGATGTCAGCATGGACTTCTCCTACGGTTCGGCCTTCGCCGAGGAGTCGCCGGAAG
The DNA here is from genome assembly GCF_058270075.1 of Mycobacterium shunyiense. Taxonomy (NCBI): domain Bacteria; kingdom Bacillati; phylum Actinomycetota; class Actinomycetes; order Mycobacteriales; family Mycobacteriaceae; genus Mycobacterium; species Mycobacterium shunyiense. Next base: position 94,483 of record NZ_JBZDPU010000005.1, on the reverse strand, counting down.
CCTACGAGCGCCTGATCCTCGACGTGTTGCTGGGCGAGCCATCGCTGTTCCCGGTCAATGCCGAGGTCGAATTGTGTTGGAAAATCCTGGATCCCGCACTCGAGTACTGGGCTACCCACGGTAAGCCCGATTCCTACGAGTCCGGAACCTGGGGCCCCGAATCGTCGTTCGAGATGCTGCGCCGGTCAGGCCGGGAATGGAGGCGGCCGTGATTGTCGATCTGCCCGAGACCAATACCGGGGCGATCAACAAGAAGATCGTCGCTCTGCGCGAAGAGGGCGGTGCGATCACCCTCGGCCGGGTGCTGACGTTGGTCATCGCCCCCGATACCGAAGCGGTGCTTGAGGAGTCGATCGAGGCGGCCAACTGGGCCAGCCGTGAGCATCCCTGCCGGGTGATCGTGGTCATCCCCGGCGATCGCTTGACCACGGAGGCCCGACTGGACGCCCAGTTGCGGGTGGGCCGCGATGCCGGCGCCAACGAGGTGGTGGTGCTGCGGTTGTCCGGTCCGCTGGCCAACCACGCCAGCAGTGTCGTGACGCCGTTCCTGTTGCCGGACACGCCGGTGGTGACCTGGTGGCCCGACCTCGCCCCCGCCTTCCCGGCACAGGATCCGCTGGGCAAGTTGGCGATTCGCCGGATCACCGACGCCACGAATGGCTCTGATCCGCTGGCCTGCATCAAGAGCAGGCTCAACGGTTACACCGATGGTGACACCGATCTCGCTTGGAGCCGCGTCACCTACTGGCGCGCCTTGCTGGCCGCCGCGATCGATCAGCCGCCACACGAACCCATCACCTCGGCGCTCGTGTCCGGGCTCAAGGACGAGCCCGCGCTCGACATCCTGGCCGGCTGGCTGGCCAACCGCATCGACGGGCCAGTGACCCGGACGACAGGTGACTTGAAGGTCGAGCTGACCCGGCCCAGTGAAACCGTGACACTGGCGCGGCCGCAGACCGGCGTCACGGCGGTACTGAGCCGCACCGGCAAGCCGGATGCATTGGTGCCCTTGGCCCGCCGCGAAGCCAAGGAGTGCCTGGCAGAGGATCTGCGCCGGCTCGACGCCGACGAAATCTACTACGACGCACTCACGGGAATCGACAAGGTCCAATACGTATGAGCACTGTTATCGAGCGTTACGCCGACACCGACGCGCTGGTGACCGCAGCCGGAGACCGGTTGGTAGGAGCCATCACGTCGGCGATCTCCGAGCGAGGTCATGCCAACATCGTGCTCACCGGCGGAGGCACGGGAATCGGCCTGCTCAAGCGGGTCGGAGAGCGCAGCGGCGAGATCGACTGGTCAAAGGTGCACGTCTACTGGGGCGACGAGCGTTTCGTGCCGCAGGACGACGACGAGCGCAACGACAAGCAGGCCCGCGAGGCACTGCTGGACCATGTCGGGATCTCGGACGTCAACGTGCACGCGATGGCCGCCAGCGATGGCGAATTCGGTGACGATCTCACCGCGGCCGCCGCCGGGTACGCACAACTGCTGGCCGCCAACTTCGACGCACCCGGCCCTGAGTTCGATGTGCATCTGCTCGGCATGGGCGGCGAGGGACATGTCAACTCACTGTTCCCCGACACTGCCGCGGTGCGTGAGAACGACCGCATGGTGGTGGGGGTGCCCGACTCCCCCAAGCCACCGCCACGACGTATCACGTTGACACTCCCCGCGATTCGCAACTCCCGCGAGGTGTGGCTGGTGGTGTCCGGCGAGGCCAAGGCCGATGCGGTCGCCGCCGCGCTCGGTGGCGCCGATCCGGTCGACGTGCCCGCCGCAGGCGCGATCGGTCGCGACCGGACGGTGTGGCTGCTCGACGAGGCTGCCGCAAGCAAGCTCTGAGCCAGTCGACTAGTCGTCGGAGTTGCTGCGCTTCCGCTCGGCGGTTCGGTCGGCCAGGGCCTCGGCATAGCCGGCCACGTAGTCGGCCACCTGACGGTTGGGCGTGGCCCGGTCGGTCACCACCGCCGACCGGACTCGCTGTTCGCAGAATTGCCGCACAACCATTCAGACGCGGTTGGCCCGCGTTTGGTTCCCCAGCGGCCATACTGTGTGCCATGGCAGACAAAGGGGACGGCCGCGCCCGCCCGAACTCCGGGCGGCAGCGCATCCGGACGCTGACGCAGGCCGCACTCAATGCCGATATGACCGTCGAGCAGGTAGACACCCTGCTCACCGATCTCAGCAGCACCCTGGTCGACCTGAACAGGTCCACCGGCGGCCTGGATTCCACGCTGGACCGCTTCAACGAAACCATCACCCGCATCGACGAACTCGCGCCTCGCCTCATCGGTATGGTCGAGCGCCTGGAGTCGATCGTGGACCGCGTCGAGGTCATCGTCGGTATCGGCGAGGCCGTGATGGCACCGTTGGCCGCAACAGAGAGCGCGGTGCGCGGAGTGATCGACCGGGTCCGCAAGAGCACAGGCCTGTAGGGCGGGTCCGCGCGGCACCTCGGTTACAGTGGTGGCCATGGGTGCCGGATTCGATCGAGCAGACGCGCGTGGCGCGGCGTTCGCACCCAGTTTGCTGGCTTCGATCTGGAATCGAGCACGTCTGGCGCCGCTGAAGAGGATCTCGGGTTAGCTTTCGCTGCCCATTTGCTCCTGCTATCAGCTTCGAGGCGTCATGAAGCCGTCCCTATATGCCGTTGCGGCATCGCTCTACCTGACCGAATACACCCTCTACTCCAATTCGTCGTCGGCTGTGCTGTTGAACTCGGCGATTGCCGAGTATTTCGGCATCCCGTTCTCACGGGCCGCCTATATCGGCGTGGCGTTCCTCGCCGGATTCTGTCTGGCGTTGCTGCCTGCGGGCCTGCTGTCGCACCGGTACCGACCCACGACTCTGTTCTTCGCCAGTTCGGGGGTCCTGGCGGTCCTCGGTATCGCCGTCGGACTCAGCCCCGAGTTCTGGGTCCTCATCGCGTTGCGCTTCCTGCAGGGCATCGCCTCGGCGGTGCTCGCACCCCAGATCTTCCGGATCATCCGGGCTCAGTTCTATCCCGACCATCACTCGGCGGTCCTTGGTACCTGGGGCCTGGTGGTCTCGGCCTCAGCCCTGTGCTCACCGCTGATCACCGCCCTGTTCAACGATCTGTGGGGCTGGCGCTCGTTCCCCTACGAAACCGTGGTGACCACCGTCGCGGCGATGGCGCTGTTGGCCATTGCACCCGCCACGCCAGACACCGATGACACCGCCACGACCGGACGGGTGGCGACCCCGCTGGTGGCGCTCGCGGTGGTTCAGCTCGCGGTCTTCCTGACGATCGGTCGGTCCACCACGGTGTACGCCGAGGTGGCATTGCTGATCGTGGCGATCCTGCTCGGGATCGCCGTGATCGTTCTGCGCAGCCGGTCCCAGACCCGGGTCCTGTCGGGAAGTCTGGTCGTGGTGTTCATGGCCGGCATCGCGACCAACGTGTTCACCCTCTCCGTGGTGTATGTGCTGCAGCAGGTTCGTGGACTGGATTCCTATGCCTCGGCACTGTTCCTGTTGCCGATGGCGTTCTTCGCCGGGCTGATCCCGATGCTGAGATCCGGTAGGCCCGGAGACAATTCGAAGAGCACCCGGCTGGTGTGCACAGGCTCGGTCTTCCTGATCGTGGCGGGTCTGAGCCTGTTCGGACACGTGCCGCTGGGCAGCGCTGCGTTGATGGGTTGCGCGATGGGGTTCCTCTGGAGTTCGTTGGCAGCCAACGTGCTGACAAATTCGACTCAGGTGGCCTTCGATTCCAGCCTGTACCACTACCTTCGGGCGTTGGGCGCGGCGATCGGAGTGGCGACCGGGGCGACGATGATCGACGGTTTCGGCGCCGAACTGTTCAGCGGAGCGGCAGTGCTGGTGACGGCGATCGGGGTGGTGGCGGCGCTCGCGGCCCGTTCGGCATGGCAGGCAACGAGATTGGCGCCGGTGCGATGATGCGCGACCTCACGTTCGGCTGGCCGACCCATCAGCTCACCAGCGACCCGCGCCTGGCCTACAACAGCATCTCGAAAACTTACTGCCGGCTGATCTATGACAGCCTCCTCGACACCGATCCGGGAACCGGCAGGCTCCTGCCGTGGCTGGCCACCTCGTGGCACTACCGCGACCCGCTGACCCTGCAGGTGACGATCGCCCCCGATCGTCATTTCTCCGACGGCACACCGCTGACCCCGGAGGCCGTCGTGCAGAGCTTCGCCGGTATCGCTGCGCTCCAGGAGGTCCCACCGCGTCCTGCCGCGGTGACGATGCTCGCCGGGCTCCAATCAGTCGAGGCGGGAACCGACACCGTAACGTTTCACTTCGCGCGTCACAATGCGGCGTTCCTGCGGTCACTGGCCACTGTCAATCTGGCGATCCGCAACGCGCAGGGTCTGGGCACCGGCCGATGGCGCCCGGTCACGGGCGGGCTGACCGACGGCTCGCGCCGATTGATGTTCGAGCAGACCGATACCGGCGACCTGTACGCCGGCGCGATCGACGGCCATCACCTCGCCGACATCCACAACCCGGGGATCAGTTACGGATTGTGTCCCAACGCTTCCCGTGGACCGCTGACCGATCCTGCTGTGCGCCGAGCACTGTCGCTGCTGATCAACCGTTCCGCGCTGCGACCGATCCTCGATGGCCACGGATACTCCGTCGCCTCATCGGTGCTGACCCCGACGACCGACGGGTACCGGGACTGCTCCGCCGAGTTGGCCTACGACCCGGTGACGGCGCGCCGACTCCTCGCCACCGCGGATGCGCAGCGGCTTTCGCTCGACGTGGTGTTCAACAGCACGTTCTCCCCTGTCGACGCCGCCGTCCTCACCGCAGTTGCCGCACAGTGGAGAGAACACGGTATCGAGCTGGTCCTCGCCGACGTCGACTTCCCGGAACTGCGAAGCCGCCAGGAGGCCGGCGACTACGACTTCCGGTTCTTCTACTTCACCGGTGCCGACCCCGACCTGCTGCGCTATCAGTTCGCCGTGACTCAGCGAAACATGAACCGCCGCAACGCCCCAGATGACCTGGACTCCATGCTCGACGCCCAGCTCATCTGTGCGGACCCAGACGGCCGCCGCGAGCTCGTGGATGCGATCCAACGCCGCATCGTCGAAACCGGGCTGTGGCTGCCGCTCTGCAATGTCCGAACCGTCACCAGTTACCGGCCCGACGTTCTGCCCGATGTCCACCTCGACACCGAAGCCCTGGTCCGGATCCCATGAACCCGAGAGGAATCTCGATGGATATCGCCATCATCGGCGCAGGCCTCGGTGGCCTCGCCGCCGCCGTCGCGCTCCAGCACAACGGTGGCCGGCCCGTCGTCTTCGACAAGGCCCGCGAACTCGGCGAGGTCGGCGGCCCACTGGGTATCTCGCCGCAGACCCTCCGATTGTTCGGTGAGTGGGGTATTGCCGATGCGTTCGACAAAATCTCCTCGGCCACCCAGTACTTCGAGAACCGCGATCAGCTCGGACAGTTGGAGAAGATCACCGACTACGCGGCAACGCCGGAGGCCGGCGCCGAACACGGCCGGTTCGGCTACGCCGACTCCGACCTTGCTCCCCGCACCGTGCACCGCGCGGATCTGCACGGCCTGCTGGTCTCGGCGGTGGGATCCGAGCAGGTGCGCCTTCGCCACGAACTGTCCGGTATCACCGAGCGTGACGACCACGTCGAGCTGACCTTCACCGACGGTGAGGTGGTGCGGGCAGGCTTGGTGATCGCCGCAGACGGGCTGCGTTCGCGAGCACGGAAGATGTTCAGCGACGATGACATTCACTACTGCGGCTCGGTGATCTTCCGAGCCGTCAGCCCCGCCGAATGCCTAGAGATTCCCAACGACCGGCTGCGGTCCTGGCATTCGGCGGACTACGCCAAGCACGTCATCGCCATGCCGGTGCGAGCCGGCAGGCAGGTGGCCGTCGATGCCACCCTCGGGGTGGACGAGCCTCCGCTGCACCTGTGGTCGGCCCAGGCGGACCTGCAGGCGCTCGCCGCCCAGTTCGACGAGTTCGAACCCGCGGTTGGTCGGATGCTGCGCGCCGCCACGAGTCCGGTGTACATGCATCCGGTGTACGACCGCGACCCGATCGACCGGTGGACCACCGCGCGCGTCGCGCTACTCGGGGATGCGGCACACCCGATGACGCCATTCGGTGGCCAGGGCGCCAATCAGGCCATCCAGGACGCCGCCGAGTTGGCCACCCAGATCGCCACGGTCCCTGACGGCGACTACGCCGAAGCGCTGCAACGCTATCAACGCGTCCGAACTGAACAGACGGCGGAGATTCAGCGTGCTGCTCGCGGTTATGCCGACCGCCGGGCGAGGGTGTCGTTGCGGCTGGCCGATGTCCTGGTGAGGTAGCCACCGTTGCGGCAGCAACAATCTAGCCACCGTTGCGGCAGCAACAATCTAGCCACCGTTGCGGCAGCAACAATTCAGCCGCTGTTGCGCAGCGCTGTCGCCAAACCGCTCATGGTGAGCAGGATTCCGCGCTGTACCCGTTCGTCGGTATCCCCGCCGCGGTACCGGCGCAGCAGCTCGACCTGAAGGTGATTGAGCGGTTCGAGGTAGGGGAACCGGTTGAACACCGAGCGGGCCAGGGCCGGGTTGTCAGCCAGCAGGTCGTCCTGACCGGTGATCAGCTTGTACATCTCGATGGTGCGGGTGTGCTCGGCGACGATCTTGTCGAACACCCGGGCCCGCAATTCCTCGTCGTCGACCAGCTCGGAATACCGTGCCGCCAAACCCATGTCCGACTTGGCCAGCACCTGGGCCATGTTCGACAACACCGTGCGGAAGAAGGGCCAGCGCCGGTACAGGTCCTGCAACACCGAGAGCCTGGTGTCGTCGTCGGCAATCCACTGCGCGAACGCGGTGCCCGTGCCGTACCAACCCGGCAGCATCACGCGGGACTGGCTCCAGGCGAGCACCCACGGGATGGCCCGCAGATCGGCGATGGAGGTGGTCGGTTTGCGTGAGCTGGGCCGGCTGCCGATGTTGAGTGCACCGATCTCGCTGACTGGTGTGGACGCCTTGAAGTACTCGACGAATCCAGGTGTCTCATGGACCAATTCGGCGTACGCCTGTTGTGCCAGGGCAGCGAGCTCGTCGAGCACCCGGTAGGCGGGGTCGGCGTCGTCGCCGAGCCCCTCGACGTCGAGCAAGGTGGATTCCAGCGTCGCGGCCAACAGCGTCTCCAGGTTGCGGTGCGCGATGCGTGGCTCCGCGTACTTGGCCGCGATCACCTCACCCTGCTCGGTGATCCGCAGCGATCCGTTCACCGCACCGGGCGGTTGCGCCAGGATCGCGTCATAACTGGGCCCGCCGCCTCGGCCGACGGTACCGCCCCGTCCGTGGAACAGACGCAACCGGATCCCGGTCGTGCGCGCCGCTTCGACGAGGTCCAGCTCGGCTCGGTATAACGCCCAGTTCGCCGCCAGATAACCGCCGTCCTTGTTCGAGTCCGAATAGCCCAACATCACTTCCTGATGTTGTCCCCGCGCAGCGACGATGCTGCGGTAGACCGGTAACGCGAGCGCAGTCTCCAGAACAGCCGAACCCTGTTGGAGATCCTCGATGGTTTCGAACAGCGGCACGATGCCGACGGGTGCGTATACCTCGCCGTGAGCCGCACCCGAAACGTCGAGCAGGCCGGCTTCTTTGAGCAGGATCGCCGCTTCGAGCAGGTCGGACACCGACTGGCACATGGAGATGATGTAGTTGGGTACCGCCTGTGCGCCGAAGACGGCGACAGCCCGCGCTGCGGCACCCACGATGTCGAGTTCCTTGCGGGCCAGCTCCGAGAGCTCAGCACCCTCACCGATCAGTGGACGTCTGGTGGAGATCTCGGCCGCGAGCAATTCCACCCGCTGCGCTTCGGGCAGAGAAGCGTAGTCGGGATGGACTCCGGCCCAGGCCAGCAGCTCGCCGACCACCTGCTCGTGTACCTCGGAATTCTGGCGCATGTCCAGGCCGCTCAGATGAAAACCGAAGACCCGCACTGCTTCTCGCAACCGGCTCAGCCGATCATCGGCCAGCACCGCGCTGCCGTGGCCGCGCAGCGAGGCGTCCACGATGTCGAGGGCGGCCAGGAACTCTTCCGGAGTGGCATACGCGGCAAGACCGAGGTCGAGCTCGTGTTCGGGCTGGTCGTCCAGGATCTCGCGACCGGTGGCGGTCAGACGGGCGTGGATGACCCGCAACGCCCTCCGGTAGGGCTCGTCGGCGCGGGCCGGCTCGTGGCAGGCTTCGGCCAGCGCGGTCAGCTCGTCGGTGACCGTGACCAGCCGGGCTGACATCGACAGCTCTTCTTCCAGCGCGGTGATCTCGGTGAAGTAGTGCGCGAAGGCGACGTGAGCGGCACGCCCGGTGGCGAGCCGCACCACGCCCGCATCGACGTTGGGGTTACCGTCCCGGTCACCGCCGATCCAGCTTCCCGGCCGCAGGATCGGCTGCTCCAACAGGTTCTCCCCCGGCCAGCGCGCCTGCAACGCGTTCCGCACCTCGGCGTTCACCTGTGGGATCACCTCGAAGAATGCCGCTGGGTAGTACCGCAGCCCCGTCTCGATCTCGTCGGAGATCTTGAGTCGCGACAACCGTACGAGTGCGGTCTGCCACAGCGTCAGGATGTTGCGGCGCAACTCGATCTCGATGTCCCGGCCGTCGGCGGTGCGGGTGAGTCCGTTCATGCGCAGCCGCATCAACTCGGTGACCCGATGCTGGGTGTCGAAGACCGTGCGACGTCGGGTTTCGGTGGGATGCGCGGTGATCACGGGTGACACCAGGGCACCGCTCAACGCGTCAGCGACGGCGGCCTCTGCCAGGTCGGCCCGATCGAGCTTGAGATAGGTGGCGGCCAAACTGCTGTCCTGCGGTGGCTCGCCGGCGGCCTCGTGCACGGCGCGTCGGCGCTCGCGGTGGATGTCCTCGGCGACGTTGGCCAGCAGCGCGAAGTGGGTGAAGGCGCGGATGACCGGGATCGCTTGGTGCACATCGATATCGGTGAACAGGTCGGCCAGCTCGGCCCGGTCGATCTCCGAGCGGCGAACCCGGAAGGACTCGACCCGGGCCCGTTCGACCAGGTCGAAGACCTCGTCTCCGTTCTGTTCGCGCACGGTGTCGCCGAGGATCGCACCGAGTAACCGGATGTCCTCACGCATCGGCTCGGTGGCCTCGCGGCCCACCGGAGTGCGCTGAACCGCACCGATCGGATCCAGGGCGGTGTCGGGACCGTCAGCCATGTCCTCAGTATCGTTGCCGCGCCCGCGTGCCGCACCCCGGGTCAGAGGAGGAAGCGCTGGCCGGAATTTCGACATGTAGAAAGTGCCTGCCGGGAAGAACCGGGAGAACGGTCCGGCCCCATCCCGCGGACGGCACGACGTTTCCGTTCAGGGTGAACTGCGGGTCACGCCGCCCGAACGGCGCGGCACCACGCCAGTAGCGAGCGGTCACCGCAATACCCCCCGACTGGCGGGAGTATCCGGACAACCAGGGTTAGCCGTACTTGATCAGCAGCGCCACGCCGACGATCGACACCAGCCAGATGCCGGTCACGAAGAGCGTCAACCGGTCGAGGTTCTTCTCGACCACGGTGGAGCCGGACAGGCTGGACTGGACACCGCCACCGAACAGGGTGGACAGACCGCCACCTTTGGCGCGATGCAGCAGCACCAGGAGCACGACCAGCACGCTGGTCACGACCAGAGTGATCTGCAGAGCCAATTCCATGGCTGTAAGACTACCGGGTGCGGTGTCCGGCCCAGGTCCCCGGGGTTACGGCAGTGGTCCGCCCGCGGCGATCGCCGACAGCGTGGCGAACTGCTCGCCGTCCAGCGACGCGCCACCGACCAGGGCACCGTCGACATCGCCCTGGGCGACGATCTCGCCGACGTTCTTGGCGTTCACCGACCCTCCGTACAGGACCCTGACGCCGGCCGCGAGCTGCGGCGATGCCAGGTTCCCCAGTTCGCCGCGGATCGCCTTACATACCTCCTGGGCATCGGCCGCGCTGGCCACCCGACCGGTGCCGATCGCCCACACCGGCTCGTAGGCGATGACGGCCTGACCGATCTGCTCCTTGCTCAGACCGGCCAGGGAGCCGCGCAGCGAGTTCACGTTGTACTCGACGTGGTTGCCTGCCTCACGCACCTCAAGCTGCTCACCGATGCAGATGATCGGTGTGATGCCGTGTTTGAACGCCGCAGCCGCCTTGGCAGCCACCAGCTCGTCGGTTTCGCAGTGGTAGGTACGCCGCTCGGAGTGCCCCACCACCACGAAACTGCAGCCGAGCTTCGCCAGGAACGCTCCGCTGATCTCACCCGTGTAGGCGCCCGAATCATGCTTGGACACGTCCTGGGCGCCGTAGGTGAGCCGCAGTTTGTCGCCGTCGACCAGGGTCTGCACGCTGCGCAGATCGGTGAACGGCGGGATGACCGTCACATCCACCTTGTCGAAGTACTTGTCCGGCAAGGCGAATGCGATCTTCTGCACCAGCGCGATGGCCTCGAAGTGGTTGAGGTTCATCTTCCAGTTGCCGGCGATGAGTGGCTTACGGGCCATGTTCTACGACTCCAGTACTTCGATGCCGGGCAGGGTCTTGCCCTCAAGGTATTCCAGCGACGCGCCGCCACCGGTCGAGATATGAGAGAAACCGTCGTCGGGCAGGCCGAGCTGACGCACCGCCGCCGCAGAGTCACCACCACCGACGACGCTGAATGCGCCCTTCTCGGTGGCGCCGATGATCGCTTCGGCCACTCCCCGGGTTCCTTCGGCGAAGGACGGGAACTCGAACACGCCCATGGGGCCGTTCCAGAACACGGTCTTGGCGTTGGACAGCAGTGCGGTGAAGCGCTTGACCGACTCCGGACCGATGTCGAGGCCCATCTTGCCGTCAGGGATGCGGTCGGAGGCCACCGTCTGCGACTCGGCGTCGGCGGCGAACTTGTCGGCCACGACAATGTCCACCGGGAGATGGATCACGTCGGCGTAGGTGTCGAGCAGCCGCTTGCAGGTATCGATCATCTCCTCCTGCAGCAGCGAGGTACCCACCGAAACCCCCTGGGAGGCAAGGAAGGTGAAGCACATGCCGCCGCCGATGATGATGCTGTCGGCCTTGGTCGCGAGATTCTCGATGACCGCGAGTTTGTCGGAGACCTTGGAGCCACCGAGCACGACCGCGTAGGGACGCTCGGTCGAGCTGGTCAGCTGCTCCAGCACCTTGACCTCGGCGTCCACCAGCGTGCCGGCGTAGTGCGGCAGCAAGGTGGCGATGTCGTAGACCGAGGCCTGCTTGCGGTGCACCACGCCGAAGCCGTCGGAGACGAAGGCACCCGGCGAGCCGTCGGCACCCTCGACCAGGGCGGCCAGCGCCTTGGCCAGCGCCAACCGCTCGGCGTCGTCCTTGCTGGTCTCCCGCGGGTCGAAGCGGATGTTCTCCAGCAGCAAGACGTCACCGTCGGTCAGGCCCTCGGCCCGGGCCAGGGCGTCGGTGCCGACCACGTCACCGGCCAGCTGCACGTGGCGCCCGAGCTTCTCCCCCAGCGCCGCGGCGACCGGGGCCAGCGACAACTTCGAGTCCGGGGCGCCCTTGGGGCGGCCCAGGTGCGCGGTGACGACGACCTTGGCACCGGCCTCGGCCAGCGCTTTGAGCGTCGGCACCGAGGCGATGATGCGGCCGGGATCGGTGATATTGCCCTCGTCGTCGAGCGGGACGTTGAGGTCGGAGCGCACCAGGACGCCCCGCCCCTCCACACCTTCGGCCAACAGGTCAGCGAGTGTCTTGACAGTCATTGGTATTAGAGCGACTTCCCTACGAGTTCAACAAGATCGGCGAGGCGGTTGGAATATCCCCACTCGTTGTCATACCAGGAGACGACCTTGGCCTGATTGTCGATGACCTTGGTCAGACCCGAGTCGAAGATCGAACTGTGCGGATCGGTGACGATGTCGCTCGACACGATAGGCGCGTCGTAGTACTTCATGATCCCTTTCATCGGTCCCTCGGCTGCGGCCTTCATCGCGGCGTTGATCTCGTCGGCGGAAGCCGACTTGGCAAGCTCGGCGGTCAGGTCGGTGACCGATCCCGTGGGAATCGGCACGCGCAGAGCGTAGCCGTCGAGCTTGCCCTTGAGCTCAGGCAGCACCAGACCGATGGCCTTGGCGGCACCGGTGGAGGTCGGGACGATGTTCAGCGCGGCAGCGCGAGCACGGCGCAGATCCTTGTGCGGACCGTCCTGCAGGTTCTGATCCTGGGTGTAGGCGTGGATGGTGGTCATCAGGCCCTTGACGATGCCGAACTCGTCGTTGAGGACCTTGGCCAACGGGCCGAGACAGTTGGTGGTGCAGGAGGCGTTGGAGATGATGTTCTGGCTGCCGTCGTACTTGTCGTCGTTCACACCCAGCACGATGGTGATGTCCTCACCGGAGGCGGGCGCGGAGATGATGACCTTCTTGGCGCCCGCGTCCAGGTGACCCTGGGCCTTTTCGCGCTTGGTGAAGATGCCGGTCGACTCGACGACCACATCGACTCCGAGGTCGCCCCACGGCAGGGCTGCCGGACCTTCCTTTACTTCGAGGGCCTTGATCTTCTTGTCGCCGATGACGATGGTGTCTTCACCCTCGAGGCTGACGTCCTGCGGCAGACGGCCCAGGATTGAATCGAACTTCAGCAGGTGAGCCAGGGTGGCGTTGTCGGTGAGGTCGTTGACCGCCACGATCTCGATATCAGTGTTCTTGCCCTCGGCCTGCTGCGTTGCCAGGGCCCGGTAGAAGTTGCGCCCGATGCGGCCGAAGCCGTTAACGCCTACCCGGATAGTCACGTGATTCTCCCTACAGTTGCCGTTAACTGAACTGCCCGCCGCCAGCCTAGTGGCGTAAACGCCGTGCCGCGCGGTCCGGCCAGTGCATCAGATTTCGCGGTCGCGTAGGGCTAGTTGGTCGACTTCGTGCGGATCCTGACCCACCAGATCGGCGATCAGCCCGTCGTCTGACAAGTCCATCGGTTCGGAGTGTTTCCAGTCGTGATGGGCCACCTCGTTGAGGCGCTTGATGATGTGGTGGTCGGTCACTTCGATGGCCAATTCGCGGCGGTGGTCGAAGCTGCCCGGAGAGAAGTTGATCGAGCCGACTATCGCCCGCTCGTGATCGGCGAGGATCATTTTCGCGTGCAGCTTCATGTGCTTGAGGCGGTGGATCTTGATGCCGACGTCGTCGAGGATGCGCATCCCGCTGACGCCTTCGAGCAGCTTGCCCGACTTGAGGTGGTGGGCCGCGCGGGCCATGACATGAACCTTCACCCCGCGGTGCGCCGCGCGCACCAACCGCTCGATGATCACCGGGTCCTGATAACGCTCGTTCTGGACGAACAACGTGTGCTTGGCGGTGTCGATGAACTCGGCGATGCGATGCCTGCCGTTGGTGGGGCACCAGATCAGGTGTGCTCCACCGCCCGGATCGAAGTCCTCACGCGCCCAGTCGGCCTCGAAGCAGTCGATGATCTCGGCGACCTCGTAGGCGCTGGGAGTGACGACGGCGTAGTCCCGCGTCACGGTGAAGTTCTCCTCTGTCCAGTTCAGCGACTCGACGAACGCTCGCTCGTCGTCGACGACCATGGACTTCTCGTGCGTCAGGTCGAAGGCCGGGTTGCTCTCGCGGACCGCGATACCGAACCGCTGCAACGTCTCCCGGGCAACGTCGTTGTCGGTCTCGCCGTCACGCCGCTCGGGGTTGAGCATGACCTTGACGTCGACACCACGCCGGTGGGCCGCCACCACCGCTTCCAACAGCGGCCGGTGGCTGAAGGCGAACATCTTGATGCGCACCGACCGGGTGGACTCCCCGATCGCATCGATCACGGGCTTCGCCGAGTCGTCGGGCAGGATGATCAGCGAACGCGTCACGTTGTCTCGTCCTCGTATTGGATGCGGTGCAGTTCGGCATATCTGCCGCCGGCGGTGAGTAGTTCGGTGTGCGTGCCCTGCTCGACGACACGGCCCTCCTCGAGCACCACGATCGTGTCTGCGTCACGAATTGTGCTGAGCCGATGGGCAATCGTGATCACCGTGCGGTCTTTCATCAACCGCTGCAACGCGGACATCACGAGACGCTCGGACTCGGCGTCCAGCGCTGCGGTCGGTTCGTCGAGGATGAGGATCGGGCTGTCCCGGATGAGCGCACGGGCGATGCCGATGCGCTGACGCTGGCCGCCGGAGAGGGTGAGGCCACGCTCCCCCACCGGACTGTCGTAGCCCTGCGGCATCTCGGAGATGAACTCGTGGGCGTTGGCCAGTTTGGCCATTTCGACGATCTCGTCGTGGTCGGCGTCGGGCCGGCCGAAGGCGATGTTGTCGCGGATGGTGCCCCGAAACAGGACCGTGTCCTGCAATACGTAGGCGATCTGGCGGCGGAGTTCGTGAAGTTTGTAATCGCGCAGGTCGACCCCGTCGACGCGGACGGTGCCCATGCTGGGGTCGTAGAACCGCGGAATCAGGCTGACCAGGCTGGATTTTCCGCTTCCGGTGTGTCCGACGACGCCGACGAGTTGACCCGGTTTCACCTCAAAGGTGACGTCGCGCAGCACGGGTGTCTCGCTGTCGTAGCTGAACGCCACCCGCTCGAAGCTGATCGCGCCCTTGATGCGCTCGGTGTCGATGGCGTCGGGTTTTTCCTCGACCGACGTCTCCGCGGTGAGCAGGGCGTTGACACGGTCGACCCCGACCGAGGCCATGGCGATGGTGTTGGTGAGCTTGGCCAGATCCTGCACCGGCTTGAAGAACGAGGCCAGATAGGAGATGAAGACGGTCAACGTGCCCGCCGTCATCGCGCCCGCGAGGATGAGCGCCGACCCGCGCCACAGCACCACCGCGGTACAGGCGGCCACCACGACGCCGACGATGGGTGACACCACCGATTTCACGCGCCGCGCATTGAGTGCCGCATCGACGGCCTGCTGGCCGGCTGCCGCCAGCTCACGCTCCTGCATGTCCTCGCGATCGAACGCCTTGACCACCCGGATGGACTGCAGGCCCTCCTCCGCGACCGCGACGATGTCGGATTCCCGTCTGCGCACCTCATGGGTCGCCGCCTTCACGGCCTTCCGGATCCGGGACACGAACAACAGGAGCAAGGGCGCCACGGCGAGCGCGATGAGCGTGAAATCCCACTGCAGCCACAGCATCATGGCCAGCATCCCGACGATGGTCAGCAGGTCGGTCGCGATGCCCAGGGTCGAGGACGACGCGAAGCTCTGGATGGTGTCGACGTCATCGGTGAGCGTGCTCAAGATGGGGCCGACGCGGTGGGTGTCGAAGTAGTTGAGCGACAACTGCTGCAAGTGATGGTAGGCGCGGGTGCGCAGGTCGTTGCCGATGCGCTGGCCGACGGTTTCGGTCAGGTAGTTGGAGATGTACGACGCGATCGCTGCCACCACGGCGATGACCAGGACCATGATCGCCGCGAGACCGGCGATGTGCATCTTGGTTTCGCCGCCCAGCAGCGGTTGCAGCATGCCATGCAGCCATCCGGGCAGCGGGTGGTGACCGACCACGCTGTCGAGTACGACCTTCAGCGGCCACGGCGCGGCCAGGCCGGTGGCGATCTGCACCAGCAGCACGGCAAAGATCCCGGCGATCAGCAACCGGTAGGGGCGGATCAGCTCAAGAATCAGTCGCATTGCGGCCGCTGCCTCAATCGGGGGTCGTGAACTGGATTGACGTCCAGTTGGTCGCCACACACTACAACGCCGCAATGACATCAGCGTGGCTCACTTATCACCCCGCTGACCTTTTGCTGAAGGCGCACGCCCAGCGAAGTGGCCGGACTACACATCGACCGGTACGGCGACCTCGTTTCGCCGCAGCGGCGGTAGCGTCCATGGTGGGTCGTAGAACCAGGCCGTCGCCTCGTCCCCGCTGTCGAAGCCGGTGGCCCGCAGCGCCTCCCGAAGTTGCTCCGTGCGCCGAGAGATGGCATCCGCTCGACGATCACCACTGAATCGCAGCACCGCGACGGTCTGAGCGGGCAACTCCACGATCCGGACCCGGTTGTCATCAGGCTCGGGAAGTGTCTGCACCGTCCACGCAGCAGGTAGATAGAACCGGACGTCCCACCCCTGCTCGGCATCGCCGTCTTGCGCCACCGGCGCGGTCATCGCGATCTTCTGCCCACCTCGGGCGGTCTCGCGTTCGGACGCCGAGGCGGCGACCGCTCCGTGGCGGTGGTTCCCGCCGAATATATAGCCGGCCAACCTGCGGAATCCGGTGTGGAGCGCAGCCTCCCTACTGTCAGCGAAGACGGTGGTCTCGGCGGCCAGGCGCGGCAGGTAGTGACGCAGCTCGACCCCATCGATCAGCGGTTCAGCCCGGTAGGACGGTTCCTCGGTGCCCCTCCGGCATCCGATGACCGACCCGGCCAGCGCAACGGTGTCGCCGATCAAGCCGATGAAGCGGTCCAGCATGGCTTGCTCCTTCTTCCCGTGACGCAGCCTGCTGCGGCGTCATCAGGTATTCGGAGCCGCCGCCATCGCGGATGGGCGGCACGCCGATCAGATCTGGTCGCCCGCCCTCAGCTCATCGCGTTCTCGACCGGCACCTTCTGCGCGTAGGCTTCGACAGCCGTTGTGGCATCGGCATTTTCGCTCCATCCGGGAGGACCGAACAGATAGCCGAGGCGGCCGCGCCAGGTTCGGGCCCGCCAGACGTCACCGACCATGGCCACGAACTCGTGGTAGTTCACCTTGATCGGGTTGTGGGTGTCGATGTTCTTGGTGAGGCCGTACCGGACGGGCTCATCTTCAGCAACGAAGGTCCCGAACATCCGGTCCCACAGGATGAAGATGCCCGCGTAGTTCTTGTCGAGGTAAGGGTTGTTGGCGCCGTGATGCACGCGGTGGTGCGACGGGGTGTTGAACACATACTCGATCGCGCGGGGCAACCGGTCGATGCGCTCGGTATGGATTGGGAACTGGTAGAGCAGAACGATCGCCTGCGACAGGAACACCAGCCAGGCCGGGATCCCGATGAGGGCCAACCCCGCATAACCGATCGTGGACAGAAACGACCCGGGAATCAGCCAGGACAGCCGCGTGGCAGTGGACAGGTTGAAGTACTGACTCGAGTGGTGCACGTTGTGGGCAGCCCAGAACATCCGGATGCGGTGGGACATCCGGTGTTGCAGGTAGTAGGCCAGGTCAGCCAGCACGATGGCCAGCACCCAGACCCACCAGTGCGAAGCCGAGAGATGCAGTGGTGTCACGGCAGCGGCGATCGCCACCATCGGTACCGCGATGAACTTGTCCAATGGCCGCAGGTTGAAACCCAACGCGTAGATCGAGAGGTTTGTGCCGGTATCCCGCCAGGAGATGCCAGCTCGGAGCCGGGCGGAATCGCCGTTCTTGCCTGTGTCCTTGTCCCTGTCTTTGTCGAAGTGGTAGCTGAGGAACTCGACCGCCATCAGGACGAAGAATGCGGGCATGGCGTAGAGCCCGATACGCAATGGATCCATCGCGACTACCCCTTGGCTTTCTTGGGCATACCGGCCAACTGCCAGGTCAGCGCTTGGCCGAACAGTTCCTCGGGTACCCTCGTCGGGTCGATGCGCCGCTGCCGGATCAGCCCCTGGAACAGGGCGAGGACCACGACGGTGAATCCGTCCAACGAGACGCCGTCGTCGACGTTGTTGCGCTCGAGCGCCTCGGCGAGGATCTCGCGCAGAGAGGCCAGTGTGCGGGCGGACCGGTCCTGCAAGATCTGCATACCATCGGGATTGCGCACCGCGTGCAACCAGAATTCGGCCTGGATCGACTCGAACTCGATGTCGTTGTCGGCAATCTCGACGAGCACCCGCCCCAGCGCGGCCAGTGGGCCGTCGGCGTTCTCGGAGATGGTCTGCGCCACCTGGTCGAGCCGACCGGAGGCACGTTCGTTCATCAGCTCGGAGAACAGCTGCTCCTTGCTGGAGAAGTTCGAATAAACCGCGCCGACCGAATACCCCGCCGCCGCAGCGATCTCGTCCACCGACGCCGCGGCGTAGCCCTTGCGGGCACACGTCTGGGCGGCGGCGTCCAAAAGCGCCGCCCGGGTCCGGGCCTGGTTCTCTGCCCGCGTCCGCCGCGCCGGCGTCGTCTCATCATCGCTTCGATCGTCGACCATATTTCAGATAGTAGTCGCTATCCGAGATTTAGGATAGTGATCGTTATCCGAAATATTCCTTGGGCCTGTCAGCGGGATCGGAATAATCGGCGGGTGTCCTTCTTTGGGATCCCGGGCTATCAGCCGCAGTGGCTCGTCGGCCGGCACACAATTGCTCGCGCCCACGGACGCCGATTGCACGCACAGATCGGACGCCGCCTCACCCGCAGCTGGCTGGTCTGGGACCGCGTCGCCGATGAGTGGGTCGCCGACTGCCCCGTCCTGCTGGACTTCGAAGGCGAGCAGGTAGAGCTCACCCACCAGAAAGTCGACGATCTGTCCATCACCTGGAACAACATCGACCCCTGTGAGCCGATCGCCTACGGCGAGGATCCGAAGGACATCTCCCTGACGTGGCGAGACGACGCATGTCGGCGGCTTTCAGCCTTTCACGGACAACAGCTCCACACCGTCGAACTTCTGGCGTGGAGCGGCAGCGAAACCGACCTCGCCAACGAGATGGTCGCGGTCAGCTTCGGGTTCGCCCACGACCGGATCACCATCACCAACGGCCTCGACGAGAACGCCATCGAATTCGGCCCACCGAAGCCCGAATACCGTAGCCACCCACTGCACAACTGACCCCACGGAACACGCGCCGGCCAATTGGCCCTGCCGAAACCGGTTTTCCCCCAGTTGATTCCGTGGCCCACAAGCCCCGACTGACGCCGGATTGCTTATGCTGCGCCTGGACTCCCGCAACTACACGTGCCGGACACGCGGCAGGAAAGTTCAGGGCACAGATGGAATCAATTGAGACTGTCCGCGAACGCGTCGCGACCGCAGGACGCGAACTGAGTGGGCAGCGCACTGGAATCCGTTCCCCGAACCTCGTGCGGCCGGGGGCGATACACGAACCGCCGACGTGCTCATGCGGTGCGAACACACGACCACAGAGAGAATTGTATGGG
Source organism: Mycobacterium shunyiense (assembly GCF_058270075.1). NCBI lineage: Bacteria > Bacillati > Actinomycetota > Actinomycetes > Mycobacteriales > Mycobacteriaceae > Mycobacterium > Mycobacterium shunyiense. The sequence goes on along the minus strand of NZ_JBZDPU010000005.1, from coordinate 75,407 downwards.
CGGTTCTGTTCGTTTCCGGGACGGTGACTGGTCATGGAGCAGCTCCATGACGTCATTCTTGTTCGACTTTCTTGAGGACACCCTGCCCGAGGGGCCGGCGCGACAAGAAATTCGTGAACTGAATGAACACAATGTCCTGATCCTTGATCTGCGGGATCCATCACACAGCCAGATCGTGGATCTTATTGCCGAACAATTTCTTTCGTGGGTGGCGAGAAACGCCGCGGATCCTCAGGCGCTGAGCAAGGGTTACGGCGAGTTGGTTGACCTCGCCCAGGCGCAACAGGACCACAACCAAGCGCGGGGACCGGGGTCAGGGAGCGGCACCGATCCTGAGGCATGACGATGGCCGAGCCCAATCCGCTGTTCATTACGGACATCAGGCGCGGCGTCCACGTGACGTAGACGCCGGCCGCGGTTCAGGCGTCGTCGAGAAGGTCCGGAGTCACCGCCGATTCGGTGTCGGGCAGCCCTTCCTGCTTCGCCTTGCGATCGGCCATCGACAGCAGGCGCCGGATACGGCCGGCCACAGCATCTTTCGTCATCGGCGGATCGGCGAGCCGGCCCAACTCCTCCAGCGACGCCTGCCGGTGCTCCACACGCAGCTTGCCCGCCGCGGCCAGGTGATCGGGCACCCCGTCACCGAGGATGTCCAACGCACGCTCCACCCGGGCGGCCGCGGCCACCGCGGCACGCGCCGACCGGCGCAGGTTCGCGTCGTCGAAATTGGCCAGGCGATTGGCAGTGGCGCGGACCTCGCGGCGCATGCGCCGTTCCTCCCACGTCAGCCGCGTGTCCTGGGCCCCCATCCGGGTCAGCAACGCCCCGATCGCCTCGCCGTCACGGACCACCACCCGGTCAGCACCCCGCACCTCGCGGGCCTTGGCACTGACCCCGAGCCGCCGCGCGGCACCGACGAGGGCCAGGGCCGCCTCCGGGCCGGGGCAACTGACCTCGAGCGCCGACGAGCGGCCAGGCTCGGTCAACGATCCGTGAGCGAGGAACGCCCCGCGCCACGCGGCCTCGGCGTCACCGACGCTGCCGCCGACCACCTGCGCGGGCAGGCCACGTACCGGGCGTCCACGAAGGTCGAGTAATCCGGTCTGCCGCGCCAACGCCTCGCCGTCGGCGGCCACCCGCACCACATAGCGGGTGTTCTTGCGGATACCGCTGGCCGACAGGACGTGGACCACCGCGTTATACCCGTAAAGGTCGTAGATGTCCTTGCGCAGGCGTCGCGCGATGATCCCGAGATCGACCTCGGCTTCCACCACCACCCGGCCGGCCACGATGTGCAGGCCACCGGCAAAACGCAACAACGACGCCACCTCCGCGCGGCGAGCGCTCACCGAGTTGACTACCAGGCGGCTCAGCTCGTCCTTCACTTCGGCTGTCATCGCCACGGATCGTCCCCTCTCGGTGTATTCGGCGCCGGCTCCTGGTGCGCCACGTCGACCGACCTCGCAGCGGGCGTCGGAACGGTGGACTCCTGCACAGCCCGGCCCGGCCCCGTCGCACGCAACCGGACCCCCTCCAGCACCGCGGCCAACTTCGCCGGGTCATGTAAAGGTGTACCAGGTCGGGACACGTCAGCAAACTCAACGCGGGCATTGAGGATGTTGGCTGTGCGGCTGAGTTGCTCCCGTTCACGGTCGCTCGGCACTCGGCTGGCATCGACGATGATGTCATGCACGCTGAAGTCCGGAGCATGCTGGGCCAGAACGTGGATGTGACGCTCGGCCGAGAACCCTGCCGTTTCGCCCGGCTCTGCAGCCAGATTCAACACGAGCGCTCGCCGCGCCGTCGTCGCCCGCAATGCCGCCGCCAACTGCGGCACCAAGACGTGCGGGATCACACTGGTGAACCACGAGCCCGGCCCGAGCACCACGAGGTCGGCACTCATGATGGCCTCCACCGCCTGCCGGGTGGCCGGCGGATCGCCTGGCAGCAACCGCACCCGGCGCACCTTGCCCACCGTGGTGGCGATCGCCACCTGGCCGCGGATCACCCGGCTCATCCGAGGGTCGGACTCCAGACCCGCCACGTCGGCCTCGATCTGCAGGGCGATGGGGCACATCGGCAGCACCCGGCCCTTCACCCCCAGAATGCGTCCGAGCTCGTCGAGTGCCGCGACCGGATCGGCCAGCACCTCACTGAGGCCCGCCAATATCAGGTTGCCGATCGGATGCCCGGCCAGTGCGCCGCTGCCACCGAACCGGTGCTGAATGATCGTCGCCCACAATCGGCCGTGCGGACTGTCAGAAGCCAAGGCCGCCAACGCCATTCGCAAGTCGCCGGGTGGCACTACGTCAAGTTCGCTGCGGAGCCGTCCCGATGAACCGCCGTCGTCGGCAACCGTCACCACGGCCGTCACATGTGGGCTGAGCCGCCGGGCCGCCGACAAGGTGGCGTACAACCCGTGCCCTCCACCGAGGGCCACGATCCGCGGCGTCATTCGCGACCCAGATCCCGATGCAGCACATGAACGGTGAGCCCGTCACCGCCCTGCAACCGCTCCGCCAGCGCCTCGGCGATCGCCACGCTTCGGTGCTTGCCGCCGGTACACCCGATGGCGACGGTCATATAACGCTTCCCCTCCCGGCGGTAACCGGCGATCACCACGTCCAACAGACGATGGTAGGTGTCGAGAAATTCCCTGGCGCCTGGTTGTCCCAGTACGTAATCACGCACATCCGGATGCTGGCCGGTGTGCGGCCGCAACTCGTCCACCCAGTGCGGGTTCGGCAGAAACCGCACATCCATCACCGTGTCCGCATCCATCGGCAGGCCGTACTTGTAACCGAAGGACTCCACAGTGACATTCGTGTAGGCGACGGTCTCACCGCCGAACGCACGCTCGATGCTCTCACGTAACGCCGGCACCGGGAGGGCAGATGTGTCGATCACCAGGTCAGCCGCCGCGCGCACGGGCGCCAGCAACGCCCGCTCGGCAGCGATCCCCTCGGCCAGGGTCTGCGTGCCCTGCAGCGGGTGACTGCGGCGGTTCTGCTCGTAGCGGCGCACCAGAATGTCGTCGGACGCCTCCAGAAACAGCACCCTCGGGGTGATGCTCCGTGCGGCCAATTCATTGCGCACCCAATCCAGATCACCGGTGAAGCCCCGTGACCGCACATCCATCACCACGGCCAACTGGGTGATCCGCGATCCGGCGGCCAACCCCAACTCGACCATGCGGGCGATCAGCTCCGGTGGCAGGTTGTCGGCGACGTACCAGCCGAGGTCCTCCAACACCTTGGCCGCAGTACCGCGGCCGGCTCCCGACAGGCCGGTGACCAGGACCACGTCGATCCCCGAATCTGCGTCCGCACCACCGATGATGCCGCCCTCGCGCAGATGTTCGTTCATGCGCGATCCGCCTGGCTAGTCATGTCCCCGTTACCCGTCATCCCGACACCCTGCGTCGATCATCCTCGATAACCGTTGCGGGCGCCCCTGAATCGCCCAGTCCGGCGCTGTTCTCACTTCGCGGGCCACCGCATTCGACCGATGACGGCTCACCGCTTTCGGGCGATGGCGGCCTGCCGCTGTCTTCATTTTGCGGCCCGCCGCCGTCGTCACTTGGCGGCCCGCCGCCGTCGTCACTTGGCGGCCCGCCGCCGAGCGCAGCCAGGACGGCCTGCGCCGTCGCCACCCCGATCCCCGGCACCGCGGTGATCTCCTCGACCGTGGCCTCCTTGAGCCGGGCCACGGAGCCGAAGTGTGTCACCAACGCCTTGCGACGCTGTTCGCCCAGGCCACGCACCGAGTCGAGCGCCGAGGCGGTCATCCGCTTCGACCGTTTGCTGCGGTGGTAGCTGATCGCGAACCGGTGTGCCTCATCACGCACGCGTTGCAACAGATAAAGCCCCTCGCTGTTCCGCGGGAAGATCAGTGGATCAGGCTCAGCCGGCACCCACACTTCCTCCAACCGCTTGGCCAACCCGATCACCGCGACGTCGGTGACCCCCAGTTCGTCGAGGACCGCGGCCGCCGCGTTGACCTGAGGGGCACCGCCGTCCACCACGAACAGATTGGGTGGATAGGCGAACCGGCGGGGACGCTGATCGGCACCTACCTCCGGCTGCGTATCGCTCACGTGCCGCAGGAAACGACGTCGCGTCACCTCGGCGATCGAGGCGACATCGTCCGAGCGGCCGTCGCCGGCAGCCTCACGGATCGCGTAGTGCCGGTAGTCCGACTTGCGCGGCAGGCCATCCTCGAATACCACCAGCGAGGCGACCACGTCCGTGCCCTGTACATGGCTGATATCCACACATTCGATCCGCAGCGGCGCATCGGCCAGCCCGAGGGAATCCTGAATGCTCTGCAGCGCTTCCGATCTCGCGTTGAAGTCGCCGGCGCGCTTGAGCTTGTGCTGGGCCAGTGCCTCACGTGCGTTGCGTTGGACAGTCTCGGCCAGGGTGCGCTTGTCGCCACGCACCGGCACCCGCAGGCTCACCCGCGAACCACGAAGCCCCGACAACCATGCCGCCAGTTCGTCGGCATTCGGCGGCAGCACCGGCACCAGAACCTCACGCGGCACCGGGTTGGTGGCCTCGTCGGCCGCACCGCCCAGTTCGGCCTGCTCGCCGTAGAACTGGGTGAGGAACTGCTCAACCAGATGCTCCTGCCCGGATTGCTCTGGGGCCGAATCACGGGTCGCCTCCGGCTCCGAAGACTTCTCGACGATCCATCCCCGCTGGCCACGCACCCGGCCCCCACGTACGTGGAACACCTGCACGGCCGCCTCAAGATCGTCATCGGCGAACGCCACCACGTCGGCATCGGTGCCGTCGCCGAGCACCACGGCCTGCTTCTCCAATGCACGTTTGAGCGCCGCGATGTCGTCGCGCAGCCTGGCTGCCCGCTCGAAATCCAAATCCTCGGCAGCGGCCATCATCTGCTGTTCCATGTCACGGGCCAGCCGATCGGTCTTGCCTGCCAGGAAGTCGCAGAAATCCAGCACGATCCGTCGGTGCTCCTCGGCGCTGACCCGACCGACGCACGGCGCCGAGCACTTGTCGATGTAGCCGAGCAGACATGGACGGTCGATCTGCCTGTGCCGCTTGAACACTCCCGCCGAGCAGGTCCTGGCCGGAAAAACGCGGGTCAGCAGATCGAGTGTCTCGCGGATGGCCCAGGCATGCGAATACGGGCCGAAGTACCGCACCCCCTTGCGCCGTGGCCCGCGGTACACCATCAGTCGCGGGTACTCCTCGTTGAGCGTCACCGCCAGCACCGGGTACGTCTTGTCGTCGCGGTAGCGGATGTTGAAGCGTGGATCGAACTCCTTGATCCAGTTGTACTCCAACTGCAGTGCCTCGACCTCGGTGGTGACCACCGTCCACTCGACGCTGCCCGCCGTCATCACCATCTGCCGGGTGCGCGGCGCAAGGCTCGCCACATCGGCGAAATAGGACGTCAGGCGGCTACGCAGGCTCTTGGCCTTACCGACATAGATGACCCGACCATGCGGGTCCCGGAACCGGTACACGCCAGGCTCCACGGGGATCGATCCGGGCGCCGGCCGGTACGTCGCTGGATCGGGCACGGTTTCCAGGTTACTGCCGCGATCCGACCGAACTCCGCTACCGTCGAACTGTGCGGTTGCTGGCGTCCACCCGTTCGGTCATCGCGCTGCTCAGTGTCGTCGCTGTGATCCTTGCCGGATGCTCGGACGGCATTCGGCGCCCCGCGAGGACCGATGCCGGACCGTGCCAAATCCTGTCCAACGGCACCCCGGAGCCCAAACCGCCGGCACCGCCGACACCAGCCAAACCGTCGGCACCGCCGGCACCGGACCTGGCGACCAACCCCGAGATCGGTACCGGGTACCGCAGCGACATGACGGCCGTCCACACCTCCACCTACGCGGTGGCCACCGCCAATCCCCTGGCCACCGAAGCCGCCTGCAAGGTGCTACGCGACGGAGGCACCGCGGCGGACGCCCTGGTGACCGCGCAGGCCGTGCTCGGCCTGGTCGAACCGCAGTCCTCCGGGATCGGCGGCGGCGGCTTCCTGCTGTACTACGACGCCGTGGGCAACGCAGTGCACGCCTACGACGGGCGTGAGACCGCGCCGGCAGCAGCGAGCGAGAACTACCTGCGCTGGGTGTCGGAGACCGACCGGGCAGTCCCCAAACCCGACGCAAGGGCGTCGGGCCGCTCCATCGGGGTACCCGGCATCGTGCGACTGCTCGACGACGTCCACCGCCAGTTCGGCAAGAAGGCCTGGCGCGATCTCTTCGACCCGGCTGTGTCGATGGCCGATCGGGGGTTCGACGTCAGCCCGCGCCTGGCGGCCGCCATCGACAATGCCGATGCACAACTTCGGCTGGACCCCGCCGCCGCCGGCTACTTCCTCAACCCTGACGGCAGCCCCAAACCCGTTGGCACCCGCATGACCAACCCGGCCTACGCGAAAACCTTGGGCGCCATTGCATCCGAGGGGGCCAAGGCCTTCTATGCCGGCGACATCGCCCGTGCTGTCGTGGCCTCCGCCACCGACACCAGCGGGGGGCGCACGCCCAGCGTCATGACCGAGCAGGATCTCGCCGGATACACGGTCAAACAGCGTGATCCGGTGTGCACCACCTACCGTGGCCGCGAGGTCTGCGGAATGCCGCCCCCATCGTCGGGCGGTATCGCGGTAGCGGCCACCCTCGGCATGCTCGAGCACTTCCCGATGAGCGATTACAAGCCGGACCGCGTCGACCTCAACGGCGGTCATCCGTCGGTGACCGGGGTACACCTGATCTCCGAGGCCGAGCGTCTGGCCTACGCCGATCGTGATCGCTACGTCGCCGACACCGATTTTGTCCCGCTGCCCGGTGGATCACCCGAAACCCTGCTCGACGGCGCCTACCTCACCGGCCGGGCCGCACTGATCTCCCGAGGCCACACAATGGGCGTAGCCACACCCGGGGACTTCGCCCCACCGATGACCATCCCGCCCGCCCCGGAACACGGCACCAGCCAGATCAGCGTGATCGACCGCTTCGGCAATGCGGCTTCGCTGACCACCACCATCGAGTCGGCGTTCGGGTCATTCCACATGGTCGACGGCTTCCTGCTCAACAACCAGCTCACCGACTTCTCGGCCGAGCCGACCAGTGTCGAAGGGACGCCGATACCCAATCGCGTCCAGCCCGGCAAGCGCCCGCGCAGCACCATGGCCCCCACCCTGGTATTCGACAAGGCCGGCCCCCAACGAGGTCCGCTGTATGCGGTCCTGGGCTCCCCCGGCGGTTCGGTGATCATTCAGTTCGTGGTGAAAACCCTTGTCGGCATCATGGATTGGAACCTGGATCCGCAGCAGGCGGTATCGATGATCGATTTCGGCGCGGCCAACACGCCGGTCACCAACGTCGGAGGTGAGCATCCGTTGGTCGACACCGTCGCCAACGGCGACCGCGATCAGCTGGTCGAGGGCCTGCGCGCTCTAGGGCATCAGGTTTCCCTGGCCGATCAGTCAAGTGGGCTCTCAGCCCTGGTACGCACGTCGCCGGGCTGGATCGGCGGGGCCGACCCCCGCCGCGAAGGTCTGGTGCTCGGCGATGCCGGCTGACCGCTCGGTGTCAGCCCAGATCTGAGCGATACCGGTCGAGCAGAGCCCGGACCTCGTCCATGGCCGCGACGGCACGTCCCTTGTCGATCGCCTGGATCGCCATCACCGCGATGTACTCATCGTCGGGCAGGTCCAGTCGGGCCCACCGAGCCCCGACCGGGAAGGTGATGCCGAGTACCTCAGACCACGGAAACACCTTGAAGCTGACGAGATTCCGCACAGCCACGCCCGCCGGCCCGACCTTCAACCGAGGCCGGGCGAACATCAGCACCACTCCGCCGATGATCGCGCCGAGCAAGGCGATCGCGATCTGGTCCGAGGTCTGGAAGACCACGCCGGTGGAGCCCACCTTCAGCAGCACACCGACCGCCACGTGCGCCAGGAAGATGATCAGAGCCGCACCGTAGGCGAAATATGGTGTCCGGTAAGGCCGGATATCAAGATCCCAGCGGTCTCCGGCCTTCTTCTCAGTCTTCTTGTCAGTCATCTGTCGGTCATGCCTTGGCGCGCAGCTCGCGCAACGTCAGCGCGGTGGACAGGGCTGCTGCCGCCGCCTGAGCGCCCTTGTCCTCGGTGGAATCCGGCAGCCCGGCACGGTCGAGGGCCTGCGCCTCGTTGTCGGTCGTCAACACGCCGTTGGCGACCGGGGTGGACGCATCGAGTGACACCCGCGTCAAGCCCTGCGTCACCGCATCGCACACGTAATCGAAATGCGGGGTCTGGCCACGGATCACGACACCGAGCGCCACCACGGCGTCATGGGTGGCGGCCAATGCTTGTGCCACCACGGGGATTTCGATGGCCCCGAGTACGCGGACCACCGTCGGCTCGGCGATACCGGCGTCGGCGGCGACCTTGCGCGCGCCGTCGAGCAGTGCATCGCAGATCTGTGTGTGCCAGGTGCTGGCTACGATCGCCAGCTTCACGTTCGAAGCGTCCACCTGGGGCAGATCAGGGACTCCGTGGGCGCTCACAGGCTCGAACCCGAATCGGTCGCGCTGGGCGGCCGGCGGTCACCGAGTAGGTACACCGCCTCGTCGTAGTCGTCCATGCTCACCGCTTCGTCGTAGTCTTCGAGGCCGACGAGGTCGTGGCCCATCCGGTCCCGCTTGGTCATCAGGTAGCGGATGTTCTCCGAGTTGGCCCGCACCGGCAGCGGCACGCGCTCGATGATGTGGAGCCCGTAGCCGTCGAGTCCGACGCGCTTGGCCGGGTTGTTGGTGAGCAGTCGCATCGACCGGATTCCCAGGTCGACCAGGATCTGCGCACCGATGCCGTAGTCACGGGCGTCGGCAGGCAGGCCGAGCTTCAGGTTCGCGTCGACGGTGTCCTCACCGGCGTCCTGCAGCTGATAGGCCTGCAGCTTGTGCATCAGACCGATGCCCCGGCCCTCGTGGCCGCGCATGTAGAGCACGACGCCGCGGCCTTCCCGCGCCACCATCGCCATCGCGGCGTCGAGCTGCGGACCGCAGTCACAGCGCCGGGAGCCGAACACGTCACCGGTCAGGCATTCGGAGTGCACCCGGACCAGGACGTCGTGGCCGTCGCTTGCCGGTCCGGAAATATCGCCGCGGACCAGCGCGACATGCTCGACGTCCTCGTAGATGCTCTTGTAGCCGACCGCCACGAACTCGCCGTGCCGGGTGGGGATCCGCGCCTCGGCGATGCGCTCGATGTGCTTCTCGTGCTTGCGCCGCCACTCGATCAGGTCGGCGATCGAGATCAGTGCCAGGTCGTGATCGTCGGCGAAGACCCGCAGCTCATCGGTGCGCGCCATATCGCCTTCGTCCTTCTGGCTGACGATCTCGCAGATCGCGCCGGCGGGCTGCAGCCCGGCCAGACGGGCCAGGTCCACGGCAGCCTCGGTGTGCCCGGGGCGGCGCAGCACTCCACCGTCCTTGGCCCGCAGTGGAACCACATGACCGGGCTTGGTGAAGTCGTCGATCACCGAACCCGGATCGGCGAGGGCACGCATGGTGGTGGCCCGGTCCGACGCCGAGATGCCGGTTCCCACATCCTTTTTCGCGTCAACGGTGACGGTGTAGGCGGTGCCGTGCTTGTCCTGGTTGACCGCGTACATCGGCAGCAGCCCCAGCCGGTCGCAGATTTCGCCGTCCAACGGCACACACAGGTAACCGGAGGTGTAGCGGACCATGAACGCAACGAGTTCGGGGGTGGCCTTCTCGGCAGCGAAGATGAGGTCGCCTTCGTTCTCGCGGTCCTCGTCGTCGATCACCACCACGGCTTTGCCCGCCGCGATATCGGCTATCGCCCTCTCGACGGAATCGAGCCTGGTCATCTGCGCCACCTTGCCTGTTCGAATGCCAGGTCCCCAAAGCGGGACCATATGCCGACTCCAGTATGAACCACCGAAATCCAGCGGTTATTGCCAGCTCTTACTCACCGGGACCGGCCATCAGCCGTTCCACGTACTTCGCGATGATGTCGACCTCGAGATTGACCGTCGTCCCCACGGCCGCCTGCCCCAGCGTGGTGAGCTCACGCGTGGTGGGAATCAGCGACACTTCGAACCAGTCGTCACCGACCGCGGACACCGTCAGCGAGACGCCGTCGACGGTGATCGAACCCTTCTCGACCACGTAGCGCGACAGCGTGACCGGAAGGCCGATGCGCACCACTTCCCAGTGGTCGAAGGGCGTGCGGGAAATCACAGTGCCGGTGCCGTCCACGTGGCCCTGCACGATGTGACCACCGAGGCGACTGTTGACCGCGGCAGCCCGCTCCAGGTTCACCTGGCTGCCGACGCCGACCCCGCCCAGACTCGACCGGTTCAGCGTCTCCCCCATGACGTCGGCGGTGAATGCTCCGTCGGGCAGCACGTCGACCACGGTCAGGCAGACCCCGTTCACCGCGATCGAATCGCCGTGGCCGGCGTCGGCGGTGACCACAGGGCCGCGGATGGTGAACCGGGCGGCATCCGTCAGCTCCGCCTTGTCGACCAGGACACCCAGCTCTTCAACGATTCCGGTGAACACGGCGACCAGAGTATTCGCCTCAACCCGGAGTTGGAGAAAACGCCCGACCGTCGGAAGCCTCTACGATGCAGTAATGCAGACGCGCCCACGCTTCGCAGTCCAGTCCTTACTCGCAATCCTCTTCGCCGCGACCGCGCTGGTCGCGGGTTGTTCGTCATCGTCCTCGGAGAAGTCGAGCGCCCCGCTGCCCGACGCCGGCCAACTCCTTCAGGAGTCGGCGGCCTCGACCAAGGCTCAGCAGAGCGTCCATCTCCTCCTCACCGTGCAAGGCACCATCGAGGGTCTTCCCGTCGAGAAGCTCGACGGTGACCTGACCAATGCCCCCGAGGTGGCCGCCGAGGGCACCGCCGATCTCATCTTCATGGGTCAGAAACTGGCTGACGCAAAGTTCGTCGTCTCCGGTGGCGACCTGTATGCCGCGCTGACCCCCGGTGACCCACTGTCCAATTACGGGCCGGCCGAAAAGATCTACGACATCTCGGCCATCTTGAACCCCGACACCGGATTGGCCAACGTGCTGGCGAACTTCAGCGACGCCAAGGCCGACGGCCGCGAGTCGATCAACGGCACCGAGGGCGTCCGGGTGACCGGCAACGTGAGCGCCGATGCGGTCAACAAGATCGCCCCCCAGCTCAAGGCCACCGGCCCGGTCCCGGGAACCGCCTGGATCACCGAGGACGGGGACCACACCCTTCTGCAGGCCAAGCTTGAGCCCACCCCCGGAAACAGCGTCACCATGACCCTGACTGACTGGGGTAAGCAGGTCACCGTCGCCAAGCCCGCGTCCTGATGCGGGCCGCGCAGGCGGTGAGCGCCGGCCGCAGCCGCCACATCGCGATCAGCGCGGGCAGCCTCGCCGTGCTGCTCGGCGCCCTCGACACCTATGTCGTGGTCACGATCATGACCGACATCATGTCCGACGTCGGGATCGCGATAAACAAGATCCAGCAGGTCACGCCGATCATCACCGGCTATCTGCTGGGCTATATCGCTGCCATGCCGCTGCTGGGCCGGGCCTCGGACCGGTTCGGCCGCAAGATGCTGATCCAGGTCGGTCTGGCCGGTTTCGCGGTCGGTTCGGTGATCACCGCACTGTCCGGCGACCTGACCACCCTGGTCATCGGCCGCGTGGTGCAGGGCACCGCGAGCGGTGCGTTGTTGCCGGTGACGCTGGCGCTGGCCGCTGATCTGTGGGCGGCGCGCAGTCGCGCTGCCGTGCTGGGCGGCGTCGGTGCCGCACAGGAGTTCGGCAGCGTCTTGGGCCCGCTGTACGGCATCGGCGCCGTCGCGCTGTTCCATCACTGGCAGGCCGTGTTCTGGATCAACGTGCCGCTGGCCATCATCGCGATGGCGATGATCCACTTCAGCCTGCCGGGCAAGGAGCCCAGCGACCACCGCGAAAAGGTTGATGTCGTCGGCGGCCTCCTGCTGGCCATTGCCTTGGGCCTGGCTGTCGTGGGTCTGTACAACCCGGAGCCGGACGGCAAGCACGTGCTGCCCGAGTGGGGCCCACCGCTGCTGATCGGCGCGTTGGTGGCGGCTGTCGCGTTCTTCGTCTGGGAGAAGTTGGCCCGCACGCGGCTGATCGAACCCGCCGGGGTGAAGTTCCGGCCGTTCCTGGCCGCGCTTGCCGCCTCCTTGTGCACCGGTGCCGCCCTGATGGTCACGCTGGTCAACGTCGAACTGTTCGGCCAGGGCGTGCTCGGCAAGGACAAGTACGACGCCGCCTTCCTGCTGCTGCGATTCCTGATCGCCCTGCCGATCGGCGCGCTGATCGGTGGCTGGATCGCCACCCGGGTCGGGGATCGCATCGTCAGCTTCGTCGGCCTGATGATCGCGGCCGGCGGCTTCTGGCTGATCACCCACTGGTCGATCGACGTGCTCGACAGGACCCACGACCTTGTCCTGTTCCAGTTGCCCGTGCTCGACACCGATCTGGCGATCGTGGGTCTGGGCCTCGGGTTGGTGATCGCCCCGCTGACGTCGGCCACGCTACGGGTGGTACCCGCCGCGCAGCACGGCATCGCCTCGGCATTCGTCGTGGTGGCCCGGATGATCGGCATGCTGATCGGCATGGCGGCACTGTCCGCCTGGGGTCTGTTCCGCTTCAATCAGCACCTGGCCAGCCTGGCGGCTGCGGCGAACACCAGCCAGATGTCGCTGCAGGAGCGGCTGGCTTCACAGGCCGTCCGCTATCGCGAGGCGTATGTGTCGATGTACGGCGACATCTTCGGTATCACCGCGATCGTCTGTGTGGTGGGTGCGGTGCTCGGCCTGCTGATCGCCGCGCGCAACGTCCACGTCGACGAGTTGGCGGGACCTCCCGAGAGTGGCGACACCGGTGCGGACGATGACACGTCAACCGGGCAGCTGTTCCTGCCGACGGAGGCCCTGCCGGTCCAGACCGCCGACCAAGAGGATCAGCGCACCGACCAGCCGCCAGGGCGCCACCGATCCAGCTGATCGGTTTCAGCAGCGCTCCACCCCGGGACGCAGCAAACGTGGTGCCCGGTCGGCCTCCTCCGGCCGGCTGGGCAGCACGAGGCGTAGCGGGACACTCACCAGCGCGCGGAGCGTGCGGGGGGCCCATGATGTGCTGGGGAGCCAATCCTGCAGGGCAGTCATATGTGCGTCCTTTGCTCGTGTACACCCGGTGCACATTCGGCAGCGAACGCGCTTTGGTACGAGTGTACCGATCATGACCGACAATGCTCGTCATTTCAGGACCGTAACTTAGGTCACCCTAACCTAGGCTGGCTAATGGCTGCGCGCCTTCTGTCAGTTGGGCACGAGGCTCAGGCGAACATCCGGACCGATGGCAGTGATGCCATCGAACCGCCAGCGCTGCGCGTGCACCATGCTCAGCACCCCGATGTCGTCGACCGCGGTGATCGGCCCGCCCAGCAGAATCGGTGCGACGTAAGCCACGATCCGGTTGACCACCCCGGCCCGCAGGAAGGCCCCGGCCAGGGTCGGCCCGCCTTCCAGAAAGACGTCGGTCCGGTCGCCGAGCGACCGCATCACTTCGTGCGGATCATGCGTCCGGATCAGCATCGTATGCGAATCGTCGTTGAGCACCTTGGCGTCCAACGACACCTCCCGCATCCCCACCACCACCCGCAGCGGTTGGTGATCGGTGAGCGTGCCGTCGGCCCGACGTGCAGTCAGCGTCGGATCGTCGACGAACACCGTCCCGGTACCGACCACGATGGCATCCGCCGCCGCCCGCTTGCGATGAACGTCCGCGCGGGCGGCCTCACTGGTGATCCACTGGCTGGAACCGTCGGCAGCGGCGCTACGACCGTCCACGCTGGTGGCGAATTTCCATGTGACATGGGGTGATCCAGTGCGCTGCTTGTGCAGCCACTCACGCAACGGCCCCTTCTCGACCTCGTCGGCCAGGAGCCCGGCGCTGACGGTGACGCCGGCATCGGCGAGGCGTTGCGCCCCGCCCGCCGCGGCGGGATTGGGGTCGGACACCGCGTATGTGACATTCGAAACCCCTGATGCCAGAAGCGCATCTACACACGGTGGGGTTCGGCCATGGTGGTTGCACGGCTCCAGGGTGACGACTGCGGTGCCGCCCTTGGCCCGGTCACCGGCCGCCTGCAGTGCCACCACCTCGGCGTGCGGGCCGCCGACCGGTTGCGTTCCCCCGACCCCGGCGATCTGCCCGTCACGGTCCAGGATCACCGCGCCGACGGGCGGATTGGGATAGGTCGAGCCCTTGACCTGTTCGGCTTGCTCGATGGCCAGCCGCATCACGGACTCGAGCGTCATAGCGTCAGATGTCTCGAGGCGCTCGCTGCCTGCTGGCGCAGGGAACTCACCGCGGCGGCCGGATCGGCCGCGCTGTACACCGCGGAGCCGGCGACAAAGCAGTCCACACCGGCCTCGGCCGCCTGCTCGATGGTGTCGGCGTTGATGCCGCCGTCGATCTCCACGACGATGGTCAGCTCGCCGGAGTCGACGAGGCGGCGCACCGTGCTCACCTTGGTGAGCACCTCCGGGATGAACTTCTGCCCACCGAACCCGGGCTCCACCGACATCACCAGGAGGGTGTCGAATTCCTTGAGGATCTCCAGGTACGGCTCCAGCGGGGTGCCGGGTTTCACCGAAAGGCCGGCCTTGGCGCCGGCGGCGCGGATATCGCGGGCCACGCCGATCGGATTGTCGGTCGCCTCGGCGTGAAAGGTGACGTTGTAGGCACCCGCCTCGGCGTACGGCGGCGCCCAGCGCTCCGGCCGATCGATCATCAGGTGGCAGTCCATCGGGATGTCGGTCACCTTGAGCAACGACTCCACGACGGGCATGCCCAGCGTCAGGTTGGGCACGAAGTGGTTGTCCATGACATCGACATGCAACCAGTCCGCCCCGGCCACCGCAGCGACCTCATCGGCCAGCCGCGCGAAGTCAGCGGACAGGATGGACGGGGCGATCAGGGGTTCTGCCATGGCGGTCAGCCTATCTTGATGGTCTTCGCGCAAGCGCTCATCCAACCTTCAGGGCTGCACTGAACATCGCATCGGTCCCATGCCGATGCGGCCACAGCTGGACGTGCGGTCCGTCACCGAGGTCGTCGGCCGGGGCAAACAACTCCCGGGTGTCCAGTTGGGTCACCGGATGGCGGCGGACGGCGTCGGCCACCACCCCGACGGTTTCGGCGAGGTGCGGCGAACAGGTCGCGTAGAGGACAACGCCGCCGGGGCGGGTCAGGGCGATGGCCGCCGCCAGCAGTTCACGCTGCAGTTTCGCCAGTCCGGGAACGTCGCCGGGCTGGCGTCGCCACCGCGCCTCGGGCCGTCGGCGCAGCGCACCCAGCCCGGTGCAGGGGGCGTCGACGAGGACGCGATCGAATCCTGGTTCGAGATCCGATTCCCGCCCGTCCACGCGGCGCACGTCGACGTCGAGCCCGCGGGTGTTCTCCTCGACCAGGTCGGCGCGACGCGGCGCGGGCTCGACCGCGGTGACCCTGGCCCCCGAAGCCGCACCGATCGCAGCCAGCAAAGCGGTCTTGCCGCCGGGGCCGGCGCACAGGTCCAGCCAGCGGCCGTTGTCCGGGCCGTCGAGCTCGGCCAGGGTCAGGGCGCGGGCCACCAGCTGGCTGCCTTCGTCCTGCACCTGAGCCGCACCATCGCGCACGGCCGTCAACTGTCCGGGATCACCGCCCGGTAGATAGACGGCATACGGCGAGTAGCGGCCGACGGTGCCATCAGCTTGTTCCGCCAGTTCGGCCGCGGTCAGTGCGGTCGGCCGTGCCGCCAGGTGCACCAGGGGACGCTCGTCGTCACTGGTCAGCAGGGCGTCGAGCTCTCCCGCCCTGGCGCCCAGCGCGTCGGTGAAGGCCTGGGCGATCCACCGCGGGTGGGCGTGCAGGAATGCGGCGTGTCCGACCGGGTCGGTGGCTGCCGGCGGAGCCAGCTGCTCCATCCATTCCTGCTCCGTACTACGCGAGATGGTCCGGAGCACACCGTTGACGAAACCAGCTCGGGCCGTGTCGAATTCGATGCCAGCCTGTTCGACGGTGGTCGACACCGCGGCGTGCGGCTCGACCCTGGTGCGCAGCAGCTGATAGGTGCCCAGACGCAACAGATCGAGCAGCACCGGATCGATCCGCTCGGGTGGACGCCCGGCGGCCGCCTCGATGACTGCGTCGAGTAGTCCCCGGGTGCGACACGCGCCGTACGTCAGCTCGGTGGCGAAGGCCGCGTCGCGGCCCTCGATCCCCCGCTCCCGCAGCAGCGCGGGCAAGGCCAGGTTGGCGTAGGAATCACGCTCCGACACCGCGCGCAGCACATCGAAGGCGGCCCGGCGGGCGGGATCCAGCGGGGTGCGCCGGTGTTGGCGGTTGCGTTGCGGCGGACGGTTGGGACGGTTCGGCCTGTTGCTCATGAGGCGCGCACCGATTCGTCGAGCCGCGCCCCGCGGGCCCAGTCGGTCGCGTTCATGAGTTTCTTTCCGGGCGGCTGGATCTGCCCGAGCCGGACGGGTTGGGAACTGGTACCGACCAGCACCGCGTTGCGTTCGACGCGGATCTCGCCGGGGTCCAACGAATCTTCCGACGGCTCCACCGTGACCGGCCCGACCTTGACCCGCAGGTCCCCGATCATCGTCCACGCACCGGGATTCGGGGTGACGGCGCGGATCCGGCGGTCGATGACGTGGGCCGGCAGATCCCAGCGCACCCGGGCCGACTCCACGGTGATCTTGGGTGCCAGGCTGACTCCGTCGGCAGGCTGCGGCACCGCGGTCAGCGCTCCCTCGGCGATACCGTCCAGGGTCGACTCCAGCAACGCGGCACCCGAATCAGCAAGTCGCCCAAGCAGTTCGCCCGCCGTGTCGGTGTCGCGGACCCGCTCGGTCACCACCCCGTAGACCGGACCGGAATCGAGGGCCGGCTCGATCAGGAACGTCGTCGCTCCGGTCACCTCTTCACCCGCCGCCAGGGAGGCCTGCACCGGAGCGGCCCCGCGCCAGGCCGGCAGCAACGAGAAGTGCAGATTGATCCAGCCGTGCTGTGGCACCGCGAGCAGGCGCTCGCTCAGCAGCGCACCGTAGGCGACCACCGCACAGCAGTCCGGCGCCAGCTCGGACAGCTCGGCGACAAACTCGTCGGAGTTGGGCTTAGCCGGTCGCAGGACCGGTATGTCGTGCTCGAGCGCCAGCTTCGCGACCGGTGACGGAGCGGGTTTCCCGCGGCGCCCGGCGGCGGCGTCGGGCCGGGTCAGGACCGCGACCACATCGTGGCGGGGCGAGTCGATCAGCCGCTGCAACGACGGGAGGGCGGGCTCTGGGGTTCCGGCAAAGACAAGACGCACCCGACCAGTTTAGGGATTCGGAGTGCTGCTTCCCTAATGCGGCGGCCGATAGTACTCCCGCTCGGAGACTCCGGCCAGCGGCGCCAGGTACACCCACGGGATCGTTCCGACGAGCCGGTTGAGGGTGGCCACCGCGTCGTTGTAATACTGCCGGGCGAACGCCAGCTTGTCCTCCGTGTCGGCCAGGTTCTCCTGCAGGTTCAGGAAGTTGGCCGACGAATTGAGTTGCGGGTAGGACGATCCCAGTGCCAGCACGCCGGTCAGCGCGCTGTCCAGATCACGCTCGGCAGCGCTGCGCTGAACCACCGAGGCGCTGCCGGTCGCCGAGGCCAGCGCGGCCTGCGCACCACTGACCCGGCCGAGAACCACCGTCTCATGCGAGGCGAACGTCGCGACGGCCTGAACCAGCGCCGGAATCAGCGCCGCCCGGCGGGTCAGCTCCACATCGATGCCGCCGAGCGCCTCGGCGACGCGCACGTCCGCCGCGCGCAGCTTGTTATAGCCCACGACGAAGCCCACCAACACCGCCACCGCGAGCGCCAGCACCACGACCAACAGCAGTCTCACCATGAGCCGCCCCCTCCCCCTCCACCACCACCGCCCCCGCCTCCACCGGACGACGATGATCCGCCGCTCGACGAAGACGACGACGATGACTGCGAGGCGGTGTACGCCCCGATCGATGATGACAGTGCCGACTCGAAACTGTCGAAATCCGCGCCGCCGGATCCGCCGGCAAAACCGTGGCTGCTGTCCGATGACGATGACGACGAGTCGTACCAATTTGGTTGGGGTGCAGGAGCCCCCATGGTGTCCTGATACTTCTTCGCCCACAGTGCGGCGGCGCCGCCCGCCACCGCGAACGGGATGTAGGCCAGGTACAGGTCCTTGCGCGCGGCGAAATCGAACCTGGACTCAGCCGAATCTGTGGACAGCAGGCGATGAAAACCTTCTGCGCGCGACCATAGTTCCCGACCGGCCGGAGTCCGCCGGGTACCCACGCCCCCGGACCAGCCGCGCAGCGAGCACAGGAAGAACACTGCGAAGGGCAACCCCCACAATGTGATGCCGAACCAGAGGAAGAAACCGGCCAGCGCCGCGAAGAACGCCACCACATTGGCGACGCGGATCCACAATTCCTTACGACGCCTGACCATGAATCCGCCGTCGAGTGCCCACTTCCGCACGGCAACGGCCATGTCGGCCTTGGCCTTGCTGAGCTTCTTCCCCGAAGCCGCGGTGTTCTTGGCGGAGAACTCGGCGCCCACCGACATCACCTTGAGTGCTGCGCCCACGTCGATGGCGACCGGATCCACTCCGGACCACTCGGCCGGCTTGGCCAGGCCCTTGATCTTCCAATGCTTGTCACTGACCTGCCGCAGCTCGACAAGCCCGCGCTCGGCGAGGTGGAACAGCGTCGCGCTGAGCCCGTTCTTCGGAATGGTCTCGGTGCGGATGTACTCGGTCTGCACCGGGCCGAGCCCTTCGGGTGGCGCGTACTGCACCGGGAATCCCGGTGGCGGTTCGACAGTGATGCGCGTCCAGAAGTAGGCGAGCAGGCCCATCCCGACGGCCACCAGCGCGACCCACGCCAGTGCGGTCACCGACCGACCGAGGATGCGGTCCCACGTGTATGGCCACGGCAGGCTCACCTGCGCCGGAGCGGCGATGTCGACTCCGGCGCGCAGCGTCACCGGCGTGTGGGGCTCCAGATTGGTCGCGGACAACCGCACGGTGTTGCCGTCGGTGCGCAGCTCCGTGCACGCACTGCCGACGCCGAATCCGACGCTGCAACCGGCGCCGGTCACCTCCGCCGGCAGGGTGACCGAGATGTCGGCCCGCTCGATCGTGTTGTTCCAGGCGGGCGCGACGACGTTCCAGTAGAACGCCGACCGCGCGTCGGGGTTGCCGGTGTTCGAGGCGAACTGACGGTGAGCGCCGTTGCGTCCCGGGTCGAGGACACCGTCGATCGTGTACCGGATCTCGAAAACGTGGCTGCCCCAGTTCAGCGTCGAGCCCGGGTCGCCGATCTTGGCCACCCGGAACCGTTTACCGGTTTCCCACAACAGTTCATACGGAACCGATGAGCCGTCCATCGTGATCGAGGTGATCTCGGGTATCTGCCGCAGCCGGGAGTTGTTCTGGTTGGCCATATCCCAGTACCGGAAGATGCCGTGCCGCCCGCCGGGAAAATCCCCGGTGATGGTCTCCACCGCGGTCATCCGACCGTCGGCGTCTACGGTGAAATTCGCGCGGTAATCGGTGATCACCACCGGGTCGACGGGGCCGGGGCCCGACGCGGACCCACCCGTGAACACGAGCGGCCACAGCAGACCAAAGGCGATGAGCCCCAACGTGAACAACCACGACCACACCCGGCGCATCGCAGCCTCCTGATTCGGCACTCACCGATAACGGGTGAAGTATCCGCCCTATCCGATGTGGAGCGGGTCGATTTGGATACGACATGGTTGCTGATCTTTGCGCGCGCTGAGCACCGCGGTGGCTCGCCGCAGCGCGGCCGCCAACTCCAGACCACCATCACGCGGCACCCGGACCAGCATCCGGCTCACCTCGGCATCGGACGCCAGTCCCGGCGGGCGGCGGGCGCCGGGCGGCAGTTCCACCGGCCCGAGGACTTCCGCGGTGTCGGGCAGTTGGGCAGTGTCGAGCAGCGCCTCGACCGCGGTCGTCGTCCCGTCGATGGCCGCCATGTGCACCGCCGGCGGCAATCCCACCTCACCGCGGGCATCGAGTTCGGTGTCGGCATGTCCGACCGGATCCCACCGGATCAGCGCCTGCACGGCGGCGATCGCCGACTCAGCGACCACGGCCACCACACCGCCTTCGGTGCGCGGCCGCACCAGGGCCGCCGCCGCCATCCACCGGCGCATCGTGTCCTCGGCGGCCCGCAGATCCTGCCGGCCCAGCAGCGCCCACGCGTCGAGCAACAGGGCGGCGCCGTAGCCGCCGTCGGCCACGGGCTCCGCGCCGGGGGTGCTGACCACCAGGGCCGGGCCGGCCTTCACCGCATCGACCACGGCGTCGCCGCCGGAGGTGATCACCGACGTGCCGGGAAAGGCCCGGCCCAGCTCTTCGGCCGTCCGCCGGGCCCCGACCACGACCGCCCGCACCGCATCCGAACCGCAACGCACACAACGCAATGCTGGCTCGGCCCGGCCGCACCAGCGACATTCGGCAGCCGCGCTCCCCCGGTCCGGCAGGGCCAGCGGGCCCGTGCAGTGCCGGCAGCGTGTCACCGCGCGGCATCGCGCACAGGCCAACGCGGGCACGTAACCGCGCCGCGGAACCTGGATGAGCACCGGGTGCTGCGCCTGCAACGCCGAGCGGGCCGCCTGCAGTGCCATGGACGGCAGCCGCGCGCTGTGGGCGGCGGGATCGCGTTCCTGGGCATAGCCGCTGTCTTCCAAGGCGACGACTCGCGGTGCGGCGGCCCGCACCACCGGCCGCGCCGCCACCACATCGTGGGCCCAGCGGGTCCGCACCAGCGCCTGTGCCTCGGCGCTGCGCGCGTAGCCACCGATGATCGCGGCACAGCGCAGCTGGTGGGCGCGCAGCATGGCGACCTCGCGGGCGTGCGGATAGGGCGCGCGCGGCTCGGCGAGGTTGTCGTCGCCGTCGTCCCACACCAGGACCAGGCCGAGGTTGGCCACGGGGGCGAACACCGCACTGCGGGTGCCGATCACCACCTGAGCCTGTCCTCGAAGCGCCGCCAGCCAGCGGCGGTACCGGGCCGAGGGGCCCAATCCGGCCGACAATGCCACCACCCGTGACGCCGGTATCTGTTGGGTCGCTGCGGCATACAGCGCGTCCACATCGCGCTGATCGGGTACGACAGCGACCACCCCCAGCCCCGCGTTCACCGCCACCGCGGCCGCCTCGGCCAGCCTCAGTGCCCAGTTCTCGCCGGGCAGTGCCTGCCATGCCGCGCGCGCCGCGCGACCCTCACCGACCGCAGTCAGGAACTGTTCCCCGCGGCCGTAGCGGGCCCAGGCGCTGGTGTCCACCGGGACGGCCGTGACGGGTTCCGGTTCCTCCGCGGTCTGCTTCTCGACCCTGGCGTGACGCGGAGGCACCGCCAGGCGCAGCACATCCGCACGGGTGCCGGCGTAGCGGGCGGCGACGGCATCGACGAGCCGCCGGACCTCGGGGGTGAGCACCGGCTCCGGCGAGACCACCCGATCGAGCCAGCCGAGCTTTCCGGTGTGGTCGGTGTCGGAGCGTCGTTCCAGGAGGTAAGCGTCGACCAGCCTGCCGTTGAACCGCACCCGGACCCGCACACCGGGCTGGGCGTCGTCGGATTGCTCCTCCGACACCAGATAGTCGAACTCCCGGTCCAGGTGCGGAACCGTGAGCAGAGGAAGCACCCGCGCAATGGGCTCGTGTTCGGCGGCGCGGCGGGTGATCGTCACTGTGCAGGTTTAGCAGGAGGTTGTGTCGGGCGCCCGAAGAACAGTCCTGCCGTGATCAGCACCAGTGACGCCGCGTAGCCGAACCAGATCGGGACGGCGAGCAGTTGATCGCCGCGCACGAACTGGCTGATGCCGATCATGGCGTCCGACGCCGCGAAGCACACGCCGCCGAGAGCGGTCCACGGAGTGGGCAGCTGGGCCAGCAACGCGGTGGACACCATGGCTCCGAGCACCGCGATGTAGGCGACGACCGGGACGGCCATCCCCTGTTCGACGAGCCGGGGCCAGAACCAGGTCAGCAGCGCCACGCAGGCGAGGATGGTGACGGCCACCGCGATCAGCCGCGGGGTGGAACGCCGCGCCAGCGGCACCAGCACGCCCAGAAAGCACAGGTGCGCAACCAGGAATGCCGCGAGCCCCAAGACAAAGGACGGCTCCCACCACGGGATGGCGAGCAGGAAGTCGCCGAGTGCGGAGAACAGCAGCGCACCGATGAGCCAGCGCCGTTCCCGAACGATCGGATGGGCGCACGCGGCCGCAGCCAGCAGGACCGCTGTGAGCGCCTTCACCGCAGGTTGGAGGGTGAATTGCCCCGTCAGGTCGGCTCCCGTCGGCAACCGCGTCGCCGTGACGATCAGGAACACCCCGTAGCCCGCCGCGACGACCGCGGCCACCACCCACAGCCACACCGTGACGCGGTGTGCGTACGGTTGCGGAATGTCCGTTGCTGACGAGAAACCAGCTGTCGATGCCATCCTGCAGAAGGTACTGGAGGCAGTGCCGTTCCAACTGTCGACCGACATCGGTGTCGAGGAGGCCCGCCGCCAGTTCAGTGAGATTCCGCGGTTGCCGGTCCATCCCGATGTGAAGACCGAGGACCGTGAGATCCCCGGGCCGGCCGGCCCGATCCCGGTTCGGGTGTACCGACCGCCGACCGCCGACGGCACGACGCTGCCGGTCGTGGTGTTCATCCATGGCGGCGGCTGGGCACTGGGGGACCTGGACAGTTACGACGGCACCGCCCGCCAGCATGCCGTCTCCGCCGACGCCGTCGTGGTGTCGGTGGAGTACCGGCTGGCCCCCGAGCACCCCTACCCCGCCGCCGTGGACGACGTGTGGGCGGCGACGCAGTGGGTGGCCGCCAACGCCGCTGAACTGGGCGTCGACGCCGACCGGATGGCCGTGGCCGGCGATTCGGCGGGTGGCAATCTCAGCGCCGTCGTGGCGCAGCTGATTCGTGACGCCGGTGTTCCAGGGCTGCGCTTCCAGCTGCTCTGGTACCCGGCCACCACCTGGGACACCAGCCTGCCGTCGTTCACCGAGAACGCCGAGGCACCGATCCTGGGGCTCGATGCCGTCACAGGATTCTCCCGCTGGTACGCCGGGCATGTGGATCTGTCAGACCCGCCGGCCACGTTGGTGCCGGCCCGTGCGGCGGACCTTTCCGGACTCGCACCCGCCTATGTCGCGGTGGCCGGGCACGACCCGTTGCGTGACGACGGCATCCGTTACTCCGAGATGTTGTCTGCTGCCGGCGTTCCCGTGCAGTTGGACCACGCCGAGACTCTGGTGCATGGCTACCTCGGCTACGTCGGTGTGGTCCCGGCAGCAACCGAATCGTTCGACCGGGCGATGGTCGCGCTACGAGCAGCCCTTCACGACTGACCGTTTCTGCTGGGCCACAACGACATTCGACGGAGTATCCCGTCGCGTAGCGCCAGGGTGTGGAACAAGACGGCGCAGATATGTGCAGTGAAGGTCGCGAACAGCAGGTAGGCGGCCACGGTGTGGGCGGTACGCAAGGCCGCGTACAGGGTGATGTTGTGCGGGGCGATCGCCGGAAGGTGCAGCGCCCCGACCAACACGACCGGCGACTGGGCGGCCGACAGCATCGCCCACCCGATCAACGGTTGCGCCAAAAGCAATGCGTACAGCAGGTATTCGGAGTAACTGGCGATACGGCGTTCCAACGGGCCCATCGTCGCCAGGAACGGCGGCAACCGGCGGGTGAGCCGGTTGACCAACCGAACGATCGCGAACACCAGGATGGCGATGCCCAGCGGCCGGTGGATCGCGAGCAACAACGGGTAGTAGCTGAGCGCCGCGATCATGGTGACGCCGATGAAGAACTGTGCGATCACCATGACCGCCATCGACCAGTGCAGCAGCCGGGCCGCCAGGTTGAACTTCGTGATCGGCGGCTTCGTTTCGGTGGTCATCGCGCACCCCCGGGGACGACGACTGCGCTGGGCGACTTGGGTTCTCGGGCCCGTCGGTTGAACGAGCGGGCATAGACCGCCGACCGTGCGCTCGGCAGTGGATCGTCGGAGACGGCCAGTCCGTCGGGCAGCACGAGCGGGTCGAAGTTGATGTCGCGGGCGTTGCCGGGGGCCTCGGTCTGCACGGCGTCGATGGTGATGGTGCCCGCATCGACGGTGGCGCGGTTCTGCGGCCACGGCAGGGTGGCGTCATGGGTGGGGTCGGTGGGGTCGGCCAGGGTGAGGATGAGCTTCCAGCTGACCGGGCCACGGGCAACGGTGTCGATGAGTGCGTCGAAGAGGACGTTCCTGTCGTCGCCGTGGGGCTGCCCGGCGGGCGGCTCCCCTGTTATCGGCACGGCTGCCCACCGGATCGCCGTCGTCTCGCCCTGGGCATCGGTGGCTCGGAACGCGTTGAGGCCGCGGTACGTACTGTCGGCGAACCCTGCACTCGGCGGAGCCTGCTTGATGATCTTCATCGCCGCGGCGGTCTCCGGGTGGTCGGCCAGGAACGCCGCCATCGCCTGCGGATCCGCCTTGCCGGTCTCTGGAACGGGACGCGAGGCCAGCATCCGGTCATAGAAGCCCCGCGGGGTGCTGTCGGGGAACACCGGAAGATTCACCATCGCGACGCGCCACTGCTCGCCGTCGGGCAACCGGAACATCAGACCCAGTCCCCTTACCGTGTCGGGTTTGTCGGGTTGATCGGGCAGCCCCCCGGACAGCGAGAACCGTCCGACGACGGGCACCGTGCCGGGTTTGAACACCGCCGCCCTGCTCACCTGGGCGCCCGCGCCCGTGCTGGTGAACGTTCCCGTCGCGGCCAGACCCTTGGCGTGGTTGCGGCGGAATCCCTTGTGAAGGCCGGAGACCTGCTCGAAGCGGTCGGCGAAATCTGCCGGTGTCAGCGCGTCGGGCCGTAGCCAGCCCGCTGCTTCGGCGAGCCCGCCCACCCCCACGGCCACCACACCACCGACCGCAGCCAGCCCCAGCAGCGTTCTCCTGCGGTTGAGCTCCGGAACGTCATCGGATCCCATCGTGATCGCACCCCTTTTCGCCGCCGGACCCCGTCCAGTGTGAAACGGAATGCGGCCACGGGCCGTTCAATCGGATAAGTGTGACGCCGTGTCGGGTTGTACCCGGACATGGCAGAACATTGCATGCATTGCTTGGCGCAACGGTGCTAGCGTCCGCGGTGATCTCAGCCGTCAGTTGACGGGACGGCGGAACCGGACGGTTCCGCGCACAACCAAATATCGAGCAGAGGAACCAATGACCCGCAACGAGGAAACCTCGTCCGGCACGGAGTACCCATCCGAGCCACTCGGCGCGACCGATCCGCGCGACCTCACGCTGCCGCTGTATGGAGCATCATTCGGACAGGCAATCTCGCGCTTCTTCCGCAGCTACGCCCGCTTCTCCGGCCGCGCGTCACGCAGCGAGTATTGGTGGGTCCAGCTGGCAGTCGCAGTAGCCACCGTTTTCTGCTTGGCCATCGTCGCCGTAGCCGGTGATCCCAGCACGCTCGGGCGCTTGTCCCTTGTACCCGTGGCGGTATTCGTACTAGTCTGCGCGGTTCCAAGCTGGGCACTCATGGTCCGTCGACTCCATGACGCCGACTTGTCAGGATGGATGTCCCTACTATTCCTGTTGCCCTACATCGGATCCGTGTTCCCGATCATCTTCGGCGTGCTGCCTGCCAAGCCGCTTGGTGAGCGCTTCGACCGGCGTGATGACTACGATGATGACGACGATGACGATTCGGCCCCCGGATGGGACGCAATCGATGCCGCCTTCGCGCGGCTGTACCCAGGACTGGGCAATGTCGCACCTCACTTCGGCCGCACCGATGCACGCTTGCCCGGCCAGGGAATTTGGGGAATCACCGCGTACCCGAATACGGCTGCCCCACAGCCACACTGGCATCTGGTCACCTACGGGTTCTCCAACGTGTTCGCGTCCGATCCATCGTCCGACGAGGATGACACCTGGGCAGACTATGAGTGGACCTTCCGGGTGGCCGCCGACATCGACCTCACCCAACCGCTGCCAGCACAAGTCCCCACCTGGTCGCTGCGTCTCCTCCAACGGCTGGGTGACCTGGTTTTCAGCGGGACAGATGCGCTGGACATCGGTCACCGCATCAAGGTCGGTGGCCCGATCACGCTCGGTGATCCCCAAACCGACCTGACCGCAATCATGTTCGTCGAAGACCCTCAACTCCCGCCGGTCGACACCGGCGGGGGCCGCCTGCGCTTCGTACAGCTTGTCGGAGTTACCGACGACACGGTCACCGCCGCACAAGCGCTTGACAACGGCGTCGCGGGCACGCTTCAGGTACTCGAGAAGATGGCCGAGACCAATCCCCTACTCGTTACTGACATCAAGTAATCCGCGGCAACATGACCGTGCCGCGCAGGGGGCCACGGGCGCCCTGCGCCCGATTCACATGTGTGCCACGGCGTGAAACGCACTGGGCGGCATGCCGTGCCAGCGTTTGAACGCATGGCAGAACGTCGAGGTCTCGCTGTAGCCGAGACGTCGCGAAACCTCCTCGACCGTCAGCCCGACGCTGCACAGCAGATCGACGGCGAGCGCCGACCGGGCCTCGTTGACCAGTGCCCGGAACGTGGTTCCCTCGTCGGCCAGGCGACGTCGCAGGGTTCGCGGATGGACACCGAGTTCCGCGGCGATCTCTGGCAGTGCCGGAATGCGGCCGGGGTCGCGAAATAGCTTGCTGCGCACCACTGCAGTGATCCCACGGCGCTGCTCGTAGCGCTGCATCAGCACATCGCACTGGGCGATGCACAGATCGAGGGTGTACGGATCGGCTTGCGGCAGGGGCTCGTCCAGCATGGCGCGAGGGAAGTGCAGTCGGGAGTGGGCACGGCCGAACGCCACGTCCGGGAGCGGCATCAGGGCAAGTAACGGCTGCAGTACGTGCTCGTCGATAGACACCTCGGCGAATATGCGGTCGGCGTACTGGGCCACCACCGGAGCGGCGAAACTTGCTGTCGTGGCAACAATTCCGGCTACATCACGTTCGATGAAGAAGCGCTGGACGTCGCCGGGTAGGTGCCCCACGTTGAGTTCCATTACGCATTCGTCGACGCCCTCGAACAATTGAAGATCGATCTGCAGCGTGGTCAGGGCGAAGTAACGCATCCCAATGCTGAACAATTCGCGCAACGTGGCACACGACATGACCGCGAACCCGAACAGGCCCATGTGTGTCAGCGCCGACCTGCCACCAACATCGACCCCCAATCCGGGCGCGTCGGGCAGCCTAGCCTGCAGGTGACGGACCGCCAGGATCTCGTCATGTGCGCTGATCACACAGTCGGGATCATCGAGGTCTGCCGGCGTGATGCCGGTGCCGGCCAGGACGTGCGCCGCCGGGACCCCGCGCTCGACCGCCACCTCGCACAGCACGCGGGTGGCGTGGATCGGATGGCAGACATCGGCCGACCACGTCGACCGCGAGATCGATCCCGACCTGACCATTGGCTCCCCACCCGCTGTCCCAAAATCCCAACTCTGTGTCCGATAGTCCCATTCCCCGCTCCCCATGTCATTCATACGCTGGATTCATGGCGGCACCGGCGGCACGACTGAGCACGTGGACCATGACCCGCGAGGCGATCACGGTCGGATTCAGCACCGACAGCGGCTTTCTGACCCGGACACAGGGCCGGGACATCACCCGATACCGCTGCGCAGGAAGACGTTTCGTATCGATCGCACATCCTGACTACATCGACCACGTGCTGCATCAAGCACGCCTTCGCTACGTCAAATCGAACGAGTACGAGCCGATCCGTGCCGCGGCGGGGATAAACCTGCTGACCGACGAGGGCGACTCCTGGGCCTACCACCGGGCGGCCCTGAACCCGACGTTCGCGCGTCGTCATCTCAACGACATCGTCGACCTGATGATCGCCCCGATCGCGCGAGCCACCGACGAGCTCGCCGAGGGCGGTGACGGTGTCCGGTTCGACATGCATGCCGCCATGGTGGAAACCACTCTGCGGGTCGTCTCCAACGCCCTGTTCAGTCAGGATTTCGGACCGATCGTGCACAGCATGCGAGACCTCACCACACGAGGGCTCAGGCGCACCGAGAAGCTGGCCCGGCTGGGCCTGCTGGGCCTGCTCCCTCGCCCGGTGTACGACGCCATGGCGGCGAGCACGTATTCCGGGATCCCGCTGCCGCCTCCGCTGCGCGAAGGCCAGCGCATCGCCCTGGCCCTGGATACCGCGGTGAACGCCGTGCTCGACGAACGTCTGTCCCACCCCACCGAATCGGCCGACCTGCTCAACGTGTTGTTCCGCGCGGACAATGGAACCTGGCCGCGGCAGCGGGTCCGCGACGAAGCGCTGACATTCATGCTCGCGGGGCACGAGACAACGGCCAACGCGATGTCGTGGTTCTGGTACCTGATGGCACGCCACCCCGACGCCCGGGACCGGATGCTGGCCGAGGTGGATTCCGTGCTGGGAGCGGGCCGTCCGACGGCAGGCGATCTGACCCGGATGCCGTGGACCACTGCGTGTCTACAGGAGTCGCAGCGTTGTCACTCCGCGGTATGGATCATCGCGCGCGAGGCGGTCGAGCCCGATGAAATCGACGGCCACCATATTCGTCCGGGCACGACGGTCATCATCCCGATTCATCAGATCCACCACGACAAACGATGGTGGCCCGATCCGGACACCTTTGACCCCAATCGATTTCTCGGTGACGCCGCCAAGAGCCGGCCGCGCTCGGCCTACCTGCCGTTCGGCGGCGGGCGCCGGATCTGCATCGGCCAGAGTTTCGCCCTGATGGAGATGGTGTTGATCGCCGCGATCATGAGCCAGAGGTTCGTTTTCGATCTCGATCCTGGCCACTCGGTGGAGATGGAGGCTACGTTGACATTGCGACCCAAATACGGCGTCCACATGATCGGACGCAGCCGAGAGGTGGCTTGATGCCCGACTTTCACACGCTCATCATCGGCGCCGGATTCTCCGGCATCGGCTCGGCCATCGCGCTGGACAAGGCCGGCCTGCACGACTACCAGATCCTGGAGGCCGGGGACGGCGCCGGCGGGACCTGGTTCTGGAACACCTATCCCGGTGTGGCCGTGGATATCCCGTCGTTCTCCTACCAGTTTTCGTTCGAACAGTCGCAGGATTGGTCCCGCACCTACGCCCCCGGGAACGAGTTGCGCGCCTACGCCGACACCTGCGTCGACAAATACGGCCTGCGGCCCCGGATTCGGTTCAACGCCACCGTCGCACGTGCAGTCTTCGACGACGACGAGAACCTGTGGCGGGCTGAACTAGAGTCGGGCGAGATACTCACGGCGCGATTCCTGGTCAACGCCAGCGGCGTGCTGACCATCCCGAAGCTGCCGGAGATCGACGGCGTGGACTCCTTCGCCGGGACCACCGTGCACACCGCCCGCTGGGACCACAACCAGGATCTCACCGGCAAACGGGTGGCGATCATCGGCACCGGCGCCTCTGCGGTCCAGGTGATTCCCGAGATCGCCCCGACGGTCAAGCAGCTCACCGTCTTTCAACGGACGCCTATCTGGTGCTTCCCCAAGTTCGACGTGCCGATCCCACCGGTCGCGCGCGGGCTGATGCGGCTGCCCGGCGGCCGGACGCTGCACCGGCTGATCAGCCAGGCGTACGTGGAATTCACCTTCCCGCTGGCCGCGCAGTACTTCACCATCAACCCCTTCGCCAAGCGGGCCGGCGCGGCCGGGCGGGCCTATCTGCGCCAACAGGTGCGTGATCCCGAGGTACGCGACAAACTCACACCGCGGTATGCGGTGGGATGTAAACGACCAGGCTTCCACAACAGCTATCTGGCCACCTTCAACCGGGACAATGTCCGGTTGGTCACCGAGCCGATCGACAAGATCACCGGATCCGGTGTCGCGACGACTGACGGGGAGAGCCACGACGTCGACGTGCTCATCCTCGCCACCGGCTTCAAGGTGATGGATGTGGATGCGTTGCCCTTCGAGATCGTGGGGTCGGGCGGACAGTCACTCAGCGAGTTCTGGATGCAGCACCGGATGCAGGCCTACGAAGGAGTCAGCGTCCCCGGCTTCGCCAACTTCTTCTCGGTGATGGGCCCGTACGGCTACGTCGGGTCGTCGTACTTCGCATTGATCGAGGCCCAAACCCGGCATCTGGTGCGGTGTATCGCGCAGGCGGACCGTCGTGCGGCCCGCCGCGTCGAGGTCCGCCGGGAGGCCAACGACCGGTATTTCGCGGAGATGATGCGCAAGCGTCACCGCCAGATCTTCTGGCAGGACAGCTGCAACCTGGCCAACAGCTACTACTTCGACCGCAACGGTGACGTGCCGCTCAGGCCCGCCACCACAGTCGAAGCCTACTGGCGCAGCAGGACTTTCGACCTCGACGACTACGCGTTCACCTCCTAGCTCGTCAGGCCTCGGCGCATGCCTTGATGGCGGCGAGGGTCTGCTCCATTCCGACTTCCAGTTGTTCGGTGAAGGCCTGCTGTCCGCCGAGGTGCGACTCGGTCAGATCGAGCGAAAGTTGCGATATTCCGTCGGGGGTCTCGCGCCGTTGCGTCAGCACCGTGGCACCGGCATCGTCAGCGCTGATCGAGAACGACCAGATCGCATAGTTCTCGGCGATGCGGAAGGCGATCTCTTTCTCCGGCTCGTACCGCACCACCTCGCCGTGCGTGATCCACTCAAGCTCACCCTGGTGGTTGAGGTTGGTGAACGTGGAACCCAGCCGGATGTCATCGTCGGGTTCGCGCAGCTTCACCGATATCACCTGCGGGCTCCACTGTGACATGCGTCGGACGTCGCGGATGATCTCCCAGACCACGGAAGGTGTTGTCTCGATGGCGATCTGGCGTTCCAGTAGCGCCTTGAAGCTGGTGGTCATTACCCCTCCGATCAATACGACCGATCGGTCGCATATTGGCCATTGTCGACCGTACGCGACTCGGCCACCCCACGTCCAGAGTGTGGCTACTGTGAACTGATGACCGTTTTGCCTGCAGCTGACGGGCGGAGAGCGCGTGGCGATGCCACCCGTCGCCTGGTCGCGCGTACCGCTGCAGACATCGCCACCACACACGGCCTGGACGGGATCACCGTGGGTGGCCTGTCCACCTCGACCGGGGTGAGCAAAAGCGGAATCCTCACGGTCTTCGACAACCGGGAGGCGATCCAGCTGGCCGCAGTAGCTGAAGCGCGCCAGGTCTACATCGACGTCGTAATCCGTCCGGCGCTGAGCTGTCCGCCCGGAGCCGCGCGGCTCGATGCCCTTCTCGATTCCTGGTTGGCGTACCTGCGCGCCGAGGTGTTCCCGGGCGGCTGCTTCGTATCGGCGACATCGGTCGAGTTCGGGCATCGCACCGGCCCCGTGGCCGACGCGGTGCGAAATCTCAAGCAGGAGTGGCTGGATCTGCTGGAAAACGAATTCTCCGTAGCGGGTTCACCCGATCCCGCCGAAGACGCCTTCCGGGTCGATGCCTACCTGTGTGCGGGCAACACCCGTCGCGAGCTGTTCGGCACCGATGGCGGACTGGTGCGCGCACGCACACTCGCCGGCCGCGTCGTAGAGCGCTACCGCACCTGATCAACCCCGCCCAGATCAACGCCATGGTCGCTCCGCCCGAAGAATCACGACCATGGCGTTGATCTCGCGGTGACGGTGCCGGGAAACACAACAGCCCCCGATCAGCGATCGGGGGCTGTTGGCAGGAATTGCTAGACCGAGGCCTTCAGGTCCTCGACCTTGTTGAGCTGCTCCCAGGGCAGTTCGATGTCGGTGCGCCCGAAGTGGCCGTAGGCCGCCGTCTGGGCGTAGATCGGCCGCAGCAGGTCCAGGTCACGGATGATCGCGCCGGGGCGCAGATCGAACACGCTGCTGATGGCCTTCTCGATGCGGGCCGGGTCGACGGTCTCGGTGCCGAACGTCTCGACGAACAGGCCGACCGGGGCCGCCTTGCCGATCGCGTAGGCCACCTGGACCTCGACGCGCTCCGCCAGGCCGGCGGCGACGACGTTCTTGGCCACCCAGCGCATCGCGTACGCGGCCGAACGGTCCACCTTTGACGGATCCTTGCCGGAGAAGGCGCCGCCACCGTGACGGGCCCAGCCGCCGTAGGTGTCGACGATGATCTTGCGGCCGGTCAGACCGGCGTCACCCATCGGCCCGCCCAGCACGAACTTGCCGGTCGGGTTGACCAGCAGGCGGAAATCGGAGGTGTCCAGCGTCTCGTGGTTGAGATCGGCCAGCACGGTGTTGACGACCTTCTCCCGGATGTCCGGGGTCAGGGTGCCATCGAGGTCGATGCCGTCGGCGTGCTGCGTCGAGAGCACCACGGTGTCCAGCCGCACCGGGGTCTTGCCGTCGTACTGGATGGTGACCTGCGTCTTGCCGTCCGGGCGCAGGTAATCGAGCACGCCGTTCTTGCGTACCTCGGTCAGCCTCCGCGACAGCCGGTGGGCCAGTGCGATAGGCAGCGGCATCAGTTCGGGGGTGTCGCCGATGGCGTACCCGAACATCAGGCCCTGGTCACCGGCGCCCTGGGAATCCAGCGGATCGCCGGCTCCTTCGACACGCGCCTCGTGGGCGGTGTCCACGCCCTGGGCGATGTCAGGCGACTGCGCGCCGATGGCGATGTTCACACCGCACGAGGCGCCGTCGAAGCCCTTGGTGGACGAGTCGTAACCGATCTCCAGGATGCGGTCACGCACGATCTTCGGGATGTCGGCGTAGGCGGAGGTGGTGACCTCGCCGGCGACGTGCACCTGGCCGGTGGTCACCAGCGTTTCCACCGCGACCCGCGACTTGGGGTCCTGCTCCAGCAGCGCGTCGAGCACCGAGTCGCTGATCGCATCACAGATCTTGTCGGGGTGCCCTTCGGTTACCGACTCACTGGTAAACAGGCGACCTTCGCTCACGGTCCGCTTCCTTCCTTGCCGATCTGAAAAAGTTTTCAGTCTCAAAACTACTTAGTTAGGCGAATAATATCTATGCCCTGTTGCACCCAAGCGCGTGGGACGCCGATGCGCAACCCTTATCCGCACATTGAGTACGTGCCGTCACCCGTCGTGCTTGCCCAGGAACGCCCCGATCGCGTCCACGATACGGGTGGCCATCAGCGTCTTCGAACCGTGCTCGAGTGCAACCTCGGCGCCGTCCGCGCTCAGCAACCAACCGTCGTTGTTGTCCACCTCGAACGCACGGTTCTCCCCCACTGCGTTCACCACCAGCAGATCGCATCCCTTGCGCTGGAGCTTGGCCCTGGCGTGGAACAGCACGTCGCCATTGGCATCGCCGGTCTCGGCGGCGAAGCCGACGATGGCCCGCATGTTCGGCAGCTGTCCCTCGGTCCGGGCGCGCACTGCTCCGGCGAGCACGTCGTCGTTGCGGACGAGGTCGATGGAATTGGGCTCGGAGGCGCTGCCCTTCTTGATCTTGCTGGTGGCCACCTGCGCGGGCCGGAAGTCGGCGACCGCTGCGGCCATCACCAGAACGTTGGCCTCGGGGGCGTACTTGGACACCGCGTCTCGCAACTGGGCGGCAGAACCGATGTGTACGACGTCGACGCCGGCCGGGTCGACCAGACCGGCGGTGTTACCCGCGACGAGCGTCACGTCGGCGCCGCGCTGGGCCAGGACCCGGGCCACGGCGTATCCCTGCTTGCCCGAGCTGCGGTTGCCGATGAACCGCACCGGATCGATGGGTTCACGGGTGCCGCCGGCCGTCACCAGCGCCTTGACGCCGGCCAGGTCATAGGGCAGGGCGTCGCCCCGCTCCAGCAGCAACTGGGCGAACGTGGCGATCTCTTCGGCCTCGGGGAGCCGTCCCGCACCGCTGTCGGCCCCTGTGAGCCGGCCGGACGCCGGTTCGAGCACCACAGCGCCCCGACGGCGCAATGTGGCCACGTTGTCGACGGTGGCCGGGTGAAACCACATCTCGGTGTGCATCGCGGGCGCGAACAGCACCGGACATCGCGCCGTGAGCAGCGTGGCGGTCAACAGGTCGTCGGCGCGGCCTGCCACGGCACGCGCCAGCAGGTCGGCGGTAGCGGGTGCGACGACCACCAGATCGGCCTCCTGGCCGATCCGGACGTGCGGAACCTCGTGCACGTCGGTGAACACACCGGTGTGCACGGGATTGCCCGACAGGGCCTCAAAGGTGGCGGCGCCGACGAAGCGCAGAGCCGACTCGGTGGGCAGCACGCGTACCGAATGGCCCGCCTCGGTGAGTTGGCGGACCAGGGTGCACGCCTTGTAGGCGGCAATGCCGCCGGCCACACCGACGACGATTCGCTTACCCGCGCTCACGTCTCCGGCCCTGGCCTGGCTACTCGCCGCCCTCGGTGTGCTCGAGCAGGTCCTCGTGGATCTCCCGCATCGCGATCGACAGCGGCTTCTCCTGCAGACCGGGCTCGACCAGAGGGCCGACGTACTCAAGAATGCCGTCGCCGAGCTGGTTGTAGTAATCGTTGATCTGACGCGCCCGCTTGGCGGCGTAGATCACCAACGCGTACTTGCTCGACGCGCGGTCCAGCAACTCGTCGATGGGCGGGTTGGTGATGCCCAGCGGCGTGTCGTAGGCGCTGGCGGCGGACGAATCGATGTCGTCCGCAGCGGCCAGCTGCGCATCGGCGTGCGGGGTGCTCACGAAAAAGTCTCCTGGCGGTTGCGTGAATGCGGTTACTGAACAGCGTGCTGGTGGCTCGCGGATCCGATCGCGTCGGTCCCGGCACGATGAGTCATCGGCTGTCCACCAGCAAGGATACCAATTCAGCGCATGCGGTATCCAACTGGCGGTTCACCACAACCTGGTCAAAGTCGGATTTCGCGGCCATTTCGGCCCGCGCCGTCTCCAATCGCCTGGCCATCACCTCGGGCGTCTCGGTGCCGCGACCGGACAAACGGTTGACCAGTTCGTCCCAGCTCGGCGGTGCGAGGAACACCGATACCGCCTCGGGCATGGCCTTCTTGACGGCGCGCGCCCCGGCCAGATCGACCTCGATCAGCACCGGGCGCCCGGCCCGGGTGGCCTCTCGCACCGGCTGCGCCGGCGTCCCCGAGCGCTGCAAACCACCGTGGATTTCAGCCCATTCCAGCAGCTCACCGTCATCGATCAGCTGCTGAAACCGCTCTTTGGACACGAATGTGTAGTCGACTCCGTCGACCTCGCCGGGGCGCGGTGCCCTGGTCGTGACCGAGACGGAGAAATACAAGTCGGGAAGCCGCTCCCGCAGGCAGCGGACCACGGTGGACTTCCCGACGGCGGAGGGACCGGACAACACGACGACCGGAGCCGTCGATGCCTGTTGCCCGGCCCCTCTACCAGCGCTCAATGCGGGCGTCTCTACTGGTCGAACTTCTCCAGGAGGGCCTTGCGCTGACGATCACCGAGGCCGCGCAGACGGCGGGTCGGGGCGATCTCCAGCTCGGTCATGATTTCCTGCGCCTTGACCTTGCCGACCTTGGGCAGGGCCTCCAGCAGCGCGGAGACCTTCATCTTGCCCAAGACCTCATCGGTCTCGGCGTCGGTGAGCACCTGCTTGAGGTTGGTGCCGCCACGCTTGAGTCGATCCTTGAGCTCGGCTCGCGCTCGACGTGCGGCAGCAGCCTTCTCCAACGCTGCCGCGCGCTGTTCGTCGGTCAACTGGGGAAGGGCCACGGTTTCCTCCGTCTCCTGGCGATTTCTCTTCGGCCATCACTTGTTTTGTACGGCTGGAGTGCAAACCAGCCAGCGACGACGACCGTACCCACGCTGGCTGACGAACGCTAACCCCACCCCCTGGTTACGGCGCTAAAAGCCCAGCGTGTAGTGCGCTCCGCCGGCCGCCGGTTTTTCGCCGAAATCACGGCTCAGCATCGATGCAGGCGGCCCCGGAGGCCGGATATTCCTGCAAGTCAATGGTTTTCGAGGACCCGCCAGCTAAGTCCGAAGAGGCCCCGCCCCCTCGGCGGTGCCCCCAAAACCTGGGATTACCGGCGGGTAAAAAAAGTTTTCGCTGGTCACGGCGTGTCGGGCGTGTCGGAACGGGTGACGCGCACGTCAAACGTCGGCGTATGCACGACGCCTAACCCCCGCCTAGTTGCCGCATAGCGAATACACAGCTCGGCTAAATAGCCTCCGATGATCGGGTATCTGACGCCCGTGAAGGGAAGCTAGACATGAACATCAAGCGTCTCACCTGCGCTTCTGCCCTGGCGGTGACCCTCGGAGCCGCCACCCTGAGCGCCGGGACCGGGCTCGCGGCCGCCCAACCCGGGCCACCGTGCAACTTCGGCAACTGCCAGGGCCCGGGAGGACCGGGTGACCATGGCGGGCCTGGATGGCAGGGCGACCACGGCGGACCCGGCGACCGCGGGCCAGGCGGCCCCGGAGGACCTGGATGGCCCGGCGACCACGGCGGACCAGATGACCGCGGTGGGCACTGGGGCCCCCCGCCCCCCGATCTGTCCTGGCGTGGGATGGACCAGGGCCGTTTCGACCACCAGCCGTTCAACTACAACGGCAGGTGGGTGACACCGCTGTTCAACCCGGACTTCAACGGATGGGGCTTCTGGTTCTTCGGAATCTGGATCCCGCTGTGACCCGGTGCGCCTCACCGCATCTGGCAACGCACTGACCAAACTGGTTGTATCCGAGCAATTCTCGTCGAGAGGATACGGCCGCCCAATCGGGCAAACCGAGGAGTGCTGACGAAAAGGCGGGCCGCCACCGGGACGGCCCGCTTTTTCCGTCTCTTCGATGCCTTGCAACCCCATACGATATGACCGTGATCCGATCGGCGAGCGCGGTACTCATCCTGCTGTTGATCGGATTGACAGCGAACGTCGCAGCCCCGGCCTGGGCTTGTGGGTGCGGCGCGTACATCCCGGACCGTGCGGGCGCCAGCGTCGCCGACGAGCGTGCACTCGTCGCGTGGGACGGTGTCACCGAGGACATCCTGATGTCGTTCAACGTGCGAGGCGGCTCGTCGAAGGCTGCCTGGATCATGCCGGTGCCGTCAGAGGCCGAGGTCACGCTCGGCGAACCGGCCGTGTTCAGTGCACTGGCCGCGCTGTCGGCACCGCGTATCGAGTATCGCGACTCCTGGTGGCCGTCGTTCGGTTGGTTGCCGGGGATGGTCTCCCAGCGCGGAGACGGCCTTGTCAGCGCTGCCGCTCCCGACGGGGTCACGGTGCGCAGCCAGCAGCGACTCGGGCCGTTCAATGTCACCCGGCTGGCCTCTGACGATCCCCACGCATTGGCGTCGTGGTTGTCGGAGAAGGGTTTTCCGCAGCCGCCGAGCCTCGCTGAGGACCTCACGCCCTACATCGCCGGTGGTTGGGAGATCGTGGCCATTCAGCTGTTTCCCGACGCGGCCGGCCAGACCCTGACCGGGAATCTGCAGCCATTGCGGTTGTCGTTCGCCTCCGACACCGTGATCTACCCGATGCGCCTGTCCCGTGCGGCCAAACTCCCGCTGGCCGTCGACCTGTGTGTGCTGGCCAACCACCGCATGGATCCGACCGCATTCCCGGTCTCCGGACGGAAGCCCGAGCTGCAGTTCGCCGGACGCATATCGGGCGGGATCCGCGAGCTCGATACGTTCCTCGAAGCGGGGAATTACCTGACCCGGTGGACCGACACAATCGACTCCCCCGCATCGATCGACGGGGATTACGGCTTCGCACCTGCTGCTTCGGACACCGACTACCAGGAAGTTATCTACCGCGAACGAGATCGCGGGGATCTCACCGGCCTCGCTCTGTTGGCCGCCGCCGCCATCGGTGCGGTGTTCGTCATCGTTCGGACGCTCAGGATCCGCGGCCGCCCTCAGGCGAGGTAGGCGACCTCGTCACGCAGGCGCTCGGCGGCCGCGCGCACATCGGCCACCGCGGGACCGGCCCGGAGCACCTCGCGGGACACCGCGGGCAGAACCAGTCGGGCCCCGCCGAGCCCACCCAGCGCGTCGGCACGCCCGCCCTGAGCACCAACACCGGGCACCAGCACCGGCCCGCCCAGCGCACTCAGATCAGGCAGGTCCGTCACGGTGGCCCCGACCACCACACCGACCGATCCGGTGGAGTGAGCGGCGATCCGATTCACCTCAGCGACGGAATCGACGATGGACTGAGCCACGGTGCGCGACCCGGCCATCGCGCGCTGCACACTCGCCCCCTCCGGGTTGGAGGTCGCGGCCAGCACGAACACTCCACGACCATTGGCCGCGGCGGTGTCCAGCAGCGGCTGCAGCGAACCGAACCCCAGATACGGCGACGCGGTGACCGCGTCGGCCGCCAGTGGCGAATCACCGGCCCAGGCCGCCGCATAGGCGGCCATGGTCGAGCCGATGTCCCCGCGCTTGGCATCGGCCAGCACCAGTACCCCGGCCTCGCGCAGCGCACCCATGGTGCGTTCGAGCACCGCGAACCCCGCTGAGCCGTAGGCCTCGAAGAACGCCACCTGCGGCTTGACCATCGCGAAGCCCGCGAACGCCGTCACGCAGATGTCGCTGAACGCGGCCAGTCCGTCGGCATCGGTGGACAGGCCCCACGCCCGCAGCAGTTCGGGATGGGGGTCGATGCCGGGGCACAGCGGTCCCCGCTCCGACACCGCGGTGGCCAGCCGTTGCCCGAAAGCGTCCATGGTCAGCGCGATTCCAACTCGCTGTGCAGTTCCTGCAGTGACATCACGCCGATGTCGCCGCGGATGGCCGCCTCGATGCCCTGCACCGCGGCGGAGGCACCCTGCACCGTCGTCACGCACGGGATGTTCATCGACACTGCGGCCGAACGGATCTCGTAACCGTCGACGCGCGGCCCGGAATTTCCGTACGGCGTGTTGATCACCATGTCGACCTCGCCGGCCTTGATGGCGTCGACCGACGACGGCAGCGGCGCATCTCCGTGCGGTTCCTCGGAGTGCTTGCGCACTTCGTCGCAGGGAATACCGTTGCGGCGCAGCATCTCTGCGGTACCCTCCGTGGCCAGTACCCGGAATCCGAGGTCGGCCAGGCGCTTGACCGGGAACACCAGCGACCGCTTGTCGCGGTTGGCCACCGACACGAAGACGGTGCCCGAGGTCGGCAGCGACCCGTAGGCCGCGGTCTGGCTCTTGGCGAACGCGGTACCGAAATCGTGGTCGATGCCCATCACTTCGCCGGTCGACTTCATCTCCGGTCCCAGCAGCGAGTCGACCTGCGCACCGTCGGCCCGGCGGAACCGGTGGAACGGCAGCACGGCTTCCTTGACCGCCACCGGCGCATTGCGGGCAATGGCGGCCCCGTCGCCGGTCTTGTTCAGCAGACCCTCCGTGCGCAACTCGGCGATGGTGGCACCCAGCATCACCCGAGCACAGGCCTTCGCCAGCGGCACCGCGGTGGCCTTGGAAACGAACGGCACGGTACGGCTGGCGCGGGGGTTGGCCTCCAGGACGTAGAGCACGTCGTCCTTGAGCGCGTACTGCACGTTGAGCAGTCCCACCACGCCGATGCCGTGGGCGATGGCCTCCGTCGCGCGGCGCACCGCTTCGATGTCACTGCGCCCCAAGGTGACCGGGGGCAGCGCGCACGCCGAGTCACCGGAGTGGATGCCGGCCTCCTCGATGTGCTCCATGATGCCGCCGATGTACACCTCGTTGCCGTCGCACAGCGCGTCGACGTCGATCTCGATCGCGTCTTCGAGGAACCGGTCGACCAGCACCGGGTGTTCCGGGGACAGCTGGGTGGCACGGGCGATGTAGCCCTCCAGGGTCGCCTCGTCGTAGACGATCTCCATCCCACGCCCGCCCAGCACGTAGGAGGGGCGCACCAGCACGGGGTAGCCGATGTCGGAGGCGATCCGCCGGGCCTGCTCGAAGCTGGTGGCGGTGCCGAACCGCGGGGCGGGCAGACCGGCGTTGACCAGAACTTCGCCGAAAAGCCCGCGGTCCTCGGCCAAGTCGATGGCCTCGGGCCCGGTACCCACGATGGGGACCCCGGCCGCCTCGAGACGCTTGGCCAGACCGAGCGGCGTCTGACCGCCGAGCTGCACGATGACGCCGACGACGCCGGGACCGGTCCCGTCCTCGCCCTTGCCCGAGGCGTCCTCGGCGTAATAGACCTCCAGCACGTCCTCGAAGGTGAGCGGCTCGAAGTACAACCGATCGGCGGTGTCGTAGTCGGTGGACACCGTCTCGGGGTTGCAGTTGACCATCACGGTTTCGAAGCCGACCGCACTCAGTGTGGTCGCGGCATGCACACAGCTGTAGTCGAACTCGATGCCCTGGCCGATGCGGTTCGGGCCCGATCCCAGGATCAGCACCTTGGGCTTCTCGGTCTGCGGGGCCACCTCGGTCTCGGCCGCGGGGTCGAGCTCGTAGCTGCTGTAGTGGTACGGCGTCTTGGCGTCGAACTCGGCCGCGCAGGTGTCGACGGTCTTGTACACCGGATGGATGCCGAGCCTGCGGCGCAGCGCGCGCACCCCGGACTCACCGGCCAGTTCCGGCCGCAGAGCGGCGATCTGGCGGTCCGACAGGCCGCTGTGCTTGGCCCGCCGCAGCAGTTCGGCGTCGAGCACCGGCGCTTCCAGCAGTTCGACGCGCAGCGCGACCAGTCCGGCGATCTGCTCGATGAACCACGGGTCGACGCCGGAGGCCTCGGCCACCTGCTCGACGCTGGCGCCCAGACGCAGTGCGTGTTCGATGTCGTAGAGCCTGCCGTCCACGGCGGTGCGCAGGCCGGTCAGCAGCTGCTCGACCGTCAGGTCGGGGTCCGGCCCGGTCCAGAAGCCGGCCCGGCTGGTCTCCAGCGACCGCATCACCTTGCCGAGGGCCTCGATGAAGTTGCGGCCCAACGA
Organism: Mycobacterium shunyiense; assembly: GCF_058270075.1. Lineage (NCBI taxonomy): Bacteria > Bacillati > Actinomycetota > Actinomycetes > Mycobacteriales > Mycobacteriaceae > Mycobacterium > Mycobacterium shunyiense. Next base: position 34,493 of record NZ_JBZDPU010000005.1, on the reverse strand, counting down.
CATCGCCTCGCCGACCGACTTCATCGTGGTGGTCAGCGTGGCGTCAGCCCCGGGGAACTTCTCGAACGCGAACCGCGGCGCCTTGACCACGACGTAGTCCAGCGTGGGCTCGAAGCAGGCCGGGGTTTCCTTGGTGATGTCGTTGACGATCTCGTCGAGCGTGTAGCCGATGGCCAGCTTCGCCGCGATCTTGGCGATCGGGAACCCGGTGGCCTTCGAAGCCAGCGCCGAGGACCGCGAGACGCGCGGGTTCATCTCGATGACGATGAGCCGTCCATCTGCCGGGTTGATCGCGAACTGGATGTTGCAGCCGCCGGTGTCGACGCCCACCTCACGCAGGATGTCGATGCCCACGTCGCGCATCTTCTGGTACTCGCGGTCGGTCAGCGTCATCGCCGGGGCAACGGTCACCGAGTCCCCGGTGTGCACGCCCATCGGGTCGAAGTTCTCGATCGAGCACACCACCACGACGTTGTCGCGGTGGTCACGCATCAGCTCGAGCTCGAATTCCTTCCAGCCGTAGATGGATTCCTCGATCAGCACGTTCGCCGTCGGTGAGGCGGACAACCCGTCACCGGCCATCCGCTCGACGTCCTCGGCCGAGTACGCCATGCCGGATCCGAGGCCGCCCATGGTGAAGCTGGGCCGGACCACGACGGGCAGCCCCAGATCGGCGACGGTCTCGCGGACCTCGTCCATAGTGAAACAGACACGGCTGCGCGCGGACTCACCGCCCACCTTGGCGACGATGTCCTTGAACTTCTGCCGGTCCTCACCGCGCTGGATCGCCTCGAAATCAGCGCCGATCATCTCGACGCCGTACTTTTCGAGGACACCGTTGTCGTGCAGGGCCACCGCGGTGTTCAGCGCGGTCTGCCCGCCGAGGGTGGCCAGGACGGCGTCGATCTTGTTGCCGCGCTCGGCCTGCTGGACGATGACTTTCTCGACGAACTCCCAGGTGATCGGCTCGACATAGGTGTTGTCGGCGTACTCGGGGTCGGTCATGATCGTCGCCGGGTTCGAGTTGACCAGGCTGACCTGGATCCCCTCGGAGCGCAGCACCCGGCAGGCCTGGGTACCTGAATAGTCGAATTCACAGGCCTGGCCGATGACGATCGGGCCGGACCCGATCACCAGCACGTGGTTGAGGTCAGAGCGACGTGGCATTTACTTCTCTCCTGCCATCAGGTCTACGAACTGGTCGAACAGGTACTCGGCGTCGTGCGGGCCGGCCGCGGCCTCCGGGTGGTACTGCACCGAGAACGCCCGGCCGTTGGCCAGCCGGATGCCCTCGACCACACCGTCGTTGGCGCAGGTGTGGCTGACCTCGGCTGATCCGAAGGGGGTATCAAAAACCTCGCCCTTCTCTCCTTCTAATGCGAACCCGTGGTTCTGGGCGGTGATCGCCACCCGCCCGGTGATGTGGTCGATGACCGGGATGTTGATGCCGCGGTGGCCGAACACCATCTTGTAGGTGGACCGGCCCAGGGCGCGGCCCAGGATCTGGTTGCCGAAGCAGATGCCGAACAACGGGATTCCCGCACTCAGAACCTCGCGGGTCACCGCGACGATGTGATCGGCGGTGGCCGGGTCGCCGGGCCCGTTGGACAGGAACACCCCGTCCGGCTTGAGATCGGCGATCTGATCGAAGCTCACCGATGACGGCAGCACGTGGCTGCGGATCCCGCGTCGCGCGAAGTTGCGCGGGGTGTTGGTCTTGATACCCAGGTCGACTGCCGCGACCGTAAACCGGTGGCCGCCTTCTGGTTCCACAATGTAGGAACTCTGCGTGCTGACCTGCCCCGCCAGATCCGCACCCAGCATCGAGGGCTGGTCCAGTACGCGGGCGACCAACTCGTCCAAGGACGCGTCCCCTGAGCCCGATGTCGCCGCTAACGCGGCTCCGCCGAACACCCCGGCCTTCATCGACCCGCGGGTGCGCAGGTGGCGCACAACTGCCCGGGTGTCGATCCCGGCGATGCCCACGATGCCCTGACGGACCAGCTCGTCGTCGAGGGTGCCGCTGGCGCGCCAGTTCGACGCCCGCGGCGAGGGGTCACGCACCGCGTAACCGGCCACCCAGATCTTGTCGTCGCGGCTTTCACCGTCTTCGTTGTTCCAGCCCGTGTTGCCGATCTGCGGTGCCGTGGCCACCACGATCTGACCGTGATAGCTCGGGTCGGTCAGCGTTTCCTGGTAGCCCGACATGCCGGTGGAGAACACCGCCTCGCCGAGGGTCTGCCCGACCGCACCGAATGTGGTACCGGTGAAGACGCGCCCGTCCTCCAGTACCAGGACCGCCTTGCCGTTCCGATTGTTCGTCATACCTCTTCCTCCAGCCAGCGGTCGTACTCTGCGCGATTGTCGGCGCGGAACCCGGTGTCGATCTCGGTGCCCGAGGGCAACCTCCACCTGATGGCCAGGATTCCGTCGTAAGTCAGTGCCTTGCCTGCGATCCCACGCTCGGTTCTGATCGCGGTGACAGACTCGGCGGGAATCCAGACCGGACCGGCCCCGCTGCGCTGCAACATGATTCCCTCGGGGTAACGGGTCAACACGGCCTTGGCCCGGAAGCCCAGGCTGCCGGCGGCCACCTTGTCGTTCCAGTGCGGCACCACCGTGCTGCCCACGTACATGCCCTTCATGGGCGGGATGATCGATGCGCTGACCGTGTCGGGCAGCGGCGGCAGGGTTCCGATCAGTTCGGCCTGGCGCTGCGCGCGATGCAGCCAGCCGCGCATCATCTGGCGGATCAGGAAAGCGATCAGCACAGCCAGCAGCGCGGCCAGGATCAGCGATGCGATCAGCGTGGGGGTGTTCACGGCGCCGATCCCCGGGTCGCTGCGCTCCTGCCCGCCGGAAGACACTTCCCGTGCAGCGCAGTGATCTTGCCCCGCAACAGTGTGGCGGTCACGGTCGCGGGCAGCGTCATCGATTCGAAGGGCGTGTTGTCCGAGCGGCTGGCCAGCTCGTCTCCTTCGACCGTCCAGGTCGCATCGGGATCGACCACGGTGAGGTTGGCGGGCTCGCCCACCTCCAGCGGCCGGCCCTGATCCGGCAGGCCGACGATGGCTGCCGGCGCCTCGCTCATCACCTTGGCTACCCCGCGCCAGGTCAGCAGGCCGGGACGCACCATGGTCTCGGCCACCACCGACAGCGCGGTCTGCAGGCCGAGCATGCCCGGACGGGCAACCGAGAATTCGCAGCACTTCTCGTGCTCGGCATGCGGCGCGTGATCGGTGGCCACGCAGTCGATGACCCCGTCTGCCAATGCCTGCCGCAGCGCAACGGCATCACTCGCTTCGCGCAGCGGCGGGTTGACCCGGTTGCGTCCGTCGTAGCCGGCCAGCCTGCCGTCGTCGAGCAGCAGGTGGTGCGGCGTGACCTCGGCGGTGATCGAAATGCCTTGCGCCTTGGCCCACTTCAGCAGTTCGACGGTGCCGGCGGTGGAGGCGTGGCAGATGTGTACCCGGGCACCGGCATCGCGGGCCAGGATCGCGTCGCGGGCCACGATCGATTCCTCGGCCGAACGCGGCCACCCCGCCAACCCGAGTTTGGCCGCGTTGGGCCCTTCGTGCGCGACCGCGCCGACGGTCAGCCGCGGCTCTTCGGCGTGCTGGGCGATGAGCACCCCCAGGCCGGTGGCGTATTCGAGGGCACGCCGCATGACCAGCGGATCATCGACGCACAGACCGTCGTCGGAGAACATCCGCACCTGACCGACGCTGTCGGCCATCAGGCCCATCTCGGTGAGCTGCTTGCCCTTCAGGCCGACGGTGACCGCACCGACCGGGTGCACGTCGACCAGGCCCACCTGCTGGCCGCGGTTCCACACGTGGTCGGTGACCACCGCGGAATCGGCGACCGGATCGGTATTGGCCATCGCGAACACCGCGGTGTATCCACCGAGAGCCGCGGCGGCCGAACCGGTTTCGATGTCCTCGGCGTATTCGCGGCCCGGCTCGCGCAGATGGGTGTGCAGGTCGACGAAGCCCGGCAGGAGCACCTGGCCGGCGGCCTCGATCACCTCGGCGTCCTTGGGCGCCTTGAGTGCAGAGCCGATCTCGGCGATCTGGCCGTCGGCGATCAGTACGTCGAGTTGGTCGCCTTCGCCGTAGAGGCGTGCACCGCGAATGAGTACCTGCTGCGTCATACGCTGATCGCCTCCCGATCCGCGCCCACCAGCAGATGGAACAGCACCGCCATCCGCACGTGGACACCATTTGAAACCTGTTGCAGAACAGCTGATTGCGAGGAATCGGCAACCGGGAACGCGATCTCCATGCCGCGCACCATCGGTCCCGGGTGCAGCACCACGGCGTTACCGGGCAGCATGGCCTGACGCTTCTCGGACAATCCGTAGCGCACCGAGTACTCACGGGCCGAAGGGAAGAACGCGCCGTTCATCCGCTCGGCCTGCACGCGCAGCATCAACACGGCGTCGGCTGCGGGCAACTCGGCATCCAGGTCGTGCGACACCGTGACCGGCCACCCGGACACCCCGACCGGCAGCAGCGTGGGCGGCGCCACCAGCACCACCTCGGCGCCAAGGGTGCTCAGCAGCGACACATTCGAACGGGCGACGCGGCTGTGCAGCACATCGCCGACGATCACCACACGCTTGCCCTCGATGGAGCCGAGACGCTGGCGGATGGTCAACGCGTCGAGCAGGGCCTGGGTCGGGTGCTCATGGGTTCCGTCACCGGCATTGATCACGCTGGGACCGCCGGTCTCCTCGGCCGTCCACTCGGCGAGCTGTTGTGCGGCGCCCGAGTGAGGATGGCGGATGATCAGGGCGTCGGCGCCGGCGGCACGCAGGGTCAGCGCGGTATCGCGAAGCGACTCTCCTTTGGCCACCGAGGATCCCGACGAGCTGACGTTGATCACATCGGCGCTCATCCACTTGCCCGCGACCTCGAACGACACCCGGGTCCGGGTGGAGTTCTCGTAGAACATGGTGATGACGGTGCGGCCGCGCAGCGTGGGCAGCTTCTTGATCTCGCGGCCCAGCAGTGCTTCGCGGAACCGGTCGGCGTCGTCGAGGATCGCCGTAGCGTCATCCCGGCTCAGATCCGCTGCCGACAGAAGATGACGTGTCGTCATAGCGGTCGATTCCTCACGCAAGCGTTCGTCATTTCGAAATCACTACCCCATCACGGTCGTCATCCTCGGACAGCAGCACATGGACGCTCTCGGTGCGCGAGGTCGGCACGTTCTTGCCGACGTAATCGGCGCGGACCGGCAGTTCCCGGTGACCGCGGTCGACGAGCACCGCCAGTTGCACCACCCGCGGGCGACCGATGTCACGCAGCGCATCCAGCGCTGAGCGCACCGAGCGCCCGGAGTACAGCACGTCGTCGACGAGGATCACGACGGCGTCGTCGATGCCGCCGGGCGGAATCGAGGTGGCCGCCAGTGGTCGCGGCGGCTTGAAGTTGAGGTCGTCGCGGTAGAGCGTGATGTCAAGCGCACCGACGGGCAACGCCACATCGGCGAACTCGTTGATCTTGGCGGCCAACCGCCTGGCGAGGGTCACACCGCGCGTGGGGATGCCGAGGAGAACGACCCGTTCGCGTTCGGCGGGATCGTCAAGAGCGGTCTTCTCGATGATCTGATGAGCGATCCGGGAAACGGTGCGGCCGACGTCCGCCGCAGACAACAATTCCCGGTCGGTACCTGAAGAGCCCATGAGGTGACTCTGACCTCCTTCTCCGCCTCTCGGGACGGATCGTTAAAGGACGTCGAACTGCCAGGCAGCTTAGCAGGCCGCAAACCTCCGACCGGCCACGGTCACCCCGCAGTGTCACTCATCACGGCGTCCAGTTCGGTTCCCTTCGTCTCGGGCAGCAACAGCGTCGAGACGATGCTGACGACGACGAATACCGCCATCATCGCCCCAACAGCCCAGCTACCGAGCGTGGCCACCAGAGCACCGGCGACCAGTGGCGGTATCGCTCCGCCCACGATGCCAGCCAGATTGAACGACAGGCCGGCGCCGGTGTAGCGGTATCGGGTGGCGAAGATCTCAGGCAGGAAGGATCCGATCGGCCCGTAGGACAGGCCGAAGATGCAGAAGATGCCGGCGATCGCCACCGCGAAACCCACCGGTGAACCGGAGTCGATCAGCGGCATCACGACGAACGCCCATGGCAGGGCCAGCCCGAAGCCGGCAAGGATGACGCGCCTCCGGCCGTACCGGTCGCACAGCACCGCCGAGATCGCCGAGAAGACCATCAGCGCGACGCCGGCGAGCACACCGACACCGAGGATGAGGCTGCGCGGATGCCCGATAGGTGTGCTGGCGTAGCTCATCAGGTAGGTGCCACCGAGGAAGCTCATGGTGAAAATGCCGACCATGCAACCCGCGGCTAGCGCCACCTGCCGGGTCTGGGTCCGGAACAGTTCGCTCAGCGGCGCCTTGGGCACACCGCCGGTCACCTGTTCCCGGGCGAAGACGGGTGTCTCGTCGATGCTGAGCCGCACGTAGAGCGCCACGATCAGCAGTACTGCGCTGAACAAGAACGGCAACCGCCAGCCCCAGTCGAGAAAGACCGCGCTCTTCTCGCCGATGGTCAGGCTCACGATGAAGACCACCAGATTGCTCACCGCAAGACCGGCGCCGGCGCCGAGCTGGGTGAACATCCCGTACATACCGCGCTTCCCGACGGGCGCGTACTCGGCGCTGAGCAGCGCCGACCCCGCCCATTCGCCACCCACGGCGAACCCCTGGAGCAGTCGCAGGGCCAGGAGGATGATCGGGGCGGCGACGCCGATGGTCGCGGAGCTGGGCACCAGCCCGACGCACACCGTCGACAACCCCATGATCAACAGCGTGGCGATCAGAGTCTTCTTGCGGCCCAACCGATCTCCGAAATGGCCGAACACTGCCGCACCGACGGGGCGGGACAGAAATGCGACCGCGAACGTGCCGAGCGACGAGATGGTCGCCATCGTGGGGCTCATGTTCGGGAAGAACACGTGGGGAAAGATCAGCGCCGCGGCGGTGCCGTAGATGTAGAAGTCGTAGAACTCGATCGCCGTGCCGACGAAGCTGGCGAACGCCACCCGCTTCATGGTGTGGGCCTCCGGAGTCGCGACGGAGCTCGGTTCGCCGTCGATCTGGTCCTGCTGGGTCATCTGCCTCTTCTCACGCCACGAACTTCGCCCGAGAAGTATCACCCAGCAGTTGGGTCAGACCATCTCGAATCCGTGATAACCCGCCACGGCCACGCCGTCACCGATCTGCTTGTAGACGCCGACACCGGCGACGAACGGCAGGAACACCCGTCGCTTACCGGGCACGTTGGCACCCATGTACCAGGACGCGGCTTGCGGCAGCAGGGTCAGGTCGGCGGTGTCGTTGGTGATGTTCACCCAGTTGTCCTCGGCCCCGATGTCGGCTTCCATCCGGTTCAGGCCGTGCTCGCGCAGGTGCACCAGTGCGGCACTGATCCACTCGACGTGGTACTCGATCGAGGTGAGCATGTTGGACAGCACTGAGGGACTCTGCGGCCCGGTGACGGTGAAGAGGTTCGGGAATCCCGCCGACATCAAGCCGAGATACGTCCGCGGGCCCGCGGCCCATTTCTCCCGCAGCGTGTGGGTGGCGCCGGTCTCGTCGACGGCCCGGATGTCGATGGCGTTCAGCGCGCCGGTCATGGCATCGAATCCGGTGGCCAGCACGATCACGTCGAACTCGTACTCGGTGTCACCGGCGAGGATGCCGCGTGCCGTGATCCGGTGCAGCGGTTCGTCGTTGAGGTCGATGAGCTCCACGTTGTCCTGGTTGTAGACCTCGTAGTAACCGGTGTCGACGCACATCCGCTTGGCCGCGATCGGATAGCCGCGCGGCGTCAGCTTCTCGGCGAGCCGAGGGTCGGTGACCTTCTGACGAATTCGCTCGCGCACATACTCGGCGGCGGTCTCGTTGGCGACCGGATCCAACAGCAGGTCGTAGAACGACTGCTGGAAACACAGGCCGCCGTCATCCCAGCGCCGGTCGAGCTCGGCACGGGAGGTGCCGCTGTCGAGATCGCCGAAGAACGGGGGCAGCGCCGCACCGTCGCCGCACTGCGCGCCGCCCCGCGACAGGCGGCTGACGTCGCGAAACTGCGGGTAACGCTGTTTGACGTCGGCGAGCTCGTCGGCGATCAGCCGGTTCTGCGCCGGGACGGCGTACGGGGGCGTGCGCTGAAACACGGTCAGTGCGCCCACCACCGGTGCGATCGCGGTGATCGTCTGCACGCCAGAGGAACCGGTGCCGACGACGGCAACCCGTTTGCCCTCAAGGTCCGCGCCGTCGGCGGGCCAGTCCCAGGTCCAGAGGACGTCACCGGCGAAATCTTCCAGTCCCTCGAACGACGGCATCAACGGTTTGGACAGGCATCCGGTCGCCGCGATCACGAAGTTCGCGCTGATTTGGGCGCCCGCTTCGGTCGTGACGGTCCACTCGTTTCTGGTGCCGTCGAAATCCATTGCGACAACCCTGGTATCGAAGGTGATGTCGCGACGGAGGTCGAAGCGGTCGGCAACATGCTTGGCGTAGGCGAGCAGTTCCGGCTGAGCAGCGTAACGCTCGGTCCAGTTCCACGACTGCTGCAACTGCGAGTCGAACGAGTATGAGTATTCGATTGATTCGATGTCGCAGCGGGCCCCCGGGTACCGGTTCCAGTACCAGGTGCCACCCACCTCCGGCCCGGCCTCAAGGACGCGTGCGTCGAATCCGAGCTCACGTAACTTGTAGAGCTGGTAAAGCCCGGCGAATCCGGCACCGATGATGATCACGTCGTGATCGGCCACCACTCACACCGCCTTTCGGTCGGACCGGTACGCGTCGAGGAACGACCCGATGCTTTTGGCGACCAACGACATTCCGGTCTGGTAACCGGGCAGGATGTTCGCCATCTGGAAATACCCGTGCATTTCGCCGGCCGCCTCCTCCAACGTCACACGCACTCCGGCGTCGGCCAGCGCGGCCGCGTAGGCGACACCCTCGTCGTGCAGCGGGTCGTACTCGGCGACATAGACGAGAGCGGGCGGGAGACCGGCGAGGTTGGGCGCCCGCAACGGTGACGCGTCCGGGTTGGTGCGCCGGGCCTGGTCTGGAAGGTAGTGCTCCCAGAACCAGATCATGGTGTCCCGGCCGAGCATCAGCTGATTTTCGGGCGCGACGTACGAGGGCCGGTCGAAGTCGCAGTCAGTAACCGGGTAGACCAATGCCTGGTAGTCGATCCTGGGCCCGTGCCGGTCGCGGGCCCACCGCGTCATCACCGCGGCGATGTTGCCTCCGGCGCTGTCGCCGGCCACGATCAACGGCGCACCGACGGGTGCGTACTCCGCTGCATGCGCTGCGGCCCAGCACAATCCGATCCAACTGTCTTCCAGCGCGGCGGGGAACGGATACTCGGGCGCCTTGCGGTAGTTCACCAGGATCACGGTGGAGTTGGTCAGGTTCGCCAGGTGCCGGCCGACGTGGTCGTACTGCAGATCGATATCGCCGATCACCCATCCACCGCCGTGGAAATACACGATGACCGAACGGGATTCGCCCTCGGGAACGAGAACACGGACCCGGAATTTCCCGCCGTCCTCACCCTCGAGCTTCAGGTTGTGCACCGCGGCCACGTCGGGACCGCGTCCGCTCATGCCGGCGAAGATCGGCCCGGCCATCCGCGCGATCGCCGGCGTGCCCTCGTGCATCGGTGGGTCGCGGGTCTCCGCAAGTTGCGCCAGCAGTGCCTGGGTCACCGGTTCTAGCGGCATCAGATCACCGCTGGATCGACTTGATCTCGAGGAATTCCTCGAGCCCGTACCGGCCGGCCTCACGCCCGTTGCCCGACTGCTTGTATCCGCCGAAGGGCGCGTTGGCGTTGAAGGCGCCGGCATTGATCTGCACCTGGCCGGCCCGGATCCGGCGCGCGATGCCCTCGGCACGCTCCGGCGAGGCGGACCAGACCGCCCCGGCCAGGCCGTAATCCGTTGCGTTGGCGATCCGTACCGCGTCGTCCTCCGAGTCGTATGCCTCGATCGCGAGAACCGGGCCGAAGACCTCTTCGGAATGAATCGCCATGTCCTCGGTGACGTCGGAAAACACGGTCGGCCGTACGAAGGCACCTGGACCGTCGGTTGCGGTGTCGCCGCCGGTGACCAGACGTGCCCCTTCGCTCATCGCCGTCTGGATATGGCCGATCACCCGCTCCTGCTGTGCTCGGGACGACAGCGGCCCCAGTGCGGTTCCTTCGTCGCTCGGGTCGCCGACCGGCAGCGCTTCGGCAGTCGCCTTCGCGAGTGCCTCCACCTCGGCCAGTCTGTCGCGCGGGACGATCATGCGGGTCAGCGCCGAACAGGTCTGCCCAGAGTTGAGCATCATCGTCGTGACCGATGCGGGCACCACCGATTCCAGGTCGGCGTCGTCGAGAATGATGTTGGGGCTCTTGCCACCGAGCTCCAGCGAGACACGCTTGACGGTGCGGGCGGCGACTTCCTGCACGCGCCGGCCGGCCCGGGTGGATCCGGTGAAGCTGACGATATCGACGTCGTCATGCCCGGCGATCGCCTCGCCGACATCCGCCCCGGTGCCGAACACCAGGTTGAACACGCCTGGCGGCAGACCGATCTCGTCGATGATCTCGGTCAGCGCGAGCGCGCACAGCGGCGTCACCTCGCTGGGTTTGACGACGACGGTGTTTCCCGCGGCCAATCCGTATGCGACCTTCAGGGCGATCTGATGCAGGGGGTAGTTCCAGGGCGTGATGGCGCCCAGCACGCCGAACGGTTCCCGCACGATCGTCGATCCGCGGTATTCGTTCTCGAACTCGTACTCGCGCACGATGTTGGCGGCCTCGGCGAAACTGTTGAGTGGCAGCCCCAGCTGGATTGCCCGGGAAATCGTGATGGGACAACCCATCTCGGATGAGATGGTTCGGGCCAGGTCTTCGGACCGCTCGGCCAACTTGCCGGCGATCGCGGTGAGGTAATCCGCGCGCTGCCCGACCGGCGTCGCCGACCACGCCGGGAACGCGGCACGTGCGGCTGCGACGGCGGCGTCGACGTCTGCGGCAGTGCCGGCCACCACCTCGGCGATCACCTCGTCGTTCGCCGGGTTGATGACGGGTATGCGGGTGCTGCCGCTCGAAACCGCCCACTTGCCGTCAATGTAGTTGCTGTCTTGGATCTGCATTGATTCCCCCTGTTCGGATCAGTAGTCGGTGTCGGAGTAGACGACGAGGCCGCGAAGGTTCTTGCCGTCGAACATGTCCCGGTAGCCCTGATTGATGTCTTCCAGGCGGTAGCGGGTGGTGACGAGTTCGTCGAGCTTGAGATTGCCGGAGCGGTAGAGATCGAGGAGTCTCGGGATCTGGGTGCGGGGTCCGACGCCGCCGAACACCGCCCCTTGGACCCGCTTCTGCAGCAGGGTCAGCTCGAACAGATTGAGGTCGACGGTCGACTGGGTGAAATCGCCCATGCCGGTGACGATTACCTGTCCGCCCTTGCCGGTCAGGCTCAGCGCCTGCTGGATGTGTTCGCCCTTGATCTCGCCGACCGTGATGATCGTGACCTCAGCCATTTTTCCCCACGTGAGGTCGGGCAGTTCGGCGGCGGCGTCCTCGACGGAGGCGAACGTGTGGGTGGCGCCGAACTCGAGCGCCTTCTTCCGCTTGAAGTCGACCGGGTCGATCGCGACGACGAACCGGGCACCTGCGAACTTCGCACCCTGCACGGCGTTGATGCCGACGCCGCCGATGCCCATCACCACGACCGTGTCGCCGGGGTGGGTGTCGCCGATCTCGGTCGCCGAGCCCCAGCCGGTGGAGACTCCGCAGCCCAGCAGGGCAGCCACCTCCAGCGGCACATCCTTCTCGATCTTGACGACCGAGGCCTGGCTGACCGTGACATACGGCGCGAAGGTGCCGAGCAGGCACATCTGGATGACCGGTTGGCCGTCGCGGGTCACCCGGTACGTCTTGTCGGAGACAGCCTGGCCCGTCAGCAGCCCGGCGCCCTCGTCGCAGAGGTTCTGCAGACCGGTGGCGCACGACGGACACGTGCCGCACGCCGGAATGAAGGCGAGGACGACGTGGTCGCCTTCCTCCAGTCCGGTGACCCCGGGCCCGACCTTGGTGATCACGCCGGCACCCTCGTGCCCGCCGAGTACGGGCATGAACGGCACCGGGCTGCTGCCGGCGACGACGTGTGCGTCCGAGTGGCACAGGCCCGACGCGGCCAGTTTCACCTGCACCTCACCGGCAACCGGGTCCCCCAAGTCAACCTCGCAGATCGTCCATGGTGCGCCGATTTCCTCGACGACAGCGGCCTTGACTTTCACAGAGCGTCTCCTCGCGTGTCATCCGACACAGTTCCGGGCAAACTGAGAGCTGAATCACTCCCCTCGAACCGTAGAGCGGTGGCGCGCCGTCCGACAGGACCGTCCCGGCCACAACTCGACATTTCCGGCCACTTCGGCGGCTCATGCCCTCGTTGACCCCGCTCCCCAGGTCGGCAAAACTGGGCGTCATGACGTCGGTCCTCGCCGAATCCGCTGATCAGGAGGCACTGCCCAGCTCCCCGGTCCTCCAATCGACCAACCGGGTCATAGCGGCCATGACCGACCCCTGGGACCACCCGCGCACTGCGGTTTCGGTAGCGATCATGTGTGAGTGGGCGGCCCGGCGCGGCAGCCCTGCCGAGGCGGTGCTGGCGGGCTCTCACCTCGATGCCTCCTGCCTGACCGACATCGACACCGTCGTCGAGGCCAGTCAGGAGCTCGCGGTGATCCGCAGTCTGGCCGCCCTGTGCGCGGACAGTCCCGGTTCGGGGGTGGAACTGGGCAGCCGCTACCACCTGACCGCCTACGGCTATCTGGGTTATCTCCTGGCTGCGTCGGCCAGCGTGCGGGACACGGTCCATCGGGGCCTGTACTACGCGATGCTGACTTTCGCTTTCTCGACCATGACGGCCCGCATCGACGATGACCACTACGTCCTCGCCTTCGATGCCGGCGACATCCCCGAGGCCATCCGGAGGTTCATCATCGAACGTGATCTGACCGCGGTCATGCAGATCCAGCGCGACACGTTCCCCGACGTCGACGCGGTCCCGCTACACGAAATCAGGTTCGCCTTCCCGGCTCCTTCTGTCGCGGGCCGTGTCGATGTGTACCGGGACTACTTCCGGGTGCCGGTGTCATTCGGATGCGCCCGCAACGAAATCGTCTACGACGTGGGCTATCTCGACCTGGCGCCGCCGATGGCGAATGCCCATACGACCGAGCTGATGGTCGCTCACTGTGACCGCATCCGCGCCGAGCGGTTGCACCACACCGGCGTCGCCGCCCAGGTGCGCGCACATCTGCTCGACCAGTCGTCTCTGGACCTCACCCTGGAAGACGTGGCGCTGCACCTGCACTACGCATCGCGCACATTGCGCAGGCACCTCGAGCGCGAGGGCACCACCTACCGGGCCGTCCTGGACGAGGTACGCCGGAGCGTCGCCGACAATCTCCTGCGGGACCGCATGATTCCGCATTATGAGATCGCTCGCCGGCTCGGGTACCAGGACTGGTCGAGCGTGGTCCGCGCCCGCAGGCGCTGGCGCCGAGGGTGACGCCCGGAGGTAGCGGAGATCGGGACTCCGCCGCTGGATAGGCTGACGCGGATGAATCTCGACGGCAATCAGACGTCCATCCGTGAGGCGATCGACGCCGGGCTGTTGGCCGGCGCGGTCACGCTGGTGTGGCAGGCGGGCAAGGTGCTCCAGGTGAACGCCCTGGGGCACCGCGATGTCGACGCCCGGCTCCCGATGCAACGGGACACCATCTTCCGGATCGCCTCGATGACAAAACCTGTCACGGTGGCGGCGGCGATGACACTGGCCGAGGAGGGCAAGTTCGCGCTGAACGAGCCGGTGACGAAATGGCTGCCGGAACTGGCGGACATGCGTGTGTTGCGCGAGACGCGCGGACCGCTGGACCGCACCGAGCCCGCGCGGCGGCCCATCACCTTCGATGACCTGATGACCCACCGCAGCGGTCTGGCTTACGTTTTCTCGGTGCTGGGGCCGCTGGCGACGGCCTACGGCAAGCTGTCACTGCGCCAGGACCAGGACCGTTGGCTGGCCGAGGTGGCCAAGCTTCCGTTGGCCCATCAGCCCGGTGAACGCCTCACCTACAGTCATTCCACCGATGTATTGGGGATCGCCTTGTCCCGCATCGAGGGCAAGCCGTTGGCCCAGGTTCTGTCCGAACGGATCTTTGAGCCGCTGGGCATGGTCGACACCGGCTTCTCGGTCGACGCCGCCGGCCGGCGACGGGCCGCAACGATGTACCAGCTGACCGCCGAGAACACCTTGACCCACGATGTGATGGGCCCGGCGCCGATCGCCGATCCCCCGTTCTGCACGGGTGGGGCTGGCTTGTTCTCCACCGCCGACGACTATTTGAAGTTCGCCAGGATGCTGCTGGCCGGCGGCACGGTCGACGGGGTGCGCGTGCTGTCCGAGGAGTCGGTCCAGGTGATGCGCACCGATCGGCTCACCCCCGAACAGAAGCAACACCAGTTCCTTGGCGCACCGTTCTGGGTGGGTCGCGGCTTCGGTCTGAACTTGTCGGTGGTCACCGACCCGACAAAGTCACGCCAGTTGTTCGGCCCCGGTGGGTCGGGCACCTTCAGTTGGCCCGGCGCCTACGGCACGTGGTGGCAGGCCGACCCGTCGGCGGACCTGATCCTGATCTATCTGATCCAGAACCATCCGAATCTGTCGGTGGACGCCGCGGCCGTCAGCGGCAACACCTCGACGGCGAAACTTCAGGTGGCCCAACCCCGTTTCGTTCGGCGGACATACCAGGCGCTCGATCTCTGACGTGTGATGACTCGGGCCGTTCGGCTCCCGCACTGGGTCGACCTCGCATCCGCGGGGTGAAACTCATCCCGCACGCTACCGAGACCCTGTCATCCACCGAATCCACCGCGCCTCCACCGGACGGAAAGACGCCGCGACTTCAGAGGTGCGATATCACCACGTCAACTCCCGCCCGTGTCGCATTCTCATTTTCTCCGGCCGAGGCGACGAACACCCAGAATGAGTTGTCCCCCGGGCCGGGACGGCATGACGCCGACACGAAGGCGCCTGCCCGCGAGCCGGACACATCGTTTCCCCTCCTCAGGTTGGCGAATCCTAGGTTGTTCATAGTCGCGAGTGCGATGGTCAGACCATCGTTCGGCGACTCCGGCGCGATATTCAGGAGCTTGCTCCCGACAAACAAGAAGGGCATCTCGGTCCTCCCCCTTTTCTGGCGGTGAATTTCTGGTCAGAGCAACGCAATTCGCGTCGCCTTGAGCACGAACGACTGGGTGAATAACCCGCCGTTTTCCAACCCGACTTCGATGAGCCAAGCGCAGGAATTGCGCTGAGGTCAGTATGGGCAGCCCCTGCAACTCGAACACGAGTACCGGGCTACTCCATTTCGACGCTTGGGCCACCAGCAGACAGCGGCTTATCGATCTGAGCTCGCCGGAACACACGGTGCAGCAGATCGCCCGACAAACGGAAAGTGCAGTAGTGAACTACTCGCACATCTCCGACTCCGCGTTGATATGACTTTGTTGTCACCGAGTTGGAGTGAGGGCGGATGATGCGATGAGCAACCTCTTCGATGACCTGGCACCGGCCAGGCATGGGGTCGCGGTATCCCCGACCATCGAGGCGTTTCTGTCTGGTCTGCAGGTGTCCAATGACGTCGTCGATGGGAACGACGTGCACTCCGGGACCGCTCAAGGCACGGTCAACACCAAGCTGCTCGGATTCTTCACTGTCGACTTGGCGCGCTTCGGTCCGAATATCGGGTATCGGTGGAAAGCGCTGCCCGGAGGCGGTTTTCAACTCGACCTACTCCTCGACGACCTGCCCGGGATAAAGAACGCCTTGACGTTGGTGGATCCCAACACGGTACTGGTCGCCGCGCGTCGCGAGACTGAACCTGACCCGGAGGGCGGACAGCCGCGAGAATGGTTGACAACGACCGGCGACCCGGTCGACCTGCACGCCGACCTCTGCCTTCGCGTCCACGGCACCCCCACCGCGGCGGCCACGATCACCTGGCTGAAGTTCGAACTGGGTCAGGACCCCCAAGATGACGTGTTCGTGCTGAAGCCGACCCCGACTCAGATCCTGTTCGGAGACAGCGGCTTCGGTATCGACATCACCGATGGGATCGTCGTCGACGACTCCACCACCGCCTCGGCGCCGGGTTCCCCTTCACCTGAGTGGACTGGCCTGGCCATTCGCAATGCCAAGCTCTACATTCCGCGGGACATCCCGCTGATCGGCGGGCACGCCATCGATTTCGACCTGCGGCTGGGCACTCCCGGTGGGCTGGCGGCCTCGGTCGAGGCAACCATCCCCGCTGCCGGTACGCGCCCCCAAATCGACGTACGGATGCAGTGGCAAGACCCCGCCGCCTCCTCGCTGGCCGACCTACTGCCCACTGCGATCGAGGCCACCGCCAAATTTGGTGTCGCAGGCCGAGACGAAGCGGCGCCCGGCCCCGGCGGCGGCGCGTTCACCCTCGCCGGCGGTGATCCGCTGACGGTGCGTGTGCGCTGCTCGCGCGCACTGCAGCCGGCCGCGGCGGTCGCCTTCGAAGTGTCTGTGGATGCGGCCGGGCCAGACGGCCTGGTCAAGGCCACCGGTACTGATGCCGGTGGCAAAGCGGTGGTGACCGCGGCGGCCTTGGCCACCGCGCTGATCGCCGACTCCGAGCTCGGGGCGAAGAAGCCGCCCAGCGGAGACGAGTCGGGGATCTGGTTGCATGAACTACTCACCGCCGCGGGTGCGGCCAGTGCTTTCTTCGACTCCGCGGGCAAGGTGGTCATCGACCGTGCTTCGGTGGCGCTGTCCACCGCCGGCGCGGGCCAGGCCATGCGTTTGAGTGTCGACTATCTCGTCGACGTCAAGGTGAGCACGTTCAGCATTGGTAATGCGATGCGTATCGCCATGGCTGACAACCGCCCGATGCGGATCCGCTACCGCAACGTCGCTGTCGAAACGACCGGCCAAGATCTGGCGTCGATCCATCTCAGCTTCGCCAACGCCACGCTGGATGTGGAGGACCCGGGCGCCTGGATCGTACAGACACCAGGTTCATTGCTGGATATCCTCGGCACCCGATCCGGCCACGGATCACTCTGGTACGAAATCGATCTGAAGTTCAATGCCGATCTGGGCCCGATCACCGTCAGCGACGCCACGGTGCGCATCACCGCTGACGGCAACGGACACGTCGACATACAACTGCGCGGCTTGGGTGTCGACATCGACACCGCCGCACTGACCGGGCACGGCGCGGCCAACATCACCGACGACGGCTTCAGCGCTGACATCTCTGCCCAGATCGGCGCACCGCTGGGAGTGGGAGCCCGAGTCATCTTCGTCTACAAAGGCGGAACGAGCTTCCTGCTCGACGTGACCGGCTCACTGCCCGGTGCGATTCCGTTGGGGCCGACCGGACTTGGTCTTTACAGTCTCGGCGGCATGTTCGGCCTGAACATGCGCCCCGTACTGCCCGCCGGAGGTGACGACATCGTCGAGCGACAACTGCGGTGGACTCCCAACGACACGGTGCCCGATGCCGGCGCGATGATGCTCGGACTGCAGGCCGGTGTGGGCACCCTCTACGACCTCGCGTTCACCTTCAGCGCCACCGGCAAGCTCATCGTCACCGTGCCCGATCCGTCGTTCCGCCTTGCAGTCAATGCGCGGGTCCTACACACCCCGGACTTCCTGAACACCCAGAACAGCCCCCTCAAGGGACTGATCGTCATCGACGAGGACGGGATCACCGTCGGCGCCAGGGGCAATTTCGTCATCGACTCCGATCCCCCGCAGCTGGTAGAGGTGAAGATTCCGCTCGACGCCAGGCTGCCGTTCGCCGACCCGTCGTCCTGGTACTTCCGGCTGGGCTCTGACGGAATGCCCGGCCGTCCCCCAGGCCCGATGACTGCCAAGGTGCTACCCAAATTGTTCGACATCGGGGCATCGGCCTACCTGATGGTGCAGGGCGACACGATCGACAAGCTGGGCGGCACGTCGATCACACTCCCTGGCCCGGCGATCGGCTTCGGGTTCGCCGTCAGTCTGAACTGGGGTGTCCCACCTGTCTGGCTGCAGCTCTCGGCACGCGCCGCGGTCGGAATGGCCACCAACCCGTGGTTTCTGGCCGGGTCGGGAACGATCGGCGGCGCCTTGCATTTGGGCCCGTTCTCCATCGGCGCGCATGCCGATCTGGCGCTGCAGCTCGGGCCCGGCGACTTCCTGGCCGCCGACTTTCGGGTGTGCGGCAGTATCGACTTGTGGTTCACCGAGATTGAGGGTTGCGTGGACCTTCACATCGGGCCCGACAAGCCCAGCGCCGCCGTGCCGCCGCCCGCTCCATGGCGGCCGCTCAGGATGTCGCTGTCGGATCGGCACTATGTCGAGGTGGGGCAGGGCGCTGCCGGCGCCGATGACGCGCCGACGGTGTGGCCGGACGTGGTGCCCATTTTGCAGTTCGATCTCGGACCCAGCCTTGCGAACTTGAACACCGCGTTCGCAGGTGTGGACAGTTTGCACGCCAGCGGTCAGACCGGCAACGACAAACTGCGTTACACGCACTATCTGAACAGTGTCGAGCTCTGGCGTGTCGACGGTGTCCCGGCGTTGCTCACCACCGGTTTGGAGGCGGCGTGGCAGCAGCCCAAACAGGCCGAGGTCGGCGCCGGTGGCGCGGGGAACCCTTGCGGAGCACGGGAGTTGGCCCTGCTGACTCATCGGTCGGACATGTGGGCACATCGACGCAGCGACGGCGCCGCCAACACTGCACCAGGTGTCGATCCAGTCACCGCGACCGCATCTGCCTGCCGGGTGCCGCACTCTGCGATGCCCGGTTGGGCGCTCGGCGACCTCGCGCAGCCCTCGCCGACCGGGTGGACGTTGCCGGCCGCACCTGAACCCGGTACCCACATCTCACGGTTCACCGCCGCAGTCACGTTGAACCCCTGGGGACGCGGTCTGCCGCTCAGCGAAGCTGGGATGGCGAGCTTGATCCCTGCACAGTTCACCTTCCGGCCGGGGTCGGTCGTCCCCGTCGATCCCATCACCATCGAGGGGCGGTCGTTCGAGGCCGCGCTGGGGCTGCCGATGATCAGGTCGTATCAACCACTCGGCGACAGCCTGAAGGCACTCGGCCTTGAAGAACCCATCTCTCTTACTGTCGTTGCCGACACGAGTTTGCGTGAGGCGGAGCTGTGGGTGATCCTCGATGGCACCTTCCCCGAACTCGTCGACCAAATCGCAATTGTCGACATCGATTCCGGTGCTGACTGGCTGTTCACCAATGCAGCAGATCTGCCTGACGGTCGGCTCCGGGTCGGCTACACCGCTCCGACCACCACCCGTGGCGCTCGCCTCCGATACCCGCTGCTGCAGGGCATCACCGTTCTGGGGCTGCACGGCACCAGTTGGGACGCGTTCAAGGACGCCAAGGCCGCAGCCAAGAGTGCCACCGATGCGGCCAACACCGTCGACCAGCACAACAATGCCCCACCGCAGTTCCGCACCCCACTCAAGCTGGATCCCGATGCTCTGTACCTGGTCCGTGTGGTCACCCAGACCGCGGGCCAGACAGAACAAGGCGCCGCGCAGCAGCCCCCGGTCCCGCCCACGCTCTTCCCCGAGGAGGTGCAGGAGTACTTTTTCCGTACCGCGAAACTCCCGCCCCCGGGCGCGGTGGTGGTGCATCATCCGCCCGTAGCGGAACTTGCCTGGCGGGAATTCGCCTGGGAGCAGGCCGTGTTCAAGACCGACTATCTGGCACGGTATTTGAAGAGCTACAGCCCGGGTGATCGCACCCAGTGGTGGTATCTCGACGACGATCTCGTGGCGAACTTCGACGTCGATCATGTCGACCAGCTGGCCGGCCTGTACGGGTACCGGTTGGATCTGGCGTGCCAGCGCACCGATGGTCCGCCCCGCAGCGACACCCACCCGGCGCCGTGGCTGGTGGTTCTGAATCCAGCGGTATGGCAGGACCTCACCGATACCGACATTCTCGACTCGCTCGGCCAGCGCTACCTCGCCGTCGATACCGCACACAGCTGCCCGGTGCCGAAGTCAGGAGCGAGCTTGAAAGCATCCACCGATGACCTGCAGCCGCTGGCGACCTATCAGCTCAACATCGGCTTCGTCGGCAACCACGTCGACGGCCAAGCCGACCCGCCACCGGCAGACCCGTTGCCGGGCATCATCTTCAGCACATCGCGTTACCGCAATCCCGATGACCAACTCGCCGACCTCGGATTCCGGTCCCCACCCGGCGCGCCGCACGGACATCTCAGCATCACCCCCGCCGTCCTGTCCGAGCCCCAGATCTCGGATGCCGCGCTCGCCGCAGCACTGACAGCGCTCGGCGTGGAAGGGTGGCCGCTGCCGACATCCGGCCGCACATCGCTGCTGTGGACCCCCAACACCAGAAACCTCGCCGGCGTTCTGGTCGAATCCCCGGAGCCGCTGGCCCGGCAAGGCCGGCTCGACGTCACCAGCTTCCAGGTCAATGGCGTGAACTTCGGCGGACGGTACGGCGATTCGTCGCAATGCCGGTACCTGTTCGCGCCGCCGGCACCGCTGGTCATCGCGCCCGCCCAACCGGTCACGCTGACCTTGGCCTACACCGACGCAGGCACCGTCAAGACCGCCACCTGCACGACAACCAGCCCAGCTGCCGGCGAGGTGCTCCTGTGAAACCGCAAGCCTTCACCCCAGAATCTCTGTTCCGCGTCTCGGGCCTCGCGGTGCGCGATCCCGCCGACGATCCCTACGTCGCGACCAGCGCGCATCTACGCGCGTGGGTCAACCCTGCTATCGGATTCCCCTTGCGCGGCTTCACCTTCATCCCGCTGCGCAAGGACGCCCTCGACCCCGAGAACCGCATCCTGGTGCGGCCGCTGCGCGTCTTCTGGTGGATCTACGACGACAACGGCACGGTCCAACCGCTGGGCACCGATCCCGAGATGGCGATCAAGCCCGACCGCCCCCTCTACGGCGACATTCTCGGCCCCGACGAAGAGGGCAACAAGGATCCATGGATCAGCTGGATTCGGCTCGACATCGAAGAATTCAGCCCAGTGCAAATCTCGGTGATCGGTCGCGCTGGAGGCAATCAGGAACGAATACTGCTGTCGCGCAGCCGAGCTCCGTTCGCCCTGGCGGCTTCCCGCATCCGCCGTATTCGCCTCGTCGGTGACGGGATAGCACGCAATGTGGTCGGCCTTGATGCAAGCCTGATCAACCGCGAGTACGTCGATCCGGCGGCCGACAAGGTCCAATTTCTCCTGCCGCTCGACAACGTGTCGCCGTGGGCCGACCCAGTGGTCGATTCCAGCGCAGGCATCGACCGGGCCGCCGCCGGTGCCCCGCGGCACACCGGGCCGGCCGAGCTACCCACCGACCGCGACACCGACGCCGATGACGAAGCAGCGCGAGTGGACAGGCTCATCACCGACATGGGCACCACTTCAGTGCGATCGCTCCTGCAGCAGGCGTACTCCGATCCTGGCTCCTATCCCGGTAGGCACCGCACGCCGCTTTCCATCCCCAGCCACGCGCAACAGGCCACCACCGAACTCGACACCATCCAGACCCTGATCACCGCCGCCACCGATCCGGGCATCGCACGCTGGCTCGGACTGTCCTGCCCGGTGCAGGCGGACGTCGGCGACGACTCCGTGCCGGTCGCGTGGATCGCCGTCGGGGTGTGGGCAGCCGACCCTGCCGCGACGGTCGCTGCAGGCACTCCGAACACCACCGTCGCCCACCTCGTCGCGGCGATGAAGTCTGCAGGCCCAGACGCCCAGGCGATGAACTCATGGCTGCCGGCCGGCGCCCCGGTCGACCAACCGCTGCTCGCCTCGCTGGGCCTGCAGCAACTCGTGCTGGTCACGCCGGCGGTCATCGGCGCCCTCCCCGATCCCCCTGCGCCACTGGCCTTGGCTGCCGACGGCCCCGCCCAGTGGACCGCGGCCAACACCTACCGTCAGGACATCGCCATCCTCGGGCCGCCGCCTGCCGGACCAGTCGCCTTCACCCGTTCAGACAGTGGCGCGATCCACTCGCAGCACGCGTTCATCGACGTCGACGGAACCCCGCGGGCGCTCACCCTGCTGCCCGGCCGCCGCGACCTACCCACCGGATGCCAAGGCACATTGGTCGATTCGAGCGTGCCCGCCGACGTCGGCGCGGTGAGCTGGCAGGTCGCCGAAGGTGACGAGTTCGGCCGATGGGGCCAACCCGGGACGCTTCACGCGACACCGCCACCGCGGCCACCGCTGCCCGCACCGCGTCCTGAAGCGCACTACTTCGCCGACTATGACCTGCGAGACGCGCCCCCAGGCGCACTCTCACCGGGAACCATCACCGTCGAGGTCGATGTGCCGCCACCGGACGCGCTAGGTCCCGGCACTGCGCCGATCACCCAGATAAGCGTCGATGGTCACATCGTGAACGCCCCGTTCCCGGGCGACCGGGTGAAGGTGAGTTTCCCTGCCGCGCAAACACAGACCGGCGAGATCGCCGACCAGGTCGTCACCGCGACTTTCAACCCCAATACCGCCGACAGCCGTTCAGCCACGGCGCGTGTGCGCGTTGTCGATCCGCGCCGGCCACGACCACTGAGCACCGCCCCGCATATCCTGTGGTCGTCACGACGGGATCCGGTGGGCCGCGCGCAAATCGACTTGTCGTGGCCGACCGAGCCAGGCCACGCCGCCTACAACGTCTACCTCGCCGACGAACAGGTCGTCACCGCACAACTCGACGTCTTCCCCGAATCCGCCAACCGAGCCACCCGGGCCGCAGCACTCTACGACCACCAGCACGAACCGATGAAGCGCGAATCGTTCACTCTGCTCACCCCCGTGCCCCTATCCGCAGGCGGAACAGTCCGATTCGCCCACAGCATCCCCGGTTCCGTGCAAACACTGCAGTTCGTCCGGGTGGTGCCGCTCACCCATGCGCAGGTGGAGGCGTCGTTCGATGGCTGCGGACTCACAGCGGTGGCCGTACCCGGCAGCGATCAGCCGCCATCGCCGGTAGTGCACATCGACACCAAAGACGGTGGACTGAGCGTGCAGGTCCAGGCGTACGGCATCAACGGCACGGTGATCGCGCGCCTCGGGAGCCAGTCCCCACCGCAGTACCGGGTGAGCTGCGCGGCGGCCGCGTCCACCTCCTACCTCTACGGCACGGAGGTCGACGAAGGCGCCCTTGTCCCCGTCGACGGTTCACCCGACACCTACCGGGCAGATATTGCCCCCGAAAAGCTCGCCGCTCTACCCGCATTCGTCACCATCGCGGTCACCGCGCAGGTGCGCTACCCGGCAGAGGTCTCAACCCGGCCCGGCGCGGCGCCACTGCCATCGCCGATCGCGAACACCGGCGGCCTAATCGACGCTCACCCGTGCGAGTGGAGCGCCCCCAGCGCGCCGGTATCTGCCATGGTCACCGCACCTACGCCGGCCCTGCATGCGACAGTGCAGCGCGACGCCGCCGGGGGCGGTCTCGAAGTGACCTTCACCGGGTTGCCGACTCAGCATGCCCAACAGATCGCGCCTTGGCGCCTCGCCCTGTGGCGGAACACAGCAGACGGCGAACGTCACTGGCTCACCCCGGGCGACGCCGACCTCACTGTGCTCCCACCAACGCCCAGCGGAGTCGACGGTTGGGCGTTCATGTCAACCGAACTGCACATCCGCGACTCGCACGCTGATGCCGTCGGCTACGCAGCTCTTCTGATCAATCCGCTGGGGCAGGCAGGTCCATTGACGGAATTTGCAGCCACTGACTAAGGCCGCGCTACGCTCCCACCCTGGCCACCGCCGCGGCCAGCTTGGCCTCGGCGATCCGGTAGATGCCGTCGAGCGCGGAGTCCTCGACGCTGAGGTACTCGCACACCAGTTCACGTGCCACTCCGGCGTCGCGGAGCCGCAATGCCAGCGAGTACGGCAACGGAAGTTGCCGCAACGCCCGTTCCTGCAAGTCCCCCTCGTCGGCCATCGATCCAGGATGCGACGGTTCCACTGAACCGGTGTGAGTACCGCGGTACCCGAATCAGTCGCGATGCCTCCGCGGTAGCAGCGCGATCAGCTCGGCTCTGGTGGATACACCGGTTTTTGCCATCGCACGGTAGATGTGCCCCTCTACGGTGCGGATCGAGAGGCGTAGCCGGTCGGCGATCGCACGACTGGACAACCCGGCACCGATCAGCATCGCGATCTCACGTTCCCGGCCGGTCAAGGGCAGACGTTCCGCGACGGCGAGCAACGCCGGCGTGGCCGCACCACCGCATGCGTCGGCCAGTGCCGTCGCGCGCGCCGCCGCTGCCAGGGCGGACCCCCGCATGTCCTTGCGTCGATATGCCACCGCCGCGCGACCGGCCGCATCGGCCGCCGCGACCAGGTCGCCGAATGCCTCGAATTCTGTTGACGCCTTTGCCAACCCGTCGCCGTCGTCATGGGCGAGGGCCCGGCACAGCGAGGCGGCGGCACCGACCCGTGGCCCCTCGACCAGACCGGTCAACTCGTCGAGCCGTCGGGAGCGCGAATGGTCGCCGAACTGCGCCGCGGTCTGCAGGCACAACACCTCGGCCGCCAGTTGCCCGTTGTCCCCTGCGGTATCTGCCGCATCGAGCACGATCTCCACGGCCTCCGACACCGCCCCCTGAGTCGCAGCGACCCAGGCCCGGACCAGGGCATGCTCGTAGGCGAGGTAATGCCAACTGGGATGCCGACACTCGTCGAGTTCGACCACCGTGGAGTCGCCCGACAGACCACCGATGGCCAGAGCAGTGGCCCTGGGCAGTTGAAAGCGATAGCCGAATCCGTTGGTCTCCCCCGCGGCCCGCATCGTCTCGACCACCGGATCCAGCAGTTCAGCCGCGGCGCCGAGCTGCCCGGCCCCCGCCGCGGCGCGACCCGTCAGCGCGACGCCGAACAGCTGCGCTGCCCCGGGCAGTTCGGCGGCCTGACGGCTCAGTTGCTCGGCTTCCTCACGCGCCTCACCGATCCGCCCGGCCAGTAGCAGCGCACCGATGTGCGCGTCGGCGATGACGAATCTCATGTGCGCGGCATCGAATGAACGCTCGGTGATGCGGTAGCCGGCCCGGGCGGCGGCGACCGCATCGTCGGCACGCCCTGCGTCGCCACACGAGACGGTCACGGCCCACGCCGTGACCGCACCCACGATGGCGGGCAGCGCATCGAGGTCCAGGCCGCTGGATGCTGTCGCGGCTCGCGCTGGACATCCGATGGCAGCCCAGTACACCGTGTAGAACGCGTCGATGCCGGCCCGGGCAGCAGCCGGAATGTCCGCCGCCGCATCGTCGACGTGCCGCTTGGCGCCCTCCGGATCGGCCAGTGACCACAGCAGGTTTGACGCACGTAGGAAGGCCAGCCGGGCGCGGCCGTCGTCGTCGAGCTCGGCGGCCCCGATCGCATCGAGAATCGCGTCCGACTCCTCGCCCCGGCTGAGCCACGACAAGGCATGGGCGCGAATGAAATTCGCCTCCACGCCGGCTCCGGCGGAGATTGCCCCATGAGCCAGCCGGTCGGCCAGTGCCAGATCGGACAACCACACCGCGCCCTGCGCGGCCCGAGTCAGCAACTCGGGGTCGGGCGCGAGATCCGAATCGAGCATCAGTGCGGCTCGCCGCACCACCACCCGCATGGAGTCGCGGTCGTCCCGGTCGCCGAGCGCGGTGGCCACCAGCCCTCGCAGGCGGCGCAGCCGAGAACCCGGCACCCGGTTGCGCCGCACCTCGGCGTACAACGGGTGCGCCACGCGGACCTCACGGTCGGTGGGATCGATCGTGATCAGTCCACGAGCCTCGGCCGTCGCGACCGCATCGGCATCGGTGATTGCCGCCAACCGATGCAGCTGGATCGGCTCGGCCACCGCCAGTACGTCGACCACCTCACTCACCGCCGGTGGCAGTGCACCGATCCGCGTCTCGATCAATTCGACCAGGCTCGGCGGGATCACCGGATCGCCGGTCCACCGCCAGTAGCCCTGCCGATACGCGAGACGTCCCTGCGCGACTTCCTGCTCGACGATGTTTCGCAGGTACAGCACGTTGCCCCGGGTCAGCCGCCACAGCCGTGCCGCTGCGTCCTCGTCCGGCGGGCCGTCGAGCGCGGCGGTCAACAGCCGCGTCGACTCGTCTCGGGACAACGGCTGCAGGTCCAACCGCTCGAACCGGCCGCGGTCACACGCAGTCAGCACCTCGGCAGGTACCGGTGCACCCGTGCGAACGGTCAACAGGAGCTTGGCGGCGCCGCGCTGGACGATCTGCTGCAGGACGAAGCCCGACAACCCGTCGAGCAGGTGTGCATCGTCGACGCACACGAGTACGGGCCGGCCGTCGGAGGTTCCGGTCAGGCCGTCGATCACGCGGCCGACGAGTGCCACACTGTCGGCGTCCGAGGTGCCGACCCACCGTGCGAAGGTTCCCAGCGGCAACCCTTGAGCGGCCGATGTTCCCACTGTCCAGCGCGTTTCGTGACCGTCGGTGTCTGCTGCCGCGAGCGCTTCTCGGGCGATACGGCTCTTGCCAACCCCTGCGCTTCCATAGATCACGATCCCGGACAGTTCGGTGGAGGCCAGCGCGGCATCGATCAGCCGGCTCTCCTCCAACCGCCCTGTCAGCGGCCAGGCGAGTCGCACGCATCGAGATTAGGCGGAGGTCCGGTCGTTAGCACGGGTAACGACGAACTTCGATGCCGCCAGCGATGCGGTGCGACCCCCGCGGGGTTATCGACCGGTGGTGCCGTCGATCAGTTCGCGCAGGATGTCGGCGTGACCGGCATGGCGGCCGGTCTCTTCGATCATGTGAGCCAGGGCCCATCGGGCGCTGGCCGCGGGGCGCCCCGGCCGGGATCGCAGAACGGGTGCCGCAAGATCGGTGCACTCGTCGAGTACCTCGTTGGCGCGCGCGACGGCTTCCCGGTACCGGCCGACGATGTCGGCGGCGCGGTCCGACCGTTCGACGGAGAACGTCGCCTGCCAGTCGGTGACGTCGTCCCCGAGAAAAACCCACCGTTCGACATAGGTCAGATGCTTCAGGAGGCCGAGCAGCGTGGTCCCCGACGGCACCGCCGATGTACGCGCCATCGGTTCCGGCGCGCCGTCGACCTTCGCAGCGATCGACGCCCGCAGATAGTCGAGAAACCCCCGCAATACCTCGGATTCGCTGTTGCCCGTCCGCGGCGGCGGACTGTCGTGCCTGCGGCGCTCGCTGGTATCCACCCTGCCCAGTATCTGCACGGCCGCGCCCGATGGCACGCGTCTTGCCGTTCCGGCAAGGCGCCGCTCAACCAGCCACAGCGGCGGGCCGCTCAAGCAGCGACAGCGGCGGGCCGCTCAACCAGCCAGCGCTTGACGCGCGTACGCCCGCACATCGGCGTCGCTGTCCTCCAACGCGACGGTCAGCGCCTGACGCGCCCCCTCCGAATCCGCCCACCGGCTCAGGCTCAGCACCGCGGCCTTGCGGACATCGAGGTGCTGATCCTCGAGCGCCCGCGACAGGGTGGGTAGTGCCAACTCCGGCAAGGCCCCGGCCAGCGCCCGGGCCGCGCCCTGACGGATCTGCCAGGCCGACTCGGTGAAGGCCTTCTCGACGCTGACCACGTCGTCACCGGTGCAGCCGACCGCACCGAGGGAGGCCAGGGCGGCTGCCCGGACGAGCGGATCCGGGTCGTCGAGTGCCACCCGCACCGCATCGGCACCGGCCCGCAGGGTCGCCAGGCCGCCCACCGCGGCGATGCGCACCTCCCGGTTCTCGTCGGTCGTGGCTCCCGCGACGCCGGTGTGGTCGTCGACCGACACCAGGGCGCGCACCGCTTCGATCCGAACCCGGTGATCGATGTCGGTCAACGCGAGCCGGTACGCCTCGGCGCCACCGACGCGCCGGGAACTCAGCAGGTAAACCGTCACGGCACGGACCACCGGGTCCGCGGACTCCAGTCGATCGGCGAAAGCGCCCGGATCCGGCAGGACCTCGACGAGTTCACGGACCGCGTCGGCGGTCTCGCGCCGCACCCCGGCGTCATCGTCTGCCAGCGCGGCCACCAACACGGGCTGGTACCCGTCGGGCAGATACTCGACGAGAGTGGCGACCGCGGTACGGCGCACACCGGCGTCCGCGTCGGTCAGGTAGCTGCTCAGTTCCTCCAGCGTGGGCTCCTCCAAGGCCAGCACCGCGGCGATCCGTGGCGACGGTGGCTGCCCGGAGTCGGTGGTCCGGACGCGGGACCGTTCGACAGCCGGGGCCCGGCCGCCGTGCAGGTGCGGCTGCTCGACCGTCGTCACCGGGTCCTGCGAGGTCAGATGGTCCAATTCGGGAACCGCGACGAAATACGGTGCCACCGGCCGCTTCACGAACTGCATGGTGCCGTCGTCGCCCTTGTAGAGGTTCAGGTGGTAACGCCACTGCTGGTCGTCCCGCTGGGGCAGATCTGCCCGCTCGTGGTAGAGACCCCAACGCGATTCGGTCCGGGTCAATGACGAACGCGCCGCCATCTCCGCGCAGTCGCGGATGAAGGACACCTCAGCAGCACGCATCAACTCGTGCGGCGTGCGGGCTCCGATCCCCTCGACCTCGGCCTCCATCCGCTCGAATGTCTGCACCGCGATCGAGAGCTTGGTGGCGGTCTTCGGCGGCGCCACATAGTCGTTGACGAACCGGCGCAGCTTGAACTCGACCTGCGGCTGCGGCGGACCGTCCGGGTGCCGCAGCGGACGGTAGATGAGCTCGTGAGCCTCGGCCACCTGATCGGCTGGAAGCTGCTCCGGCGCCGCCACTTCCGAGAGTGTCGAGGCCGCGTGCTCGCCGGCGAGGTCGCCGTAGACGAAGGCGCCGATCATGTAGTTGTGCGGCACGCACGCCAGGTCGCCGGCAGCGTACAGGCCGGGGACGGTAGTGCGCGCATGCTCGTCCACCCATACACCCGAGGCGGAATGGCCAGAGCACAAACCGATCTCGGAGATGTGCATCTCGATGTCGTGGGTGCGGTAGTCATGCCCGCGGTTGGCGTGGAACGTTCCGCGGGTGGGCCGTTCGGTAGTGTGCAGGATGTTCTCCAGCGTGGTCAGCGTCTCGTCGGGCAGATGGCTGACCTTGAGGTAGATCGGGCCACGGGCCGATTCGATCTCCTCTTTCACCTCGGCCATCATCTGGCCCGACCAGTAGTCGGAGTCGACGAAGCGCTCCCCCAGCGCATTGACCTGATAGCCGCCGAACGGGTTGGCCACATAGGCGCAGGCCGGGCCGTTGTAGTCCTTGATCAGTGGATTGACCTGGAAGCACTCGATTCCCGAGAGTTCGGCGCCGGCATGGTAGGCCATCGCGTATCCGTCACCGGCATTGGTCGGATTCTCGTAGGTGCCGTACAGATATCCCGAGGCCGGCAGTCCGAGACGGCCGCACGCTCCGGTGGACAGAATCACAGCCTTGGCCGCGACGGTGACGAATTCGCCTGTGCGGGTGTTGAATGCGACTGCGCCGACCGCTCTCCCCCCGTCAGTGAGCACGCGCACCGGCATGAACCGGTTCTCGATGCGGATCTTCTCCCGCATCGACCGTTGTCGCAGCACCCGGTACAGAGCCTTCTTGACGTCCTTGCCCTCGGGCATCGGCAGCACATAGGAGCCGGATCGGTGCACGCGGCGTACGGCGTACTCGCCGTGCTCGTCCTTCTCGAACTTGACGCCGTACCGCTCAAGCCGCTGCACCATGGCAAATCCGCGGGTCGCGGTCTGATATACGGTGCGCTGGTTGACGATTCCGTCGTTGGCCCGGGTGATCTCGGCGACATAGTCCTCGGGCTCGGCCTTGCCGGGGATGACGGCGTTGTTCACGCCGTCCATCCCCATGGCCAATGCACCCGAGTGCCGCACGTGCGCCTTCTCTAGCAGCAGCACCTGGGCACCGTTCTCGGCCGCGGTCAAAGCAGCCATGGTGCCGGCGGTGCCCCCGCCGATCACCAGTACATCGCAGTCGATCCGGATCGCGTTTTCGACGTCGGGAATCTCGGTCAATTCGGTCAAGGTTGCTCCAAGGCGGCAATGATCTCGGCGCGTAGCGCGGATCGTTCGGGATGGTCGGTTCGGGGCTGGCCCACCTCGATGAGGGCGCGCAACGGCTGCCCGGCACGACCGAGCACAGCGACCCGGTCACCGAGGATCAGTGCCTCGTCGACGTCGTGAGTGACGAACACGATCGTCGTCGGGTGCGCTTTCCAGGTGTCGATCAGCAACCGCTGCATGGCTGCCCGGGTCTGGGTGTCCAGCGCGGCAAATGGCTCGTCCATCATCACCGCGCGGGGTGCGCCCGCCAGGCCTCGGGCGAGCTGGACCCGCTGCCGCATTCCGCCGGAGAGGTTCTTCGGCAGGAAATCGGCGAACCCGGACAGGCCGACTTCGGCGATCCAGCGATCGGCCCGCTCACGACGGCCGGCTTTCGGCTCACCCCGCAACTGCAAGGCGAGTTCGATGTTCGACCGCACCGTGCGCCACGGCAGCAGGGCGCTGTCCTGGAACACCATGCCGCGGTCACGGGAGGTGGTGGTGACCGGTTCGCCGTCGGCCAGCACCCGGCCGCCGTCGGGCCGCAGCAGCCCGGTGAGCGCACGCAGCACCGTGGACTTACCGCATCCCGAGGGGCCGGTCAGCACCAGGATCTCGCCGGGCTTTACCGTGAGGCTCAGATTCTCGATTACCGGGGAACCCGTGTAGGACAACGTGATTCCGTCGAGCTCCAGCTGCAGTCCCGTGCCGGCAAGGGTTGTGGTCATCGCACGCTCTCCTCACCGCGTGGCAGCCAACGGGTGGCCCGACGGCCGATCAGCTCGACCGCGGCAGCGGTCAGGAAGCCGAGCACACCGATCGTGATGATGCCGACGAAAACGTCGGGGTAGTTCAGCACCGTGTAGGCCTGCCAGGTGCGGTAGCCCACACCCAGGCGGCCCGAGATCATCTCGGCCGAGATCACACAGATCCAGGCCACGCCCATGCCGACCGAGAGCCCGCCGAACAGTCCCGGCAGGATGCCGGGCAGCACCACCTGGCGGAGGACATCGAGCCGACCACCCCCCAGCGTGCGGACCGAGTCCTCCCAGATGGTCGGAAGCGCACGCACCGCATGCCGGACGCTGACCATGATCGGGAAGTAGGCCGCGAGGAACGTGATGAAGACGATCCCCGCCTCGTCGCTGGGAAACAACAGGATGGCCACGGGCACAATGGCGATCGCCGGGATCGGCCGGGCCAGTTCCGTGAGCGGACCGAAGATGTCGGCGAACAAGGCAGTGCGCCCCAGCAGGATTCCGGTGATCACCCCGACCACCGCGGCGATTCCGAATCCGGTGAGGATCCGGATCAGCGACTGGCCGAGGTCCAGCCAGTACTCCGGAGTGCCGAACCGGTTCACCAGGGCGGCGGTGATTTCGGTGACCGTGGGCAGCGTGTCGAACCGTAGCCCGAACCGCACGTCGTTGGCCGTCAACAGCTGCCACAGCACGATGGCGCTCACCACCGACGTCAGGCGGATCAGGCGATGCCGCCAGACTGAGGGCGTGCGGCGGGCGCTTCGGGCTTCCGGCGCGGCCGGCGGGTCGCTGACCGCGGCCGGAGCGGCATCGGTGGTGGTCACACCGCACCTACCAACGCTTGCCGGTAATCGACGATGGCCGTGCCGGGATGCGCTGCGGTATAACGTTCGGCGCCTGCCTGGGTACCGAACGGCAGGTATCCTTCGGCGCCCGACTCCGGCAGGCGCACCCACACCGCCTTGTCGGCGAACCATCGCGTACCGAGTTCGGCGTCAGAGATGTAGGCGGCGCGGACTTTCTTGCCCTCACCCTCTGCCTGCCGAATCGCCTTGAGCAGGCAGACCGGCGTCGCGGCCGCGGTGGTGGCATCAGACCCGTCGAGCCACAGTTCGCCTGCGGTGGCGGGATTGTCGACAGCGGTGTGGCACACCGGGTCGGTGCCGCTCAACGCCGAGGGGTTGACGTTCGACCCCAGCGCCTTGTCGTAGTCCTGACCACGCGTCGCGAACGCCGCCCGCAACGGTGCATCCTGCACGAAACCGGTCACGTCGAGGTCGGCGAAGTTGTCGATCGACTTCAGGTAGGGCACATCGCCTTTGAGTGCGTCGACCAGCGACGGCTTGAGTGTGGTGTCGAACGAGGTTCCGCCCGGCCCGTTGTACAGGTAGACGACCTCCTGCGGCAGCCCACTGCCCTCGGCCACGAGGCGGGCCGCCTCCAACGGCTTGGTGTTGAGGAAGTCTGTGGCATCCAGTTGTGCCTGCAGGAACGCGTCGAGCACTTCGGGATGGTCGGCCGCGTACGCCCGGCGCACCACCACTCCGTGCAGGGTCGGGTAGTTCAACTCGGCTCCGTCGTAGAGCAGTTTGGCCTTGCCCTGTTGGACCAACAGCCCGGGCCAGGCGACGAACTGTGAGAGTGCCTGAACCTGACCCGATTCCAGCGAGGAGGCGCCGACCTGCGGCTGCTGGTTGAGCACCTCCACACCGGTCTTGGCGTCGACGCCGGCCTTGCCGAGCGCCTGCACCAACATGCCGTGGCCGGCGGATCCGACGCTGGCCGAGACCTTCTTGCCGGCCAGATCGGTCAACGACTTTGCCGGTGAATCCGGCGCCACCACAACCATGTTCAGCGCACCCTTCGGGTTGTACCCGGTGACCGAGACGATCTCGGTCTTGGCGCGTTCGTTGGCCTGCGTCTTGGACCCGTTGATGAGCATCGGGTAGTCACCCATGGACCCGATGTCGATCTTCTCGGCGACCATCTGCGCGGTGATCGGCGCTCCGGTGTCGTAGTCCTGCCACGTCACGTTGTACTTGGTGCCGGTGCGGGTGGTGATGTCGGCCAAGCGGCGCTCCAGGTATCCCTGGGCGCGCAACAACGTTCCGGCGGTCACCGTGTTGATGGTCTTGGACTGGTAGCCGACGACGACGTCGACGGTATCGGCCGATTTCGTCGCCGAGTCCAGGGAGCAACCAGCGGTCGCGAGCGTGAGACCGGCGGTGAGGGCGATCAGGGCTGTTTTCACATCGGGTCCTCTAGCGGATGAGATAGGGCATGTTGACGGTGACGGCGCCGGTGGGACAGCGAGCCGCGCAGGGCCCGCAATACCAGCACTCGTCGACGTGCATGAAGGCCTTACCGTTCTCGGGATTGATGGCCAGCGAATCCAGCGGACACACGTCGACGCACAGTGTGCAGCCCTCGATACACAGGGATTCGTCGATGGTCACCGGGACATCGGCTCGCTGATTGACCAGTGTCATGCGTCTCTCCTAACAAGGTTGCCTCGCATGGTGATTCGGTCACCACGCATCCTGATGTACTCCAGGTCGACGGGCGTGCCGTCATCCAGACTGGTCAGCCGTTCCGACATCAACAGGGCTGATCCGGCGGGCACCTGCAACATCGCGGCCGTGTGCGCGTCAGCCGAAACCGCTTCCAGGGCAAGGCTTGCCCCGCCCAGCCGGCGCCTGCTGACCCGTTCGATGAGCGCGAAGATGTCGTTGCTCTCCAGCGGATGGTCGATCACCTGCTCACCGATCTCAGGAGCCAGGTAGGTCAGATCCAGCGACACCGGCAGATCGGCGAGGTAGCGCAGGCGCTCGATGAACACGACCTGCGCACCGGGCTCGAGCGCCAGCTTGCGGGCCACCGCAGGCGGGGCCGACAGCCGCTGAACGGCCCTCACTTCGTTGCGGACGTCGCCGTAGTCCTTGAACGTTTCCTTCAGCCCCACCAACGCGTCGAGGCCGTGGTCGTATTTTCTGGCCGCCACGTGCGTGCCGACCTTGGTGCCGCGGTCGATCAGACCTTCGTTCTTGAGGACGGCCAGGGCTTCACGGATGGTGTTGCGGGAAACGAAGAACTCGGCAGCCAAGTCCGCCTCGGACGGCAGCGCCCGGTCGTAGGTGCCTTCGTAGATCTGGTGGCGCAGAACGTCGGCCACCTGGCGGGCTTGATCAGCACGCGCACGACGACTCGGCAGCGATATGGGATGGGCTTCGGGCTGCGACGACACGCACTCACGGTAAGCGGCGATTTCAGGGTGTCGCAGTGCGGCGAATCTGCCGTTTACGCAGGTTAACTGATTGCGCCGCTTGCCGACGTTCGGTACCTGGCGAAACTGCCGTCGCGGCTCTCATTGCGCCACCTCGGCCGTGCGGAGAATTTACAAATCGCGATGATCGAAACGTCGTTTGGGCAGGCTCGGGGCCGCCGGCGGGCCGGCTCAAAAAACTTTGGCCACTTTGGCCACATCGGTCCCAAACAGCGAATTCTTGTCGGTCAATCGAACTAGTGTGGCGCTCCTAGTGTTCTAGTGGGCGCTTTTCTGCTGTTCAGCGGTGTTTTCGATTGAAGCTCAAG